>JAFGLF010000083.1 GCA_016928195.1 Elusimicrobiota bacterium
GTCAGTTCATTTGTTCGTTTGTTCATTAGTTCTTAAGTCCTTTCAGAACATTTGAACCATTGAACTTTTGAACCGCCGTTCTGGGTTTGCTATTATCGTTCCTACTATATTTATATCAAAAGCGATGTAAGTATGCAGCTCGGCAATCTCATCGCCTCGCTACTATACTTATAAAGAATTTTCGAGGTTTTGTCAAGTACTTTTTTTAAATCACGAATAGAAAATCACGAATTCCATCACTAATTATCACGAATTAAGTCTTTTTATATTCGTGTCCATTCGTCCGCTGCGACGGATTTGTCTTTATTCGTGCGTATCTATTCGTGATTTAATGGCGGAGATTTCTATACGCAAAACCTCTGCCTCCGGCGAACCGGGGTTCAATTCAAGGTATTTCTCCCAGTTTTTAACTGCACTTTTATAATCCCCTTTTTCTTTATATATCCAGCCCAGATGATAATATGCTCCTGCAAATTTCGGATTTAACTGTATTACTTTTTTATATTTTTTTATAGCTTCATTAAGCATACCGCTTGACATGTAAACATTGCCAAGATTAAAATGTGCCTGAACATACCCGGAACTGAACTGTATTGCCTTCTTGTAATGTTCGATTGCTTGTATATACATACCAATATCTTCATAGGCATATCCCAGCTTAAAATGTGTTCTTGCCGAAAAAGGGTCTATTGCCAAAGCCCTTTCGTAAAATTCTACTGCCTTATTAATCAGTCCTTTTTTCTTATATACATTCCCCAACCCTGAATATGACAGAGCAAAACCCGGATTAAACCTTATGGATTCTTCATAGCTCTTTTGTGCTTCAGCAAAATTCCCGGAATTGTAATAAACATTTCCTAAATAATAAAGTGCCTCAGCCAGATGAAAGCGGGCAGGCGGATAACGCGAATTTATTGCAAGTGCTTTTCTGAAATTTTCAATGGCTTTCGGCCAATTAGAAATACGTCTCTCAAGTATCCCTAATGCAAAATAAATCTCATAATATTCGGGAAATGCCTTCAGTGTTTCTCTGTATATATACTCTGCTTCCTGTATCCTGCCGATCAGATGAAAAAATCTGGCTTTATTCAATATACCCAGTGAAAAATTCTCTTTTTTAAATGATTCCTGAGACAATGAGAAATCCAATACCTCCGATTTTATAATATTATGATTTTCAGGCAGGTTGCGGATAAATACAGATGTAATTTCATCAAAATAAAC
Organism: Elusimicrobiota bacterium; assembly: GCA_016928195.1. GTDB lineage: Bacteria > Elusimicrobiota > UBA8919 > UBA8919 > UBA8919 > JAFGLF01. The sequence continues at coordinate 1,225 of JAFGLF010000083.1, forward strand.
CAATTCCCAGTTTTTATGCCTTGCCAATTCGGGTAAAATCTGCTCGGCCTCAAAAGAATTGTGATTTATAAGAACAAAATTGACACCGTACCTGTCTGCCAGTTGCTCCCACCTGCGAAAATCCTGTAAACACTCATTCCAATGCATGGCGAAGCCAAGCCCATATATCTCCACACGCATATCAAATAAAACCTTTCTTTCAGGATAGAATCTCCAGATGAGGTAGCCCCCTATATCAGCACTGTTATAGAAATTGCCGCTTATTTTCTTTTTATTTACAAAATCAACGGCTTTCTCCGGATAAACCAACTGCGAAACCCCCCAGCCGAATCTTGTATAATCACGCTCTCTTATATAATAACGGTTTGTAACTATGGAGTATATAAGTCCGGAAATAATTAAAGCAAGAACACCGGCAGATATGTTTTTTATAATATTAACCTTAACATTTGTTCCGGCAAAATTCCGGTTAGAATTGGCAAAAAATTGATTTGCATTAATAACTGTTATAGGTACTGCGACTATCGCAAATATAGCAGTATTTCTTATTGTTAATACGGAAAAGTATAAAAAAATTACATAAACCAAAAAATGTGAAAAATCTATCCGCCTTATATTCAAAACAATGAATACTGCAGAAACAGAAATCAATATGATATAGCATATTAAAGGCATGCTCTGCAGCAGGATCTCGGGATGGGAAAAAGGCGGTATAAATTCAGATATCCCCGGCATAAATTTCCTTGCCCATCCGCCGATTTCGACAAAGAGGGTATAAGGATAAATTACACCTTTATATGTAAAGGGGTTAATAAAACAAATAATTACGGAAACGGAAAAAATACCGGCTAATCTCCGGTATTTTTTCCCTTTTAGCCGGTACCGGTCAGGAAGGAGAAATTTTGGCCTCATAGCAGACAAAAGTTCGCCTATAAGATAAGAAAACATAAGCACAAGACCAAGAACAAACAATGAATGCGAGTTTACCCATATAAGTTGAATAACCGGCAGAAACCAGAGATAATCCCTGTTATTGTATTTGTATTCATAAAGAATACTGAAACAAAAAAATAAAAGTATATAACTTACCATTTCGGGACGTATTATAAAGCGTGTACTGATAGCCACCAGGAGCAAAAATATTAAAAAGATTCTTAAGAGGAAATTGTCATCCTGTCCGTAAAAACGGAAAAGGAGAATAAGCAATGTAAGTATGCATAACATTTGAAGAAGGATGGGACCGCTTATACCAAACACGGCATAAAAAATATAAAGAATTACCTGGAAAAACCAGTGAAGGTCCATCCACTGGTTCCCGTATGCCGGAATGGAAAAAATATCGGTCCTGGGTATGGCAAGGTTTTTTACGATGTATTCGCCTGTTTTCAGATGCCACCAGACATCATAACCTGTTATTGTCCTTATAAGAAAAACAACGGCCAGTATAAAGAGAAGTACGGTTAATATGTATTTTAATTTTCTATTCATTGTTAATCAATGCTAAAAACGCAAAAACTTCGTAAAGACCGCTGAATTATATCATCTTTTTGTGTACTTTGCGTCCGCCGTCTGGCGGATTCTGCGTAATCTGCGAGAATTCCGTGTAATCTGCGTATTACTTTTTTCTATTTATTAAAGCACTCATTCAATATAACACTTGCAATATTTTCAGCCAATAGTCCGTTGCCTATTGGCGTACAATGACCGAAACTGCCGCCAAACATGTCTTTAAAATACTTATTATAACCTGCCTGTTCCACGGCTTTTTTAAAAACCATTTCATTATCTACAAAAAAAACAATGCCTTTATACGGTTCTAACATTTTCTTTAACTGCTCTACGCTACGCATAGGATACTGTACACATACCGGCTCTATTTCCCTTTGGGTTAAGATTTCCACAAGCCTTTGATAGTTATGGTGTGTTATAGGATTATAATATTCTAATCTTAATTCGTTTGCCTTTCTAAAACATTCCATAGCGAGGTCGTCTTTCCCCTGTTTTTTATAGCAACGGGCTAATCCACCATAAAGTCTATCATTTTTGGGATCCATCTTTATTGCTTTTATAAATATTTCTTCCGCTTTATTATATTCTCTTCGGTATATATAACCCCACCCTAATTTTACATACACCAGATAATTCCTTGGATTTATTTCTATAGCTTTATTGAACATTTTTTCGGCTTTATCATTCTCCCCCTTGTCTCTATAGTAAGTTCCTAGTCCAATATATGCCAGATAGTTTCTTGGATTTATTTTTATAGCCTTATTAAATATTTCTTTCGCTATATAGTATTTCTTGTAACACCATCCCAACCCAATATATGCCTCATCATTATTCGGATTTATCTCCACGGCTTTTCCAAACATTTCTTCGGCCTTACCATAATCCCTTTCCTTTTTATAACACCATCCCAACTTAACATAAGCTTTGTCGTTCTCCGGATTTACTTCTATAGCATCCTTATACATTCTTTTTCTTTCTCTGAAACCAGTTAGTTGTATCGGGATATCCGTTTCTAAATCAATATCTTCTTCTATTTCTTCCTGTTTATATACTCCCATTTCTTCGGCTTTGTTTATAATATGCAGGTACAGAAGTTTTACCAGCTTGTATGTTCTGAACGATTTAAAAAACTGCATAACCTTTGAAGTGGCAGTATCTTTATATGGCACAATATATTTTCTTTCATCATTTATACCCATCATTGTAACTACCATATCGGGCTTGTATTTGCTTAAATTATATTCTAATCTTGAAACTATTACCGATGTGTCGGTTCCGATTATACCTTTGTTTATTACGCTGAATTTTAGCCCTGCGTCATTCTGATTTAGAATCCTTTGGAGCTGGCTGGGATAAGAATATTTACCTCCGGAAGCAGTAGTAGATTCGCCCAGACACATTATACGATATGTTCCCTTTTGTTTTAAGGAAACTATATTCCTATATTCCTGTAAAGATAAATATATAAATCCTGCTATCCGCAGTCCTGCCTCAAGTAAAATTACGGTTAAACACAACCCGAATATCACCAGTAGTATTTTCTGTTTAACAGTTGTCATTTCTTTTTGCATTATTTTTAACGACTTTGCGCACTTAGTGTTATTTATCCTGTGCCTTCCGCCCTGTACCATGTCAGGTACGGGGCTTCGCGTTTTCTACTTTGCGGACTTTCTCTTAACCGGGTGTGTGCCGTATTTCACAGCTTCCTGTATTTCCTTCTCTGCCATATCCAGCCATCCCTTTTTGCCGTATGCAACAGCAAGGTTATAGTGGATATCCGGATTGTCCGGTTCAAGATTAATAGCCTGTTTATATTTCTCTATTGCCTTGTCAACCATTCCTTTTTTCAGATAAATATTACCAATATTAGTATGAGCTTTTGAATAATACGGATAAATCCTTAATGCTGTTTCAAATTCCTGCAGTGCTCTATCATCCTGATTCCTGTCAAGATATTCAACCCCTAAATTCGTATGGACTGAATAATTATTAGGCACCTGTATGGCAGTTTTTGACCAGAGTGTTATCCCGTTTTTCCAGTCCCTGTTTCTGTTTATTGTCTGTAAAGAATAAAAACCTGATAACAAAATAAAAATAAGTACCGCTGCCCTTTTTCTTACCCCCCCTTGTCTCATAAACCATTCAAAAATCAAAGCAATAATAATACAAAAACCAACCGACGGTATGTAAAGACGCTGTTCGGCAAAAGGCCTGCCGGCAGGGATATGTTTTATGTTTGCCACAGGTAAAAGTGTAATAAGCACCCATAGTATAGTAAAAGAAACCGTTTTATTAATCTTTATATACCTAATGGCAATTATTAGCAGTACTGCTACTAGCAGGACTGAAAGCAAAACATCCAATTCCAAGATTGAACTTGCAACTTCCAATTCGCGCCACGCACACAGATCAACAGGAAATGTAACTACCTTTATATAATGTCCTATTGTCTTAAATAACGTGAAAACCACCGAAAATAAACCGAAATGAAGTTCCCTCTCCGGATAAGGGACTGTTTTAACAACCCCAAACAAAAAAGCAATATATCCGATTTCAATTATCCAGAACGGAATGGTCTTTATAAAATTCTTTGTTCTCTTTTCAGGTTCAGAAAACAAATAAACAATCATAGTTAAAACTATTGGCAATGAAACAGCCATTTCTTTGGACAATAAAGCAAGAATAAAACAGAGAATAGAGAATAAGAGAGTGAGAGCGCGCGAAAGTGAGAAAGGGCTATTCCGGGCCAGTTCTGTGTATTTCATATAAAACATCAGGCATAACATATAGAAAATGAGGCATAGGAGGTCTGTCCGGTTCTTCATCCATGTTACTGATTCTACATGGACAGGATGTACGGCAAAAAGAAGAGATGTAAGAAAAGCAAGCATTTTGTTTTTAAAGAAAAAAGAAATAAAGAAATATAAAATAATTACATTTAGTATATGTAAAATAAGGCTGGTCAAATGATAACCGAATGGATCCTTTTTCCATATGGAATAATCAAACATAAAGGTCAATGCTCTCAGGGGCCTGTATTGTCCCGGCATACCGGGGAAGTGATAACGCCAATACTCAGGTTTTATTAAATCCGGGATGTGTTTAGTATTATGAACAAATCTATCGTCGGTAATTAAATGGTCGTCCCACAAAAACTCATTCTTAAAATTATTTGAAAAAGTGACTACACAAACAATTATAAGAAATAATATCTGCACAAGTTTCTTTGACATTATTTTTTCCAAAACACACCTCACTCTATTCCGTTTTCTGCGTAATCTGCGTCCGCCAGCCGGCGGATTCTGCGCCTGCCCTGCACCGAACTCTGTTCTGGTGCCGGGGTAATCCGCGTTTATTTCTTCAAGTATATTAACCTCTTTAGGAAAGTTGAAATAAAAACAAATCCGATTATTGCCGGAATAATCATATCAAGCAGGGAAATCAATAATCCCATGGCTAACAGAGTTTCCTTTGAAGCATAGTAACCGAAAAGGACCAGTATGGATGTCTCTCTTGTGCCCAATCCGGAAATAGTAAACGGCAGGGCAGACGCTGCTATAACCAGCGGAACAAAAAACAGTGTTTTTCCAACCGGAATGGATATATTAAAAGCAATAAAAAAAATGAATATATTAATTATTTTTAAACCCTCGAATATTACTGAATAAAACAGAGCAGGACCATAATCTTTTATATTATTTTTCTTTTTAAATACTAAAAATACTGCTGTACAAATAAGTATCGGCAAAATCACTACAATCCATTTTATCAACTCTGGTTTATCAATAACCCAGCCTATAATAAAAAATACAATTAAAGCCGCAGCACTAAAAAGATAGGTTAAAAATACCGAGCCCGCCCCTTTTATATATTTGAGGCCGTGCTGACCTTTAAGATAAGCAATTCTCAGCAATTCGCCTGATTTAAAAGGCAAAAGCAATTTTATAGGAATACTACCGAGTCTTATAATCATTGCCTCCAAAAGGGTTATATTACATCCCATCAGCTTGATAACTTCCCTATATCTCTGGTTGGCAACAATCAGATGCATAAATATAGAAATCACACATATTAAAACAAACAACCCGATATTGATTTTACCTGCTTGCTTTACGACATCGCTAAAATTAATTTTTGTAAAAAGGATAATAAATATGGCTATGGTTATAGACCATGTTATAATAAGTGTTATGGTGTTTCTCTTTGTAAACTTCATATTCTTTATCGCTGTAATCGGTCCGCCAGCCGGCGGACTAATCACTGTAATCGTATACTTTTAAAAATTTCATTTAAATGTTTTTTATCTGGTTTAATATTACTTTTAAATTAAACGAAAATAATAAATTCAGGTCAACCCTTGGACCGCACCAGCATTGACTGCATGAAACTACATCAAGATTTTCAAACGCTTTTTTAAAACCATCTCTAATACAGTTTAACGGTTTTAACTTAACATCCTCTCTACTGCAATAAATTACATCGCCGTTTGACTGAATCCTGCAGGAAATAAAACCGCACGCACACTTAATCTTTTTCGGCCCGGGCCAGTGGTAAAGATGTTTAAGTCCGCTGATTGAGTTGGCTATATTTTCCCCCTTCTTTTTTCTGAATATCAGCATTTCTATTGCTTTTTTATACTTTTCTTTTGAAGGCGTAACAGGATTAGGGGCCGTCCCGCCGAGAATATTTTCCGTAGCAGGCTGAAAATATACATTTGTGTTAAATTCTTTGGCTTTTTTCAAAATAAAATCGATTGAATCAATATTAACCTTTGTCAGAACAGTATAAAAAGACAATTTTATTCCGTTTTTAACCGCTGCTTCCGCTGCTTCAATTACTTGTTCGTAAGACCCTCTGCCTCTCAAACTATTATGTATTTCGGGAGGGCCTTCAAAGCTTAAATTCAAACGGTTAAGATTTTTAATATCATTGATTTTATCTTTTACCAAACTGCCGTTGGAGTTTATTTTTGTCTGCAGTCCTTTACCTGAGGCATAATCAATGATTTTCCCTATATCTTCTCTTAATAAAGGTTCTCCGCCCGTAAAAGACACCGCAACAGTACCAAGCCGGGCAAGTTCGTCAATCACCGAGAAAATCTGTTCTGTGGTCAGTTCCTCGGATGGGTTTTTCCCTATGGAACAATACAGGCACTTTTTATTACATCTTTCGGTTATAGACCATCCTACGATAAGCGGAAGCTTGTTTTTGAAAATCTTTGCATTGATTATACATTTACCCGTATATAATAATTTACCAAACCCCATATAACTCAGCTCCGTATCATAGAATCAGCTACTTAATCGGCATTCTCTTACTTTCTATAAGTTTATTGGATATAATGCAGTTAAATAATCTTTCCATAATAAGGTAATGTCCTATAGTATTAGGATGCCCGGCATCCAAAAAATACTGGAATGTTGAATCCCTTGATCCCTCCATTAGCTCTCTTAATCTAATCATCGGAATCCCGTATGTCTTTGAAATAGTTTCTAATTCTCTACGGTACAACCCAACCTCTTTAACTTTTTCCGATGGCCACCCGGCTTCCCTGCATAAAATAGGCGGTATCAAAATCAATACAGCTTTTTTCTTTTTACATAACCTGTTTAATTCCAGAATATTTTCTTTAAAATCCGCAAGGGATACACGCTGGACCAACGCATCTTTCTGCGGCTGCTGTTTCTTTAATATACTCAAAAACCACTCCCTTAGTACTTTATAAACAGCACTTCTTAATAAAAACCTGTTTTGTATAATTTTAAATATTACCGGCACTTCGAATTCCATAATTTCCCTGTCACTAAGCCGGAATCTTTTATTAGTATCATTTGTACCGATAAACATTGTTACAATATCGGGATTGTATTTTATTCCTCTATATTTATAAAAAAACAACGCCTGTGCCGAAGTGTACCCGGGCACACCGGCATTAATAACTTCAAATCTTGTATTGGGATATTTTAATTCCCTGTTCAATCTTCTTTCAAGCATGGCATTATACGTCTCGCTCTCTTTAACATCCCAACCGAAAGTATTAGAATCCCCCAGGCATAATACTCTAAAAACATCCTTATCCTTTGTTTTTTTGTATTTCCTACCTCTTAATCCATTAAAATTTATTACCACATTTTCATCTTTATATTCAGGTTTCAGACCCCACATAAGCAAAGCATCTTCTCTAACGAACGGTATTTTCTCAAGGTCATTATCCACACTGCGAATATAAAACTTAAAATCTGCATCAAGTTTTTCGGTTAATCTAAAAGACCTGACGGTAAACTCAAGTGCACCCAAAACAGCCAGAACAAATAATAGTGTAATAAACAAAAATACTATATTCTTATACTTCCCGAGAAATTCATTTCCCTGCATTCTTGTATACCTCCGGCACATGTCCTGACTTTGTTATTTCTGTTTATTATTAGATATATTATTTAACAATTTATTATTCTGTAAAAACTTATATAATTCATTAGCTGCTACATTATGGGCTATCTCATTAGGGTGGTGGTCTGTAGGATTAGCCCATAATTCCTTGGCTTTATATTGGGAAAAAGAAGGCAATAAATCCAGAACAGGAATATTTTCCTTATTGCAAAAATCAATTATTTTTGTATGAATTTCTTTAAACGGATAATCCTCAAAATCATAGAGTAACGGAAATATCATAAGCACCAACCTTCCCCCCGTAGTTTCTATAATTCCATTTAATTCTTTAAGTTTTCTAAAACCCCTCTCGCCGCATTCACCTTTAAAGGCATTCTTATATGCCTGTATGGTTATTTTATGGAGACGGTATTTTTCCAAAGAATAAAAAACAAAATTTACAATTGCCAGGTTTTTTCTTAACGGATTAAATCTATTCCCGGCATTATTGATATCAATAAAATCCAATCCGGTAATTTCCTCGGAACCCGGGAGACCAAAATCATTAAGAACAAAACCATAGACGACTAAAGGAAAAATTTTCTTATGTACTTCGTATAGATATATACGTATCATATCACCGATATCCGCCGCAGGCATTCCGCAGTTTTTTATACCTATTCTTCCATAATTTTGACTTAATAATTTCTCTAATTTAGTTAAATAAATATCCTTATATTTTACTCCTCTCCCATAAGTAAACGAATCGCCTAATCCCAATATCTTTAAATTTTTTTTAATTTTTGAATTTTTTAATACTTTATCGGGCAACCGGTATATTTCAGGTGATTCATTATACTTCAAGCCGTATACTGTATAACGCCCTGCTTTTCTTATAGGAATATGGTAACCGCGAGGGTTTGTGTAATACTCTTCATGGCTCCTATTATCAAAACGATAATACTTGGGACCGAATATCCTTAAAACAATCTCAATAAAAAGCAATGTAATAAAGGTTGATAAACCTATAGCTGTCATCCTAAAAATTAAACCTTTATATTTCATAATATTTACTGTTAATCATAAAAATCCGATGATTTTATTTTTGATCAGCCCGGCAAGTCCTTTGGAAAATATTCTATTCAACGAATCAGTAACATAATCCGCCTGCTCTCTGGTAATAATAAGGGGCGGTAATATTCTTATAACATTACGATTTTCGGAAGTAAGTGCAGCAAGTATTTTATATTTAGACAAAAGCTCGCTCACAACCAGACCTGCAAATGCCCCTTTTAATTTTTTATCAAATCCTTTTACTAAAGGCCTAAGTCCGGGGGTAATTATCCCGCTTATATCCTGAAACTCCACCCCGATCATTAAACCTCTGCCCCGGACATCTTTAATAATATCGGGATATTTATCCTTCAAATCTTTTAATCTAACAATAAAATACTCCCCGATATCAGCAGCCCTTTCTATTAAACCTTCATCATATATTATATGGAGTGTCTCAACTGCAACCGCACATGTCCCGCCCATACCGCCGAATGTTGTTGAAAAGAGAGCGGTGTCATCAGAACCGCCGTATGCTTTCCTGAAAACCTTTTCCGAACAGATGTATGCGGCAACGGGAACCTTGCCCCCTCCTAAAGACTTTGCCACAGTTATAATATCCGGTATTATATTTTCATATTCAAATGCAAACATCCTTCCTGTTCTGCCAAATCCTGACGCAACCTCATCCACAATCATCAGGGCATTATACTTTGTACATATTTCCCTGACGGATTTCAGGAATCCGTCAGGAGCAACAACTATTCCGCCGTTGCCCTGAATAGGTTCAACTATGACCGCGCCAATATCCGCCTTTCTTGATTTAAAAAAGTTTTCTAATCTATTCACATCTCCGTAAGGAATCTCAAAACATCCGTCAAGACATTTAAAATCCTTTTTTATAAATTTATGCGATGTTACCGAAAGCGCAGCGCGTGTTTTTCCGTGAAACGAGTTGTCAAAGTAAATAAACTTATTCCTTTCCTTACCCTGGTACTTTTCCGCTATTTTCAGCGCTCCCTCAACCGCCTCGGCTCCCGAATTACATAATACCGAATAGTTCAAATCCCCCGGGGTTATTTCGGACAAATTTTTCGCCAATGCAGCGGCATAATCCGAATAAAAAGCCATGTTGATTTCTACTCTTTTGTCCTTCTGGAACTCCTTTATAACTTCAAGTATTCTCGGATGATTATGTCCGACATTCAACGAACCGTATCCCCCCCAGCAGTCAAGAATTCTGTTCCTGTGTTCATCAATATAATACATACCTTCGGCTTTTACTATCCGCACCTTGTCAAATCCAAGTATTCTGAAAATCTTTGTCAACCCCGGATTATAATGGTTCGAATAATAATTTTCTATTTCTCTTATTTTGAGTTTTTCTATTTCTTTTAAGGATATTAAGTTCGGTTTTTTCATCTTTTACCTTTATATTATTTTATCTAGCTGGATGGTTTTCTCTGTATCAAATATTTTATAATATCAATGCCCGTACTTATATAATACTGCAACTCCCTGAAACTTCTTACACCGCAGAGTTTGCTGATAATGAATTTCGGGCTTAAATAGTACCATCTCAAAAATCCGGCCTGTATCTTCACCAGATCCTGCGATGTAAAATTGTCGGTTCTCCAAACAGGAAGTGTATTATAAAACTGAAAATTTTCCCATTTGTTCTTTTCTAAAAATCCTCTTTGTTTCAAAATACCATGAAGTTCCGTCCCGGGGAAAGGAACCGCCAATGTATATGTTATTATATCCGGTTCTATTCTCTTTACAAGCTGTTTCGTTAAAACTATGTCTCTTTTATCCTCGGACGGATGACTCCCCAGCATAAGATATGCCGTTCTTTTTATACCGGACTCTTTTGCCCATCTGAAAGAATTTTCTATCTGTTCAAGCGAAATATTCTTTTTCAAAAGCGATAATATACGAGGACTCCCGCTTTCCACCCCAAACTCAATTTTAAGACATCCCGAATCGGACATCATCTTAAAATCTTCCCTTTTTAAGATATCAACCCTTGCATTACAATTCCATGTTACGGAAAACTTTTTAAATATCCCGCAGACCCCTTTTAATAATTCTCTGTCAGCAGGAAACATCTCATCCTCTATTGAGAAATGATTGAATCCGTATTTTTCAACACATTCCTTTACTTCCCCGGATATATTGTTCAAACTTCTTATTCTTATTTTTGGTTTAAGTTCATCGGCACCAAACACCGATTTACATGAACAGAATATACATTCCGAAAAACATCCTCTAGAGACAAATATCTGGGTGGCATTGATACCGGGTCTTATAATACCCGGAGACGCCGTTCCCTTATAACGGTCTATACTTTTGTACTTATCAAGAGGCAGGAGCCGTCTCGCGGGATAGCCGATACTATCTAAATCCCGGACAAGTTCATCCGGTTTTTTTACAACTATCCGCCCGTTTTCCCTGTAAGCGATGCCGGGAATGTCCTTATATTCTGACTCTGCCTCTATCCTTTTACACAATTCAGGCAGTGTTATATCGCCTTCCCCGATAACCGCTATATCAAAATTACGAAATTCTTTTAATGTTCCCTCAGGAAGAACCGAAGGATGAGGCCCTCCTGTAATAGTAACAATCTCCGGGTTAAATCTTTTTATTAATCCTGCCATGTAATTTGAAAAACCGATATGCGGAGTAACACAGCTGAATCCAATGACCTTAGGATTAATTGTTTTAATTCTTCTTATAAAATCATCCGCACTAAATTCCTCTGCTTCACAATCCAGAATACTTACTTCGAATCCCTGCCTGATTAGCTGAGAAGCAAGAATAGCAATATTGATTGGATGCTGAAGATTACTCTTTCTCAATCCGCCCAGTATACTGGGTGGCCTTATTAAGAGAATGTTCATATTATTGTCTTAACAGACATCTTTTAATCCGCAAAGGATAATACTTCAGGTACACTATGTATCGATAATCCCTGCCTTTTATTGCTACAAGAATCTGGCCTAGTATTATAAAAACCGACGGTATAAAACGGAATATCCTGTATAGTCTGGTTCTAATAATAAAAGACACTGCCCAAGTTGGAAAAATGGGCAAAATTTTGTATAATTTCCGGAAATTGCTATTCATTCTACGCAGGTTCTTATTTTTAATGAAATCCGTATGAAAAAAGTCACTTATCTTTCCGGATTCGATTTCTTCTATATCTGCCGGTTCTAAACAATTTTTCCTACAGCCGATATCTGCTATAGGCAGTTTAGGAAAATATGTAAGATTGTGCGGTTTCAACCTGTTTAAATATTTCAGTTTGCTGTAGAATCTTGCACCTTCTATATGGTCATACTCTGTTTCATCAGGCAAGCCGAACATATGGTCTACATCATACCGAAGTTTATATTTATCGCATATTTCAAACGCTTTTCTTGCTTTTTCGTTTGATTCATACCTGCCAAGAATATCCTTTTTTACAGATTCATTCAGTGTCTGCATGCCGAATTCTATACAATAACATCCTGACTTTTTCAGTACCCCCGCGATCTCCTCGCTAAAATAGTCCACCTTGCCGAAACACCTGAAAGGAACATTAATCTGATCTTTATATTTTTCCAAAAGCTTAATCATCCAGTATTTATCAATAGAAAAAAGTGCGTCATTGAACATTACCTCTTTAAAATTATATCTTTTTTTCATTATATTTAACTCTTCCATAACAGAATCAACAGTCCGCCGTCTATAGAATTTTCCTCCATAGATTTTATTTATAAACCCTTCACAGCAATAGTTACAGCTGAAGACACATCCGCGATTCGTCATAATAACATAATCATCTTTATAATTTATGTCATTTTCAAAAAGTTCCTTATCGGGAAAGGGTAAAGAATTAATATTTGCCGGAGGCCTTAAATCATTTTTAACGACTTTTCCGTTCTTTTTGTACCACAGATTCGGGATATTGCAGCCGGATTTTCCGGAAGCCATACCTTCTGCCAGCTCAAGCATCGCCTGTTCTCCTTCGCCGATTACGATAAAATCAACAAAATCATTCAACAAAACTTTTTCAGGGACCAGTGTGGTATGTATACCGCCAAAAACAATTTTAACTCCAAGTTCTTTCTTAACAATATCCGCAATTTCACAGCACCATTTGTACGTACCTGTATATACGGAAAAAGCTACTATATCAGGATTCGAATTTTTAACCTTTTCAACAACCCTTTTTTTCTGCTCAAAAATCCTTTCGAGAAACGGTATATAAAATACATTATCATTAGGGCCGAAAAGCCCGGGGTCAAGAGCAAGAAATGTTTTATGCCCTGCTTTCTTTAGTACAGCAGAGATATATTCTATCCCGAGATTTTCCCTGCCTAAATGAACAAATGTTACTCTCATTCTCTTCTCTTCAGTAATATAAAATCATCTACTTCTGAAGCAATAATCCACTTCCTGCTGTCTACAAGACTCTTGACATGCGTGAGTATCATTGCCTTATTTATTACCGGATTGCGGTGGAAAACACGATAGTGGCCTCCGCCATTATAATCTACAATCCTTGTATTAATCAGTATATAGTCCACATCCAGATAGTCATGCCCTTCAAAAGGATATTCCAATAATTTTTTTCTGCTGGACAACTGCGGCAACAAATCACCGCTTGCTGCAACCGGCGCATCCTTTGGAATCACTTTTATTATCTCCCAGATTATTCTATCCGACTTCTCCATCTGATAAAATCTTTTATTGAAGATATTAGTTACAAAAACATCTCCTTTATCAGTCTCGAACCTGACGGCTCCGGGAAAATTAGTATGGCCGAAGAAACCGAAACCCAGCGTAGATACCGGAAGGAGAATTAAAATAATATATCTTATTTTATGTTTCAAATTTATATCTATTTTCTCTAAAGAATAAACCCAGCTGATAATTCTTTTATAGGAATAAATCGTTGCAACGAAAATAAAAGGAACTGCTCCGATAATCCAGTGTCCCTGGTTATTCAATAACGCTCCCTCTTTTAACAAAATTCTCAGGAAAACCGGCAATCCAAGCAATAATATGTCAGGTGATAAGAATGAAATAAAATATACCGGGCTAAACAACCTTATAAAAAACTTAAAATGCTCAACAGAAAACATTACTTTTAATACAAATATCGGCTGAGTTAATAAAGTTTTAAAAAGCCCGATAAAAGTTCCTCCTCCTATAATCTGATCGAGCGGTCTCCAGTCGGGATAAATATACAAGTCCGGCAAAATAAAGTTGAAACAAACAACCATCCAGAGAATACCGCTCACCACAGGCACCATTATCCATCTTATCTTTCTTTTTCTAATAATCCCGTAAATCCCGAACATAACTACTGAAGGAGCAAACTTTTCACTGGTAATTAAAATTAAACCAAGTATACACAAGAACTTAATGTATTTCTCTTTTTGAAAGTAACAAAATGCAAGTAATAGAAACAATATAACAAACCCGATTGGACCGAAACCGTTAAGATTTAGATAATGCAGAGGCGGAAATAAAAACCATGTAAATGCAAAAATAACCCCTGCTAACTTGCTTTTTAATTCCCTCAATGTTAAAAAATATATTACTAAGGCGCATAAAGCATTGGAAATAGTAAAGATGAAGAAACCGGTATAAATATGCGGATAAATCCTGTAGAATATAGCAGACAATAAATAAAGCGGTTCAACATGCTGGGTAAAATGGGCACCAAAAATACTGGTGTAGAAAAAATTGCCGTGTGCAGTGTTCCATGCCAGCTGATTTACCGTAGCGGCGTCCTCCCATTCATAACTAAAAAATGACTTGTATCTGAGAATACAAAGGCCGGTAAAAACTATGGTATAAATAATCATTCCTGTTATAACAGCTAGGATTGGTTTATCTATCTTTTGAAACCGTTTTAAAATATTGTTCATCTAATGAAATAAAAGATCTGGTAATCTTTTAACCCCGTAACAAAAATGTTTAAACGCTGCTTTAGCTGACTTTGACTGTAACAATGTTTTGATTATATATTCCGGCCGCAGGTATATTTTAAGTAAGAAATGTTTCCTGAATTTATTTATTTCTTTATAGGACAGAGAAAAGGTATTCATTCCTGCTTTAAAATGATCATGCCTTATTATGTCAGAATCCATTAAAAGATTATTTTCCTTTGCTATTTCGTACAGCTCTGTTCCAGGAAAAGGTACCGCCGTGTGAACCTCATAATAATCCCCGTTTAGTTCTTTTGCAAAATTTATGGTTTGTTCAATAGTTTTATCGTCATCCCACGGAAAACCGATAATAAAAAAAAGAAATGTTTTTATCTTACTGCTTTTGCAGAGCCGGACCGCTTTTCTGCATTGTTCCAAAGTAATTCCTTTATTTATTTTATCAAGTATGTCCTGATTCCCGCTTTCTATGCCTAAGGAAACCAGCCAGCATCCGCTCCTCTTCATATATAAAAGCAACTCTTCATCAAGCGTATCCGCCCTGCTGTTAGCAACCCATTCGATATTCAGTTTCCTTTTTAAAATTTCCTCACATATCCGAATAACCCAGTTTTTATTCCATGTAAAGGTGTCTGCCCTGAAAAAAAAATTTCTTATTTTATATTTGTTCACGCACTCTTCGATTTCATCAACTATGTTTTTAGGGTCTCTGCTTCTTATTTTATTACCCGATACCGGCTGGGCAAGACAGAAGATACACCCGACGGGACATCCGGCTGACGTCTGAATCGTCGCCTGCATTTCGCCGGTGTCCGGCCTTATATATAATTCGTTTCTTAACAGGTCTCTGTCCGGAAAAGGGATAACGTTTAAATCCTGTGTGTAAGGTCTGTCGGGATTTGTTATAATTTTATCATTATCGCGGTAAGTTATACCTAAAATATTCTTAAGATTCTTTTCAGCGGCAATCTCCGGTATTACACGTTCCGGTTCCCTTCTGACAACAATATCCAGTTCACTAAATTCTTCCAAAATCTTTGCACTATTAACAATAAAGTGTGCGCCCTTTGCTGCTACAAGAATTTGAGGATTTATCCGTTTAGCTATATCGCATGCTTTCATATCAACTTTTAAAGTCGGGGTCGTTACACTTATAACCAGCATATCGGGCCGAAATTTCTCAATATCTCTTCTAAACCTTTGCCAATTTTCCCTTTCAGCAGGATAGTCCTTTATTTTACATTCAATACCTGCTTCCTTTAAACCGGACGCTATATATGCTAAATCCATCGGCGGCCTTACAACCGTAGGAGACAAACCTTTTACAGGAAGCTGGCATCTGTCCTCTCTGATATATAAACCGGAAGGAGGATTTATAAGTAATGCTTTCTTGATATTCATAATTATACAGCCCGCATCTTTAATCCAAAAACAACAAATCTGATAACCCTTATGCCGTTTATAACCAAACTTTTAAACGGCGTTGTAAGAAAAATCCTTAAAAGCCGGGAAGGGTTAAGATAAAATTTTGTGTAAGCTATTCTCTTAAGTTTAAACAATCTTTCTTTTGATAAAGCACTCACATTTTGGCTTACCGTTTCATAGTTGATATCTGCTATAGATATTTTTTTACCATATTCCGGAAGCCCTTCGTATAAGGCGGTACCAGGAAATGCTGTCACTGTAAAAAAAGAAATTACGTGTAATCTTGATTCACAGGCATAACGGATTGTGGTGTTTATATTATCCTCTGTCTCTTCCGGAAAACCAATCATGAATGATCCTCCTGCACTTATACCTTTTTCAGCTGTCATTTCTATTATCTTTTTGGTCTTCTCAAGATTGAGGTTTTTTCCTATCATCTTTTGAATTCGGGAATCGCCTGACTCTATTCCGTAAACTATACGATACGTCCCCGCCCGTATCAGTTTATCCAATAGTTCTTCATCCATATTATCTACTATTAAACCGGTAACAAATCCAATCTTTATCCTGAAGTTTTGAGAAATTATCAAATCTGCTGTTTTTTTTGCTCTTTTTATGTCATGATGAAAAAAATCGTCAATAAATTCAATCTCCCTGATCCCGTATTTATTGACTAACATTTTAATCTCCTGAATGACATTTTCGGGACTTCGCGCCCTGAATCTTTTCCCGAAAATATTGTGACAGAAAATACAGTTAGCAGGACAACCCCTTGAAGAGAAAATCTGAACGGCTCTTTTATGAACCTGAAAGGTATTTGCCAGGGAGCGCCCTCCCCAGCCGAGATTGAAATAATTGTTCGGGTTTACGAGTTCCCATGCCGGAAAAGGTATCGAATCCAAATCTGAAATAAATTCAGGATAACCTGTAAATCTTATACTATTGTTTTCATTTCTGTATGCAATACCCTTCACATTAGTAATATCCTTTTTATACTCCAGACGATTCATAAGTTCAAGCATTGTTTTTTCGCCTTCACCAATCACAGCAAAATCAACATTTGTGTCCTCAAGTACATTCCGGTAATCCGATGTAGCATACGGCCCGCCGATGATTACTTTGCAGTTTTTATCAAGAGTTTTGGATATTCGCGCAATAAAATGTGAATCCTTTGCCTCTGCGTAGAGTGCACCTATGCCGATAACATCCGGTTTATAATCTTTTATCCTTTGTTCTATATCTTTATATTTCAGCTTTTCCACTCTTGCGTCTAAAATCCTGATTTCATAATCACTGTGTTTTTTTAAATATGCAGCTATATACATTAGCCCGATAGGAGGAGGTGTCGCAAAAAACATATCAGTATTTGGTCTTATTAGAAGAATCTTCATTTTCCGGTATATATGATACTTATGCTTATAAGAATCCAGAGAATCGTATTTACAATTAGCCGAAAATCCTTCAGCAAAACAATCTCAACAGTTTCTTCAATATTTCTCTTGTTTATAAGGTAATTGTATCTAAAAACTCCATATATGACAAAAGGGACCGTAAAAATTAAATAATTAGTATGAAATTTATTAATGGTTCCCGGAGAAATAGTATAAACTAAATAAACCGCTACGGTCAAAATAGACGTTGTCATGATTATCCTGTCAATTATACGCGCATAAATCCTGAATACATTCCGGTGCTGCTCTGCTTTACCGTCTAACAAAACCATCTCCTGCTTTCTTTTGCCCAGAGTTAATAATAATGCTAACAAGACAGTACAAGCCATTATCCACGGAGAACCTTCAATTTGAATGGGGACACCTCCTGCAAGAACCCTTGCTACGAAACCCAAAGAAATACATAATATATCCATAATAATTATATATTGAAGAAAAAAAGTATATAGTAAATTAAGAAAAAAGTAACCTGCTAATACCCAGCCGAGATAAAGGTTCAGGTAAAAACCCCCTATAAGTGAAATCAGAATCATTAAAAAGGCAGCAGTAACGGCATAAGGAACCGTTATCTGGCCGGAACTGATAGGCCTTTTACTTTTATAAGGATGTATTTTGTCTTTTTCTATATCCGCAATATCGTTTATAATATAAACCCCGCCTGTCAAAAAACAAAACAGAATAAAAGTTAAAAAGGTTTTTAAAAGCAATCCGGTATTAAATAAATTTTTTGAAAATATCAAACCGCTGAAAACAATTATATTTTTGAGCCATTGATGCGGCCTTATGCTTATTAGTAATGCCTTAACCATAATCTTAAACCCTTGTACTATTCAACGTTATAATGATACAGGTTCATTTTTATGCCGTAAAGATAAAAAGTTCCGGCAAGTTCAAAATTAAATTTATGACTCATCCTGTTTACTGCAATATCATCATGGACGGCGGAATTTCTCACTTTCTTTATACCCTTTGCTTTCATTTCCGCCTTCATCAAATCAAACATTTTAGCAGCGATCCCCTGTTTTCTATGTCCCGGCTCTACAACTATTGTCAGAAATTCCGCTCTTATCGGGTCTTTTTTTGTTTTTTGCAGATGAATAAAGAGTTGTATAATTTTTTTCAATATCGCAGGTTTTTTCAGAACAGCCGATAATACAGTTAAGAGAAGCAGATGAAATTTTTTTAAAACAAGCTCTCTGGCAGCCGCCGGAGCATCATAAGCAGCGCTGCAAAACCCCGCAATTTTCGAATCAATTTCGGAAACAACGATTACTCCATATCTGGATTTTATTAAACTTCTGTGAAGTATTTTTAAAAACGGTTTACCAAGTTCCGCAAAAAGAAGGAGAGGTTTTATATGTTTTGCATGCAATTCGGCTGTCTGATCTACATCTGTTTCCTTCGCCAATCTAATCATATATAGAATTCAAATATTACCCGGCACCTGCTTTCTAAGGTCAATAATTCTTTTCACTTTAAGTTTTTCGCTGGGGAAATAATCGTCCCCCTTCAGATTAATATTTACTCTTATATTAAAAGCTTCCTTAATACTATGTTTTAATTTCTCTTTTATATCTTCTTTGTAATTCTTTTCTATACTAATATTAAATTCAAGTTCTTCCAATTCCTGCTTCTTATAGATTTTTATTTCGTATTCTTTTATTTCGTTGAACGAACGCAACAGATTTTCAATATCATAAAGCGGAATATTAACACCTCTTATGGTGATAACATCATCCTTTCTTCTAAGAATCCCTCTAAGTGTCTTTTTGTATTTAATACCGCATTTGCATGGTTTCTTTTGTAATCTGACCATATCGCCTGTTCTATATCTTATTACCGGATTATCAATACTGTTTACATTTGTAATAACCACCTCGCCCTCTTCAGACGACGGCTTTCCTGTTTCAGGGTCTATAATTTCAATTATAAACTGCCCTTCGTTAAAATGAAACCCGTCTCTCATCCTGCATTCATATCCTACCATACCACCGGATTCGGTAAGCCCGTAAATATCAAAACACTTCGCTCCCCATACTTCTTCAATCTTTTTTTTTGTTGATACGACTCCGGCACCCACCTCACCGGTTTGAATAATTATTCTTACATCCGAATTCCTGATATCTAAATTATTATCCCTTGCAATATTTGCGAGTTTCAGGGCATACGACGGCGTTGAAGCCAGAACGGTTGCCTTTAATTTCAAAATATTCTTTATTCTTTGAAGTGAATTCTGCAGAGTGCCGGGTATTACCAGACAACCTGTGTCTTCAGCAGCGGCATGGGCAGAGCGAAATCCTATAAAAGGACCGTATGAAGAAGCAACAAACATAATGTCACGTTTTGTTAACCCGGCCTCTTTAAAAAAGCTTTTCCAATCCCCAATTATACGGTTCCAGGCATTGTCTGTATTGAGCCATACCAAAGGTTTTTGCAGTGAACCGGAGGTTTGATGGTAGTGAACATAGTTATCCAGAGAAAAGGTTAAGTTTGTTCCGTACGGCGGATGTTTTTCCTGATCTGTGACAAATTCTTCCTTATTTGTAAAAGGGAGCTTTTGTAATTTCTCCGGTGAGTTTATGGGAAGTATTTTAGCAAGGTTTAGCTTTTTATATTTTTCAATATAAAATTTATTTTGTTTTAAAACTATTTTAATTAGTTTATTCAGACGTTTGAGCCGGTCTTTCATATCTGTGTAATCTGCTCCCGCCCTGGCGGGATTAATCTGTGTAATCAGGCATCATGGTCTTTATTAGGATGCCTTTTAGAATGAATATAACATCATCGTGCCTAATATATTTATGCTTGACCAATCTACTCCGAGCTCAGCATACTGCCAGCGGTAAAATAAACCTCCTTTGAAGTTACCGATTATATTAAAAATTGCACCGGTATCCAGCCAGTTCATATTTAACTTGTCGGCATTAAAACTGTAAAACATTTCATCATGAACAAAAGGGGTTATTTTAAGCCGGGTAAACCGTACCGGAGGTATTATATCAACAATATTTCTATAACGAATATCGTTCTTTTTCGGAGATTCAAAATCTCTCAATTCAAACCTGCAGCAGTTGCTCAGCCTGAAACCGTACATACTCCATTTTAAGGTTGCATTTATGTGCGGCCTGTTTTCATATGACCATTCATCTACCGGCTTTACCCAGAACCCCCTGTAATTAAGCCCTAAACTGAGCCAGTTATACGTCTTATATTCAAACCCCAAGTCCATCCAGCTCATATCATGTTCACTCATATCGTCCCTGAAATTAATTGTTGTCTTAAATAATATATCAAGTTTTTCGTTAACCGGTATAGTCAAGCTGGTGTAATTAGTATAATTCAAATCTGAAGTATTTGCCTCTACCGTTAATATACATACACCCGCTATCAAACCTATCAAAATTTTTTTCACTCTATTTTCTCCTTTTAAACAATTATATTTCCTGTGTCTCACGGTTCCAGAATGTTTTAACAAATACTATCATAGCTATAACCAGCAAGCCGTTAAGCCCGAAGAAATACCATATCCACCAGGGCAGACCGGCAAATAGAGGTTTCGCCGACCCCCATCCCCAAAAATCACAACTCAAAATAAAGAGTATGGTAAAAACAGCAAACCATAAAATCTTTTTTGATGAGTTACTTCCGGCAAACAAATCTATGATTGTTGTCCCTTCATATGGAAATAAAAAGTTACCTACAACTACTATTAATGAAGAAACCACAAGTATCGGGACTATAGGCAGGAAACCGAATGTAGGCAGCATCTTAAAATAGTAGAGAATTAAAAGCAATTCACCCGCCAATATTGATACGATACATGTCCATGGATTTGTTTTTCTTAAATACATAGCTGCCAAAGTAACAGGAAAAAGTACTGCCAGTCCTGTAATTGTCTGGGATGCAATCTTTAGTATAGTTGCCGGTGGTTTATACGCTATTAAAAGACCCAAGCCTGCTAGTACAATAACAATAATCTTTCCCACCCATATATCCTTTTCCTGTTTTTTCTTCAAAACTACTTCGTAAATATCGCGGGTAAACATTGAACTCAATGTCAGAAGCATTGAATCTGCAGTGGACATAAGCGCAGCAATTGCTCCGGCTATAACAACCGCACCAAGCCACCCAGGTAAAAACCTGTCCACCATCATAGGTACAATACTGTCCGCTGACTTGCCTATAAGGTCAGGAAAAACCGTATGTCCTAATACTCCGATTGAAACCGGTAAAAAGAAAAGAACTCCGGTAATTACGGGATATAGTATCATGGTCATCTGAAGGGCATCCCTATCCTTGGCAATAAAGAAACGTTGAAATAACTGCGGAAGCATTGCGTAAGCCGTAAACCATAATACTAAAAAAGAAAACCAAACCTTCATAGGGAAACCATTGTTCAGGCCCGGTCGTGAGAAAAGTTCCGGAGTAGAATTAAATACTGCCAGATTTGCACCTTCAAATCCCCCTAAAGCCCTGCTGATCATAAAAAGAACAAGAATCATAAAAGTAAGCATCATCGTACCCTGTAAAATATCCGACCATACAACCCCGCGCATACCTCCCAAGAAAACGTAAATTACAATAAACACCGTAATTAATGCAGCTCCCCAAAAATACGGAATACCTAAAAGTTTATTTAAGGCATACCCTCCGCCTATAGGCTGAATCGCCAGATAAGGAACAGTAAATATAACCATAACCGCTAAATATACTACTCTTAAAAAAGTGTTATTAAACCTGACCTGAATAAATTCCGGCGGCGTGATAACACCGTATTTTTTACTTATCTGCCATGCCCGAAACCCTATTAAATAAATGGTCAGTGCCGCAATGCCGTTACCAAAACTCATATTGGGATAATATGCGTAACCTATACTATAACCGGCACCTGAGAATCCGAATATGCAGAAAGCACTGAAATTGGTCGCAGCCATAGTAAAACATAAAGCAATCCATTTTACACTGCGGTTGGCAAGAAAATAGTCGGAAAGGGTATTTTTGGTAAATTTGTTGGCCAGAATTCCGATAAGCAAAGTAATCAGAAGGTAACTTAAAATTATAAAAAATTTTATACCAAACATGAATTCTCCCTAAATTAAGCAGATGTAACCTTAAATTTATATGATAACATAAAATCGGATATCTGTCAATTATTTTTTTAAAAGAGGTTTTTGACGGCAATCCGGTTTGTTTGATTAGAAAGGACGGCTCCATTTGGATATCTTTTTATACCACCAGAGCTTACTTGCTTTATCGTGATAAGCTACGAAGTGTTCTGCTTCCTTTGAAACTTTTTCCTGACTGAAAAGCATCTCTATATAGCCAAAAAACTTTCTGAAAAATTCTGCTATTGACCTGACCTTTAACGTAGCTTTTAAAAGAAATTTTAATCTTGAATGATAATTTACATATGCCCATTTTGCAAGTTTATCCACTTCTTCGTTTGTAAGAGCCGTCCACGGCCTCGGGAGCGGCCTGTCATCTGCCTTTCCGAGAATCCAGTCCTTCCAGTAGTCTTTGCCTGTTTTTTCAACCATCTCCTTCCACAGAGGTGTCAACGGCTTTGCCAAACACTTCGAAAACTGGACATAATCTAAATCAAGCTCTTTTGCAAATTTTACCGTCCGTTTGAAAGTTTTTTTTGTTTCACCTGGCGCTCCGACAAGGAAAAACCCTAAAGGCCTTATTCCTGTATCCTTAACCGTTTTAATGGTTTTTCTTATCTGTTCCAGCTTTATGCCCTTGTTGACTCTGTCCAGAATCTCCTGAACACCGGATTCTATTCCGAAATATATCCTTCTGCATCCTGCTGACTTCATTTTTAACAAAAGGTCTTCATTAACAGAATCTATTCTTGAACGGCATGCCCAGATAATATCCAGTTTTCTTTCTTTTATTCCGTTACATATTTCTACAACACGGTTTCTGTCCGCAGGGAACTCATAATCAAATATATCTATCTCCCGTATATTATATTTTTTATAACACTCCTCAATCTCATCAACAACTATTTTAGGGCTTCTCGGCGAGTAGGATGTGCCTCCTGCCTCGCAGAACAGGCATTTTCTCGGACAGCCCAGACTTGTAACCATTACCGTAAAATTCTTTCTTTCTGTAGGGAATTCCGCATACAGGTCATTCGGCAGAAGATGCCTTGCCGGGAAAGGAAAATCATTAAAATTTATCTTCTGAGGATGCGGAGTTATTTTTATTTCCCCGTTTTCTTTATATACAAGACCCGGAACTTCATTAAAATTTTCAGAACCTTCCAATTGTTTTAATAATTGGGGAACCGTATAATATGCGTGCTCAACAACTCCAAAATCGATCTCCGGATGCATAAGCGATTCCTTAGGATATACGCGGAGATTATATCCCCCGACAACAACAGGAATTTTAAGCTGTTTCTTCAGATAACGTATCCATTCCAGCGTCTCCGGGAACATATATGTTGTCATCATAAAACCCATAATATCGGGTTTAAATTCTCTGAGCCGGGAGAGAACGTCATCCTTTGTTAAACGCAGTGTCCTTGCATCAATAAGACTTACTTTATGTCCTGCTTTTTCTGCTATCGAGGCGACCCAGGCAAGGGAAAGCGGAGGGAACATTCCAAAATACTTCTGGACAATACGGAGATTTTCCTCGTGGACTTTATATGAAAACGGATTAAAAACAAGAGCTACTCTCATACTCGCAGATTACACAGAATCCCCGATTAAATCGGGGACACAGATTACGCAGAAAATTACAGTTTATATACCATCCTTTTTACTTCCAAACTCTTCCTACCAAAATTTAAAATCAATCCAACTTTTTTATCAGTTGTTTTAAGATACGAAAGTATCTGATACGCAAATATATCAATTATTTTTGATATACTTTTTATTTCCACAATTATCTTTCCTTCAACAATAAAATCCACCCTTTGATTTCCAAGTTCTATATTTTCATATTTGACTTTTATTATAGATTGATTGACAAAACTCAAATTTTCTTTTTTAAATTCATGCATTAATGCTTTTTAATAGATTTTTTCTACAAATCCTGCACCAAGTGCCTTATGCACTTTTATTGCAAGTCCAATAATCCTTCCACTTAGTTCATTAATTTTTTCCATGGACAATCCTATTACAGTCTGTGTTTGTTTCATCTTTTCTCTGCGTAATCTGCGAGTATTCCGCGTAATCTGCGTATTACTTCTTCCGGCTTTATATTTTCAAGGCATTCAATGGTATTCCTAACACATCTTACTATTTTACCGTTATAGACATCTACGCACGGGCTGCAATCCAGATTTTTATAAAAATTTATGTGTTTATCCCCTATCGGCCCGAAAATATCCGGGGACTCCGGACCGAAAAAAGAAACCGTGGGAGTTCCGACTGCATAAGCAATATGTAAAGGGCCGGAATCGCTTGAAACAACCAGTCTGGAAATTTTAAACAATCCCGCAAGCTGTCTTAATGTCAATTTACCCGCAAGATTTTCTATATTCTTATTTCCCAGCTTTGAAACAAATGAATCGACATATTTCTTATCTTCTTTTGACCCGGTAAGAACCGTCTTATATTCCGTGCTTTGCAGAAATTTTACCAGTTCCAAAAAATATTTATAAGGCCAGCGCCTCTCCAATATCGCAGCATCGGAATTGATATTAATAGAAACAATTTTTCCGGAATAGTTCTTTAGAAATTCGGGGATATCATACTCAAGTTCAAAAGGAATCCTGTATTCAACGTCTGCACCCAATTCCCTGAAAACATCTTTGTAAATTTCCAAAATATGCTTCTTTTCGGGATACTCGATTTTGTCGGTATGGAAATTTCCGCGAAAGACCTTTTTTGAGTAAAAGCCCATGCTTTTTTTTGCAGATATCAGGAATGTCAGAATAGCGGTGAACCTGGTCAGAAATTCCAAATCGACTAAAACATCAATATTCTCTTTTCTTATCTTTTTTATATTTCTTATCACATCAATTACAAACTTAAAAATATTCCTGTCATCAGCCGTAAAAATGCCGTCGGGGACACCTGTCATCTCAACAATTTCTTTGTTTTTTGCAACTGTGAATAAATAGATTTTCGAGTCAGGATACTTCCGTCGTAACGCTTTTAAACAGGGCTGTAATAATGCAATACACCCCATCTCATAAAATTTTAAGATTAGGATTTTCCGGAATGATACAGCTTCCCTTTGTTTCTTAAATAAATTAATACAAGCAAAAAATAAACAAAGCAGTCCGCCTATGTATTTATCAATCCATCGGTACATATATTTTATTATAAGACCATTGTTAAAATCCTCCCGCCCCGATGTTACATCGGGGCGAGGCTCGCCAAAGGCGGCAATGGTCTTGATTACACAGATTTTAGAAGACGATTACAGAGATTACTGCCTGCCTGCCAATCAGTCAGGCGGGGCTTTTTCAGTAATCTCATTATATAAAATTAAATACAAAAAATCAATTTAAGTACTTAACAAGGAATGCTGTAAACCGCAGGATTTTTTCTTTTCAGATTTAAAAAAGGGCGGGTCACTTCACTTCTTCTACGGATTTTACTTCAGGGACATCCTTTTTAATCGCTTTTTCAATGCCGTTTTTCAGTGTCATTGACGCCATAGGACAGCCCGCACATGCAAGTAAAAGTTTTACCTTCACAACACCATCTGCGGTAACATCAACAAGCTGAACATCCCCGCCGTCCCTCTGAAGAAACGGCCTGATTTTCTCAAGTGCTTTCTCTACTTTATCTTTCATACGTCCTCCTATTAGCAATATAAACCATTTTATGCTATTTACGTACAATTGTCAAGGGTCTCTTGAGAGACTCAACGCTAATGGTCGCGAATTTCTTATTTGCGTATATTAGCGTTGTTTCTTCTATTCGCGTATATTCGCGTTCTACTCATTTAACGGTAATATGAGTACATCCTCAAGGATCATCCAGTCGGTGCCGTACCTTATCTGTGAAACCCTGGCTGTAGTCAGAAGATTATACTTATACATGTACTCATTGTACAATTCCTGATATTTATTCTGTTCTTTTTTATCCTTGTATACAGCAGCAAGATTCCCCAGGTAATCAACAAAATTCGGGCTAATCTCGTATGCTTTACGGAAATTAAAAACAGCCTTTTCCAAATCGCCGTTCATCCAGCAAACAAAACCCAGATTATTCCAGTATTTCGCATCTTCCGGATTTTTCTCTATTGCCTTTTTATAGAAGTCGGCGCTCGTTGAAACATCAACAACATAAGAACTTAAAATCTTTGCTATTTTGTGTTTGCGTCTGTATTTATCGGATAAATTAATATTGCCGATTATACGGTACACATCAGTAAGATACTTATAAGCATACTGGTTCCACGGCTCCGATTTAAGTACTTCAAGAAACTCCGGAACTGCAGAAGAATACTTTTTTTCATTCATATAAATAAGCCCGAGTTTCAACCTCGCTTTAACAAATTGCGGGTTTAATTCAAGAGATTTTTTCAGATATCTTTTGTCGTTTGTAACAAAACCCGCAAGATAATTTGAATAGTAATCCTCAGTATTTTTTCTCAGCAGATTCTCATAATCCTGCAGACTTACATCATACAAAAGCCACGAATACCCGATATTGCCTACGGGTTTAAATTGTTTGAGCCACCTGTGTTTTTCTTCTATACAAAATACATCCTGCAGATTATTCACATTTATCAGGAATCTCCCTATTTCCGGACCTCCGGAAGGATTGAGCTTAACATCCGGATTCTTTTCGCTGAACTTTATAACCAAAAACCTGTCCTGTCCCCAGTCAATATTCGAATCAGCAAGGTACTTATAACCGTTTTCGGGTCCTCCTATAAACTGATTGAAATATGCTATATAATGCGGATGTATTGAAATGCTTTCAATACCAAACCATATCAAAAGGCAGATTACAGTGATCCCGCCAAGGCGGGAACGATTGCGGAGATATTTATCACTGGCATCTTTGTTTTTATCACTGCAATCAAATACTTTTGACAGGCTGCTTACATATATAAACAGGAATGGGAATACAGGAAGAAGGTACCGCAGTCCGGGATTACTTTTTGTAAATAAAATAAAAGGAAGAGTAAGGACCAGAACCGGTATCAACAGGTCAATCTTATCCTGACGTTCGCTTGGATTAAAAAAAACAGTAAAAATCAACAGAATCAAAAACGGGATCGGGACCTTTATTAGAAATGCAACTATAAAATAGTACCACCATCCCTTTGTACTGCGTCTGCCGTTTAAAAATGTAGGATGTCCGGCTTCCGTAATATGTTTCTGTATATCAAAACCGTATACAAACGGTGCCGGGACCGGCATCGGAATACCTGACAAAACCGGTATTTTTGAAATCTTTGAAAAAAATCTGCTTTCAAATGAAAAGCTGTTCAACGGCTTAAAGCTGTTATTGAATTTATATCCGAAATTCAAAACAAATAGTCCCACAATACAAACAGTAAGGAACCGTTTTGTTAAATCACCCGGTTTAATCTTTCTTAAAAAGAGTTTTCTCAACCCGAGTACTATGTATATAGGAATAAGGAAAACCCCGGTATACTTGGACAAAAGCGCCAGACCAAAAACTACCCCTGCCAAAAAAGAACTTCTGAATCTCCGCTTATGGCTTTTTTCAAGTGCTTTTTCATAAGAATAAAATCCCAAAAATATAAACAATGCAACAAGCATATCAGGAACAATTAAACATGAAAATGCAATTATGTTCGGAGAAAAAGTAAAAAGAAAAAGTGCAAGCAACCCTGGTAAAAGACCGAATTTATATTTTGTATATCTATAAATAAAAAATCCCAGTATTACCGGAAAAAAAGCCATAATAAGACGTGCATCAAAAACTTTTTTATCAACCTGATGATGCTGGTAACTGTCTTTAAGTAAAAAACCATGTATATAATACGAAAGCGGCGGGTGAAAAACCGAGGCCTCAACCTTCCAGCCGGCACCGGCGGTTAAATTTTCGCCTGCTTTAAGGCATTTTAGTTCATCATAAGTATCGCTTTTTACTTTTACTGTTGAAACAATCCGTACATAAAAAATAAGAAGCAGTATAGGAACTAAAAAATAAGGGAGATGTTTACGCATTTATATTAGGAATTTTTAGATGATGGTCGGTTTGTTTCTGGAAATTACCGGCTGCTTTTAAAATCGTTTTTTCATCAAACGCTTTACCGATCAATTGCAGCCCTATCGGGAGACCTTCGGATGAAAAACCGCATGGAATACTTATTCCGCATATACCGGCAAGACTGCATGAAAGAGTAAATACATCCGAAAAATACATCTGAAGCGGATTTGCGGTTTTCTCGCCTATCCTGAATGCCGCAAAAGGCGAGGTCGGGGTAAGAATTATATCTGCTCCCGCCCCGGCGGGATTAAATGCCCTGTCAAAATCATTTTTTATAAGCGTTCTAACCTTCTGTGCTTTAAGGTAATATGCATCATAGTAACCGGAAGAAAGCGCATATGTGCCGAGCATAATTCTTCTTTTTACCTCACTGCCGAAACCTGCTGACCTCGTATTTTCATACATCCCGACAAGTGTCCCGGAATCCGCGCGATAACCGTATTTTACGCCGTCATACCTTGCAAGATTGGCTGATGCTTCGGAAGGAGCAATTATATAATACACGCTCAGAGCATATTTGGTGTGCGGCAGAGATACCTCTTTTATTTTTGCACCGAGTTTTTCGAATATCTTCACCGAATCCCTTATTGCTTTTTCAACATCTTTGTCAACAGCATCCACAAAATATTCTTTCGGAAGTCCGATTGTCAATCCTTTAATATCCTTTTCAATTTCCGCCAAATAATCATCAACAGGCAGGTCGACTGACGTTGAATCTTTCCTGTCATAACCGGAGATAGCACTTAAAACAAGAGCAGTATCGGCAACATTTCTTGAAATAGGGCCTATCTGGTCAAGCGAGGATGCAAAAGCAATGAGCCCGTATCTCGATATCCTCCCGTATGTCGGTTTAAGCCCCACAACACCGCAAAGCGAGGCAGGCTGTCGTATAGAACCTCCGGTATCTGAACCCAATGAAACAGGCGATATCAATGCAGACACTGCAGCCGCACTTCCGCCCGAGGAACCGCCCGGTATTCTTTTTAAATCCCATGGATTCTTAGTTACCATAAAAGCTGAGTTTTCTGTGGATGAACCCATTGCGAATTCGTCCATATTTGTCTTGCCTATTATTACAGCATCCTCTTGTTTCAGCCTTTCTATTATGGTGGCATCATACGGTGCAACATAATTTTCAAGAATTTTTGAGGAACATGTAGTTTTTTGTCCCCTGATGCACATATTGTCTTTTATGGCTACAGGAACTCCTGCAAGTTTTCCAGACTCTTTGCCGCTGTTTATCTTTTTATCAACCTCTTCCGCCTGTTTTACCGCATCTTCGTTATATACAGAAACAAAAGCATTAATCTTAGGATCTATGGATTTAATCCTTTCCAGAAAGCTTTTCGTGATTTCCCTGGCAGAAACCTGTTTCTTTTTAATTTTATCAACAATATCAGTCGCTGTTAAATTATATAGTTCCATATTTTTAATTCTATCACCGTTTCTAATCAACCGTGAGGAAGTGGAGCGAGGGGAAAATTTTCTCCAGACCTTTGAGGAGCGACTACGCCCCCGTAGAGCGACGACCGAGTAAGTGCAACAGGGCGGTTGCACGACCGTGTCTGGAAAAATTTATTCCCGAGTAACCACTTCCGAATATCTACTCTATTACTTTCTTTACCTTGAAAAACCTCTCCTCCCTCTGCGGTGCATTAGCAATAACTTCATCAGCAGCATCGGATTTTTCCATCTTATCTTCACGCAAAACATTTTTTATTTCGATAGCATGTGATGTGGGCGGAACACCGGAGGTATCCAGCTTGTTAAGCTCATCCATATGCTCCAGAATAGCATTCAGCTGGCCGGCATACTGTTCCTTTTCTTTATCGGTTAAAGAAAGCCTTGCTAATTTAGCAACATATTCAACATCTTTTGTTTTTATCTTCACTTTTACCTCGTTTCACTCGGCAACGCTAATCATCGCGAATCTAACGCTAATAGTCGCGAATAAAGTCTAAATATAAATTATAATGAATCAGTTCTAACTGTTTCGTAAATTCTTCGTTTAATCTGGATTTTCTCAGCGCCAAAATTCACAAGATACCCAAGTTTATACTTCGTACCACGTAAATAATAATATAATTGTTTCTCAAATACTTTTGGCAACAGTAAAACAGATTTTATTTCAATAATTATTTTATCTTCAATAATAAAATCAGGCTGATAAGTTCCAACTACTACTTTATTATATTGTATTGGTAGTTTCTTATTCTCAACAAATAAAATCTTATGTAATTTAAAATCAGCCGAAAGTGCTTTTTGATATATTTGCTCTTTATGTGCAGGTCCTAATGTATTATATACTTTATAAAAACAACCTACTAATTTATATGACAAATCTTTATATAACACCATATTCGCGTCTATTCGCGTTATATTTCCCATTTGCGTGTATTCGCGTTTACTTCTACAGGCGTTCTAAGTTCGCATACTTTACCAGGAGTTTCTTCCAAAAACCCGCATCGAACTGAACGATAACCTTCAGGTCATCGCCCGAACCGCTCACCTCAAGAACCTTTCCTTCCCCGAAATCCCTGTGTTTCACGCGCAGACCCTTATAAAAATGCGAAGCTGCTCCGGGCCCGGCAGGCACATCATGTTCCACACTAGCTTCAATCAGGGAATCTCCCTTGAATATTTCCCTATGAACCTCCGGTTCAGGTTTCAAGCCGATTTCCTTTACAAACCTTGACGGTATAGACCAGCGTATCTGACCGTATATTCTTCTCTGTGCAGCACCTGACATATAAAGATATTTTTTGGCACGGGTAATACCCACATAGCAGAGCCGTCTTTCTTCTTCAAGCGAATCCATAGTATAAGCGGAACTTCCGACAGGGAAAAGCCCCTCTTCAAGACCGGTCAAAAAAACACACGGGAACTCCAGTCCTTTCGCAAGATGAAGCGTAATCAGGGTAACAAACTCTTTATTATCATCCCATACATCCACATCGGAAATAAGGGCGATGTTTTCCAGAAACGACGCAAGTTTTTTATCGTCTGCCGAGGCCTCAAAATCAACAATAGCCGACACAAGTTCCTGTATGTTTTCTATTCTTGAACGGGATTCTATATTATTTTGTTCTTCCAGAATACGGATATACCCCGTTTCTTCAATAATAATCCTTGAAATTTCCGAAGCATCCATATTGTTCTTTTCAGCAATCATTGAATCAATCAGT
The DNA here is from genome assembly GCA_016928195.1 of Elusimicrobiota bacterium. GTDB lineage: Bacteria > Elusimicrobiota > UBA8919 > UBA8919 > UBA8919 > JAFGLF01. The sequence continues at coordinate 33,318 of JAFGLF010000083.1, forward strand.
TTTACAAATCTTTCCGCTTTCTTAAGAAGCCCTCCGGTATGCATATCCTTTGCAGATTCATACAGGGAAAGATTCTTTTCAACGGCATTCTTCTCTATTGACAGAACAGTCGCCCTGCCTATTCCTCTTGCCGGCGTATTGATGACCCTTCTGAAACTTAAATCGTCCAGAGGGTTATTGATTAATTTCAGATAACCGAGAATATCCTTAACCTCGGCGCGCTCATAAAACCGCTGACTGCCGACAACTATAAACGGAATCCCGAAACGGGTAAATGTTTCCTCGAATATTCTCGACTGAGCATTGGTCCTGTAAAAAACCGCAAACTCGGAAAGCGAGCAGCCCTCATTCTCGATAAAAGCCCTTATCTTGTCAGCAACCGCTCTTGCTTCGTCAAACTCGTTGGGAAATTCCGTATAGACCACGCTATCGCCCTGCGGAAGATTTGTCCATAGTTTCTTCGGTTTTCTGTGGTGATTGTTATGTATTAATTTCCCTGCAAGGTCAAGTATGCTCTTTGTGGAACGGTAATTCTGTTCAAGGTAAACTACGGTTGTCTTCGGGTAATCCCTTTCGAACTCCATAATATTTCTTATATCGGCACCGCGCCACGAATAAATAGCCTGGTCGTCATCACCCACTACGCAGATATTCTTATATTTTCCCGCAAGAAGTTTCGTAAGTATATACTGGGCATAGTTTGTATCCTGATATTCATCAATCATTATATACTTGAATCTCTCCTGATATTTTTCCAGCACAGTATTGCTATTTTTAAAAAGGTCAACGGAATATCTTAAAAGGTCCCCGAAATCTACTGCATTCGATTCCTTGAGTTTCTTCTGGTATAGTTCATAGACATCTGCTGCAATCTTTTTTATGGATTCAGGGGTAGTCATTGCGTGGACCCCGTACGACTCAGGGTCCAGCAGTTTGTCTTTTGCGGACGAAATCATTTCACATATAACCGACGGCTTGAATTTTTCAACATCAAAATTCAGTTCTTTAAGGCAGATTTCCGTAATCTTTTTTGAATCAGTATCGTCATAAATCGTAAAATCCTTACTCAACCCTATATGTTCTGCTTCTAATCTCAGAAGACGGGCGCAGAACGAATGGTATGTGGAAATCCATACGCTTAGCGAGGCAGGACCGGCGAGTTTGTTGACCCGTTCGCGCATCTGGGCAGCAGCCTTGTTTGTAAATGTCATTGCCAGAATACGCCACGGCGGACACGGGTTATCCTTGTTCTGCAGAAGATGTGCTATTCTATATGTAATAACCCTTGTCTTGCCGCTTCCCGCACCGGCAAGTATAAGAAGCGGACCTTCGGTACATTTTACCGCAGCCGCCTGTTCAGGATTCAAATCATCAAAAATATTCCCCATAAAGTCCGTTGATAAGTTTATACGTTGATACGTTGATAGGGTTAAAGCTTTTTCGTTTTACCTTATCAACCTATTATTTTATTACTTTACTCTTTTTGCTCCTCTGTCAGCTCCTTATACGATATTCCTTCTTTTATATAATAATAAATGCCAAGTGACATTATAAAAATTATACCCATGCTGTGAACAAGTAAAGCACCCGCCAGACCTTTTACCCTGCTGACTCCGAAAAATCTTATACCTTCAACAAAAAAGAATTCAAACGTACCTACCGAGCCCGGAGCAGCGGGAATGGTAAGACCTATCACCGTTGCAAACAAAACAAAAATCATAACACTGAACGGCAGATGGACACCGATAATCCTCACTATAAAATACATATTCATACTTTCGCATATCCATATACACACCGATATAAGTATTATCATAAAAAAACTGTTTACATCCTTGATTACCTCAAAGCCGGTTGTAAACTTTTTTGCTTTTTGAACAATTTTTTCTTTCAGTCCGTCTTTCAGGAACGGGATTTTTTTCAGTAAATCCATATAGCTTTTTTTCACAATCATAATACCTGCAATAATAAGTGCCACAATAAAAAAAACTATTCCCGAAACGAATAACCTCTTTGTCCACGGAGGAACCTTAGGCAGGAAAACCAGCGCCGCGCTGAGCAGAACAAGTATACCGACACCGTCCATAATCCTTTCCAGAACAATGGTTGCAAAGGATGCGCTCTTGGATATATTATGTTTTTTGCCGACGATATACGCCCTGACAAATTCGCCTATACGCATAGGAAAAACCAGATTGGCGGCAAAACCCATCATTAAACACGGGAAAAGCTCCAATGATTTGAATTTTTTAACCGGTAAAAAAAGCAATTTCCATCTGATGGAACGGAAGGTAAAAGCGACTACAACGGAACAAAGATAAGGCAGGAGCCATAAATACTGCCCTTCGGCGATTATATTAAACATACTTTTTATATCAACATTTTTCAGGATAAGAAAAATAAAAAATATGCTTATTAATATCCCTGCCAGTATTCGTTTTTTCATGAATGTAGAATACATTCACCCCCACCGCTTTGTTCCGATCCGCCAGCTGGCGGACGGAACAGTGGGGGTAGACTTTACTTTTTATATTTTACTTTTAACTTTTTACTTGCCTTTCTGCCGGGAGCCGGACTCGAACCGGCATATTCTTTTAAGAACGAGGGATTTTAAGTCCCTTGCGTCTACCAATTCCGCCATCCCGGCATTTTCGTCTTAAATTACTTTTGCCACCTGCTTTAACGTCGGTAAAATGCTTTTTTTATATGTGGAACTTTGTGGAATTTAAAGGAACTCAAAAGAACTAAAATGAATAAATGTAATACCAATTTAATACCAACATTTTCAGGCCACTTTTTTAATTTTTTTATATCTCTTTGCTTGAAAAAGTAACAAAAATTTAATTATTTATTTGATTTTACTAAATTATTTCTAAATTGTCAACTTTTTCTAATAATTGTTATTATGTCTTCGGAAGGAAAAAATCAAGGAATAAATAGCGGCAGTTTTCATGTTTTATTTATGACCTGTCAAAAGAAGAATCTCTTCGAAGTTTAAAGTTTTTTCAAGAGCTGTAATTGCTTCAATAAATTTATTAGGAAATCTTTCTTTCATCATTTTTCTAATAATTATTTCCAATATAACTGGATTAGTTTTGCCCCATGCATATACTTTGGGAAATGTGTCTTTGTCTATTTCTTTGCCGAGAAGTATCACTTGATCTTCGCTCATAAATTATCCTCCTTGTCTCTCGAAATCCTTTGATTTTTTCTTGGCTTTTTTCCTATCTATTATGCAATTAACTGCGTATATTATATAACCGCTTCTGTCGTTTGTCAAGAGATAAAAAAAAGAAATCCTACATACTTTTAGACAGAAGATGCAATTCCGTCAAGCAGGGGAAAACGCAATCCCGAAGATGTTAAAAGTCTTTCCGAGCCGAACTCCTGAAAATATTTTCCGAAAAAAAGTTCTGCCGAATGTTATATCCTGGAAAATCTTTCCGATGGATATCGGAATGTTTTTCCGATAATGAGGCAGTTCTTTTTTTTGTCTTTGGAAAATATCTATCGAGCTGAGGCATCCTGGAAAGGCTTTGAACATTTCCGTCCCTATGGCTCCGCTGCTGAAAGCCGCGGGGCGTCTGAGGGGCGGAAGGCAAGTCCAGCTATGGACGCAGCGCGTTTTTCTATGCTTGACGCACCGAATAAATGGAGCGGGGGATTTATTCTCTGTCATTTATCAAAATCTGGTGTTGAATTTCATTCTCTGGTTTTACTGCTACTACGCCGTTTCTTTTTTGACTCTGAACGTAAAAAGGACATTTTCTATTGTATCCGGTACATTTGACACAGATTTTGTTTGTATCAGGACCTGTAAAGGATGATTTATCATACTTCCAAAAACACTTTTTCATATGGTTACTGATTTACTGTTCTACTACAGTAGAACAGTTTGTTATTATGTCTTGAAAAATATTTGATATTTTAGTCACTTTTTTAATATCACACATGAACACAAGTAATTCATCCTCCACATATTTTCTATACTCAAATCCAGATATAATACCTTGCCAGTAAGAATACGTACCTTTTTTTTCACAATATTGTAAATTGTAAAGGTCATGTAAAATATCAATAATATTCGTAATTGTTATATTAAACCGGTCAGCAATTTCATTAAGGAAAAGAGAATCTAAACAATAGATTCTTTCTTCAATAGATGGACCATAACAAATCTCAAAAGGAAGCCGATTCAAAAGAAAGTATAAATAACAAAATACTTTTAAATGAATTGCTGAAAAATGTTCTGTGTACTTATGACTAAAAAACAAACAACTATTTTCATCTTCATATAAAATACACTTGAAATTTATGTTTTTAGATAATTTAATATTTTCTTTCTCAAATTTTGCTTTTTGATACTGTCTTTTCTTTTTATCTAATATTTTTTCTATTTTGACTGCTTTTTCTTTTGCTATTTTTAAAAGCAAAGATAAACCAGGTTCAGGAAGAATTAACGCTCTTTTCTGATAGTTACATTTTTTACATGAAAGGGTATAATTTTGTAGTTCGTCTTTCCCCTCTTTTGATCTCGGGATGATATGTTCAATATGTAACTCTTCTTTTGAATATTTCAAGCCACAATATTGACATCTATTGTTATAAACACTAATTAAAATTTCTTTTATCATTTTATTTCCTTTTTATCATTAAAACTCTTAAATTATTTTCTTCATCATACCGCGGATAAGTGTTAGGATAAATAAGTATTTGCTCATATTTTCCCTGCTGTGCCTCTGTTTTAATACTTTCCCAGCAACTATCAAAAGAAGTTACTTCTACAATTTTAACATCTTGAAACTCGTTTTTCTCTACATTATATGATTTAACTTCACCTTGAGGATAATAAGACAATAATCCCCGACTTGTAGGGATTCTTGCCTGTTGTTTAACAGAACATCCGGTAACTAAAACCAAAAACCATAAGCCGACAAAACTAACCAACATTTTGCTGTTCATAATCCACCCCCTTTTATATTTCTTCCGCCCATCTTAAATATTCTTCACAATATTTCATCTTCCCATATGAAGTGTCGCATTTAATTAAGATATTGTGTGGTTTATTCTTTAAAGGATTAAATTTTATTTCATCGCGTTTAGTAAATTGTAAAGTTTTTAGTATATATGTCTGGCCCGCGGCCACGCGGTCAACTGTCAATTTATAGCCACCCTTAAAAATACCTGGATTAATCTCTATTTCAACATTCGTCCAGTCAAAAGTATTCTCATTTGTAATAAAAAATTTTGTTTCTGTAAACATTATAGTCGCATTTAATTCAATGCTCGAATCTTTTGATTTACCAAAAAGAACATATTCAAGAAGCGATGTTAAGAAAAACAAAACTGTTAAAATAATAAAAAGTTTAAAAATCTTTTTTTCAACTCTTTTTAACTTTTCTTTATCCATTTGCTGATACCTCCTAGAATTATTCACTGGTCAATAATTCATCTGTTTTTTTCTACGAAATATTGCTATAAAATCATTCGGGTATTCAGATATATTTACAAATCTCCATCGAGATACATCAGATAATATTTCCACTACCCTATTCAACCTATCATTAAATTTCGGATCATTTCTATTGCATACTGATTCCAAAAGAATACTCATGATTTTAGTATTAACCGATATGAAAAATGTTCTTTTCCTACGATCCACATTCCACATACAGATTAATGGTAGGTCTCTGCAATTTCTGACATCATCCTCTGTTCTAATGTCAGCCCGATATTCCGGAATGCTCATTACATCACCACTCAATATGTTAGTCAGAAATTGAGCGACAACAGGATCATTATCATCTATGATTTTTAACATATTTAGGAACAATCTTGTCAGGTGTTTCAGTTTAACCTATGCTTTGTTATAAATGATTCATTAGTTATTTCATTTATATAATTGATCAATAAAATATATCTAACTCCACGGAGCTTGTGCATCGATTCTGGTTCTGGGTTTATTTCATCTAACGCCTTATCATATAAACCTTTTATACTATAAACATTCCCACGGTTATAGTAAGCTTCTGCAAAATTTGGATCTATCTCTATTGCCTTATTGTAATCATTCAATGCCTTATCATATAAGCCTTTATCAAAATAAACATTCCCACGATTGTTATAGGCTTCCACATATTTCGGATTTAATTCTATCGCTTTTGTAAAGTCTTTTATTGCTTCGTTACATGCATCTTTGTAAGAATAACTAATTCCACGGTTATAGTGGGCTTCTGCGTCATCAGGGTTTATTTTTATTGCAGTTGTGAAATCTGCAATCGCTTTATCGTGTAGACCTTTTTTAATATCCCTAAACCTGAAAAATCCAAAGATACTTAAACCAATCAAAAGTATCAGCACTAAAATAGCTTCCCTACTCATAGGCTCCTCCTTATTTATGACAAAAGACCGATAGAACTTACCGTCCTCATAATAATAATACTTAACTGTGTAGCTATTTTACTCTTAAGAACGCTTGATAACATTACAACTCCCAGCTCACTAAAAACATAAGGTGGCTTATATGTGTCCTTCCAACTTGATGTCGCAAAACGTGACTTCAAGTCTTCAAACTCTTTTTTATTAAGCTGAAACATAAAATCTTTAGGGAAGCGTTTTATCTTCTTTTTAACTGCTTGATTTAGGGATTTTGTTTCAACACCATATAATTTTGCTAGATCCTGGTCCAACATTACTTTTTGGTTTCTAATAAAAAGTATTTTTCCAGAGATAACGTCCTTTAAGTTTTTTTTCTTCATTTCGTTTACCTCCTTTATTTTAAGTTTATTTTTTTGTTTTTTTAATGCTGTGCTTAACTTTCAGCACAGCTAAATTCAGCTCTATGGTTGTCTTTTTTTCACTTGGTGATAGATTATCATTAAAAAGGTTACGGATGATTTCACCACTCTTTTGAAGTAGATTTTGTTTCTGTTGTTTATCCTGTACAACTGTCAACGCGTTGATATTTCGTGAGAGCTCCCTAATTTTTGCAAAGGTCTCAATAATGGCTATCGTCGTATAGGTGGCCATAGGACTCTTTAAGATCGTGGCAATCATATATAAGCCCTTTTCCGTAAAAGACTTTGGTAAAACCCGGGTTTTACTAAATTTTGCGGTGGAAAATTTACACCGCAAATCTTCAAGTTCCGCTTTATTAAGTTCAAAAATATAGTCATCAGGAAATTTATCAGGATTATTTTTGACCGCTTTATTAATATCTCTTGTTTTTACACCATAGAGGGTTGCTACATCACTATCAATAATTACCTTTTGGCCCCTTAACTCTATGATTTTGCTTTTAATCTTTTCAAGATTTAATTTTTTCATGTCATCTCCTTTTTATTTTAAGTCGCTTTCTAGGATTATCATTGCACTGCCGGGGTCCGTCCAACCTTCTTTTTCCATTATTCCTTTTATATTTCTTTCCAGTGTTCCCGGGTTGGATCTTCCCCAGGCGTACAATTTCGGATATTTTTCTTTGTCTATTATTTTGCCGAGGATTATCACGTCGTTTTTTGGGGTGGACATTGTTATTCACCTCCTTATACTTCAAAGATATTTCTTACTTGCTTTTTAGGAATATTTTCGATGCTTTTTTCTATCTGTCTTTTGTCTGTCTGTTTTTCAGAGTTAAAATCCGGTAAATTCATATCTTTTAAATCAAAAAATATCGGTTTCAGTACCACCATTCCCCAGTCTGTTGATGTTTTATAATATGCTTGTCCTTGCCTTAACTCCTTAATTTGTTGCGGATGGACATAAAACTCGTCAACAATTTTTTCAGTTCCCATTGTTCCCACTTCCACATCCGGCTTTTGTTTGTCAAATATTATCTGTCGGGTCAATTGTGAGGTTTTGTATGTTCCTAATTCGCTTGAGAATTGTTCTGCTGTATCAGGATCATTTACCTTTAATATAATTCTTGTGTTGGTACATTCTTTAACTTGTACAGGATGCTCCTCACTAATTGCCTGTAAATCTCCGAGACTTTGATGCGATATTGTTATCATAAATCCGGCGCTTCTTCCCTGAGATAATGTATCAGTAAATTTCTTAGTCCCGAAGGCTTTATACTCGTCTATAAAAACTGCTAACTCATTTCCCTGCCGTGCATCCATATTCTGAATCATTCCACATACAGTATTTATATCCCCAGTAATAAGCCGACCGAATCGTCTACCTGTCTCTCCATAGGTTAAAGTGTTAATCACGAAATAAGCTATTTTCTTATTCAAACACACATCCAAAAGATTAATATCCTCACTATTAAATAATTGTCCAAACGGTGTATTAACCATCAGGCTTATTTCATTTTGTATCCCAGTTATATTTTTATTATGCTTATCAAAGAAATCACAGAATAAAGGGAATTCATCTGTAGGATCCAATAGTACTTGATTTAACTCAGGCAAAGTTACTTTAACCCGCTTTTTTAACCATTCTGTAAAAAGCATTTGTAAACCATTTTCACATTCTCTTTGATAGTGCGGTTCGGTGAAGTGTATAGAACCAATGATTTTATCTTTTAATTGCACAGGATTCCCTAAAAGCAAAGGATTATAAGTATTCGACTGCTCTGGGTTAGACATATTAAAAATCAAAAAATCTTTTTCACGGCCAGCATCCTTAACAAGTTTATATAAAGTTTTTATTGTATTCGAATCACCCTTTGCATCTATAAAAACTATTCCCCTTCCTCGTTCTATGTCCTGCTTTATCATTGGCAGTAAAACATAATGTGTTTTACCGCTTCCAGTAGAGCCGATTACTTGAACATGTTTTACTCTTTCCTCATCAGTTATAATCGCTGGGGTTTTATGAATTGCGTTATAACCTAAAAATGTAAAATTATACCCCCCCTTTTTTGCTTGTTCCTTAGCAGTCTCTTGTAACTTTGTAAAGTCTATTTTTGGGGGAATATTTACCCGGTATCTGTTTAAAAATTTAGAGAATGGATCTACAGGTTCGGAAACCAAGGAACCGATATAAAAAAACACAAAAAAACATGTTCCCACAGGGCCACAAAGTAAAAACCAAAAATACTTCATTGAAAAAAATTTATTTGGTACGGTATATGCTATTTCATCTGTAGCCCAAAACAATACCCGTTTAGATCCTGTATTAATTGTTAGTAGCTCACCAACTCGATTCTGTATTCTAAAAAAAAACTTTGAGCCGCTTGACATATATGGCTTTATACATTCTCCTACCATGATAAACGGTTTAAATATATGGACAGCATAGATAATATAAAAATTAGTGTAGAATAAAAATATTAAAATTAAAACTTTTCTATTACAAGAGTGCTTGCAGGTACTCACCAATAAAGGTATTATAATGAAAAAATATACAACCATCATTATTGACCACAGCAAAAGTTTCATACGTTTTACTCCTGAAATATTTTTATTCGATTATTATCTATGTCTTCCGCATCTACATCTGCTTTTAATTTAAAGAAATCTTCCAAGTAAATAAAAAAAACAGGAACTTGATTTGTCCAGTATTTTTTCATCGTTTCTTTAAACCTATTTTTAATAATTTCTCTATTATAAAAAACCATCACCGCATTTAGTTTTTGTCCGGCGTAATGAGATAGATTTCTAATCCTTCTCCGCCGCGCATCAGCATTTTTTAGCGTAAGTTCCACCTCTATACCTACATGACGTTGAATCCCTTTAAGATTTGAAAAAATAAACTCACCATCACAAATTTTACGCATATCTAACTGTTTTTTAAGTCTGAACTCACTTATAAAATCTATTAACCGGTTGCCTAAAATGTTCTGTATTATAAGACGTACCCTAATTGTATTTGCATGATGAAAAAATCCAGAAGGTCTATAACTTGATGGAAAGAAATTTTCTACATATTTAACCGCTCCGGTTGATTCAATTATCCGCCTCATGTCAACAGGCATATAATACGCCTTACTGGGATGTAAATATGTCGGAAAAGTCCCGAGTGTTCCTTTAACTGTCATATACTGCAATACATTATATGCCTTTTTATAATCATTAACGACTAAACATGCCTCATCAACCGTTATATACCCATACTCTGCCACAATCTCAATAATTCTATCATGAACATCACTTTGTAATACTTTCATTTTTCCTCTCGCCTTATAATCTTTACATACTCACAACACACACTCACAACACCCACCCTCTTACACACTCACAACACCTACAACACCCACAACACACATAAACATACACACACAATAGATGATGTTGTGAAAGGGGGGTTTTCGGCGATAGGCGAAAACCCCCCTTTCACATTTTGTGGGTGTTGTGAGTCGGTACATTACATCATATTTATATAACAAAATTTTTAAGAAAGATTTTGAAAAAAACATAAAAAATTTTTATACCTATCTTGGAATTTCTTCTACAGCTTTACTTTTACCAGAAATCACCGGTTCATTTGTCATTGGAAAAAGTTGTCTTGCAACTTTCTCAAGACGTTTCTTTTGATCATTTTTTTCGCGTAACTCTTGTTTCAGTTTATTAATTTTATTTTCCAACACTGCAATCTCTCTCTTAATTTTAATTTCAAGTTTCATAACGTTACCCCTCTTGTTTGCTCATATTAAACCTTAAAGATTTTGTCTGTAAAATTTCCTGTTTTTTAAAAATATTTATCATTTCAATTAATGTGCCGAGATCGGTTATCATCTGTCCATTTGTCCGTTGGTTATTTATTGCCTCTTCCCTTAATTTCTCTTTTTCTTCTGTAGATAGAAGTCCTAATTTTATTTTCCACTCCTGGAACTCTTTTTTGTCCTGTTCCAATTCCACCTGATGCTTGCCGTTACATCCCCTGGTTTTTTTAACAATGAGTTTCCAACCCCTGTCATTATTTAATCGTATTACTTCACAATTTCCAATAACCCCGCTGACTAGTTCTTTGCCCATCAGCTCACTAGTAGCATGTTTAACCTGATTCAAAAAATTATTATTTCTGATATGATCTAATCCCAGCTCTTTTGCTAAATTTCTAAGCTCTCGTTCTATTATATTGTGTTTAAAGAGCATTAAATCAAGCCAGCGGTATAATATAACTGCTATGTCGCTTTTAAGTTGACGAATAACATCTAACCGCACCGGCTTAACAAAATTATTATGTAGTGATTGTAATATATATGGATGGAACTGGAACTCGCTGAATGCAAAGTATGGTTCTCCGGCATTTCTTTTATACCTTTCAAAAATTTTTATATGGCTCAATACCGTCATCATCTCTGTTGTTTTCATTACTTCATCTTTTTTGCTTGTTTTGTAGCAGTTTTCAAAAGTAATCATAACACCGCGTAGATTCATTAAACAACGTTTTATGTGTTTTAAGGTCTTACCTGACCACTTTAACCCTAACTCATCAGCTAACTGTTTAAAATTAAAAAAAACGGGTTTATCAATCGTACAATCGGCATTCTGCCAGAGCTTGTCAAGTACATACATCAGTTTACACTCTGAAGCTGTTAAAGTATATTGCTTGCCGTTATTTACCAAAGGGCTAATATGTATAGTTTGGGTTAGTCCTGTGTCGTTTGTCCTTTTGAGTGTTCTTTCACTATTTTGCTTCCGTGTTGTAAAAATGCTCCACTTTTCAAAGTTTATATCTGTCTTTATTAAAAACGACTTTGCCTGGTCTTTTTTAGGTTTCATTAGGTTTTCAAAATTTTAAGAAGTTTTTAACTATTTAAAACATATCTATATATTTAAAAACATATTTAAAACATATTCAGCTAAAATCGTTCGACGGAAAAAACTGCATTTTTGACTAATAGGGTTCGCATGTTGACTAATAAGGTTCGCATAGTTGACTAATAGGGTTCGCATGATTGACTAATAAGGTTCACATAGTTGACTAATAGGGTTCGCATGATTGACTAATAAGGTTCGCATTACCCCCTACTGAAATCTTATAAAATCTCCTTAGGGCGAAATACGTTTTCAAAGTCGCGTTTACGGTTCTGTTCCCATTCCCTTAAAGTATCAAGTGAAAAATAAAACTTACGGCCGATTCTTATAACCTCTAAATCCTTAAACCTACGGATCCATTTGCCGGCCGTTTTGGTAGAAACCTTGTACCGCTGCGCGAATTCTTTTAATGTAAGCAATTGTTCATTCATAAATCAGCACCAAAAATGCCCCGTTATATTATGCTATCTATTTGCTTACCATAAGTATAACATTTTGCTTACCTTTTGTCAAGCACATTTTTTCCTTCTTGAAATTTTCTTTTTTGGAGGTACGGTATTTTAACCCAATCTTCCGCCTATAAATCTTCCCTTCTTCTATTTATATTATTTTTATCTAAAGGGCTTTACTTTTCTATAGACGTCTTACTATTTCTGCAAAAGTAACCTAAGTACCATAATAAAATATAATGTTTTTTAGCTTCTATAAAACAATTGACAAAATCATAAGTTTTTGTTAAACTACAGTAGAACAGCAGAATAAAAAGCGTGCGATATGAAGAAAACATTAATTAGTCAAAGGATTAGAGAATTACGTAAACAAAAAGGTCTTACACAAAAAAGACTTTCACAAAAATTTAATACAAATCCTAAATACATAACACAACTTGAAGCTGGTTACCGTTCACCATCTTCAAAGTTACTAAAAAAATTTGCTGAATTTTTTAATGTGCCGCTTTCATACTTCTTAGATGAAAATATTTCTATTGACAAAGGAAATATAGTATCGCTTCCATTAATTAAAAAAGTAAAGTTGGGAGAACCAATAATATCAAAAGAAAATATTAAAGGTTATATACCTTTGGGAAAAGAGATTTCCGAAGATGGCACATTTTTATGGAAGATTAATGATGATTCTGATGAATTTTTTAGAAAAGATGATGTCCTTATAGTACGTCAACAACCATTCGTTAAAAGGGGTGATTTCGCTTTGGCAATAGAACCGGATGAAGATGAGCCCCATGTAATAGTACCAGAAAAATTCATACACAGCAAACATAAGTTAAATATTTATACTGCTCTAACGGTTCGAGAAAAAAAAGTTTTATACAAAGGGAACTTAAAAAAATCTAAAAATACTATTATTTTAGGCAAGGTTATTGGTTTCTACGGGAAACTATAACTAACTATATCCACTCACAATATGTCCTTCCTCATTAAACGAAACAAAATATATCATTTATGTTGGTACCAGGGTAAAAAAACATGTCCTGTTTGTAATGGTAAGAAAATAATCAATCGTAAGAAGTGCACACGTTGCCGGGGAACTGGCAATGTTTATCAACTATGCAAAAAAACAATTTCACCTGATAGACAAACGGCACTGGAATATAAGACAGAGTTTGACAGGAAATTTTTCAGAAAAGAACTCGGACTTCAGGACACCAAAAAAACCTGGGCGTCATTTGTTGAAGAATATTTAGCTTACAGCAAGGCAAATAAAAGACCAGCAACATATACTATTGACCTTAGGACTATCAAAGGATTCACCGCGATTATTAATCCCTATAGATTTACTGATATTACTTCACAAAAAATAGAACAGTGGAAACAAAAACGTTTAGATACTGTAAGTCCGGCTCAAGCAAATAAAGAGTTTAGACATCTAAAAAGTGCTTTATCAAAAGCGGTCCAATGGAAATATATAGATACTAATCCTGCAAAATATATTAAACAAAGTAAAATTCCTAAGAACCCACCGAGATTTTTAAGCAAAGAAGAACTCAAAAGATTGTTACTGCTATCCGATGATAAAATGAAGTTAATAATCCAGGCATTTATTTATACAGGAATACGTATTTCAGAATTAATAAACCTTCGGTGGCAGGATATTGACTTTAAGAGGCGAGAAATTATTATTCAAGCACACGATAATTTTCAACCTAAAGATTATGAGGCCAGAAATATACCCACTCATGATAATCTATTTAAATTACTTCATCCTATCAAAAAAGAGAATGGACTTGTTTTTACCAATGAAAACAAAGAAAAATATACTATTAGTAGTTTAGAAAAACAATTTGAACGGATAACAAAAAAAGCGGGGATCCAAAAATGCTCTCCCCACTCATTGCGTCATACTTTCGCCAGCCACCTTGTAATGTCCGGAATAGATTTAGTAACAGTAAAAGAACTTCTCGGCCATTCCACCATTACAACTACGATGATCTACGCCCACCTTTCAAAACCGCATATCAAAAAAGCCGTAAGCAGATTAAATTACGGCTTGTAAATCTTATTTTTCTGATTGCCAGCCGCTACTAAGTGGTATAAGAATAGCATCTATTGAGGCCTGAATTTGTAAGGAAAGAGGGGCGGTGGACGGAATGGGTGGCCTAATAATTTTAAACTCTGATATAAATTTATCTTTTTTCGCTTCACTTTCAATACAGGCTCCAATAACCCTTACTGGATCTAACTTATCTACTCCTGCTTTATTTAGCATTTCTCTGGGATTAAATGGTATTTTCATTTCAAGATTATCTTCATAAAAGCAATAAAGTTCCCATATTAAATTTTCAACTTTTAATGGCGGTTCTTCTATTGCCAATTTTAAATCGGCAGCTTCTTTTCTATTTATAGGATGTCCATGAAAAAACAACTTCGAAGTCAAAGTTTCTGTAATTTCATCAATTATATGTTCCTCCTTGGGATCTGTTTTATGTAATTTTAACAGTTTTTTAGCCATCATTCTTGATTGAGCATAAAATCTATAAACATTACCGACTGCTAATGGGTGTACATTATTAGTTAAAGTATTTAATGCCTGTATAAGTTCATCTTCATGTCTTATACCAACAAAATCTTTAATAAAAGATACAAAGGAAGCAACATCTTCAACATTGATACCGATCTGTTGTCCTTGTGGAGTCGTAGGGTTAAATTCATTCGCAACTTTTGGATCAACTGGTCCTAATTCCCCCATAGGGTGCATTACAATCTTATTAGCGCCGAGCGCGATTAAAGTTGCTGCACTATAAGCTTTATATGATACGAGAACTTCAAAATTATTTGTGAATTCACGAATCAAATTAACTAATTTCCATGGAACGACACCGACACCTCCAAAACTATGTAAAAATAAATCAATTTTAGTGTTTTTCTTAATCTTTAAATTAGATAAGTGATCATAAATAATTCTAACAGCATCATCAGCTATCTGAAAATTTACTCCTTGTCGCGTACTAACAACATAAGCTATGACTTTAGAATTCCTTTCGGTCTGAAGCTCTTTTATAATTTCATTACTATCTCTTTTAATGATCTTATCTCCTTGTAATAAATTTTCTTTTAATATATCTTTCATAATTTATGTATAAACTAATAATTCAACAACAAATTTATATTTTGTTCTTAATATCAATTGGTTGTTGTTCAACTTTTTCAATATTTTCTTTAGGTAGGCAAAAAATTGACATGCCGATATTAACATCGGTGTTTTCGTCAGGTAAAAAAGAAAAGGCAACTCTTTTAAGAGTGCTTGTAATATCCTGAGAACTAGATATTGGGTAAAAGGTAGTTTGTATATAATTATTACTCATAATCCACCTCTTATATAATTATAACTAAATTTTTAATATTTGTCAAGTGGTTTTTTGATTCAATTATTTCTTTTTCAGTGTTGCTTATAAATCCCTATAAATCCCTTAAATATGTTAATATTATCTATTTTATCCTGAGAGACCAGTTTATAAAACCATTTTTTACTCGATGTATTGGATAACCTCTTACACTAGTGTAATCTTTCCTTTGCTTTTCTAAAACAATTAAATTACGGCTTGTAATACCAAATTAATACCGAATACCATATTTTACTGTCTATATCCTATAGGATTTTAAGTCCCTTGCGTCTACCAATTCCGCCATCCCGGCAGTGTTGTATTGTTTAATTGTACAAAACTATTGATTATTTTTCAAGGAGTTTGACTAAGGCAGGGCTATAACTGTTACGTGTACTGCTCTCCGAGGATTTTCTTTATTCTTGCTTTCAGGTCGTCCAATTCAACAGGTTTGACCATATAGTCGGATACTCCTGCTGCCCAGACCTCATAATCTTTTTTGTAATTATCAAAAGCCGTGCTTATTACTATAGGCAGGTTTGCGGATTTACGCCTTACATCGTCAAGCAGCTGCAGTCCGCTTACATCAGGAAGCTTAATATCCATTATGACAAGGTCCGGAGTCACTTCAGCCAGATGTTCCCGGCATTCCCGGCCTGTATATGCCGTAAGAACTTCATAACCTTCTTCTCTCAGCTCGTCGCTGATAATAGTAGATAAGGATTCTTCATCTTCAACCAATAGTATTGTCTTCATAAATACCTTTCTCCTTTTTTTAATGTACCCCGGAATTCCCTGACGAATTCTTGAAAGGACTGTGCTTTTTATCGACTTCTCCCTCCGGCGGTTCATAAAGAACAACTCTGTTCCTGCCGAGCTCTTTTGCCTTATATAAGGACTGGTCCGCAAGACTTATAAGTTCCCTGAAATCTCCGGCATCTTTAGGGAAAGTGGCGATACCGGCACTTATTGTAAGATTCCCGCCGGGCTGTTTATGTTTAAACTCAAACGGATATCTTTCAATATCATACCTTATTTTTTCCAATATTCTTGTTGCACCGTATCTGTCGGTAGCAGGAAGTATTAAGGCAAACTCTTCGCCGCCGTATCTTGCCACAATATCTGTTTTTCTTAAACTACGCGATATCATATTCGTAACCTGTTTAAGGCAGACATCCCCTGCCAGATGTCCGTTTTTATCATTATAGTTTTTAAAATAGTCTATATCGATTATGGCTAAGGCAAGAATACTCTTGTATCTTTTTGCTAATTCTATTTCATCTCTTATTCTATTCTGGAAAAACCTGCGGTTATATACCTGCGTTAACTCATCTATAATCGATAATTCCTGTATCCTTGTATTTGTTTGTGCGTTCTGCAAAGCAATTGCCGCCTGGTTCGATATCATCTTTGATATGGTAAGGTCTCTTTGCGTAAACTCAACCATTTCCCCGCTGTTTCCTATAATAATCAATCCTATAACTTTATCCTGGACTACAAGGGGCAAAAGAATAAACTGTTTTAACTGAAGTTTCTCTTTTATTTCCCTGTCGCTCAGGGGTTCCTTTTCCACATCCAGAATCATTCTCGGTAGTCTCGATTTAATCGCCCGTCCTATTATTCTGTCATAGTCCTGCAATGTAAATGTAAATCTTTTTATTCCGTTCAAAGCAACCGCCCCTTTGGTTGCTATACATGCAAGGGTATTATTTTCTCTTATAAGATATATAAATGCAGAATCAAAATTCTTATTCTTTATAAGATTGTCCATTATCAGGGAAAGAAGTTTATTCAGGTTCGTTGTCGTAAGCAACGCCCGGATAACCTCATTTGTTTTTTCCAATTCTTCCCGCACCCTCAGCTCACCCCTGCTGAATTGACCGACTCTCCGGTATAAATAGAATACAAATACAAAAATAACCGCTGCAGCAAAAAAATGATATAAAGGACTTATCCATCCGAACAATTCGCCGATAGCTATCGAAAGAAGAAATAAAAATAAAAGTATTAACATTATTCTCCCAGTATCTTTCTTATCTTCGATTTCAGGTCATCCAGATCCACCGGTTTTACTATATAATCCGATATTTTGGATGCCCAAACTTCGTAATCATTTTTAAAAGAATCAAATGCGGTACATATTACTATAGGCAGGTTTGTAGATTTTTCTCTCACATGTGCAAGAAGCTTCAGCCCGCTTGTATCGGGAAGCTTAATATCCAGTATGACCAAATCCGGAGTTGACGCTTTCATATGTTCATAATATTCTTTACCGGTGTATGCTACAAGAACTTTATATCCTGCTTCCTTCAGCTCGTCGGCAATAATGGCCGATAATGTTTTTTCGTCTTCCACCAGTAAAATTGTTTTCATACTTACCCCCGATATCGCAAAGAATTCCGTATCACGAGGTTTTCCATGTAAAATATTTATATCACGCGGTTTTGCCGCCTAAAATATTATTTATTTTTACTTTTATTCTTTCAAGGTCAATAGGTTTAATAACATATCCCGCAATTCCGAGTTTAAAACCTTTTTCAACATCACCCACCATGTCTTTACCGGTACACATTAAAATAGGAATGGATTCGGTTTTATTATCCAGCTTGAGCTTTCCGCAGATATCAAAACCGTCCATATCGGGAAGCGATATATCCAGAATAATCAAATCAGGTTTTTTCTTGCCCGCAATACGCAAAGCTTCCGCACCGCTATGAGCAGTAAAAATTTTATGTCCCATTTCTTCGAGTTCGTCCTTCAATATCATAACCAGACTTACTTCGTCATCAGCGACAAGTATCTTAGCCATTTCCGTATCATCTCCTATAGGGTTAAGAATCCCCTACTCCCCTTTTAACTTCGGATATAAGTTTTTCAAGTGTTACCGGTTTTGTAAGATAGCTGTAAAACTCCGAATTACCATCTACAAACCGCTGATAGTATTCTTCGAAACGCTCATATGCTGTACACATTATTACCGGCAACTTAGGGTATTCCTGCTTTATATGCTGTAACAGTTTTACTCCGTTAATATCAGGAAGGTTGATGTCCAGTATAACCAAATCAAGCTTTGTATTCTTCATAAAATCAACCGCTGCTGACCCTGTGTTCATTATATTAACATCATACCCGGAATCTTCAAGTTCTTCCTTGAATATCTGGCTTAGATGTCTTTCATCTTCAACAATAAGAATCTTTTTCATTTAAACTATCCTTCACCAACACTCAGGTTTCCGCAAAAAACTCAGAGTTTTTATTTCTGCGTAATCTGTGAACTTTCCGCGTAATCTGCGGTTCTACACAGGTAGTAATATTTTGAATGTTGTCCCGTAATCCGGTTCACTCTCTACCTGTAAATCCCCGTTATGTGACTTAATTATCTTTTGTGATGTTGCCAGTCCCAGACCGGTACCGCTCGGTTTTGTACTGAAAAACGGTTCGAAAATTTTTACCATATTTTCCTTCGGTATGCCAGAACCGGTATCCGATATCTCAACGACAACATTGCTGCCTCTTTTCATAGTTGCTACTTTTAATTCTTTTTTATCCCTGTATGACATAAAAAACAGGGCATTCTGAAAAATATTAAGAAGTACCTGTCTTATCAGCGACTGGTCAAATGATACCATAGGCAAGGACTGTTCGAGCTTTTTAGTAATTTTTACTTTTGCTAATTTTATCTCAGCACTTAAAAAATACAACACATCATTTATAAGCTTATTAATATCATTCGGGATAAGATGCGGTTCGGGTGATTTTGAAAACGTAAGTATATTTTTAACCACACTTCCCAGCCTGTCCGTTTCTTCTATAATATACCTTATATACTTATTATTGCCGAGGTCACTGGCTGAAAACTGTTTGCTTATCCTCTGTGCACTCGCCCTTATCGATGCTATAGGATTCCTTATTTCGTGCGCTACTACCGCCGCCATTTTGCCTAATGCCGCAAGGCGCTCGGATTTCAACAGCTGCGCCTGTAATATTCTCAGTTTTTTAACAGCCTTTTTTGTAATATTAACCAGGTGATTAAGATCTATCGGCTTTAAAAGATAATCCTGCGCACCGCCTCTCAGGGAATCAATCGTAGTTTCAATATTTGTATTCCCTGTCATCATAATACATACAATATTAGGATTTATTTCTTTCAATTTTACCAGTACTTCGGTACCTTTTATATCGGGTAGTTTTATATCAAGAAGTGCGACATCGAAAATTCCGGTTTTTACTCTTTCTATTGCTTCTTTGCCGGTATGCACGACATCGGCGCCATACCCGTTATCCCTTAACTCATCACCAATAAACTCTGCAAGAACCTCGTTATCCTCTACTACCAGAATATTAGCTCTTTCCGTCATTACTTCACCCCGGCAAACAAGTCATCAACAATGAATATCCACAATTACACACCCGTGCTACAGCGGATACCGCACTGCCATCAGGATGATTTTCTATATTTATTCCTCCATTATGTGACTCCGGTATATAGCATCAGGTTTTTTTATCATTTTTTACATCCGGATTAACGGACAGAGTAATAACAAATACCGCACCGCCGTCCGGATGGTTTTCTGCTTCTATCTTGCCTTTATGGGATTCAACTATTCTCTGGGATATTACAAGCCCCAGACCGGTACCGCTCGGTTTTGTACTGAAAAACGGTTCAAAAATCTTTCCTACATTTTCCTTTGGTATGCCCGGACCGGTATCGGATATTTTTATAATAACCTTATTACCGTTCCTTACCGTTTCCGCTCTTAATTCCTTTCTTTCACTGCTGGATGTAAAATGCAGGGCGTTCTGAAGAATATTAAGAAGTACCTGCCTCATCAGTGCAGGATCAAAAGGAAATTCCGGCAAGGTTTCTTCAAGAGACTTTTTAACTTTTACTCCTGCAAGTTTCATCTCTTCATCCAGGAAATACAATACATCGTTTATTAGTTTATTTATATCATTCGGTGCCAGCTGGGGATCCGGTTCTCTTGAAAATATAAGTATATTCTTAACTACACGCTCCAATCTGTCTGTTTCTTCTACAATATATTTTGTATATTTCTTATTCGAGTCATTATCCGCAAGTTTTTTGTTTATCCTCTGTGCCCCTGCCCTTATCGACGCCATGGGATTTCTTACCTCGTGTGCTACCACTGCCGCCATCTCGCCTAGTGCTGACAATCGTTCGGATTTTATCAACTGCGCCTGTGCCTTTTTCAGCTTTTCAACAGCGATGTTAACCTGACGCTGCAACTCCTCGGCAAAACGTTTCTGCATATTGTAAAGGTTGGCATTTTCTATTGCCAGACCCGCCTGATTGGTATAGTGAATAAGATCGCGGAGGTCCTTTTCGACAAGAGGACGTTTATTATGTATGTTATCTACAATAAGAACACCTATCATTTTCCCTTTTGCCTCAAGAGGAACCGCGGCAACGATATCTTTATGTCCTTTTGCCTCATTAAAAAGCGATTCATATGCAGGGGAAAGTTTGTTTTTGACATCAGGTACTATAAAAGGTCTCTTTTTCTTAACACATTCTGCAATAAAACAGTCAGGTTCGTTAATATTCAGCCTATCCATAACGGATATGTCTACATCAACACCTATGGACTGGACAGGTCTCATCGTACCTTCATTCTCATCTATAAGCAATATAATTATTCTGTCGTATGCAAGATACTTCTTTATCGCTCCGAGAATTACCTGAAGTATCTTATTGAGATCTATCGTCTGCATCATTGATTCTATTACTTTATGAATCATGGAAAGTTCATCTATTTTACTCTGCAATGCTTTTATTTTTAAGTCAAGTTTTTCCTTTATCCTGACAGCACCTGAAGCCTCATCGTGAAGTTCCTGTTTTTCATAGTCGGATCTTTTCATTTGTAATTCTATGGAATTAAAAACAAACAGGATAACAATAATACCGACAATACTGCACGCAATTATAGTCAGTATCCAGGTACCGGCCAGTTTCAGACAAACAAGCAGTGCTATCAAAGTAAGAATCAATACCAACTTCATTTTATGTAAGCTTTCCATGTACTCTCCATTACCAGTGCAGATATATCCTCACTGATTCGTCCCGATTCAGCGGAACGGCAGGATAACTTTAATATATTAAGGAGTGATAACTTTTCCTGTTGAGGAATCAAAAAGATGAATTTTGTCCATATCAAAAACAAGCTGTATGTCCTGATGCATCTGTGCACGATTATATGACTCTACGCGTATAATTATTTTATGTCCCCACAATGTAAGATAGAGAAATGTATACATTCCCATTGGTTCTACATGTTCAACCGTAGCCCATACCGTATTGTCTGTTGTCGAAAACTCTGCATATAATCTGTCATATATATCTTCGGACCTTATACCGAAATCAACTTCTTTACCTATCATGGTTTTCAGTGTATTAACGAACCGCGGCGGTACTTTAAGTTCAAATTCCCCGAAATCAAAAAGTATGTCGGAATTCTTCGCTATAATCTTACATCTCATAATATTCATCGAAGGTGCACCGACGAACCCGGCAACAAAAATATTGTTCGGTTTATTATAAATTTCGGAAGGATTACCTATCTGCTGTATACTCCCGTCTTTCATAACAACAACCCTGTCTCCCATTGTCATAGCTTCAACCTGGTCATGGGTAACATATATTACGGTTGCCTGAAGTTTGCTGTGAAGTATTTTCAGTTCAGCCCTCATATGTACGCGCAGTTTGGCATCCAGATTTGACAACGGTTCATCCAGAAGAAAAACCTTCGGCTTTCTTACTATTGCTTTCCCCACTGCTACTCTCTGCTGCTGGCCGCCGGACAGCAACCTGGGTTTTCTGTCAAGAAGATGTTCTATCTTAAGCAGTGCGGCTGCTTCGTGAATTCTTTGTTTTATTTCAGAAGAGGGATATTTTCTCCGTTTCAGGCTGAAACCAAGATTCTCATACACAGTCATATGCGGATACAAAGCATAGTTCTGGAAAACCATTGCTATGTCCCTGTCCTTGGACGGAATATCATTAACAACTTGTCCGTCTATCAAGACCTCTCCGCCTGTAGGTCTTTCGAGTCCTGCTATCATACGTAAAAGTGTCGATTTGCCGCATCCCGAAGGACCGACAAGTATAAAGAACTCCTTATCTTTTACTTCAATGCTGAGTTCATTTATTACATTTACGTTACCGGAAAAAACTTTCGATACATTGTTTAATTTTACTTCCGCCATAGTATATCTCCTTCGTACAACTTATGATTACAGTGATAAACTACCGATAGCAGAGATAAAAACTACTGATGGCAACGATACTTCAGAGAAGTTTTATTGTTGTGGTTTTTTTATCTCCGGAATCGTCTTTTTAATCACCGTAATCAAAAGCGTTGAGAACTTCTTCAACGCTCTCCTAATATAACTTCCACTTTATGTTTTTTCTTCCCGGAAGAAATTTTTAACAGATTCGATTTTACTATCTCGCCATCGACCTTTATCTGTTTGATCCCTTTGTTTACACCGTTGGGATTTCTGACATGAATATCAAAAAGCACTCCCCGGAACTGTCTTGAAATCTTATATTCTTTCCATGAAGCAGGTATACAGGGATCTATCAGGAGTCCGTCATATTCAGGTCTCGCCCCGAGCATCCAGTTCACGGCATCTATGAACAGCCAGTCAGCAGCACCAGTAAGCCATGTGAAAGCACCTTCTCCGTAATTAGGGTTGCCGGGGCCTATCAGGTATTCCGCGAGTACATATGGTTCTGTTTTATAAATTTCCACATCCTTACTTTCGGAATTCGGCAGAAGTTCATTGAAAGTTTTATATGCCTTGTCACCTCTGCCAAGCTGTAAGTCCGCCATTACCTTAAATGCACCGCCGTGAGAGAATATTGCCGCATTCTCTTTTGTCCCGACCGCAAATGCCGTTATTCTTCCTATCTTCTCGTCATATTTTGTATATGGAGGAGCAAACAATACAGGACCATACGGAGTTGCAAGCTGTTTATCAATTACCTGCAGTATCTTATTAAGACGTTCACCGTCGGGAAGACCTGCGAGAATAGCCCATGTCTGTGCATTCAGCTGGATCTTTCCTTCGGTATTTTTAGAGGAACCGAGAGGCTCGCCGAAATCATTGAATGCATAATAGTACCATGACCCGTCCCAGGCAATATCATTTATTATCTTTTTTGTTTGTTCGTATTTCTCGGAGCAATAATCCGCAGTTTCCTTATCGCCTACACGGGATGCTATTTCGTTCATATTTTTAAGAGCTACACACAGCCCCATCCCGAGCCAGACACTCTCGCCTTTTCCGCGAATACCTGTTCTGTCAAGAGCGTCATTCCAGTCCTGCGTACCCATAAGCGGAAGCTCATGTGAACCCTTGTTAATATTCTTGAGAAACATAACTGCCTTTTTTATATGCTCGTAAACAGAATCTTCTTTACCGTCGTAATATTTAACTTTTTCATTAAGAATATCAAAATCACCGGTTTCTTTAATATAAGCATTTACAAGAAACGGAAACCACATCGGGAAATCCGACGGAGGACGATGCGTACTGGGGCCTGCCTGAAGAGACCACCCGGGCAGAGGCTGTCCCGATGACCTCTGATGTTCGGTAAGCATAATAATTCTTTCCTTAGCATATTCATGGTTTATGGGTATTATCCCCCATGCATCCTGTGCAGTATTTCTGTATCCGAACTCGCCGGTACCCTCGTGATAGAATGTTGCGCTTCTACCCCAGTGATTATTCATATATATCTGATATTTGAGCCATACATTAACCATAACATCCAGCTCGGGTGCGGGTGTTTTTACGTTAATATTGCCGCTTATCTTTTTATACCAGTGCATCTTGTTTTTATCGAATTCTTTGCGGGCAGATGCAGGACTCCTGAATTTTTTTATTATTCCGACCGCTTCTTTTTTAGAACCGGCAATACCCAGTACTCCTGTGAATTCTTCCGATTTTCCGGGAGCGAGTTTTAAACAGCCCTGTAACACACCTACCTGGTTTGTACCATGAGCAACGGAATTGGAGCATTTTCCCGATTCCAAGGCAACGGGATTGGAATAATCCCTGTATCTGCCGATAAAAGATTCGTAATCAGTATCGTAACTCCGGACATCAAGGCTTGTTCCCATAAATCCGCAGTAATTCCAGGGTTTGTTTCCCCACGGCATTTTACTGACAACTATTAACTGCTCCTTTGTATCGTATTCTCCCCTGTTCATCAATATAGTCAGATTTCTGGTAGAAAGTTCGGCCATCCAGTCTCCCAACAGCCATTCGTTGAAAAGAAATACCTGA
Organism: Elusimicrobiota bacterium; assembly: GCA_016928195.1. Classification (GTDB taxonomy): domain Bacteria; phylum Elusimicrobiota; class UBA8919; order UBA8919; family UBA8919; genus JAFGLF01. Next base: position 58,173 of record JAFGLF010000083.1, read on the forward strand.
AGGTTTCTTTTTTTCCTGCTTTCGTTTGAGATCCTGACAAGGCATATTTCCGCCGAGGATTCCTGTGGAACAAACAACGATACCGAAGCTTTTATTCCCTTATATTCCGATTCTATAACTGTATATCCCAGTCCATGCCTGCATAAAAACTTTTCCGATTTTTTAACCGGCTGGTACGTTGCAGACCAGAATTCACCGGTATCCGTGTCTCTTATATAAACATATCTGCCGGGACGGTCATATATATAATTCTCAGGCAGCCATCTTGTCAGCCGGTTTACACCTGGGTCAAGATAAAAACTAAACCCCCCTGCTGTCTGTGATACAAGAGCGCAGTATTTACCGTTGGATAAATAATTTATCCATGGGCGCGGAGTATCCGGTCTTTTAATAACAAATTCTGTACCATCCTTAGAAAAATTACCGTATTTCCTGTATGTTTTGTCCATAAGTTACAACCAACTCCTAAACTTCAAACTCGAAATACGAATTTCTAAATCCGAAACAAATTACAAATCCCAAGTTCCAATGTTCCAAACAAAAACAGTCTGGAATTCAGTCCGCCAGCTGGCGGATTAGAATTTAGAATTTGTTTAGAATTTCGGATTTAGTGTTTCGAGTTTGCTTTTATTTTACTGTTTCGATTTTTCCTATAATAACCTTGCCTTTACCGCCCTTGTCACCATCTTTTTTCGAAACGGCAAGTATTATGCTCTTGGTTTTTCCCCAGTCCATCTTATCGTCGCCGCCCCACCAGTATTCAAGTCCTTCTTTAGAAACCGTCACTGTAGTCCATTTTTTTGAACCGGTAGCAGCAGGCCATTTTTTACCAAAATTGGAGCCGTCTTCATCCTCAAGTTTTATTTCCAAAGTGTTGGCAGGACCTTCGCCCTTATAAGAAAACCTTATTCCGATAATTGCTGACAGGTCCATTTTTATCTCCTTAACCATCTGTACCCAGTTGCCTCCTGTGAAGTCATAAGAAACTTCAACTGCCTTTCCTCCATTGGCTTCTACCGTTGTTAAGTCAACCTTTGCATTTTCTTCAGCATTGGCATTCCATCCTTCCGTAGAATCCATGGGGTCCAGAACAGTGCCTGCACCCTTAATGGGTTTCTCCTCAGAAACTTTTTTTGGCGGTTCCTTTTCTTTTTTAGGTTCTGCTTTCGGTGAATCCTTAATGACTCCAGTATATTCTATCTGGTCTAATATAAATTCTCCTGAACCGCCTTCGCCGGTTTCGCGCTTTGACACGGCAAACGAGATGTTTGTGACTCTCTTCCAATCCATCATATTATCGCCGCCCCATAAATACTCCATCTCACTTAGAGGTATTATTACAACCGTCCACTTTTTACCGATACTCGTTCCGTCAAAGACCTTTCCGAAAATCGAACCGTCTGCATCCTGAATTTTAAATTCAACAGGATTTATATTTCCTCTTCTCTTACAGGTAAACATGAACCTTGTTACCTGTGACATATCCTTATTCATATCACTCTTGTCAATTGCAACCCATGCGCCGGGGTCAAGTATATAATCCATCTTAACAGCTTTACCTTTTTTTCCCTTAACGGATTCCAATGTTAATTTCGATTCTTCATGGGTATACACTCCCCATCCCTCTGTATCTTCCATAGGGTCAAGAACCTTACCAAAAACCATGCTGCTGAAAAATATCGAAACAATACAGCCAAAAACAATACTCCTTAACATAACCTACCTCCTCGAAGCCCCGATATATTCGACAAGCTCAGTACAAGTTTATCGGGGCGAAGATCCCGATCCATCGGGATAATCCTTATTTATTCTTAAACTCGAGCTCATCGACATATATCCTGCCTTTACCTCCGGAACCTGCACTTACGGCAAAATATATCTTCTTAACCTTACCGAGTTTCTCATCCCCTCCCCACAAATATTTAAGATCACCGGGGCCGATAGCCAGTTTCTGCCATTTTTTACCTGACTTTATTTTTTCAAACTTTTTACCGAATACAGAACCGTCAGCATCTACAAGCTTAAACTCAAGATTGTTCTTAGAACCCTCTCTTTTAAAATAGAAACTGAAATTATAATCATTGTTAAGCGATATATCAAAATCCTTATCAACCTGTACCCATTGTTCGGTATCCGCAAGATTGTAATCAAGCATCAGCGCTTTGCCCTTCTTTCCTTCTACAGTAGACAGTTTGTATGTCGTTCCTTTCCAGCCGTCAATACTCCATCTATCCGCAGATTCGCAATCATCCAAAATGCCTTCGGCACCGGCCTTCTTTTTCAGTTTTCCGATTTCCTCCGGCTGTATCCTTTCAAAAACCATATCATCTATATATATAATACCTTCTTTATCGCCTGCTTTTGAATCTTCAAAACAAAAGAGAAATTTTTCCATATCAGTCCAGTCTGTTATCATTCCGCCGAAAAACATAAGGGGGATTGTTTTCTTCTGCCACTCGGAACTGATACCGCTTAAATAGTAAACACCTGTACCGCCCTTGCCCCAGATTTCACATTTAAGCAGTTTAGGGAAACCGGCTGTCTCATCGCCTTTTACATAGAAAGAAATGGCATTATATACACTGATATCGTTTGACTTAAGTTTTGTCTGGCACCCGTTCCATGCAGGGTTAGAGGTATCAACGTCATACTGGATCTTGAGCGAATAACCTTTCTCTCCGTTTTTAACTTTAGTATCGTAAGTGAGTTGGCATCCTGTTGACCGGTCTTTGTTGTTGTATGTCCATGTCTCCCATTTTCCGCCAAGCATGTTCACAAATGTTTCATCGTTAAAACTGTCAACAACCATAGGTTTAACATTAGTATTCGGAGCAATTTCGGAAGTACCGGGTATTTTTATTTCCGAAGAATCTCTTTCTGCATACAGTTTTTTATACTGCCGCTTTTTTTCGTCATTATAAAATTTTATAAGTTTTCCTGCTTTTTTTACATCAGGGTCCTTTTCCATAAGTTGCCAGATAATCCCGTCTTTAAGATGGTTTGCCAGTGTAAGAAAAACCATTGCCTGATCAAGCAGAAGATATACCTCGGTAACCTTTCCTGTATCAAGGTCCACAGCATCACGGAAACCGAACTTATACGGCTTGCCGTCAATCATATATTCTTTTCTTGCACCCATACTTTCCAGACGCTTCAGGTTTTCTATAACTTTTCCGGGATAATAAATAACAGGAAGCACTCCGGCATGAGGTGTTACAACATTGGTTTTCAATGTACCCCAGCCAAGATAGCCGTCATCAGGCGACTCGGATGCGGACCAGCCCCAGACACCGGTGTTTATATCTTTTGCATACATCATCTGTGCATATGCAAAATCCGCAGCCGACTTCCCGAGCACAGTCCAGCGTTCATCAATCCATATTCCCGGTATAAACTGCATGAACAATCCGCCGCCCATCCAGCCGGGCCTGTAGTAATCCAACCCGTAATGCCGTTCTGTTTCTTTATTGACAGAATCCCACGTTTCAACAGGAATATCTCCGGAACCTACGGCAAAAAAATATGACTGTCTCGCATCGGTACCGATTGAATTAAGATGCCATTTATCATTTATTTTTTTTGTTACCATATTATAGCCGCCATAAAGTATTTTTTCGCGTTTACCGTATATTTTAGACCAGTCAACTTCATCCAAAAGACGGGTGCATCTTTCGGAAAGTCCAGGGAATCTCTGTCTTACCAGCATAAGCCCTGCTATGAGATTAGCGGAATCCAGAACAGATACCCATGGGTCATCTTTTGACGGAGTAAGATCGTTAACGCTGTGCCAGCACTGAGTAAAACCGTTCCATCTGTCAAGCTTCTCTACAGAATCGATTATTTTAGATACCTTTTCATATGCGGATTTTTCGGTCTCAAATCCCATATCGGCAGCAGCTGCTATACATGCCATATACAGGCCTATGTTGGTTGCAGAAGTATTTTCTAATCTATTGGTATTGTCATAAGGCAGGCGGGTGGGAGTATTGCCCATATAATCTATACATCTGTATGTGTCCTCTGCAAGAGTATGCAGATATTTGCGGTCGGATTCAGCATAGAGACAAATGACAAATGACACATGACAGATGACAAATGACACATGACAGATGACAAATGACACATGACAAATGACTCGCCTCGCTTCACGGGCGAAGCGGGCAGATGACAAATGACGAATTATAGATGTTTTTCTTTTCACACGGGATACCTCATTTTATATTTTATTACATTTACACACATTAGTCAAGTAGTAACTCCTATGAAATATATATAATAGAAATACCCGCCGTAGCGGGAAAAACAACTGTATTAACTGTATTCTTTTGGAACCTGGCAACCTTATTTTTTTATTTTCCAGGGAATGGCTCTGTACCGATATTGGCAAAATAAAGCCAGGCGGTAGGACATACGCCGTACATAGTAGTATGCCAGGCACCTCCACCAAGATATTCTTCGTGTGAATGCTGAAGTGCTCCGTCCTCACGCTGCTGTTTGTTGATTTCTTTTAAATATAATTTACTGTCTTTACCGCCGGCTACCACATATTGAAGTGTACCTTCATTCCAGACAGTATAAGGACCTGTCGTGTCAAAACCGCGGGTACGGCGGTCAAAAGTCTGACATTCAAGATATTCACGGACAAAAGCCAGTGCCCTGAGTCCATATTCAGGCACACCTGCTCTTACAGAGAATGAAGCCCCCCATGTTTGAGGGTCAAGATAAACCTTAGGATTACCAAGTCCTACCAAAAACCTGCCTTCTTCCTTATCCCATACTTTGGTTAAAAGATATTTTTTAAGAAGATCCGCTTCCTTATTGAATCCTCCTGCTTTAAGCGCCCACCAGGAATCAATATTTCCCTCGGTAGAATCATGCAGACTTCCATCAGCTTTCTGCTGGGTTTTTAACCACTTTGCCCCTTTTTTCATCATGTCTACATATCTTTTATCACCGGTTATCTCAGTATAACGTTCTATTGCATGTACTATCCAGGAAACAGCACCAACCCACCGGTTATCGAATTCATACTTAACTCCCGGAACATCCGACAAAAACCATTTCTTTTTATCATCATCGGATAATTCAATTTTTACGCCGGTATCAAGCATCATACCGTCGTTCCAGTACCCTTCCGGTTTTTGGAGTTTTCTGAGAGCATCAAGCAGTTTAACCGCAGCATCCGGATACTCATGTGCAAGCACAATCAGACACAGTGCCTGGTCATATGTCCAGCCGAACGGTTTACTGTCTCCCTCATAGGACAATACAAATCCGCTTTTCTGCTGCATTGACAAAATCCATTTTGCCGCTTTCTTTGCTATGGATGAATCTCCGGTTATGTAATAGTACTTTTCCTGAGTAACAGGTGCTTTTAAACTAGTTTTTTCAATCTTCACATCGTCAAGCAGAACGGTACCCTTTCCGCCCTCATTAACACTGATAGCAAAATAGAGCATTTTAATATTTGACCAATCCATATTGCTATCGCCGTTATCAGCACTCCAGAAATACTTAAATGATTTTAGAGGGACTTCGTATTCCTTCCATGAGCCATTGGAAGTAATTCCGCTGAATGTATATCCGAAGTTGGTACCGTCAGCATCTTCAATTTTTATCTGGAAATCATTGGATTTACCAGTACCCTTCAGGCGAAACTTTAGTGTGTTAAGATTTGAAATACCCAGTTTAAAATTTTTCTTAACCTGGACCCATTTCCCGTCTCCAAAGTCATAATCTATATTCATTGCCTTTTTTTCAGACGATATTTTTATGGATGTCCCGTTTTCCCCTTCGGTTATCCATCCTTTAGTTTCCGACATATCGTCCAACACCTGCGCTTTTAAACTTCCAAAGGCAAAAATAACCAAAAATGAAGCACACAACAACGATATCTTAACTCTCATTAAACACCCCTTATATATATTTAAGATTTATACAGTTTAATGTACTTCTTAATACTGTTCTTCCATGAGAAATCTTTTGCCATGCATCTTTTTACGATGGCTGACCATTTCTTTTTATCTTTAAACATGGCTAAAGCCGAATCAACAGCAGATACCATTCCTTCCCTGTCGTTCACCCCGAATATAAATCCCGTTTTTTCATCTACACTGTCGGCAAGACCGCCTGTTCTTGCGACCATGGGAACAGTCCCGTAACGCATTGCTATAAGCTGTCCTAAACCGCAGGGTTCAAATTTCGAAGGCATAAGGAATGCATCACAGCCGGCGTAGATTCTATGTGCAAGAACATCGTTAAATTCAATTTTTACCGAAACCCTGTCGGGATATTTTTTGGAAATCCCTAACAGTTTATCCTGATATTCCTTGCTTCCCTTACCGAGAATTACAAGAGAAATTTTTCTCTCTAACAGTTTCTCGATTTCGTCGGCAACCATATCAAACCCTTTCTGCGGGTCGATACGCGAAATCATTCCGATTAAAAAACTGTCTTTATCGGAAATACCGAGTTCCCCCAGGAATGCTTTTTTGCACTCCGATTTATTCTTAATTGTTTTGGAAGAAAAATTCTTCTTTAGGTTTTTATCCGTTTCCGGATTCCACAGGTCATAATCGATACCGTTTATTATCCCGAAAACAGAATCCTTTCTTTTAGAAAGTATGCCTTCCATTCCCCTGCCGAATTCATTGCCCGACCTGATTTCTTTCGAATAGGTCGGCGAAACGGTCGAGATTATATCAGTATAAACGAGACTTGACTTCATAAAATTGAACTTTCCGTAATATTCAAGTTTATCGGAAGTGAAATCATCCTCCGGAAATCCAGCAAGAGTAAATGCATTCTTTTCAAAAAGCCCCTGATATGCTATATTATGAATCGTATAAACCGTTTTTATCCCGGAAAAAAATGTATCTTTTTTATAAACTGTTTTTAAGTATGCCGGTATAATGCCTGTCTGCCAGTCGTGGCAGTGAATAACTTCCGGTTTAAAATTAATAAACCTGCATGCTTCCAAAACAGATCTTGAAAAAACTATGTAACGTTCATGCTGGTCCGGGTAATCGCCTTTTTCTGTTCCGTAGACCTCGTCCCTGTTGAAATATTTTTCACTTACAACAAAAATAACCGGAACATTGTTGATTTTTGTCTGCGCAAGGGATACTTCGAATGAACCGCTTCCGAACGGAATAGAAAACTTTCCGGGAATTTCTTTTATACCGAATTTTTCCCTGTCAATCTTCTTATACAGCGGAAGAATTATCCTTACATCATGTTTCTCCTGTTTAAGATATTTTCCCAGTGCACCGCAAACATCCGCAAGTCCGCCAACCTTAATAAAAGGAACACATTCGCTTGTAGCAATCAAAATCTTCACTTTACCCTCCCTTTTTAAAATTTTTAATTTTGGAGATAAAAAAAGACCGCAGTTATAAATATCACTGCCATCATAGTTATTATCTCTTATAAAGAATTTATCACCGTAATCTGATTAATTAATCACTGTAATCAAGACCACTGATTTCAGTGGTCTCAAAACCTTACTGTGGTACCAATTCTATGAGAACCGCTATTATCCGAAATATTGAGCGACCATATTATGGCATAATCAATCTGTAAAACCACTTTTTCACTAAAGTCTCTGCAAAAACTTACGCCTGATGTAAGCTCGTCTTTATTCGCGCCCAAACGTATCCCGTATGTATGTTCCGAAAACCATGTTTCAGCGCCGAAATGTACATTCATTTTATCGGAGGACTTTCCCCAGTCCTGCTGGCGCTGTGAATAATCCAGACCTAAAATCCCTTCACATCCCGGTATTCTGTACGCCAACCCGGCTCTCAATTCCGAAGGGACCTTGTCCTCATAATACAATCCCACATCCGGTTTATTAATATTTTTGCCGACCAATCCTACCGATAGTTTTTCGCCCAACCTGGCAAAAATACCCAGGTCCGCAGTTACAGCACCTGCACTGTTTCCGCTTGCTACTACAGGGTCATTATAGTATACAGCTGCCTGTTCAAAAACCTCCGATTTGCTCCAGAAATATTTATGTGTAAGATATTTTATATTTACGCCGGCATAGAAATTACTTTTAACTGTTTCTGCTTTCTCTTCTATCTCTTCTTTAATTTCTGTATACTCTTCAACCGTCTTCTTTCTTCTCATAGGTATTTTTACATTTTTATTACCTTTCTTATCGCTGTTAATTGCTATTACATAGTTTTCTTCCGGTTTCAATTCGCCGTCGACATTAAATCTGTATTCATATCTTCCTTCCTTCAAAGGTTTATATAATACCCATGCACCGCTGGAATTTCGTTCCATGGTGTCTTTTTCAGGATTCCAGTCGTTGAAATCGCCGACCAAGGATACTTTATCCGCATCAGGAGCTTTATCATATACAAACTTTACGCCTTTAGTGCCGTGATAGTAGGGCTTAAACTTGCCGAAATCCTGTTCTTCCAGTATAATCTTGTCGCTTTCAGCATTTTCGGTTGCCTTTTTCACACTATTGACGGCATCGCCGGCTGACACATGGTATATCTCCTTGGCATATGATATACTGAAGCTGTTTTCACGGTAGAGTTCAGTACCGTCAAAATTAGTACAGTTTATACCGATTGCACCGTTATTTACAGGCTGTGCATATCCCAAAAACATCTTTCCTAAAGTAACATTCTCCAGACCCAAATACGGCCTGGCGTACATAAATGTCGCTTCCTTTTTCTTAATCTGGACAAGTCCGGCAGGATTATATAAAGGCGCATTGATATCATCGGCGATTGCGCAGAATGCACCGCCCATACCTGCAGGACGCACTCCCCAGCCGTTGTCGTTAAAGGCAGGGTATAGGGTATAGGGTGTAGGCAGTAGTAAAACCAATAACAATAGAATAAATCTTCTCATATCTTTAGAGAACCTATTCATAATTTTATTTATTAAATATTCATATCTCATATTACCTACTCCCTACTGCCTACTCCCTACTGCCTGCCTTTTATTTTGCCACTACTATTGCGCCGTATTTTTCTTCACCTGCAGTGGTTTTCGCTTTATATATATACGTACCGGATTCAACCATATTGGAATCTTCGTCTTTACCGTCCCATGTAATGATGGTAGTTCCCGACAATGCCTGCAGTTCGACAACCGTATGACCTTTAATATCATATACAGTAAGTTCGCTAACATCACTGAGTTCTACCGGTAAATACGGAGTCAGGAATGTCTTTTTACCTGCAGTAATGGATACGCTCTTTGATGCAAACAAGGCATATTTACTAAACCTCGAAGTTTTAGCCGACACTGTATTCATTACCGTATCAACAGTACCGCCCAGAGGTTTCCAGCTGCCGTTGTTATACCAGTACATTCTCAGTTTTGATTCATCCACACCTGCTGAAGTTACAACATCATCGAAATATACCATGGTAAGCGTTACAGGAACTTTAAATACCGTTCCGTCAGGCCCGAATTCAAACACCGCTATCGGCCTTGCGCTGTTCTTACGTACGTCAATAGATGTTTCGACTGCAGGTAATTCATCATCCGATTCCTTCTGTTCTATTGTCATCTGTATTGCGGAATCCAGTGCCCCGGCAGGTATCGTTATGCTTGTTGTTCCGTCATCGGGATTCTCGTCGGGAACGCTTACTATACCGGATGCAACACTTTCTCCGTAAGTCTTGGTAACCGTGCTTACATGCGGTGCAGATGCCGATTTCCAGTAACCATATGCTACATTATCAAAGGCACGTATATAATACTCAACACCTGCAATGGTAACATAAGTTCCGGGAATCTCCGCACTGCCGGTATACAGCGTAGTTGTCGACGGAGAAGGAACAAAGGATGTCTCCTGCCATGCGGTCTCGCCTTTCTTTCTGTATAAAAGCGTAACCTGCGTTATTCCGCCGTCGTCTGTAACAGTCGCATCAATAACCACTTTATTACCTTCGAAATAAATTATATCTATAGCTGTAGCCGTAGAAATCACAGGCGGGTCATTCTGCGGAACGGTTGACGTACTTACAGGGCCGTCATAATTATCCGTTATAATACCTATGGTGTTATAACCGTAAAGTCTGTAAAAATAGGATGTACCGGCAGAAAGACCGTAATTGGTAGTGGTTGTTGCAGTAAGCTCGTCCGTCCATGTTACTATGAAAGACCATTCTCCGCCGGTATCGGTAGCACGGCTTATTGCATATCTTGTATTTCCTCCCAGAGTTGCAGGACTCCATGAAAGTTTCACAGACGTCTTAGTTACAGAATCCACAGCCAGGTTCTCAGGGGTAGCGGCATCAGTATATGTGTTTACAGGCACAGACCAGGAACTGGCGGAAACATTGTATGCTTCGGCATAACGTGTGTACTGTGTATTGGGAGTAAGGCCTGTTTCTAAATATGATGTTGTTGAACCTGTTCCGGGAAGCTGGCCTAAACTGTTGGACACACGCATATTTGTATCGGCACCGCTTGATATATAAAGCGCATCTTCATCGTCAGCTTCGTCGGTAAAATCCCATTTTATCTGTGTGGATGTTGTCTGTGTATTATCCACACTTAAACCTGTCGGGGCATTTGGTGCCAACGGAGATGTCTGTGTGCTTATAGGACCGTCATATGAAGATACATCGCCGGCAGCTTCGGTGGATACCCATGTACGGAACCAGTATGTAGTGTTGGCTTCCAGAGAATAAGCAGTGGTTGTCGTTGCTGTAAGGTTTTCGGATAATTCGGCAAATGTAGAAACGTGTGCTACGAAATTATCACTGGAAAGAGACAACCCATAACGCACACCGGACGGATTGTTATTATTAAACCATTCCAGGTCAATGGAATATGATGTACGTGATACTACATACAATCCGGATGTAGGATTCAACAGTGTTGTGGTTGTAAGGATTGGCGAGTACTCGGTAACAACCCCGTTAGAGTTTCTTGCATTAACATATATACTATATGAAGTGAATGCAACAAGGTCTGTTATATTTATACCGGAACCCCATGTAACCGTTGACTGATAAACAACCGGACCTGCGGCAAAAGTATTGCCTGTCTGCAGGTATTGGTCTGTGCTGTTTACTCCTGATGTCATTTTTATACTATATTCCGTCCAGTATGTATTATCAGTTGTATCCAGCTGTAAAGTCATACTTGAGCCGTATATAGCGGTTACGGTCGGCGTATCCGGTATGTTACACAATGTGGAGGTGGATGTCTCTGTAGTCGAACCTGATTCTACATTGTAATTATTGCGAGAGTTTGCCTGGAATGTA
>JAFGLF010000014.1 GCA_016928195.1 Elusimicrobiota bacterium
ATAAAGAGAGTGAGAGAGTGAGAGAGTGAGATAGTGAGGCGGATTTCTTTTTTTGAAAAGAGCAGGATTAAAAGGAAAATAAGTGTTATAAGATGAATAATCGTCTGAGCCCACAAATCCCATCCTGCACGGAACCACGGGGAAATTATTAAAATAATCGCTAAAAAGGATTTAGTTACCACGTTTATATTTGTTTTTTGCAGATTTTAGGATAAATAAGAGTTTATACATAATATAGAGGGCTAATATAAATATTCCCAGCATACCAACTGCTCTTAGTGCAGGTACTGTAAATCCTAAAACTGCACAGCCAATTCCTGCGTATGGTAGTATGTAATCAAGGACGATTTTTGAATATTCCCCTTTTGGCTTTATATAGGATGTACGCGGCGGAATACTTGCGAGTGAAATAGCTGTAAGTATTTTAACGGATTTGGCTATTGTCTGGTCATTTGGGTTTTCGTGGAGTTTTTTTTCGTATTGTTTTAAAAGTTCGTTGCTACGGCCCTGCTTGACACTCAGTGTAATTATCAGGTTGTGTATTTTGAAATCGGAAGGTTTTTTTGCTATTGCTTTTTCATAGGATTCCTGTGCAAGGACATAAAATGACGGTTCTTTTTCTGTGTCGCCTTTGGTTTCGTAGGTTTGGCCAAGTTTGATAAGTGCTTCAATATTGTCAGGGTCTATTTGTAATGCTTTGTGATATTTCGAGATTTCGTGATTAATATTATTTGACTTCTCATCATTATTCATAAAAAATAAAACCCCGAATTAAAAAAATTCCGGGGCTTTTTACAGGTATTTGTTCGATTTTAGAATTTTAGCCCCACAGTTATTCTATGGGTAGCATCGAAGTCTCCGTATGAAACATAAGCATAATCGAAACAAACTGTAATGGTATCTCTTGGACCGGAAGAACCTGTGGATGCCCTTCTGACAAAATTCCTTTTCCCGCTGCCTTTCCCAACCTCGCTTTTTATTCCTACACCTGCCGTTAAACCCGCATTACTCAGGTTCTTTATTGTTTTATAGCCGGCGCGGACAGACAGCATAGGATTATATGCAAATTCTATACCTGCATGTATTTTGTTATCTGCATCGTTCGGCTGTTCTAAATCCGTAGCCAGAGTTAAGGAAGCTGTAGGTTTATATGCAATACCTGCACGGAGATTCATAGGAAGTTTGTTTTTCACATCTCCGATTTTTGCTTTCGGACCGATATTTAAAGCAGATGCACCGAGGAAAAGCGTGTTTTCGGTAAGTTCAATAATAAATCCTGCATCTCCCGCGTATCCGCCTCCGCTTTGTACATCGTAATCCTGCTGTATGTATTTACCCGCAATCCCTATGGAAAGACCGTCGCTTTTTGTAGCATAAGCTAATGTTGCTGCCATGTTGTAAATGCTCATATCACCGAGTTTATTTCCGGATGAATCGGTTTTTTCTATTCCGTCAACCGTAAGATAGGTTACTCCCATCCCGAAAGTACCGGAGCCGGATTCTGGCGAAGTAGGAGTTGCAAATGATAAAAAGGAACATGAAATATCCTGATACATAGAAGAATATGTAAATGCCAATTCCTTATCTTTTCTGATTTGGGCAATTCCGGCAGGGTTATAATAAATACCGTCCGAGTTGTCCGCAATAGCAGTAAATGCTCCACCCATTCCAAGGGCTCTTGCCCCCTGTTCCAATCTAAGAAATGTAGCGGTAGCAGTACCTTCGCCTGCTGCGTAGAGGCAGTGAATAGTGAATAGTGAGCAGTGAGCAGTGAGCAGGAAAGTCAAAATCCAGAAACTGCCGGTTTTAATTATCAGATTTTTATTTTTCATAATTACTGTATTACAACAAGTTTTTTGGATACGTTATAAGAGTTTGTTCCTGTATCCGCTTTTATCCTGAATATATAAACTCCTGTGCCTACTTTATCGGTTGAATCGTTTAATAGTGCCCATGTTTCGGTATAGGTTCCTGCCGTTGTTTTAACCCATTCCTTTTCATATACCAGTTCCCCGAGCAGAGTGAATATTTCAAGGGTTAATGTTGCAGCAGAGTTTATGCTGTATTCTATGTTTGCCGGAACACCCTGTGCAGGATTGGGATATGCCTTTATTGATTCTATAAATGTTGTTGCTGCACCAGCTTCGGTAACGGATATTGAAAATATCCATGTTGTATCGGCTGCCACATTTCCCGAGTTGTCGGAGGGTATAACCCTGGCCGTATATGTGCCGTCAGTTGTTATAGGTGTTGCAAACGTAAGAGAAAACACTCCTGTTGTCGGGTCAAATGCCGTAGTACCTGTGACGGTCCCGTTGGGTCCTGTAAGAGTTATTGTTGAAGCAGCAGCGCTGAATCCTGAAGCGTTTACCCCTGATTCTGCAGAATCCGTAATAACACAAGAGATTACTGAGACAGCGGCTGCCTGGATAGAACCTGCTGCGGGGGTAAGACTGTCTGTATTTACGGTCGGAGGTGTGGAGTCTGACGCTGTTTCCGACTGTGTTTTATCAACTGTGATGGTTGTTTCTATGGGGCCGTCATTGCCCTCAGAATCCAATGCATTGTTTCCAAAACCGTCCCGTCCTGCAAATGAAACGGTGTATATTCCATTCGGCAGAGTGCCGCCGTTCTGGTCCAAGCCGTTCCATGTTTCAGAGTATGTGCCGTATTTGCGGTAAAAAACAAGGACCTTTTGCAGTTTTGATGCGTCAACTGCGGTTTTTGCATCATTCAGGGGGAGAGGGAAACCTTCGTAGTAATGATATGTATTATTGGTTAAAAAAGTCAGGTCACCTTCGGCGGTTGCACGCGTAAACGTTGTGCCGGAGGAACATATTAAAATATAAACATTGGCGTCCCCGTTTATGGTATAATTGATTGAGGCGGTTCCGCCGGTTCCGGATAACCCCTTTGTTCCTATATCTGTAATCCGGAGAATGTCAACAGGTATACTTCCCCACCATTGGCCTACGAATTTCGGTGTCCCTGTAAACGGATTGTGTGTATATGCTCTGAATAAAACATAATAAAGTCCGTTGGGAACAACATTTCCGGATGAATCCCTGCAGTCCCAGACATCTTCATTTGTATAGCTGTCATCCGCCATCTGAAAGCTTCTTGCTGCGCTTTCTAAATCTGTGTAATCAACTATAGTTTTAACCGGCGATGAGCTGTTGACAACCTCGCCGTCATAAGTGGTATCAACATTTGAAGTACCTATGGTGAATGTTCCGTTTGGAGAATATACTTCAATATTTATATAGGCATCCCATTTAAGTTTATATGTAAATGTCCATTCCTGTCCGAATCCGTCCTGCGAACCGAGAGCATCAGCCCGTTTCATGGTATGGATAAAATCAAGCTTATCGTCGCTAAAAGTATAAATTGTGGTGGATACATCGTCTCCGGCAACTGCCGGTGTTGAATTATTATCAACAGCAACCACAAGATATCTGTAATCCGCTCCGAAGCTTGAGATACCAATAGCATATAATTGGTCTGTCCAGTTTGTTTTATCCGTTGTGCCCAATAGTTTAGAACCATTTACAGCTTCCGTGGAAATGGCAGCTGTTACTACTTCCGGATTAATCTGTCCAAACTGACGGAATATATAATAAGTGATTACTGTATTTGTTGCGTAATCTACAGGAAGAGGAGTGGCGGCATTCCATGATATGGTGTTAGTATATGCATTTGGATCCCATGCTAGCGTTCCTGTGTCGCTATTCTCGCCGGTAGCAAATATTTTATTTGCAAACACAGAAAACGATAAAATAAAGACAATAATAATGCAGAATTTACGCATAATTTTAGAGCTTCATCGCTCTTGATTACACAGATTTCTAAAAAATGATTACGCAGATTTAAGAAATAGATATAATCTGTGTAATCTTGTAGTATTAATCACTGTAATCAGTAATTGTTGGGTTTTTCAACAATTACATTATATTAAACCTCAAATATTTGTCAAGTTTTTTCTAGTTTTCTAAATACCTATTCTTTCATTATATTAGGTGTTACAAATACCAGCAATTCGTTTCTTCTTGTATCGTCATGTAAGTTTTTGAAAAAATGTCCCAGAACAGGCAGATCGCCCAGAAGCGGGACCTGCGACATATCATGTCTTTCCTGCTCGGTAATTAAACCGCCTATTACTATTGTTTCGCCGTTTTTTACCAGTACCTTTGTTGAAGCATTCCTTGTCGAGACCTCCGGACCTATGGAGGTTATTCTTGTTGCATAAGATACTGTCGGAGCAATTTCCATAGTTATTCTGCCGTCCGCATTTATTGTGGGTTTTACGGTAAGCTGGATTCCGACGTTCATAAATTTTGTGGATTGTGTGGAACCTGATGTTGTTACCGTTGTTTCAGTATAAGGTATCTGGTCTCCTATCATAATGCTTGCTTCCTGGTTATTAAGTGTTGCGATTCTCGGCTGTGACAGGAGTCTGGCATCTCCTCTTTGTTTTGCCGCTGCAAGCCGGGCTGTTAATAATAGGTTGTCTTTAAGATATCCGAAGGCAAAACCACCCACCGTTCCTTGTGAAGGTGCTGCTACCCCTACGCCTTTGCCCAGCGGACTGGCAGGTTCTCTTACACTTTCTTCATTGGCTCCGTAATCAACCGAATCGGAATCTGAAGAACCTATGCCTATTTTGTCGTCATCTTCCCCACTGCCCAAACTGCCTTTAGCCATGTTCCATTCAATTCCTATGTCGAATGTATCTCCGAGTACGATTTCCACAATTTTTGCCTCAATTAAAACCTGTTCGGGTTTAATGTCGAGTTTTTCTATCAATGTTGCAGCTCTCAAGAGTCCTTCCGGTGTGGCTGTTAGTATAAGACTGTTTGTTCTTTCATCAGTCTGGATATTAACCTCCTGTCCTTCTGCCTTCAGGATGGATTGGATTTTTGTACCGAATTGGGCTGCGTCTGCATAACTCAGCCGGAAAATTCTTGTTGTTTGTACAGCTGCCGTCCGTTCCTTTTTAAGTGTTTCCGGTGTCATAACACGCAATACATTTGATGCTACTTTTTGAAGTACCAGTCCCTGCATCTGGAGTATTAGCGACATTGCTTCGTCAAAAGGAACATTTTCAAGATGAATCGAAATGGTACCTTCCACATCGTCACTATAAATTATATTCAAACCTGTTTTAACACCCAGAATATGCAGAACATCTTTTATGTCTGCTTCAGTGAAATCAAGTGTAATAGGATCCTTTGAAAACGTTGTATCAATCGTGTCAGTTTTTTTAGCTTTTTCGGGTTTCTCTTTCTTGTCTGATTTTACGGCAGCTTTCACAACAGGTTTTTTCTTTTCTTCTGCCGTTTTTGCTTTCTCTTTTTCTTCTTTCTCTTCTTGTTTTATTTTTTTAACAAGTGCCAGATGTTCTTTATCAGGAATGTTCGGTTCTATTCCTTTTTTAACATCTTTTACGGGTTCTAATTTGGGTTTTTTGGACGCTGTCGCTGTTGCCGTTGCTTTTCTGTGTTCATCCTTTTTTGTATCCGCAGTTTTTTCTGTTTCCCCTTTCTTGGTAATGGTAACTGTTATATCAGTACCGGTACCTTTTGCAGAATAATCAACCGATTTTTTCAACTCAACAACAGTTCTTGCTATTTTTACAGGGTCATTTTTAAACTGACCGCTCCGGATTTTACTTATAAGCTGTGTGTTCATGGAAATATTTTTTTTCTTTGATGCATCATGTTCACAATCATTCAGATCTATGACCAGGCGGTCCGGATTTGATATACGGAAAATATTGTATTTTGTCTTAGTATTGACAGAAATTGAAATCACATCTTTAGTTGGATCTGATTTTACCGTGATGTCCTTTAACAGTGAGAATGCAGATAAGCAGGTAGCTAACAGCAGGTAGCAGGCAGCAAACAGCGGTACACCCAAACATTTGATTGATTTACAACCCCCATAATTATTTTTTTGAATTTTCATTTTTTGTTTTCCTCCCCGGGTTTCTTTAGTTTTAGATCTATTTTTATGTTATCACTGAAAAGCGTTATCATATTGTTTTTTCTAACAACTCCTGCCACTCCTTTGACAACCTGATGTTTTCTGTTATAAACTTTTCCTTTTTTTAGTATATATGAACTTCCAGAGTTTGGATCTGTTATAATAGCAATGCCGATATCTTTATCGCGGAATATCCCTTTTAACTGTAATGTAGCAAGTTTTTCGCTTGTCATTACCTCTGCTGCCGTATCTATTCCGGAATATACTGCAGCACCTGCCGGGATGAGCGGATCACGGTATAAATTCCCTTTGTATGTATATTTTTTCGGCGGAGGCGGCGGAACATATTCGGGAATTTTGGGTTTAGGCCTCGGCATAACCTTTCCTGCCTGTTTTGCCTGTGTTGATGTTTTTTCCCCGCAGCCAGTGAAAGCAGTGAGCAGTAAGCAGTGAATAGTGAGCAGGGAGAAGCCCCATAATAAAAATTTTTTTATTATCATAGTATTTTTTTTATTCATTAAATTTTCCTGTTTACTATTTTCTAATTACCGTTTACTGCCGTTGTTAATTTGCCATATATGTTATAAGTCTAAATGATGCTGTAATAGTATCAGGTTTTTCTTTAGTAGGGGTCAAGGGTGTTAGCATAACATCAGCCACATTGAATACACGTTCATATTGTCCTACTTCAGAAAGAAAATCGGCAAGTTTATGATAACTGCCGGTTATATTCAGACTTATAGGTATTTCGGCATAGTATGTTTTTGGAGCACCTTTTGTTGGAGCAAAATTCTGAACATTTAATTTATGTTTTTCCAAACTTTTTGTTATATCTCTTATAAGTTTCGGAAGGTTCATTTCTTTGGGAAGCTTCTTTTCTATTTCCTTGGCTTCAAGTTCAAGAACTACGAATTCCGCTTCTAAAACCTCAAGTTCCTGTGCTGCTCTTCTGGTTGATTCAAGTGTTGACTGTTTTTGAACCAGGGTTTTTTCCAGTTTTGTAATTTCATTTGTTATGGGTTTATAAAGATAATTCCAGTATGCCCATAATGCGGCACCTATTAGAAATACTACAGCACCTTTTTCCTGATTGGTCAATTTTTTCGCCATGTTTCGTTTCACTCACTAACGCTAATTATCGCGAATCAAACGCTGATACTCGCGAATATCTTAATGTTGATTTTATTCGCATTCATTCGCGTTGTTTTTCTATTTGCGTATATTTGCGTTCCTTACCTTACTTCCAGTCCTGGTTAATATAATCCACAGTTATAGGGAATTGTCTTACTTCATCCCCATCGGCATTTACCGATGTTGTTATAGCACCTATTCCCGGGTTTCTGAATAGTTTTGAATCTTCAAATGCCTGGAGCATATCCGCTATTATATAATTATTGTAAGCTATCGCATTAAAATTTAATGCTGTAATATTTTCCTTCGAGGTCGTATTGAGATTTAATAACCATAATCCCTTAGGCAGTATTTTTGCCAGGTCTTCCATCATCATAGGATACACGAGACGTGTTTTAATCAATATTTCAAGAGCAGTTTTTTTTGCATTAAGTGCATCTTTTTGTGATTTTAACGCTGAAATTTTGTCAATAGTTTTCTGAAGTTTTTTCAGTTCATTATCCACAATCCTGATTTCTTTTTTGATTGCAGCACGCTTTGTTACTTTCGCGACATATGTATATGTGATACCGAGCACCAGTAACGAGGCTGCTCCTATTGCCAGGATCTTCAGCTCAGGATGTTCCTCTTTTATTATAGATTCTTTAGGTATCAGGTTTATTTTAGTCATGGTAACACCGATTGAAAAATTTAAAAGATTAAGAAAATTAGAAATATTTAAAATCTTTCAATCTTTTAATTTTTATAATTATTTTTTTATAGGTCTCCTCTTTTTCTTGTTGCAAGTCCTACAGCAACGGCATATTGAGTAAAATTTTTAGGATCTTCGGAGGAAAGAACTAATTCATCCGCTATTTTTGCAAACGGGTTTAATATTTCTACGGGTAAATGAACCTGTGCAGAAATATATTTATCCAGTCCCGAGAGAAGAGAGCCTCCTCCGCATAAGTATACTTTATTAATTTGTCTTTCTGTAGCTGATTGTGTCTGATAAAAGTCTATTGATCTTTGACATTCTGCGACAAGTTCCCGTGCTGGTGACATAAGAATTGTCGAAAGCTGCAGTGCCTCGTCGTTTCCCTGTGCAAGCGCTTCTTCTTTTTCTTCGGGTGTTACAAGGATTCCGAACTTCATTTTCTTTTCCTCGGCAGTTTTCCAGTCAATCTGCAGATTTCGCTGTAATGCTTTTGTAAAACTTGAAGAAGCAGTAAAAACATCCCTAACTACCCGTGATGTGCCGTCTTCTACGATACTTATATTTGTTGTTGTTGTCCCGCAGTTTATAACCAGATATACCTGGTTGAGTTCTTCCTGGGTTGTATTTAATGAAAGTGCGTTTTCGATAGCAAATGAATCAACATCAACCACGACCGGTTTTAGCCCGCATTCGATTAAAATATCGATTTTATTCTGTATGATTTCTTTTTTTGCAGCAACCAGAATAGTTTCCATTTTCTGAGCACCGTCTTCTGTTACATCCCCGAGTATCTGGAAACTTATATTAACATCCTGAATAGGAAACGGGATAAAAGGTTCGGCTTCGAACTGTATTGTTTTTGCAAGTTGTTCAGGGTTAAGTTTCGGAAGTTTTACATATCTTACGATTACTGAGTTTCCCGAAACCGATGTAATAACGTCTTTTAATGTAATTTTTTGTTCACTGAAAATTTTTAATATGGCGTCGACTACAAGCTGTCTTTTTTCTACCGGGGTAATTTCCGCCATAGCAGGATTGACGGTAGGAACGGAAAAATATCTTAACAGTGTCCATTTATTCCCCACCAGTTTTAACTGAACAATTTTTACAGAATAACTTCCTATGTCAATCGCAATACTCTCTTTTGGTTTAACAAAAGGAAGTTTTACTTTTTTTAGTTTTGCTAATATAGGTTTTAATTGCGGCGGTAGTTCCATAAAAATATCCTTAATCAAGATACATAGTATTATCTAACATTATCTATATTATGCTTGTACCAAGATTTACTAATATTACATAATTATAAAGTATTTTTAAAGAATTGTCAAGGGTTTTTTTAAACCATACAGCAAACTACTTGTTTTTTTACGTGATAGAATTGATTTTTGGCAAGAAGGCAGGTAAAATCAAGGTCTTTCATTAAAGTTTAAAAGTTATGGGAGAAATTTTCGAAGCGTTTGATAGTTCCTCAATTTTATTTATGACTAACGTTCTATCTTTTTCTATAGTCATTTTTCTTTCCCTTATGATTTTTAATATTTCATTTATCTGTACCCGTGTTTTTTCCCGAAACTCTTCGTCCGCGAGAAGTTTAAGTCTGAGATTTGAAATCATAGTGTTAAATGCAGTTTCAAGTTCTTTTAATTCATCCTTTTCCCTTAAACAGAATGTTTTTGTAAGGTCACCCTCGGAAATAATATTTAACAGTGTTTTCTCAAGCCTGTAAATAGGTCCGGCAATCCTATGGGAAAAATAAATTGATATAAAAGCAATAAACACCATAAAAATAAAAAACTTTGCTCCTATCAAAATGTGGAAAAAAGTTATATCCTGCTTAAGTCCTTCCACAAAAGCAACTCTCTGATATATTGTTTTTGCCGTATAATAAATATCCCATTCAACCAGGATAACCATAAGAATGAGCATGCCGATAATCATCAGTGTGTATTTGAATTGAAATTTTTTGTTAACTAGAATTTTTTTTCTTTGAGGAGCAGCCGTTTTCATAAGTATCTCCCATTTTTAAAGGTTTTTAACTAAAAAGTCTTTTGATATTTCTTAATAATATAAAAATCCTGATAAACAGAGAATGCTTTATTGCTACTGCATTTTCAGGACAAAGTTCATTACAGCAAAGGCATAGTATACACTTAGATTTATCAACCCTGGGGATTTCATAGAGTTTAATTGCATTTGTAGGACAGCTTTTTATGCATATTTTGCATTTTGTACATTTTTGTTTATCCATTACCGGTACGGCAGAAACAAATTTTCCTAAGAATTTTGCAAAAGGTTTTGGTATTAGATAGAGATAAAAATTTTCCGGTATGCTGAAATCTTTTAATTTTACGCTGTTCAGATTTTCGCCTGCAATGTTTATTTTTTTTATATTGTTGCATCCGAGTCCCAGACTTGCAGCCGAATTCAGATAATATAATTTTTTTAAATCACATCCTGCTATTTCACCCATCACGGTATCGAGAGCAACGGAATCGGAAGAGGCCATAATCAACCCTATCTTTCTCGGGGTTCCTGAACCAGGACCGTCGCCTTCCATGCCGACCACGGCATCCATAATTGAAAGTTTGGGTTTCACTATTGCAAAAATATCAACAATAACTTCTGAAATTTCATCCGGGTGAGTGGCAATTTTATGGTACATTGATTTCCTTAACCCGGGCACACAGCCGTATGTATTTTTTATCGCCCCGGTAAGAAAAACAAGATTGTGTGTTTTGAATTTAGGTACGGAAATCACACAGTCGTATTCAATACACGGTTTTGCTATTTCTATTGTTTTAAGCATTTTGTTGTTCGGGTTTTCGGAAGGTATAAAAACGGTCCCTGTTTTTTCAAAAAATAACATCTCACAGTTCTCTTCCTCGCAAACTTTTCCTATTCCGCTTTTTTGCCAGACTTTTTCCGCACCCCCTATCGCACCTCCCGGACTTTCTCCAACAGCCGGTATTGCTCCTGCGTTTTTAACAATTCTTATTATTGCCCTGACAACTTCCGGGTGCGTGGTTACGGCTTTATCGGGAGTTTTTGCGGAAAGAATGTTTGGTTTTATAAGAATACGCTGACCGCTCTTAAAGAATTTTTCAGTGCCGCCGATAAGTCTTATGGCTTCTTTTATCGAGGCTTCGGCATTTTGATATGAGTTACATTTTATAAGCGATACAGTCGGCATTAAACCTCTAAATATTTAAAATATAAATCTTCAAATTCTCTGTAGTTTTCCGGTTTGAAAAGAGATTTGATTAACGGGAACAGTTTTTCATCCTCTTTTTTAGCATGTGATATCAGGGATTCAATTATGTCATGAGATGTTTTTATAAAGTTTTCTCTCGAATCGTATGATTGAAGTTTAGAATGTTTTTTTGCTATTTTTTCAAATTCTACAAGTTTATCCAAAATAGGTCTATGTTCCAGCTCGATTTCGGTTAGGATTTTCTGTTTATCCTGAGGAAGCACTTTTTTTAATACAGGAAACAGAACCCGCTCCTCCAATATGAAATGTTGCCTTGCCTCTCTGTTAAAAAAATCGGATACTTTAACAACATTATCCCAGATAAAGGCATCGCTGTCAATCATTCTGATAAGTTTGTTCAGTATATCAAGCTGTTCCTTTATACCGGTATGTTGCGCCACAAGTTTTTCAATGACGTCCATAGCCCATACCCCCCTTCCCGCCAGTTGATCCGCCGGCCGGCGGATTATGAAGTTCTAAAGAGATTAAATTTTATCAGATTGATTATGGAAAGTCAACCCCGTATAAATCCCTTTGGGATTCTTCGGGGTCAACCCCGCCCCGCACCAGAACAAGTTCGGTACGGGGCAGGCCCCGCCCTGTATCGCGGCGCCTGCCCGCCTGTGGCGGGAAGCCTCTGGTGCAGGGAATTGATTTAATTAGAATAATTTTGTATACTAATTACGGATTGCACGGATAAATCCGCCGGCTGGCGGAACGGATAACACAGATTTTAATACCGATGAGGTAATATGAAAGAATTTTCGGCAGGCGGCGTGGTGATGAAAGATAAAAAACTTTTACTCATTAGAGTGAAAAATTTATCAGGCAGAATCGTCTGGACATTCCCGAAGGGACATATAGAAAAAGGTGAATCGGTAAAGACAACTGCATTGAGAGAGGTAAGAGAGGAGACAGGTTTTATATGCAGGATAGTTAAACCCCTGGGTGATACCCGGTATAGTTTCAAAAGAGGAAATAAATTCGTTAATAAAAAAGTGGTATGGTTTTTAATGGTGCCGTTAAAAAAGATAGCAGAACATGATTTTGAGGTTTTAAAAACCATGTGGGTCGGTGCGGATATTGTGAAAAAATATCTAAAATATCCGTCCGACTTAAAGCTTATAAGTAAACTTGGAGAGACTGGGCAGAGATAAAATCATTGAAAAATCAGTTTTTGAACGATATACCCGCCTGCCCGCTCCGCTCTCGCTTGAGCGAGGCGAGCCGTCGTCGGGCAGGGATGTTTTTAACTGGGTCCGCCGCGGCGGACGAGGCGGCATCGTCTAGTGAAAAAATTCGATTTTTCAATAAATCTGGAGGGGCTGGGTGAATTACGAGACTGTTATAGGTTTAGAGGTTCATGTTCATTTGAAGACAAAGTCAAAACTTTTCTGCGGTTGTTCCACGGAATTCGGCGGAGAACCGAATTCAAATATCTGTCCTGTATGCACGGGTCAGCCCGGAGTTCTTCCTGTTTTAAACCGGAAAGCGGTGGAATTTGCCGTTCTTACCGGTCTTGCAACCAACTGTAAAATAGCAGAACATTCCGTTTTTGCCCGTAAGAACTATTTTTATCCGGATCTTCCTAAGAACTATCAGATTTCACAGTATGAACTGCCATTATGTGAGAAAGGTTTTTTGGAAATAGGAGTTAACGGCAAAACGAAAAGAATAGGAATTACAAGGATACATCTGGAAGAGGATGCAGGGAAGCTTCTTCATGCTATAGGCTCCAGGAAACTTGACTATTCACTTGTTGATTTTAACAGAACAGGCATTCCTTTGCTGGAAATCGTTTCGGAGCCTGAGATGGCTTCTCCGGAAGAGGCATATCAGTATCTGACAAACCTTAAGTCCATCCTTCAGTATATAGGTATTTCCGACTGTGATATGGAAAAGGGTTCACTGAGATGTGATGCAAATGTATCCATTCGTCCTGCCGGTGAAAAGAAATTCGGAGTAAAAGTTGAACTTAAAAATATGAATTCATTTAAGGCGGTTCGTGAAGCTTTAGGTTACGAAATAGGGAGGCAGTGTGATGCATTGAATACGGGTGAAAAAATCATTCAGGAAACACGCTTATGGGATGAGGATTCCGGTACAACCAGTTCCATGCGTTCTAAGGAGGAGTCCCACGATTACAGGTATTTTCCGGAACCCGACCTTGTACCATTACAAATTGATGAAAAATACAAAGACCTGATTATGAAAGGTTTAGTGGAACTCCCGGATGTAAGAAAAAAAAGATTCGTTGAAAAATTCGGGCTTTCCGGTTATGACGCCGAAGTATTGACTTCCGAAAAAGCGTTGGCCGATTATTTTGAAAAAAGCCTTTCACTGCTCACTGCTCACTGCTCGCCGCTTACCGCGGCAAAGCCGCTCTCCAACTGGATTACAACCGAACTTTTGGGAAAGCTAAATGCCGAAAATAAAAATATTTCTTCCTCCCCCATCTCTTTCGAACAACTTGCCGAACTGATAAAACTCATAACTGACGGTACAATTTCAGGAAAGATTGCAAAAACCGTTTTTGAACAGATGTTTAAAAACGGAAAGAATGCCTCGGAGATTGTTAAAGAGCAGGGACTTGTTCAGATCTCAGACCAAAAAGAAATAGAAAAATTGGTCGATGAAGCGATTGCAGGGAATCAGAAAGCGGTTCAGGAATATAAAAGCGGTAAACAGCAGGCAATCGGGGCATTGGTAGGTGCAGTTATGAAAAAGTCCGGAGGCAAGGCCAACCCGAAACTTGTTAATGATATACTAAGAAAAAAAATAAAATAGAATAACAAGAATATGTTAACTATGTTAACACCTAAAGATTATACCGTAAGAGAAAAACGCGGTTATAAAACCGTTATAGAAATGATTGAAAACAGCTGCCGTATATACGGTAAAAAGATAGCTATGCAGATTAACCGTGCCGGCGTCTACCAGAAGTATACCTATGAAGAAGTGTGGAATAATCTGGACAATATAGCAAAGGCGCTTGTTAAAGATCATTTTACATCCGGAGACAGGGCTGCCGTATACGCAGAAAACAGGCCGGAATGGGGTATGGCTTATCTGGGTATATCAAGAGCCGGCGGTATTGTTGTTCCCCTGGATGCCCAGTTAAGCGTAAGCGAACTCGAGCATATTATTATTCATTCGGGTGTCAAAGTGGTATTTGTCTCCGGAAAATATATTGAAAACATCATGGAAATTTCCGGCAGTGTAAGAAGTTTAAAAAAAACAATATGTTTTGATTCTGTAAGTGAAGATACCGGAATAACCACATTAGTTAAATTTTTAAAGACCGGAGAAGAGTCCCGCATACATCTTCCCCATAAACCGAAACCCGACGATAGTATTTCCATACTTTATACTTCAGGTACTACAGGAGTTTCAAAGGGTGTAATGCTTACCCAAAAAAATATAATCGTTGATATCGACCTTGCCGGGCAGATGATTCGTTTTGATGAAAATGATACATTTCTTTCGGTTTTGCCGATTCATCATATATTCGAATGTACATGCGGATTTCTTCTTCCTTTATACGGCGGATGCGCCATCACCTATGCCGATAGTTTAAAATCGAAAAGTATTATTAACTGTATAAAGGAAACAAAGGTAACCATTATGCTGGGTGTACCGCTTTTGTTTGAAAAGCTCTGTAACGGCATAATAAAAGCAGTAAAAGAAAAATCATTGCCTGTCAGGACAATTTTTAAATCATGTATATGTATGGTTAACTTAACAAAAAAACTTATGAATAAAAAAATCGGGCATTCCGTTTTTAAGAATTTACGCGAAAAAGCAGGGCTGTCATCAATAAGATTTTTTGTGAGCGGCGGAGGCCCGCTCAGAGAAGATGTTGCTGAGATATTTGATAATTTAGGACTGACGATCCTTCAGGGCTACGGTCTCACAGAAACCTCCCCCATGGTCAGCCTGAGTACGGAGAAATATCTTAATTATTATTCTGTCGGCCTGCCTTTACCTGAAATCGAAGTTAAAATAGATGAGCCCGGTACAGATGGTATAGGAGAGATTTTAATTAAAGGTCCTATAGTGATGAAAGGCTATTACAAAAATCCGGAAGCAACAAATGAAGTTTTAAAGAACGGCTGGTTTTATACCGGGGATTTGGGGTATATTGACAAAAAAGGTTTTATGCATATTACAGGAAGGAAAAAGGATGTTATAGTCACATCCGGAGGCAAAAATGTCTATCCTGAGGAACTGGAATTTAAACTGGATACTTCAGAGTTTATAGCAGAGTCACTGGTTTACGGAATGCATGTTTCGGAAAAAGACAGAGGCGAAAAAATTTACGCTATAATTGTGCCGGATTATGAAGCAATAGATTTATACGGACAGAAAACAGGCAGAAGTTTTGACAGTGAGCAGGAAATACAGACGCTGATAAACCATGAAGTTAAAAGGATAGATTCGATACTGCCTGTTTATAAAAGAATTTCAGGATTTAAGATCCATTCCGAAGAGCTGATTAAAACATCCACAAAGAAAATCAAGAGATATTTATACCTCGAAAAACTGATACCTGTCAGTAAGCATAAAAGAAATAAATAATATGAAAATATTATGTTTTTAAAAATTTTTTTGGAACTTTTTGGCTGATAAGGTGTCTGTATGGGTAAGAGGTGATAATAATGAAAAGAACATTTGTCTGGTTTATATTAGCAGGATTGCTTTCTCTGCAGCCGCTTACTGCTTCGCGGGAACTTATGAAAGGAGATGATTATTTCAACAGAGGCAAATACCAGCAGGCGTTAAAGGTTTATAAACCGCTGTTTGAGAAGTCGAAAAATCCGGAAATAAAATGGAAGGCATTCTTCAGAACCTGCGAGTCCTACACCCACCTTTTCCGCTACGGTGAAGCCATACAGCTGTTATCCGATACTCCGGTACCTTCAGAGATGCCCCATAGTGCAAGGATTCTTATACTCAGGGCGGAATTATATACACAGTTTTTATTGCAGTATTCAGGGATTGGAAACCGCGATATTATAGATTCCGATGAAAAAGAGGTTTTTGCACTTACCCCGGAAGAAATAAGAAAAAAAATTGAAAATACTTTTGAAGCATTGTGGCATTTGCGTAAAGATCTCGCAAAAATGCCCCTTTTAAAAGAGGATTATTTCATTCTGGTAGAAAAAATCGACAAAGGAATGTATCCCGCCGTTTTTGATTATGTTGTCCTTAAATATACCGATTATCTTCTCTACCATGCAGAGAGAAGTAAAATTTTTCCGGACGCAGATACAGTAGTTAAGGATGTTTTTGACAGAGAAGTCAATTTTGATGATATTCCCTGTCTGCTTGCTGCAGAACTTATGGAAGATGCAGGTAAATCTTTTAGAGATAACAGACAGGAGGCACAGGAAAGATGGAGAATAAAAAGGCTTCTTATCCCTTTCCGCAGAATGGGGTTATTCAAAATTGAAAATGGAAAAGAGTTAAGAGATAAAGCAAAAAATATATTGAAAGAATGGTCTGTTGAATTCAAAACAGATGAGGCAAAAGCCGAAGCACTCTACGAGTATGCATTATTTCTGAATCAGGAACAGGAGTGGACCGAAGCTGTTAAAGTGTGTAAGGATATCGAAAAGAAATTTCCAAAAACCCTTGCAGGAGAATATGCGAAAAAACTCAGGGTTGAAATAGAAATACCGCGGTTAGTGATGAACGTAAAAACCGCACTGCCTCCCGGTGATAAAGCAATAACTGTAACTACCAGGAATCTAAAGGAAGTTCATTTTAGGGCTTATGAGATAGACCCCGAAAAGATGAAGAAGTTTAAAAGAACTTTTTCCGGCTGGTCGTATCTTTTGAATTATGCAGATGATGAATGGATTAAGAAAGAACTGCCTAAAATGAAACTGGTAAAGGCATGGACTCATAATACTGGCGACAAGGAAGACCATAAATATATCAGTTCTGCTGTTACCCCGCCCAAGCTGGAGCCGGGAATTTATTTTGTTCTTGCCTGCGCCGACAGGTTTTTTAAGGTAAATTTTTCTGTTATGTCGGCTTCATTTATGAATATTACTGATTTAGTATTGATAGGTACAACCGGCTTCCGTGATGATGTTGAAAAAGCATATTATGATTTTATTGAAAAGAACGGCCCTTTTAATATTAATTCGGAAGGGATTCATTTTTATACTGTAGACGCTAAAAATGGAAAACCGGTATCCGGAGCGGATATTTATCTGTATTGTTATTATTCAAATAAAAGCCATAATACAGAGTTAGTTACGGATTTATCAGGTACCGCACATCAATCTTTGAATGTTAATGTTGACCCGGGTGAGTGCCCGGGCGGATCCGGTAATTATTACAGCATAGACCCACTGGCTAAACATAGAGGATCGTTTGCTTACTGGCAGTCTCAGGATAGTTTATTTTATAGCTCCCCCAATTTCGCGGAACTTTTTATTGAGGCTGACAGACCGATTTACCGTCCCGGACAGGAAGTAAGAGCAAAGGTTGTGGCTGTGAAAAGGACATCGGCGGGTTTTAAAGTTTTGTCAAATAAAGAAATACGGATTATGGCCAGAGATGCCAATGGTAAAGAATTTTTCTCCGAAACCAAAAAACTTAATTCTTACGGAAGTACGGATATTTCCTTTAAAATTCCGGAAGGCAGACTTTTGGGTAACTACTCCATAGAGGCCGTATTCTACGACAGGTTTTACGGTTCCTGCAATATTAATTTTTCCGTAGAAGAATATAAGCGTCCGGAATTTGAGGTTATTATGGAGGAAGCAAAGGATTCGTGGAAATACAATAAACCTGTCAGCATAAATGGTTCTGTTAAATATTATTTCGGCGGACCGGTACCGGATGCAAATATTAATTACCGCATTTATCGTACATGGTATCTGCCGTGGTGTTTCAGATACTGGTTTCAGTTTTATAGTCCCGGAAAAGAGGAGATTGCTTCGGGTGAACTTGCAGCTGATGAAAACGGTAATTTTGATATACCTTTTACCCCGACCCCGGCCCCATCGGCTGTTTTATATAAATACCTGCCTGATGTTTCCCGTTTTGTTGTTGAAGTGGATGCACGCGATGAAGGCGGAAGAACAATAACCGGCAGTAAGACCTATACTGCAGGCAAGAAAGCAGTTTATCTTAATATAGAAAAAGCCAAGGGATTCTTTTTCTCTTCAAAGCCCGTAAAACTAAGTATTAAAAGACAGACATTAAATGATACTCCAGTATCAGGTAAAGGAACATATGAAATATACAGAATTACAAGTACTTCCATTCCCGATTTGCCTGACAGTAGGTATAGAAGCGGCTGGAGTAGCTGGGTGCCTCCGCTTGAGGTGCAGTTTAAAGATGTGCCTAATGCAGAGCTTTATTCACAAGGTAATGTTGAATATGATAAGAACGGTATTGCAGAACTCAAACTTAAACCGCTTCCTGCAGGAACCTACAGATTTGTTGCAAAAACCAGGGATAAGTGGGATGAGGAGGTAGAGCAGTCTGCAATAGTTATTATTGCCGATAATGATGAAAAAAAATCTGTACCTGTCTATGCACCGTCTGTGACATTACTGGAAAATGACGAATATTCTGTAGGTGATACTGCGGAACTTCTTATAGGTTCAGGCCGTTGTTCCGGAACATACCATGTGGAAATATGGGCTGGAAGACATCTTCTTTTGAATAAACTGATAGACAATGGAATTCCTGTTGGTTTGGTAAAAATACCTATTATAAAAGAATATAAAGGCGGGATTACCGTGAGATGGTTCGGTGTTAATAATATGCAGACATATCACGGCAAAGTGGATATTCCTATACCGCATCGGGAAAAGAAGCTTACGGTTGAACTGGACCCTTTCAAAAAAGAGCTTAAACCCGGTGAAAAACAGACATGGGGCTTGAAGATAAAGGATTATAAGAAAAGAGCCGTTAACGGTGCAGAAGCACTAGTTCTTATGTATGACCGTTCGCTTGAATATTATATGAAAACAGATAACCCCTGGCTCAATGTTTTGTATAATCCCAGACCCAGTCCTGATTCCGGTGCTGATTCAAATCTTATCTATTATGCAAGAGATATTCCGGTCACGGAGGGTCTCCTCGAGAAAATCTTTAAATCCTTCCGGGATTACGGCGAAAAACCTTCCCCTCCTTCCATGAGAACCAGCAGGACAAGAATTAGTGTTGGCAGAAAAAAGGGAAAGGTTTTAAAATGCGAGGTACATTCGGAGGCAGAATATAGATGTTTGGATGAAGCCATTGCCGGAGAAATGTTGGGGTACGATAAATTTGGGATAGATAGCTTATCGATACTCAGCAGTAAGGAGAAATTTGCCAAGAAACCCGAAGTAAGAAAAGCTTTTAACGAGACAGCATTTTTTAAACCGGAGGTAGTCACAGGAAAAAACGGCAAAGGAACATTCTCTTTTACGGCACCGGAACAGCTTACCGGCTGGAGGATAAAAGTATTTGCATTTACTCCGGATATAAAAGAAGGCAGGCTGACGGAAGAGGCGGTAACAAAGAAAGAGCTTATGGTGCGGGCGGACATACCGAGGTTCTTCCGTGAAGGTGACAACGGAACAGTAAGTGCAGTTGTTCACAACGAATCCGACCGTACCATTTCCGGCAGATTGTCTATAGAAATAACCGAGAATGATAACCCGGTAATAAATAAACTTAAACTAACCGGTCCGGAAAAAACCTTTAAAATAGAACCGCACAGTTTAAAAAGTTTTGACTGGATGGTTCAGATTCCGGACGGTATTACTGAGTATAAGATCCGCGTGACTGCTGTCTCCAAAAAACTGTCAGATTCGGAGGAACGCAACCTTCCGATACTGCCGTCCCGCCAGCGCCTTATAGAGTCGCGGTTTATCGTACTTGACGGCAATTCTACAAAGAAAATGAAGGTCGATGAATTGTTAAAAGAAGATTCTACAAGAATAAACGAATCCATGGTTCTCCAGATTGACCCCCAGCTTACGTTAAGCATACTCAATTCCATACCTTTCCTTATAAATTATCCCTATGAATGTGTTGAGCAGCTGCTGAATAAATACGTACCTCTGGCGGTAATGAACGGGATTTATAAAAAATATCCGGAGATTGCAGAAGCGGTTAAAAAAATTCCTAAACGTAAAACTACTACCCCGGCATGGGAAAAGGATGACCCCAGACGGCTTATTAAACTGATAGAAACCCCGTGGATGTGGCAGTCAGAGGGGCGTCCTACCGTCTGGCCGATAACAGACATGCTTGACCCCGAAATTGTAGAATCCCAGAAAGACATTATATTTGAAAAACTTAAAAATGCCCAGCTTCCCGACGGTGCTTTCCCGTGGTGGCCCGGAGGCCGTGCCGACCCTTATATAACTCTTTATGTACTTGAAGGGCTGGCAGAGGCAAGAAAATACGGTGTTTCTGTCCCAAAGGATATGATTCAGAAAGCCCTTATGTATGTTAACAAAGAGATCCCTTTAAAACTCAAAGCAGAAGAGAGGTATCTTGCACTGGTGACATATGCTGCTTATGTTGTTACATCCTTTCCAGAAAATGAATTTTCCGAAGCGAAAAAAGGTTTTAAAGCAGCCAGGAGCTGGGTGGTTTATGTTGAAAAACATTCCGGTGCGCTCACACCATTTGGAAAGGCATATACGGCATATACGTATTACCGTTTAGGAGATATGAAAAAATTTAATGAATTCATGGAGATGGCGCTGGACGGTTCAAGAGAGGATGAAGCAGCAGGTGTGTACTGGACACCGGAAAAATATTCATGGGTATGGTATTCTGATACTGTGGAAAAGCATGCGTTTTTCTTAAAAATGCTTACGGATTTAAAACCTGATGATTCAAGAATTCCGGGTATGGTAAAATGGCTTCTATTTAACAGAAAAGGCAACGTCTGGAAATCGACAAAGGCGTCTGCAGCAGCTGTATATTCATTACTCGGTTATCTGAACAGAAAGGGAGCAATTGCATCGGATGAAAATTTTAATATCAACTGGGGCGGAAAAACGGATTCAGTTGCGGTTAAATCCGATGAATGGCTGGATGACACGATAAGATGGTCGGTTAAAGGA
The DNA here is from genome assembly GCA_016928195.1 of Elusimicrobiota bacterium. GTDB lineage: Bacteria > Elusimicrobiota > UBA8919 > UBA8919 > UBA8919 > JAFGLF01. Next base: position 21,152 of record JAFGLF010000014.1, read on the forward strand.
TTTGACATCACATCACAGCATGCGGAACCGGAAATAGAAAAGAAAGGACGGGGCACGGCGTTTGCTTCGCTTGTCTGGATATATTCCACTAAAAAGCTTCCTGATGAATCTGCTCCCGGACTGCTGAATTTGAGCAGAAAATTTTACCGCCGTGTAAAAATAGACGATAAATACCATTTAAAACCTATAGAATCCGGTGGCAGTGTGAAAGTCGGCGATACTATAGAGGTTCACCTGAAAATCAATACACGCAGTCAGTTTGAGTACATGCACCTGAAGGACCTTAAGGCTGCGGGATTCGAGGCAGAGACGCTTCTGAGCGGATGGAAATGGGATAATCTTTTCAGGTATGAAGAACCCAGGGATTCACTGACCAACTTTTTTATAAGCTGGCTTCCTCACGGCGAGTATATTTTAAAATACCGTCTACAGCCCACAAAACCCGGAACATACAGGATAGGCGCAGCAACGCTTCAGTCCATGTATGCCCCCGAAATGACCGCACACAGCTCCGGATTTATTATTAACGTAACCAAGTGAAAAACGCGAATAGCCGCGAATCAAACGCGAATGTCCGCAAGTATGAAATATAAAAATAATAAGATGATTAAATGCGGGAAACAGATAGAGCTCACAATAGAAAAAATCATAACAGGCGGCGACGGACTGGGAAGATATGGAAAACTTGTTGTTATGGTTCCGTATTCCGTTCCGCAGGATAAACTGCTTGTTGAAATTACAGAAACCAAAAAACATTTTGCATATGCCAGAGTCGTTTCAGTCATCTCCCCCTCCCCATATAGAATTGTCCCACCTTGCCCTGCTCACTACTCACTGCTCACTGCTCGCTGTCTTTTCTGCGGCGGCTGCAACTTTCAGATGATCGAGTATAAAAAACAACTTGAATACAAATCGGAAGTTGTCCAGGATTTTTTTGATATAAAAGTTAACAAAATGATTCCTGCGGATAATCAGTTTGAATACAGAAATAAGATACAGATGCCCATTGGCGGATCTGCAGGAAAAATAAATATGGGTTTCTTTCATCCCGGATCCCATAAAATAGTGAATGTTAACAGATGTTTTCTGCAGACAAAAAAGACAAACGATATAATTTCGGAAATAAGAAGACTGGTTAATGAATATAATATACAGCCATACAATGAGGATAAAGGGACAGGTATTTTGAGGCATATAATTCTAAGAAAGTCCTCTGCATTTGACGAATTTATGCTGATTATTGTTTCAAAAACTAATTTCATACCCCGTATAAAGGAAATAACTTCTAAAATATCCGGAAAGTTTCCTGAGATTGTATCTATCTACCAGAATATTAATCCTAAAAAAACAAATGTTATCTTAGGAGATAAAAATTTTAAGATTTACGGCAGAGATACTATAAAAGAAAAAATCGGTAATACGATTTTCGCGGTTTCCCCCATTTCATTTTTTCAGATTAATACCGAACAGACACTCAAACTATACAATACCATAAAAGATTTTGCAAAACTCAGCGGTAGCGAAAGCGTGTTCGATATTTATTCCGGAGTGGGAAGTATATCGCTCTATCTTTCACCTTATTGCAGGAAAATCACAGGTATAGAAGAAATACCGTCTGCCGTATCGGATGCTTTTAAAAACTGTAAGTTTAATAATATAAAAAATGCGTTTTTTATAAGAGGCAATGCGGAACAGGTATTAAAAAGACTGGAATTTCCCAGAAACAGTGTTGTGATTCTGGATCCTCCCCGTGCCGGCTGTTCCAGAGAAGTTCTTACTTTCCTGCTGAAATCAATGCCTTTAAGGATAGTATATACATCCTGCAATCCGGCAACCCTTTCAAGGGATGTAAAATTACTTTCAGATAAGTACAAACTTCTGGAGATACAGCCGGTTGATATGTTCCCCCAAACGGCACATATCGAATGTGTAGCAAAACTGGAACCCAAATGCTGAATTCATTTGAACTATCAGGCGGTCTTGCATATTCTGTTATTAAAAATAATTCATCCAAACAGTTTATAATTCCCATGAAAAACGATGAGGATGCTGCGGATATTTCAGAAAGCATATTAACGCTTTCAAAAATACTAAAGCATCCGGTTCCTCCCGTTAAAGTATTCCCGGAGTCAGACGTTCTTTACAGGATTAAAAGTATTTCGGAAATACTTAAATCTAAAAACGGTAAAATCTGTCTCTGTACGTCGGTCCCTGCACTTAATAAAAAAACTTTTTCCCCTAAAAATTTTGAGAAATCCGTTATAAATGTCAAAAAGAATAAAAAAATAAACCGTGATTCACTGGTTTTACAGTTATCGGAAATGGGTTATATAAGGACTGATATAACGATGGATGTTTCCGAGTTTTCGGTGAGAGGCGAGATTCTGGATATATGGAATACAAATTCAGAATTACCGGTTAGAATTGTTTTTAATATTGATACGGTTGAAGCAGTAAAAAATATTGACCCTTCCAGTCAGCGTTCAATATCAGAAATCGAATCAGCAGAGATAATACCGGCTGAAGAAAAGGAAGAAGTACGGATTTTTGATTATTTTCAGAATGGCTATACTTTTACGGAAAATGATATCGTACCGTATCTGCCTGTTCCCGAATTTAACGGCAATATTGACTTCTTTAAACAAAAGATCAGTCAATGGCAGGATGAAGATTTCCGGATATTTATAATCGCCAACAACGAAGGTGAAAAAAAGCATTTGTCCGAAATTTTGAATCCGGATGGAACTTACGAAGAACTTATTTTTACCGGGAACCTTTATTCGGGCTTTATCTGTAATAAAGACAAAAATATTTTTATTACAACCAACGAAATATTTTCCAGATACAAACTGCGTCAGCGTCTGCCCAAATTCCGCAGTTATGTGAAGTTAAGCGAACCGTTAGAAGATATTACCGATATGAGAAACGGGGATTTTGTCGTTCATGAAAAATACGGAATCGGTATTTATGATGGTTTAAAGAAAATAACTGCCGGCGGTATTACCGCAGAATATATTTCGATTTCTTATGCCAATAATGATAAACTTTTTGTTCCTGTAAATGATTTTAGCCGTATCCAGAGATATTTTGGGGTCGGAAAAGGCTCTCCCAGGATAAATTCGCTTGATAGTATAGCATGGGAAAAAACAAGGGCCGTTGCCGATGAAAATGCAAAAATACTCGCACAGCAGCTTTTAGAAAGTTATACGGAAAGATATAATATCCGCAGACCGCAGTTTGTGCCGTTTTCCGATTATGAGAAAGAATTCGAAGATGAATTTATTTATGAAGAGACATCTGACCAGAAAAAAGCCATAGACGATACTATAAAAGATATGCTGAGTCCTTATCCTATGGAAAGATGTATTTTCGGCGATACGGGATTCGGTAAAACCGAAGTGGCCATGAGGGCTGCTTTAAAATCTGTACTGTCCGGAAGGCAGGTATGCCTTATGGCTCCGACTACCGTTCTTGTACAGCAGCATGAACAGACATTCCTGGACAGGTTTGCCGATTGGCCGGTAAAGATAGCGACACTTTCAAGATTTAAAACTAAAAAGGAACAAAAAGAAATAATTGAAAAATTAAAAAACGGAAAGATTGATATTGTTATAGGTACACACAGGTTGTTAAGTAAGGATATTGTGTTCAATAATCCTGGACTTCTGATAATTGATGAGGAGCATAGGTTCGGAGTAGCTGACAAAGAGAAAATAAAAATGCTGAAAAAAAACATAGATTGTTTGTATCTTACCGCCACACCGATTCCCCGGACACTTTCAATGTCGCTTTCCGGAATAAAAAATATGTCATCAATCGAGACAGCTCCCGCGGGCAGGCAGTCTGTTGAGACGGTATTACTGGAACATAATGAAAAGATTGCTATAGAGGCAATAATGTATGAAATCTCGCGCGGCGGCCAGATTTTTTATATACATAACAAAATAGGGACAATAGAAAACTGCATTGAACGGCTCAAAAAAACGCTTCCGCTCGTAAAATTTGATTTTTTGCATGGCCGGATGCCGGCACATGTAATCGAAGAAAAGATGATGAGATTTTTAAAAAAAGAATTTGACTGTCTTGTATCAACAACGATTATTGAAGCAGGTCTGGATATCCCTAATGTTAATACCATTATTGTCGAAGATGCCGGAGATTTTGGTTTGAGCCAGCTTTACCAGCTGCGCGGACGTGTCGGACGTTCAAAAATAAAAGCACACTGTTATTTGTTTTATAAAAAAGAAAAACTTAACGATATTGCGGAAAAACGCCTTGCTGCTATAAAAGAGTTTACAAAACTTGGTTCGGGTTTCCGTCTTGCACTAAAGGATCTGCAGATAAGAGGAGCCGGTGAGATTCTCGGTAAACGGCAGCACGGTTATATTGATTCAATCGGGTTCGATATGTACCTGAAACTTCTTGAAAAAAATTCCAATGAATTAAAAGGAATTAAAAATAAAGAAGAAATAAACCCTGAAATGGATATTTCCATTGACGCTATTATACCTTCCCGGTATATAAATGACGAAATTGTCAGGATCGGGTTTTATAAAAGGATCTTAACAGCAGTAAACCCGGAGGATATCGAAGAAATAAGAATGGAAATCAGGGACCGGTTCGGCAAAATCCCGGACGAAACCGAGAATCTTTTTGAAATAAGCAGAGTCCGTCTGCTTGCCAAAAAAATCGGTATTATTAAGGTTTCTTCTTCCCCCTCCTCGGTTTTAATGAATTTTTCCATGGATACGGCAATAGAGCCGTCAAAAATTCTTTCCGTATTATCCGCCTCCGGCGGAAAAGATAAAAATTTCAGATTTGTTAAATCCGATTTATTGGAAGTGTTTTTTGAAAACAGTCCCCGGGGCGGAGAGCATGGCAGGCTGTCCCAGAAAGAAATTATCAGTACTATAAAAAATATGTTGCAATCCTTTATGTAATTTAGTATAATCATTTAAATCGGAGGCAAAATGAAGAACACGGAACAGACACGAAACAAAACGCGAAACAGACACGAAATATGGAAGTGTTTAGGTTTATTTTTACTACTGCCTACTGCCTACTGCCTACTCACTGTCTTTACTGGTTGTTCTAAAAAATCCGGGCAGGTTTTAGCCCGTGTCGGTAGTGAAAAAATCACAGTGGAAGAATTTGAAAAACTGCTGGCAAACGAGTCCTATGCACTTCGGGATTATCTGTCTACTGAGGTAGGCCAGCGTCAGTATCTGGATGCACTTGTAAAGGAAAAGGTGGCACTCGTTGCCGCAAGAAAGCAGGGCATACATAAAAGGCCGGATATTAAGAAACAGCTGTCAGAACTTGAAAAAAGACTGGAAGAGAATTATAGAAGAATGAAAGATAAGATATTAACCGATGCAATAATTGAGCAAAAGATTGCTTTGGGTGATAGTGATGTTGAGAAATATTACGAAGAACATAAAGAGGAATTTGAAAATCCCACCGAATTAAAGGTAAGTCATATACTTCTCGGAAGCAGGGGTGATGCCGAAAACGTACTTGCCCGCATAAAGAAAGGCGAAAGTTTTTCCAAACTCGCCAAAGAGGTTTCAATTGATAAAATGACAGCTTCCAAAGGCGGAGATCTTGGTTTTTTTGGCAGAAGAGAGTATGTGAAGGAATTTGAAGATGCGGCGTTTAAACTTAAAAAGAACGGCGATATTTCCGATGTGGTTGAAACACCGCTTGGTTACCATATAATAAAACTTGTTGATAAGAGACGGCTCAAAGCACAAAAGATGGAAGATGTGGAGATGCAGATAAGACGTGTGTTACAAAAGGAAAAAGTTGATAAATGGATGGAAGATGCCTCAGAAAAATATAAACCGAAAATAAATGAGAAATTATTTGAAACTATTGCAAAAGGCCCTTCACGGCAGATTGCAGAACAGGAGAAAAAATAATGAATACACCTAAAATTCAGAAGATGTTGAAGTGGTTAATACTCTCTCACTCTCTCACTCTCTTGCTTTCTCACTCTCTTTACTCCGCGGTAGTCAATAAAACAAAAGCCAAGGTTAATGACGATATTATTCTGCAGTCGGAATACGATAAAGCGATAAATCCTATAATTGAACAGATTAAACTTAATTACGGCGAGTTGATGCCGAAAGAAGAAATGGATAAAAAGATAGCAGGAATAAAAAAAGAAATTCTTGACCAGATGATTGACCAAAAATTACTTTTGCAGGAAGCAGAAAAAGGAAAAATAAGCGTACGTAAAAGAGAAATACAAAACGGGATAGAAATAATTAAAGAAAGATTTAAGAGAAAGGACGGTAAGGTCCTTACCCAGGAAGAAGCAGAGAAAGAATTTAATTCGGAATTAAAAAGACAGGACTATACAATGGAGCAATTCGAGGATAAAATCAGCGATGATATAAAGATTAATAAGTTGCTGGAAATGAACGTTATTGCAAGGGTAAAGGAGCCAACAGAAAAAGAGTTAAAAGAGTATTACGAAAAAAACAGGGATAAACTTGACGACCCTGAAAAAGTTTCGGTAAGGCATATACTTATACGTTTTGATAAGAATGGGTCAATAAAAGACGAATCAGAGGCATTGAAAAAAATAAAAAAAATTAAACAGGAACTGAAAAAAGAAAAAGGAGAAAATTTTGCCAAACTTGCGGAAGAATACTCGGAAGACCCGGGCAGTGCATCACTCGGCGGAGATCTTGGTTTTATAATAAAGGGTATGATGGTAAAAGAATTCGAGGATGTTGCATTCAAAACCAATGTCGGCGAAGTCTCCGATTATTTTAAAACAGAGTTTGGTTATCATATACTAAAAGTTGATGCCAAACAGGCAAGACAGAAAAGGACTTTCAAGCAGGTTGAGAAAAATCTCAAAGGATATCTTATAAACGAAAGGAATCAGGAACAGTACGAAAAATACATAAAAAGTCTCCGTGATAAAGCAGACATATCCATAAATGACTAAGCCTGTCATTGCCATAACCATTGGTGATCCTTCCGGCATAGGCCCCGAAATTGTAAAAAAAGCAGTTTCAGACAAATCAGTATTAAAAGTTTGTAAACCTCTCATAATAGGAACCTCGTATGGATTTGTTCCGGGAAAACAGTCTTTAAAAAGCAGTAAATCAGCCATATTGTTTCTGAAGGAAGCAGTTACACTTCTAAAAAGAGGCAGAGCAGATGCTTTAGTCACCGGACCTGTTTCGAAATCCTCTTTTGACAGTGTAGATGGCCTTGCCCCGCACCTCCCGATTCATCGGGATGGTACGGGACATACCGAATTTCTTGCAAAAATTTTTAATACAAAAAATGTCGAAATGCTTATGGTTGCCGGCGATACAAAGGTACATCTTCTTACAAGGCATATTCCGCTAAGTAATGTAGGCAGTAATATAAGCGTAAAAAAGATTATTAACAGTATAAAATCAGTCCATACTTTTATTAGGAGCAGGTTTGGCGTAAAGACCCCGAAAGCAGCAATATGCGGTTTAAATCCTCATTGCGGCGACGGTGGACTTGTAGGCAGTGAGGAACAGAAGATAATCATTCCAGCAGTTAGAATATTAAAAAAGATAGGAGTGAATATTACAGGTCCTTTAAATCCTGAAGTTGCCTTCACAAAGAAATTCGATCTGATAATATGTACATACCATGACCAGGCAATGCTTCCGCTTAAACTGTTAAAGCCCAATGTGATTGTAAATTTAACCATAGGACTTCCGTTTATCCGTACTTCTCCGGGTCATGGTACGGCGTATGACATCGCAGGCAGGGGAATTGCGGATTATCAGGCAATGATCGAAGCAATAAAACTTGCTGCGGTATTGACCCCGAAGAATCCCTAAAGGGATATATACGGGGTTGACAAAATTCAGAAAAAAGAGTAAAATAAATTATCAAAGTGAAACACGATAGAAACACAATGGAAATACTATAGAAATACAATTGTATTTCTATTTATTTCTACGAATTTCTACTGTATTTCAAAGAGATGTTAATATGTCCGATGTATTAGTACTAAATAGAAAATTTTATGCGATTCATATAACTACCTGGCAAAAGGCGTTTTCGCTGCTTTATGTTGACCATGCTAGTGTTGTCGACGAACAGTATAAGACATATTCATTTTCCGACTGGCAGGATATTTCCAAACATATAAAAGCTCACCCGTCCGGATTTGTTCACACACCTTCATTCAGGATAGCGATTCCGGAAGTAATCATTTTGAAATTATATGATAAACTTCCTCCCATGGATATCAAGTTCACAAGGAAAAATATTTATGAACATTACAAATATAAATGCTGTTACTGCGGCAAAAAGAAGCCAACCAGTGAGCTTAATCTTGAACATGTAATTCCTGTCAGCCGCGGCGGGATGACCAACTGGTTAAATGTGGTTATTGCATGTATACCGTGTAATCTTAAAAAAGCGAACCATACCCCAAGAGAAGCGGGAATGAAACTTCTTGTAAAACCTTCTAAACCCGAGTGGAAAGGCCCCATTTCGCTATGTTTAAGGACCGGTATGAAGGTTAAGGCATCATGGCAGAAATTTATTGATAATATTTACTGGAATGCAGAACTGGAGTAAAGCAATTAAAAAATTGTAAAGATTAAAAGATTCAAAAATTCATAAATCTTTCTAATCTTTTAATTTTCAAATCTTTAAATTAATTTTAGTATGAAATCCCGCCTTGGTCAGAATTTCCTTATTGATAAGAATATAGCGCGAAAAATTGCGGTATCAGGGGAAATTTCGCAATCTGATACGGTTGTAGAGATAGGACCCGGAAGAGGTATCCTTACCGAAGAACTGGCGAAAATTTCGAAAAGAGTAATTGCTGTAGAAATAGATAAAAAACTTGCCGATTATCTTTCCGGGAAATTCAATCCCGTACCTATGCATAAGTGCGGGGTAAAAATCATAAATTCTGACTTTCTTAAGTGGTCCCCGCCATTGAAAAAAAAGCTTTGTTTTATTGCAAACCTGCCGTATTATATATCCACAGCGGTCATTGAAAAAATTTTATCTATAGATAACTGGGATACGGCTGTTTTTACTGTTCAGAAGGAAGTAGCGGGACGGATCAAAGCCGGTCCGGGCAGTAAGGATTACGGGGTTCTGTCAGTTGCCTGTCAGCTTTTCTGTAAAGTTGAGAAATTATTTGATATACCTCCTCATTGTTTCAGTCCTTCACCCAAGGTTATCTCATCGGTTATTAGATTAAGAAGGACCCGCAAACAGCCGATTAAAGAAAAGGATGAAAAGAAGTTTTTTAAAATTGTGAAAGCATCATTTGCACACAGAAGAAAGATAATTTTAAATTCGCTTTATACGGAGCTTGGTATCGAAAAAAAACTGCTGGAAAAAAATCTTTCGGATTCCGGGATTCCTCCGTTATGCCGTGCGGAAACAGTTTCGATAGGTGATTTTATAAAACTGACAGAAAAGTTAACAGAAAGGAAACAGACAAGGTTGTATAAAAAAAACAATTAATATACTTGCTGACAGGTATGGTCCGAATGGTACGAAATCAGATAGTTTTTGCTTCTTTAAAATAACAAAAATCAGTCCTACTATCCCTCCTATAAAACAGGCAAGAATTAAAGCCGAAAAGATATTGTAAATACCCAAAAAGCTTCCGCCGGCTGCAATAAGTTTGATATCCCCCCCTCCCATAACCTCTTTTTTATAAATTTTCGATCCTGCAAGAGCTATAAGATACAGCAATATTCCCCCGGAAAGTGCTCCCAGAACCGAACCGATAATTCTATCTATTACTGATGAAAGAGGGTTTATAACAACTGTATTAAAAGGACTTAAAATTAAACCTATAATTAAAAGTGAAACTGACAAGATGTTGGGTATGATTTTTAAATGTATATCAACGAATGAAATAATTATTAAATAAAGACCCAACAGGATGGAAATAAAAAATGCAGAAGAGAACCCGAAATATATATATGCCCCGAGAAAGTATAATCCTGTTAAAAGTTCAACCATCGGGTATTCAAATGAAATATCCGCATGGCAGTTTCTGCATTTTCCCTTAAGTATCAAAAAGCTTATTATCGGAAAATTGTCCTTCCATTTTATAGGAACCAGACATTTCGGGCAGTGAGAAGAAGGCTTGACTATTGAGTTGCCGTAGGGAATACGCTTTATGCAGACATTTGCAAATGAACCGAAAAATGTTCCAAGTATAAATATAAAAATTTCCATATAAGCATTATACAGAAACTTAAGACCAGAGTCAAGATAATGTAAAATAATTTTAAGTATTTTTTAAAAGTTATAATTTACTGTGTTTGTTGACTTATTCTTTTACTCTGATGAGATAAATACCCTAACCCTTCATATTCTTTAAGTTTCATTTCTATATTTTTTGCATAAATTGAATTCATAATACCGTTGGGATGTCCCTCTCCGGGTACTTTGAAAACAGAGCCGGATAGAACAGGACATTCTATATAATCTATTTTATTTTCCTGTAAGAAGGATTTAATGTTATTTTTCGAATCATTGAACAAAATGACGACAAATTTTGCTTTATTTTTTTGACACAACGTATTCATCTCTATTAATAGTTTAAAGGTTACATTAAGAGCCTGATGGTTTGATTGTTTTTTTGAAATGATTTGCATAAAAAGGTCATTTAAAAAATCCAATAAAGCCGAATAATCGCTAAAGGGAAAACGAATGTAGGATTTAGGAGGATACCGTAAAAGCGAGTTATCGGAGTCAATGTGACAATATGGCAATGCAACATGTTGTCTGTTCTTGTGCATATATAGATATTTAAGCCAGGACCATGGGGCCGCGTTGCGTATAATATGCAGGTCGTGAAATCCATAAAGTACTAATAATACCCGAGGGCTACCGTCGTTCTGTTTGAAATATTTTTCAAGAACAAGCAGTGACTGGTATGTTCCATAGCCACCCGTTCCAAAATTTAGAAATTCCATTGAGGGAAATTTTTTCTGTAATTTCCATGCAAATGTTTCTTCGTCGCATATCGCCATTCCCTGAGTGAAAGAACCGCCTAATACTAGAATGCGGGGTTTACCGTATATCCTTTGAGGACCGGTAGCGCGCAAACCACCCGGCCAGAAAGTAATTTTTATTGAGCCTGTATTATCGTAATTTGGATAACAGTATGTTCCGGCTTTGTTTTTCCACCCTAAAACCCGGTCAAGTTCAAGCAATGTAGGTTCGTTACTGTAGTAATACCATTTGAAAGGATGTCTACCTGTTAGTCTAACCATTATTTCGCATAGTATTAACGTTAATAATGAGATAAATATTACTATAATTATTTTAATATGAAGTTTTGTAGACATATAAGAAATTGTTATAAATATTTGTTATTTTTTGATATTTATATAATATTCCTGGTTATGTTACCTTGGTTACCAGTAGGCCGAACAGGAGAATATTGCCGAATAGAGGAATAAAATCTACAATAATATTAACAGGTTTTAAGAAATACAATGAGTAATGAAATGTTACAGATAAAAATATGATAATAAATAATCCGAGATTACGGGATGTTTTGATTTTTCCGTAAAAAAGTAAAAGAGCAGGGAACATAAGCACCATGGAATAAATAAGTGCATTGGGCAGAACAATAACCGCCAGTAATGTTATAAGTGCAAATATTTCGATATCATTCAGATGGATTCTTCTGAAATATATTATGATGATAAATGAAAACACCGAAATAATATAAAATAAGTTGAACAAAACAGGAGAATGTATAATTGCCGCGTCTGACAGACGGTTGTCCAGAAACATCCTGCCCAGCAGTGCAAATATGCTTTTGCTTAAAGGCATAATATATCTGTCAGAATTTTCCCTTACCGCAGACATAGCCGAAAAGAAATCGGAGTAAATTCCGTTTTGAAGGATAAGCACTGAAAGTATAAAAAAAGTTAATATTGCGGCAATAAACCAAAGAATTGCTTTGATATTGCGTTTGACCAAAAAGTATAAAAAGAATATAACAGGCGTGAGTTTTATAAGAGCCATTATTCCTATGACAACTCCGGTAAAATTCTTTTTATTGGCAAGAATTAAATATATAGAGACATAGATAAGCAGTAAAATAACTATATCCACCTGGCCTATAAAAATACACAGGAAAAAAGGATTGAAGTTATAATGCATCAGAAACAGTGTCAGTTTATCCTGTTTTTTATCCGGACCGAATATCTTTGATACGAACCAGTACCCGCCTCCGAGAAATATGAGAATATTGAATAGTATCCAGAGCCATCCTGCAGTTTTTTCCGGAAAAAGTGTTAACGGTGCAAAAAAGATAAGAAATGACGGCGGATAAATATAGTACTGTCCTTCGCCTTTAACCTGCAGGTCGGTTGCAAAATAAGGAGAAATATCATTTTTAAAAAGATTTTTTGCTGAGTTATAATAAAGGTGGAAATCTACTATTTTGCCGGAGGTTTTGTCATTAAGAAATTTTATATAGTTGAGGGTATTGAGTACAGTTAAGATAAGAAGTAAAGTTAAGAAGAATTTTTTCATATAAGATTAGTTGTCCACCAGATGGCGGATTAATCTGTGTAATCTTGCAATATAATCTGTGAAATCAAGACCGCTTTAGCGGTCTCATTATATCACAAATTCAGCACAGAATCAATAAAATAAAAACCCCTCTCCCCGATGTAACATCGGGGAAAGGGGTATAAAAAATCTTAGCAACTACCATGTTGTAATATAGTTGGACTTGGTATCGTACTGGCCATTGGCGTATACGTGCATTTCGCCGTATGTTGCGCCTCTGTACCACCACTGTCCGTCATGATCAGCAGGGGTAATATCAGTGACTTCCAGAGCGTATACTACCTCTGATGTATCACCGATAGCTGTAATACCCAGCTTGACTTCCGGCATCTTGTCCAGATACTTTGTTATGAACGGCCCGTCGGCATCACCAAATACTGCTGTCTCATTGTCAACAACAGTAACGGTAGTTCCATCGGCATCCATTGGAATCGGGTATATACCTTCCTGCTCGCCATAATAAATGGTAAGTGCTGAACGCATTGCACCGAGTGAACCCTTTGTTGACCCTTCTTTAGATTTTCTGATAAGGTCAGCAAATTTAGGAATTGCTATAGCTGCCAATATACCTATAATAGCGACCACGATCATCAGCTCGATAAGCGTAAAACCTTTCTTTGATTTAATCATATAATATCACCCCCTCTTTTTCCGGCATACTGATTACAGTGATTTCAACGGCAGATTTCGGTGATAAAGCTTTATCTCCGCAATCGCAGTTTTCATCGCTGCAATCATACTTCTTAAGCACAATTATAACACTTCATTACCGTTTTGTCAAGGACTTTCTTTTTGAGAATAGATTACACGGATTGGATGCAGGATTACACGGATTGAATCTCGTCGGTAGAATGTGTATTAGTTAGTAATTATCCTGTATTTTGTGATTTTTGACACACAGTATATTTAGCCTGCCATTCCGCCCATCATGAACATAGGCATGAACATGGCTATAACAATGGCACCTATGACGAGACCCATTACACATATTACGATAGGTTCAATCATGGATGTCAGTCCTTTTACAGCCACGTCGACTTCCTGGTCATAGAAATCGGCTATTTTTGTAAGCATTGTATCCAGATTACCCGTTTCTTCACCTACTGATATCATCTGTGTAACCATTGTCGGGAATACACCGGACCTCTTCAGAGGTTCGGCGATTTTTTCACCTTCCCGTATTGATTCCTTTGCCGTCATGATCGCTTTTTCAACAACTACGTTTCCTGCGGTCTGGGCAACCGTGTCGAGTCCCTGAAGAATCGGTACACCTGATTTTATAAGTGTTCCGAGTGTTCTGGTGAACTTTGCTACCGCGACCTTTCTGAGCATATCACCGAACATAGGCAGTTTGAGGAACATTTCGTCCATTTTTGCTTTTCCGGTCTTAGTCTGGTAATATTTTCTTAGTCCTATACCTACTCCGATTGCACCAAGAATTAAATATATAATATTGGCTTTCAGAAAATCCGATATACTTATCAGTATTTGTGTCGGAAGAGGCAGGTCCTGTCCGAACCCTTCAAAGATTTCCTGAAAGGTCGGAATAACGACAACAAGCAGGAAAATAGTAACTGCTACCGATATGAATGCAACGATTGAGGGATACATCAGAGCGCCTTTTACCTTGCCTTTCAGTTCATCAGCTGCTTCCAGATAAGCTGACAAACGTTCCAGAATAACATCCAGAATACCACCGACTTCCCCTGCTTTTATCATAGCAACATATAAATCTTCAAAGGCTTCCGGTTCCTTTTTCATTGCATCTGCTATGGAAACACCTGCCTTTATATCTTCTGTTATATGGTCAAGAACCTTTTTAAAAGCCGGGTTTTCCACCTGTTCGCCGAGAATAGTGAGTCCCTGAACAATAGGGACACCTGCGGAAACAAGGGTTGATAGCTGTCTTGAAAATAGTACAAGGTCTTTTGCTTTAACGGTTGGTTTTAAAGGATTGAGTTTTTTTAGAGCATCCAGAGGGCTTTTTCTGTTTTCTGCAATCTCCAGAATAATAAGTTTTTGCGACCTTAGTTTACTGGCGGCGGTTGCCTGATTAGGTGCTTCTATTGATCCCTGTTTTTCCTGTCCCGAAGTCATCTTAACTTTATATACAAATTCCGGCATACCTAACTCCTATAACTGTTTATTCCGCAAATTTAGGGTTTAACTTTATTGCACAGGTCAAATCTGCGTTAGATTCTTTATGTTTACCGAGTTTTTCATATGACAATCCGCGGAATAGATAAGCATTGGCATTATCCGGTGTAATCTTTAATGTTTTTGAAAAATCGGTAATAGCATTTTTATAATGTTGTTTGTTAAAATGTGCAATCCCACGCTGATAGTAAACTTCAGGGTTTAGTGTTGCTGACGATATCTTCTCCGCCATATCAAAATACTTAATGGCATCGCCGTACTGTTTTATTTTTATATATGTGAATCCCAGATTGTAATATGTCTGGGGGTTTTTGTTTTCAAGTGACAAAGCCTTCTTAAAATCTCTAATTGCATCCGGTATTTGTTTATTATCTGCTGCGTAAATAGTGCCCCTGTTATTATAAGCATCCGCAAATTTAGGGTCTATTTTTATTGCCTTGTTAAAATCCTCAAGCGCTTTTTTGGATTTTCCTTTGTGGATATAAGTCAGTCCGCGCATATTATAACTTTCTTTATTGTTTGGATTTGAACTTATAGATTTCGAGAAATACTCAATTGCTTCGTCATACTGCTTTTTTTGTAAATATTTTAGACCCTGGTTATAAAAAGCATCGGTTTGTGTCAGTTTTTTCGCTTTTGCAAGATCTCTTCCGGCTTTTTCCGTATATCCTTTTTTTTTGTAAGTATGTCCTCTTGCCAGATATGCTTCTTTAAAATCAGGTTTTAATTTAATGGCTGTATTAAAGTCAGACAGGGCAATATTAAATTTTTTCTGCCGGTAATATATCAACCCTCTGTTATAATATAGTTCTGCATCGGATTCATTATATTTAAGTGCTTCTGTGAAATCCTTTATTGCTTTATCTGTTAGATTCAACCTCCCGTATACTGCTCCCCTGTTGGATAAGGCATTTGCTTTATTGTTTTTACCGTCAGCTTCGTTCCATCTTTCAAGTGCTTTCCCGAAATATTTTATCTTTTTTTCGGGTTTTTTAGCGGAGATTCCCTTGTTAAAGTAATATTCAAAGGAACAACCGGACAGAGAATAACAAATAACAAATAACAAATAACAAATAACAAGTTGTGATTTCGATAGTTTCATTATGTGCTTAATACGGGTTTTTTCAGGAGTCTTTTTAAGTCCTCCATATCCGGCGAGGACTCTATTGCTTCCTGATAAGTTATCTGTTTCTTTGTAACCAGATCGGCAAGGGATGTATTCATAGACTGCATTCCGTATTTTGCCCCTGTCTGCATGGTTATATATATCTGTTCGGTTTTCATATCTCTGATCAGATTTTTTATTGCCGGTGTAACTATCAATACCTCTGATGCCAGGCATCTTCCGACTCCGCCTGATTTAAGCAGAAGCTGCTGGGTAAAAACTGCCTGTAATGTAAATGAGAGCTGGCTTCTTATCTGTGACTGTTGATGCGGAGGAAAACAATCGACGATTCTGTTTATTGACGATGGTGCATCCGTTGTATGAAGTGTGGCAAAAACAAGGTGGCCGGTTTCAGCTATGGTAAGCGCTGCTGAAACGGTTTCCGGATCACGCATCTCGCCAACAAGTATTATATCCGGATCCTGCCTGAGAACATATTTAAGCGCATTCGGGAATGAATTTGTATCCGAACCGATTTCTCTCTGGTTTATGAGACATTTTTTGTGTTGGTGAACATATTCGATAGGATCCTCGATTGTTATTATATGTCCCTGCCTGTGTTCATTTAAATAGTTTATCATTGATGCAAGAGTTGTTGATTTACCGCAGCCGGTTGGACCAGTGACAAGAACCAGTCCTTTTTGCAGGCGCATGACCTCATAAACCACAGGAGGAAGTCCGAGTTCTTCGAATGTAAGGATTTTATCAAGAATTGTCCTTAATGCAGCGGCAACGGCGTTTCGCTGCCTGAAAACGTTCATTCTTATTCTTCCGATACCTTTTATTCCGAATGACAGGTCCAGTTCGTTTGTTGCCTCGAATTTTTCTTTCTGCTTATCCGTTAAAAGCGAATAAATAAGTCTCTGACACACATCAGGCGTAAGTTTTTCGAAATGCGTAGGATACATTTCGCCGTCAATTCTTAAAGTTGGCGGTATACCCACGGTAAGATGCAGGTCTGATGCATTTTTCTGAATTACCATTTTTAATAGTTCATCCATACTTAACATAGTAAAATCAATTAAAAGATTGAAAGATTAAAAGATTTTAAATCATTCTAATTTTTCTAATCTTTAAATTGCCTCTTAAATTTTTTAATCGTCTCTATGAGACATCGGCAAAGGTTATTCTCATCATCTCTTCAACAGTCGTTGTCCCAGCAAGAACCTTTTTAAAAGCTGACTGTCTGAGCGTCAGCATTCCGCTTTCAATAGCTGTATGTTTTATTATATGAGTGGATGCTCTGTCAAGAATAAGTTCTTTTATTTTATCGTTTACTTCCATTACCTCATAGCATGATATCCTTCCGCGGTAGCCGGTATTTGAGCATCTGTCGCATCCCTTGCCTTTAAAAAGTTTAATATGTTTTTTATTTCCGATTTCTTTTTTAGATAAACCCGATGAAATAAGCACATCAGCCGGTACTTCATACGGTTCTTTACAGTTCTGGCATATTACACGGACCAGACGCTGTGCTATAACCATTGTGACGGTTGATGTTGTTAGGAAAGGTTCTATTCCCATATTGTTAAGTCTGGTTACTGCTCCGGGAGCATCATTTGTATGAAGGGTTGAGAAAACAAGGTGGCCGGTTAATGCTGCGTTGATTGCTATCTCCGCTGTTTCCGTATCACGTATTTCGCCTACCATTATGATATCAGGGTCTTGACGTAAGAATGATTTTAATCCGGATGCAAATGTAAGGCCTATATCCGGTCTTGCCTGGACCTGATTTATGCCTTCAAGAACGTATTCTACAGGGTCTTCAATTGTGGATATATTGACATCCGGCTGGTTAAGTGTTGAAAGTGTAGAATAAAGAGTGGTTGACTTTCCTGAACCCGTAGGCCCTGTTACAAGAATAATCCCGTAAGGAATTGCTATATTTTTCTGGTAAACTGCAAGTGTTTCCTGTTCGAACCCCAATTCGGTTAATTCGAGCTTCAGTGATGAAGAATCCAGAATACGCATTACTATCTTTTCGCCGAATGCCGTAGGAAGAATAGAAACTCGCAGGTCCACTTCCTTGTTCATAACCTTTATTTTTATTCTGCCGTCCTGAGGAAGCCGTCTTTCCGCTATATCAAGGTTTGACATAATTTTTAAACGGGATGAAATTGCGTTTTGTGTTCTTTTCGGAGGAGCTGAAACCTCGTGCAGTACACCGTCGATTCTGTACCTCACACGGAGCGATTTTTCGTACGGTTCTATATGAATATCCGATGCTTTTGCTTTTACCGCACCCGATAAAAGAAGATTGACTATTTTTATTATGGGAGCATCCTCGCCTTCTGCTTCGAGCGAGACTATATCTTTTCCGGAATCCGATTCCTTTACGACATCTACATTTGCATCTACTCCGTTACCCTCCATGTCCTTTACAATATCGTCCATTGATGCTTTGTTCCCGTAGTATTTTTCGATTGCTGTTCTAATTTCGTTTTCAGAAGCAATTACTACGTTTATTTCATGGCCGGTCATAAGACGCAGATCGTCGGTTGCGAATACATTCAGCGGGTCTGCCATTGCAATCGTAAGAACATTATTTTCTTTTGAAATAGGAATGAGAGTCTGGTGTCTTACTACCGACTCCGGAACGGATTTTACTATGTCTTCATCAAGTTCACCGTATTCGGAAAGCGAAACGTATGAAACCCCGCATTGTTTCCCCAAAAATGCAAGAAGTACATCCTCGGTTATATAACCCAGTGATATCAGGATAATGCCAAGTTTACCGCCCCGCTTCTTTTGTTCCTCCATAGCATCCTGGAGCTGTTGGGGCGTAATTATCCCCACGTCAACCAGCAGGTCACCAAGTTTCTTTTTTAAAGCGGCATGTTTTACAGCCATAGACTTATATCCTTATCGATCAGATATTTGTTAAAAAGTAATATACAGAATCCAGTTTCCTATCCTATAATTATAAAGCGTTTTTTCGTTTTTGTCAAGACTTTTATGTGAATATATACTCGGAACTTATTGGTTTTGTTGAGGTTCCGATACCCCTTCGGAAGATTTTTCACAGTAAGATGCTTCGGCCGCTTGCGACTTGACCGCGTATCGTCTTACTATTAAAACCGAAGGCAAAACCGCCGAAAAAATAGCTAAAAAATACTGAAGAAAAGAATCAAGTTTAAGTTTTCCGATTAAAATAAGCCACAAAATCGTTAGAAATGCGGGCAGTATCGAGCTTTTTTTGTCAAATTCCCGTTTTTTGATTAAAAGAGAAAAAAATGTTATGAGGATTCCGACAGTAAAATACGGAAGGATATTCTCCCATAAATATAAAATTATATATGACGGGAATGTAATATATACCGAGGATAATAAGATTCCGATTTTAAGAAAATTGAAAATTGTTATACCGAAAATCATTGACCATAGTACATTCCATATATGATACCGTATTTCGGGGTAATTAGTAAAATTCAGAAAAAAACCCGCGAGAATAAGAGGAATATATGAGGATATATTTAAAGGGAGATTAAGGAATATCGCAGATGGTTTTTCGGAATATATAAATGGTTTTATTAGATTGAACAGAAATTGTTTCATCGATATAGCGAGGAGAATGGCAAATATAAACGATAAAATGAACATAGCACCAACTAAAATCGGTCTCATAGTTTTCGAACTTAACGGCGCAGGATGTCTTTTAACGGTATATTTTCTTTGGCTGCGGTTTTTACTCCTTCGGCATATTCCACTGACCGTTTTTTTGTACCTTTATGTCCCGGCAATTTGGCGGTTTTATGAATACCGTTTTTAGTTCTTTCCAGTATCCGTCTCGTGACTGGCAGCCGTCTGATACCGAGAGTTGTTGTTTCTGAAAAAATGATATCCGTCAATCTTTGTTCGTTTTCCTCTGCGGTCAAGACGGATAAAATTATTCCGGGTCTGCCTTTTTTTGCATAAATATTCGTCAGCCAGACATCATTAGCTCCGTTTTGTAGAAGTTTTTCCTGTACATACGGAAAAACACGTGAATCCATATCGTCGATATTTGTTTCCAGAAGAATTTTGCTGTCGCCTGAAAAAGAATTCCCTCCGGCCGTACCGGCATAAATTCTTAATATGTTGGGTTTTTCAAGGTTTGAGAGTCCCCCTCCTGCTCCTGTATTAAGGATTTTCATTTGAGGAATAGGACCAAACTGATCCGCAAGAGTCGAGATTATGGCAGCTCCTGTAGGTGTGGTAAGTTCATTTTTTGTATCGGTAGAATACACAGGCAGTGTTTTTATAATTTCTACCGTTGCAGGTGCCGGTTTGCCCAGATTAAGCGGCGACGAATAAACTTTTTCGATTTTTAATGCTTCCAAACCAATGAGTGCGCCGAAAATGTCTATAATAGTATCAACCTCTGCAATTTGGTGGAAATGAACAGAACCGATAGGAACAGAATGTGCCTTTGATTCTGCCGCTGCCAGATGCGAATATATTTTTAATCCCTGTTGTTTAATTTTTTTTGATATATTGGAAGAAGCTATTGTTTTTTTTATTTCTGAGAATTTACTTAACCGTTTCCCGCCGGTTATATGAGCCAGTTTTGCATGGATTCCGTTTTTCTTGGTGTTTAAGAATTTTAGTGAAAATTTTTTAATTAATAGTTTCTTAAGCTGATTTACGAGATATTTTTCATCCAGCCCTGCATCAACAAGGGCAGATAAAATCATATCTCCGGAAACTCCGGATGAACAATCAAAATATGCTATCTTCATAAGAATCACTGATTACACGGATAAATACGGATTTCACGGATATAATTTTTTTTATCTGTGTGATCCGTTTTTATTTATGATATTGGCAATTATGCCGGCTCCGAATCCGTTATCTATATTAACCGTGCAGACATTTGGTGAACAGGAATTCAGCATTGTCAAAAGAGCGGAAAATCCGCCCTTCCCTGTACCATAACCTGTGGAAGTAGGCACACCTATAACAACCTTTGCCACCAATCCCCCGATAACAGAGGATAATGCACCCTCCATACCGGCACATACTACAGCACATGACGAATTTTGTATAATTTTTTCAAATTTAAAGACCCGGTGGATACCTGCTACTCCCACATCATATATTCTTTCAACTTTATTACCGAGTACTTCTGCAACTACTGCTGATTCTTCGGCAACGGGAATATCCGATGTGCCTGCCGTTATGACAGCGATATAGTTTTTACCTGTTATTTTCATAGGATTTATTGATACAATTTTTGCCTTTTCGTGATACCTGACTGCCCCGGATGGTTTAAAAGTTTTTATTATTTTCAGGGCCAGCTTTTTTTCGACACGTGTTGCTATTATCGGCACCGGTTTCTTCACTAGTTTTGAAATAATATCAATAACCTGTTTTTCGGTTTTACCGGAAGTATATATTGCTTCCGGAAAACCCTGCCTATGAAATCTTTCAGTATCAAGAATAAAATCTTTTCTCATAATTATAAACGCAGATTACGCAGAGAACTACTTCGACGCAGATTACGCGGAAAATCCGCGGATTACGCAGAGAACTACTTCGACGCAGATTACGCGGAAAATCCGCGGATTACACAGAGAACTACTTCGACGCAGATTACGCAAGGAATTCTTGTCTTTTTCTGCGAATTCTGCGAAAATTCTGCGATCTCTGCGGTTTTTACCAGTTTTTTAGTTCAAGATTTGCCGACGGCTTCGTCATTTTTCCGCAGCCGGATTTTTTTATTTTAAAATAACCCGCAGATGCAATCATTGCGGCATTATCGGTACATAAAGACGGCACAGGTAGAAATAATTTTATATCTTCGGATTTACATTTTTTAGTCATATCTGCTCTCAGTTGTGAATTTGAAACCACCCCTCCGCCTAAAAATATTTTATTTATTTTATATTTTTTACATGCCGAAACAGTTTTTTCTACCAGCACATCCACACATGCCTGCTGAAAAGAAGCGCATAAGTCATAAAGGCGTTCTTGAGTTCTTATGTTCTTATGTTCACGAGCATAATTTATGACGGCGGTTTTCAGTCCTGAAAATGAAAAATCCCAGGTATCCCGCATATATGGTCTGGGTAAAGGAATGTTTTTACAATTCCCTTTTTTGGCAAGCCTGTCGATAACAGGGCCTCCGGGATATCCAAGTTTCAGAAATTTTGCAATCTTGTCAAAAACTTCCCCGACCGCGTCGTCACGGGTTCTTCCCAGAATTTTGTATTTACCTAATTTTTCGGCCAGTATTAAATCGGTATGACCCCCTGAAACGATAAGTGCAATGAAAGGCGGATTGACAGCTGTTCTTGTGTTCTTATCTTCTTGTGTTCTCAAGTAATTGGCAAAGATATGTCCTTCTATATGATTAACACCGACACACGGAATTTTCAGTATATTTGAAATTGCCTGTGCAGTTGTTGTTCCTATAAGCAGTGACCCTATTAATCCGGGACCCGAGGTAACACTTATTGCGTCGATTTTTCCCGACCCTTTTAATGCTTCTTCAACAACAATATTTATATTTTCAAGATGATGCCTTGATGCAAGTTCAGGAACAATCCCGCCGTATTTTTCATGAATTTTTATCTGCGAGGAGACAATATTCGTTATAATGAATGTTCCGTCTTTTATAACAGCTGCGGATGTCTCATCGCATGAAGTTTCTATCCCGAGTATGTTCACCCCGCCCTTCCTCCTGTCAAAATAATACTATATTTGTAAAATTAAACAATAAATTCTTTTTAAATCCCGCTCTTCGCTGATATAGGGAAGGGCGGGGTTAATACCTGCCTATCGGTTTTACCCTGGTACGGGATTTATTTTTTGCCTGTAAATCAGCAGGCTCGTTTTTGATATACTCCGAAACTGTTAAAAATTCTATATCTTCCTTCTGAAATTCTGGAATAATTTTAGAAAGCGCTTCCGGAAGATATTTTTTTTGTATGTGCCCTATCGCCACGCAATTTCCGTTCCGTTTAATTAGTTTTTTGAATAGCGATAACTGTTTAAGGATATATTCAAGATTGTCTTCATTGTCAAGAAAAACCTCGTTTTGCAGTGCCGGTATTCCCATAGAAATTGCGGTTTTATAAGCAACTGATTTATGGGATGTATAGGAATCAACAAAGATTATATTTTTCTGCTTGACAATATTCAGGAATTCCTTCATTTTCTTTTCATTTTTAGTAAAAGCGCTTCCCATATGATTATTTACGCCAATTACACCGTCGACATTCCTTAAATTTTTTAGTACCATTTTTTCGATTTTTTCCTTCGGCATATCCAAAAGTATGGCTGCTTTCCCCGGATTAACCTTCGGATATCCCTCAGGCTCCATAGGCTGGTGCAGGAAATATTCCTGGTTGTTTTTCTTTAACTCCCCCGCAATGTACGAAGAGTTTTTTTCGAAAGGCAAAATGGCGTATGTAAGAGGTATCCCCAATGCCAGAAAATCAGTCAGTTCGTCTTTTCTATAGCCGAGGTCGTCTATAATAATTATCGCTTTAAATTTTGCCGGTTTCAGCGATGAAAAGAAAACCTTGTTTAATATGCTCCCGTTTTTCGAAACCAAAAGAACATTATAATTTTTGTCAAACTCCACCAACACTCCGTATTCTTTAAGTTTGGCCTTTATTTCGGTAATGATATCCGGTATTTTTTCTTCGGTTTTTATTGTTTTTATGACCTCAATCCATTTTGCGGTTTCTGATTTTTTTTCGACCCTAAGATGGCGTATAATATTTTCGTCGCCTATACCTAAGCTTGTCAGAACAGAATTAATTTTAATATCAACTTTATTTGATAACTTGTAGAGATTTTTAGGTTTAGTATGCAGATAAAATACAACCGCAACAGTTATAAATACAATTATTAGAATCCGCCAAAATCTTTTCATTAGGGTTTTTTTCTTAGTTCTTAACTCTTAATTCTTAATTCTGTCTTTATTGCTGTATCAGTATATCTCTTGCAGTAAGAATCTGTATTCCCCGTTCAAGGATCTCATCTTTTAATTCCTCTTTAGCCGGTTCGGTTGATTTCTTAACGTCGTATTTTTTATTACGGTCCTTTGCATCGGCTATTTCTTTGGCAAATTCCTGTTTGCGAAGAGCGATTTCTGTTTCCCTTGAGACATTAATAACTATATCCGGTGTGATACCGCCCTTTGGTTTTTTTTCGGTTTTAGATTCCGCCGTTGTTTCGTCCCTGGATTCCTTTTCTTCTTCATCTGGCGATGATGTGTCCCTGTGTATGCATTTTCCGGAAGGTGTATAGTATTTTTGTGTTGTTAACCTGAGGGATGCATCTTTTTCAAGTGGAAGAAGCGACTGTACAGAACCCTTCCCGAATGTCTGCATTCCTATGATGACAGCCCTTTTATGGTCCTGCATACAGCCGGCAACGATTTCCGCTCCTGATGCGGAACCTCTGTTGACAAGTACAACCATGGGCATATCTGCGTAAGGTGCTGATGAATCTGCACGGTACTCTCTTTTCGGGAATTTTCTGCCTTGTGTATAAACAATAAGTTTATTTTCCCCTACAAATTTTTTACATATATCTACGGCAATATTCAAAAGTCCTCCGGGATCATTTCTTAGGTCCACAACCAATGATTTCATACCCTCTTTCGTCAGTTTAGAAAGCGCCTTATCCAGTTCTTCTATCGTTTTTGCATTCATTTCGGTAATTCTTAAATAACCTATTGAATCTGTAAGCATTTTTGTTCCGGTAACAGTTATAATAGGAATATCACCGCGTGTTACTGTCAGGTCGAAAGGGTCCATACCTTCACGGAAAATCGTTATCGTAACCTTAGTTCCGGGTTTTCCGCGTAGTTTTTCAACTGCATCATCCAGACTGATATCCTTTACATCTTCCCCTTCGATTTTTATGATTTTGTCTTCGGGTAAAATACCCATTTTCCACGCCGGTGTTCCGGGTATAGGAGTGACTACCGTAATCCATCCATCCTGTGAAGAGGATATTCTTATTCCAAGACCCCCGAAATGGCCTTCCGTATGTACCTTCATCTCTTTTGCCACTTTTGGTTCCATAAACTGAGAATAAGGGTCAAGAGTTTTTATCATCCCGTGTGCCGCGCCGTAAATCAGTTTTTTCATATCCGGTTCTTCGACATAGCTTTCTCTTACATATACCAGTATTTGCGAGAGAATTTTTATCTGGCTGTAAATATCATCCGATGCGGCTATAATCGGATCAAGCTTCAGAAAAAATACACTTAAAGCAAGAGACAAAAATAACAACAAAAACCATTTCTTTTTTCTGGACATTGTAATCCCCCATGTAAATAAAATTCATCCGCCCACAGCTACGCAGTTGCTGGCGGGTTTCTACTGTGTTTCCACCGTATCTCTACTGTATTTCCGATATATTTCTATTATAATCATTTTAGCCAGACAAGCGGGTTTGTAGGTGCACCGTCCCGTCTGAATTCGAAATATAAAGATGCATCCTGAGTATAAACGGAAATCCCCACGGTACCCAGTACATCACCTTTTTTTACTTCATGGTCTTCTTTAACCAGTATCTTATCCATATTTCCATAAACGGTATAAAATCCGCCGGAGTGGTCTATAATCACTACATTCCCGTATGATTTAAAGTCTCCTGAAAAGACAACGGTACCTTTATCGATAGCAATAATATTTTCTCCGAGATTCGATTTTATTCGTATACCGTTGTTTATTACCCATGTATTCAGTTGATGATGTTTCTGCTTCCCGAATTTCGATGTAACCTTTTTCCTTAACTGGTCGGGTTCCCCTTCAAGAGGCCAGGATAAAATACCTTTCTTTTTGGATATTTTTAACCGGGCAAGTCTTTCTTCTTCTTTCTTTTTTTCGGTCTCTTTCGCTTTTTTATTCAAGAGGGTTATTAATTCCGAAAGCATGGTTTCTGAATCTTTAAGATTGGCAACCTCCTGTTCATAGAAAACCCGTTTTTTAGTAACACCGGATAAAAGTTTTTTATTTTTATTTTCCTCTTTTAAATATGACTGTTCTGTTTTTTTCTTTTCGGATTCAAGTTTTTTTAAGCTTTCCATCCCTTTTTCAAGTTTAGTTTTTAGGGATTCGTATTCATTAACATTTTTCAATGTCTGAATATAAACAAACGATTTTTGTCTTGCCAGCAGCTGCAGAAACTTGTAACGTTTAATTAAATCAGCCGAAGAATTTGACGAAAGTATTATTCTTGCCAGATATGGGTCGGAAACCGGTCTTCCAACCCCTTGTTTATATGCAAATCTTATTTCGCGCCTCAGGATGCTTTTCCATCTTTTTGTTTCTGATTTTGCCCTGGCTAGTTTAATTCTTAAACTATTAATTGACTGCTGCTGTTTTTTTATTGAATTTTTAATTTTTTGTAATGCAGTTTTTGCAGCTTCAAGATTCCTCAGGATTTTTTTAAGCCGTGATTCGAGTGTTGCTTCGGTTTTTTTTATATCTTTTATACTGTTTTCTTTTTTTGAAATTTCTGTTTTAACTCCTATAAGTTCTTTTTTACTTTGTTTAATTTTCTTCTTATATTCTTTTATTTGCTTGTCATAATCAGCCGCATAAACACAGATGGCTGGATAGATAGATAGATAGATAGATAGAGAAAGGCAAAACACTAGCCATCCAGCCAGCTTACTATCTAGTAATCCTTTTTTATTTTGATATAACATTTCTCGGTATTCTCACAATCAGACCGATAATGATTAGTACAAAAGAGATTAGTATAATTTCGGTTTTAGTAAGAAACATCGGATTTTTGAAATTCGGGATAAATACAGATTTATATATCAAATTAAGAATATAAATTCCGATTCCCCCTCCGATGATAGCATCAAATATGCCGTAAATGATTTTTTTCGTCTTTATACTGAATGATACTATAATAAGCAGAAGAACGGTAAACAGCATAAAAATCGTATTTCCCCATATGCTTAGAGTTGAAAATACTTTATTTATAGTCAGAAGGTTTTCAGCCTCTGCTGAAGTGTAATAAACATCCTCTATACCATCCAATAGTTCTATTTCTTTTGCCGTATTTTTGACTGTTTTGGGATTTTTCCTGCTCAGATAAATATCGATAGTTGCCGGCAGAGGATTTTCTCCGAGAATTTTAATCTGTTTTGCAAATTCCTCATTTTTCTTAAATTCTTTAAGTGCTTCCTCTTTTGAAGTGTATTTTATTTGTTCGACGCTTTTGATATCTTTTACTTTTTTGATAAGCTGATTTCTCTGATTTTCGGTCAAGTCATCATCGAGAAATGCGACAATTTCAACACGTTCTTCAAGTAATTTAAGATAATAAGAGAGATTCTTTAAAACAAGCAGAAAGAAGCCGTAAAATACTATGGTTATTGAAATAAAAATTATTGAAAAAAAAGATAATCTTTTCATAATATGACAGATTACAGTGATATTAACTGCTGATTCCAGCGATACATCTTTTTCTTTATCGCTGATATCGTCTGTTTATCGCCGTAATCAAAGCTATTTTAATAGCTTCATTATAGCACATTTTCTTAACGTGTCAACACGGCATTACATAATTCCGCGGTCTTTTTCGCTTTATTTTTCAGGTCAGGTATGGTTTTTAATGTCTCGCCAGACCCGGTATTTTTTAGTTTGTCCGAAAGAAGAAAATATATATCTTCTGCCGTACTTTTTTCCGTAAGCACATTTTTTTCTCCGATTGTGTGTATGAAGTTTTTTATCTTTGAATATTTCGGTATAGAAATAAACGGTATTTTATATTTAGCTGCAAGAATCAGTCCGTGAAGCCGCATGCTTATAACCATATCAAGCTGTGAAAATATTTTGAAAAGATCTTCGGTGTTTTCCCATAAAAATATCTCAGCCGGCTGGACAAATTTTTTCTTTAGAGTTTTGAATAGGTTTAAATCCTTTGATAGTTGAAAGGGTACAAAAACAATGTCTGCTGCCGGATTTTTTTTAAGTAATGCCGATAATTCAGAGAACAGCCTGATGTCTTGCTGCCACTTTTCTGTTTTTCTAACGATTATTCCTATTTTTTGTTTTTGGGATTTGCTGTTTTTGGGGAATGAGGGCAGCTCTAAACCAAAAACAGGGTCCGCAGTTACGGTAATTTCTTTGGTTACCCCAAAGGTTTTTAATGTTTCTTTATCCTGTTGTGTTCTTACGGTTACGAAATCCAGTCTGTTAAAGCATTTTTTTATGAGAAAAGCGTTAAACGGGTATTTAATGTCCCCTATACCTACCGCATAAATAAAAACGATTTTATTTAGGAATTTTGCTATTAAAATTATCAGCAAATAATACCATAAGCTTAAACAACCGGTTGTGTCCTGGAACAATCCTCCTGCTCCGGATAAAAGCATCCTGCATTTCGAGATTTCTTTTATAACCGCGGGAATATCCCATCTATTTACAGAATACACATTATAGGTTTTTGACGTTTCTTCCGGATTTGCCGATAGCACACTGATTTCAATATCCGGGTTATAAGACCGCAGGTCATTGATTATTGCCTTAAGAATAAGTTCGTCGCCTGCATTTTTAAATCCGTAATAACCCGAAATCACTATATCAGACATATACCTTTGCTTCGCAAATACGCAAATTACCACGAATCAATGACCTAATTACCGCAAATGATTAGCGGCAATTTGGGTTTTAATTTGCGGAGATTTGTGTTAATTTTATCCGTGATATGATGTTTATAAAAATTATACCCAAAACCGTCCCCAGACATATTCCGTTAAAAGTCCTTAAGAGTGAAATGAAAAACGGGCTGTGAATATGACAGAATGTATTTATTATGGAAATTTGGCCGAAAAGGCCCATCAAAAAGAACGGTTTCCAGTAATTACTATTTCCCTTATATTTTAAGTAAATGGCAGTCAACATGAAAGGATGGCCTATTAAAAATTCTTTTAATCTGGGTCTGATCAGAAATATTTTTTCCAGACATATCCTGAAGGTTTCCTCTGCGGAACTCATTATACCGAAATTTCCGCTGCGCATAATATAGAAACCTATAGAAGCAAGGATAATTCCCAGAACCAGCAACTCACCGTAGAGTATCGGTTTATTAATAATTTTTTTTATATTATTTCCGTACAATAATATAAATGAAAGCATAATAGGTAAAATTAAGGCAATTTTTATTCCCCTGAATAAATCTACTCCAAGCATAAAATCTTTAGTGGACAATAGTCCTGTAATTACAATTCCCGAGACTAAAGAAAAAATTGTAATTGTCAGGAAAATCATAATAACTTTTAATAAAAAATATTTCTGCAGAAATTTAACATCCAATTGCACGTTCATAATAATAGGACAGATTAAAAAGGGCGATAATATAGCTATTGATAATGCCGTGATTTTTGTAAATAATGAATATTTTGAAAGTATAGGATTTATATTTTTTATCGGGACAGGCCTTCCCGTATTAAAACCCAGTTTTTCCAGGCTGTTTTTTGCCTGTCTGGAATATTCCAGGGCATTTTCTATAGTAGTTTGGGACATATCAAGTATTACTATTTTAATATTTCTTTCTAAAACCGCCCTTCTTATTTTCTGAATATTTTTCTTATAATCTTTCTCCCTATAAAGTTTCAGAAGCCTGAATCCTTCCGGACGCTCTTTCAGTATTTTTTTTATTTCTTTTTGTCTGGAAAACTCCATAATACCGAAAGTGTGGTCTGAATTTGCGGGTAATTCTCCGTATGATCCGTCCGACATTATTACCGATATAAGATTAGGATTTTTCGGCGGCAGCAGGGAAAGATCGCCCATTATCAGAAGAACGATATCAAAGTTAAGTTTCAATAAACGGGCTATTTTGCTTTCTGATATACCGAGATATTTTTCTCTGGGAAGATTTTTGTATTTGGGATTATCCGTATTGTAGAAAAAATCCTTTGCTTTTTCGTCGGCAAGTACAATGGTAGTAATCCCTGCCTTTTTGAAATCATTAAATTTATCTTCCCCGAAAAAATCGGCTATGTCGTTATATTCAGCAGCCAGCGCCACAGAGCTGCTTGTCTCGTTGACAATTTTATTTTTTAAAGGCAGCAATATAGCACCCAGAAGCAGTAAAATACATATAAAATAAATATGGGATACTTTCCGCAGAATTTTCATTATATTTATAACAGGATTAACTGGATTAGAATATTAGCATTACCCTTTTATGATTAATTGTAAACTTGATTGCCAGGTTTACAACAAGCTGTCTCCAAATCCTGTAAATCCCTGCCCGGCCAGTCCAGTCAGGCGGGCTGTCAGATACTTTATCTTTATCCGAATTTCTTTTTCAGCTTCTCTCTGTCTTTTTCCAGGTCCTGCGGGGTTTTTATAGGGAAGAACCTTTCCTCTCTGTCAACTATGATATATTCGGTTTTTAAAAACAGCGAAAGATCCCCGGCAAGACGTTCAAACTGTACGATTTTTTTATCACCGACCTTTTTTTCGACATAATAAAAAGGAAGGTTGAAATTTTTGTTTAATGCATCTGCATCGAAGATATAGGTCGCCGTATTAAAGACAGAAATCGAATCCTGATTAAAATCGGCTGGGAACTTGAACTGTTCAACGATTTCCGTACGGTTATTTATTTTGGCAGGAGCTCCGCCTTTATCTCCCGGATATTTCTCGGCAAGTTCAACCGTCATTTCTGATTTTTTTTCTATGTGATAACCCAGGATTATCCCGTCGATTACGGCTCCGAGATTGTCAACATTTGAGTACCAGATATGTTCTCCGCCGTTTTTTATAAAATCGGACAAGCATCCGCTCTGAAGAAATGCAGGTGCAAAATCGCCGTGTCCCGGCCCGTAGTAGCTGTCTTCTTCCGGCATAACAAAATTTCCGTCAATATTCAGCCGTTTTGCAATAAACTGGTTAAAGCATTTTATACTGTCTTTGAGCCCGAAATAAGCGTTTTTTTCCAGATATTCTATTGTAGCTTTTTCGGTAGAAAAACTATTCATAAAATAGACCGGAATTGAAACATTATATTTACGGTTTATTTTTTTTATCTGTTCAATCTTTATCTGTAAAAAACTTTTTTTGTCATATACTTCAACTATTCCTTTTACGACTCCGCCGAATCTTGTTGCCATCCCGCCGTTGACAATTACCACGCCCAGTTTCCCGTTTTTAATTGTTTCTTTTCCGGTTTCGGCATATTTCTCTTTTTTAGCTGTATCCTTTTTGGGATTGAAGAAAGCAGTTTCATCAGGCGGTGAAATTTTGTCTTTAATGATGTTGTTTTTGCTTGAAAAGGTACCTTCAATAAACTTTTTTCTTAAATCCTCAAAAAGTTTTTCATCATATCTGTATTTTTGCAGAATATTCATTGGTTGTCCTTATTTAAGATTTTCGTACATTTTTTTTGTTTGTTTGGCAATGTATTCCCATGAGAAATACTTTTCAACTCTCTCTCTGCCCTTTTCACCCATTTTTTTTCTGAGCGGTTCATCCTTCAGCAGACGGTTTACCGCATCGGAAATCTGTTTTGAGTTTTTGGGTTCGACCAAAAGTCCGGTTTCTTCCGGCAGCACGACTTCCAGTATCCCGCCTGTGGCTGCGGCGACGACCGGTGTTTTTGTTGACATAGCTTCAAGGTTTATGATGCCGAAAGGTTCATAAATCGAAGGACATACAAAAATCTTTGCAGAAGTATACAGCTGTATATATTCCTCTTCTTTTAAAAGTTTATGTATCCAGACAATATTTTTTTTCTTTTCCACTTTTTTTGTCATGCGTTCTTCATAATCCTTTGTATCTGCTCCGGTAGCACCGAGTACTATCTGAACCGGTATATCGTCTGCCGCATCAACCAAATACTCCAATCCTTTTTGCGGTGTCGGTCTTCCGACAAAAAGTATGTAGTCGTCAGCTATTCCGTATTCTTTTTTCAGCGAAGAACTCAGAGGTGTCGGGTTCCATTTGTTTAAATCAACACCGTTATGAATGACCTCTATTTTTTTCTCCGGGACGTTGAAAAATTTCATGATGTCTTTTTTCATTAAGTTTGATACTGCCACAACTTTGTCTGCGGATTCCAGACCTGTTTTTTCAATTAAGGTACTTAACTGATATCCGCGTCCCAACTGGTCCTCTTTCCACGGTCTCAGCGGTTCAAGCGAATGTGAGGTTGCAACAAACGGTATATTATAAAGTGTTTTTGCCAGAACTCCGCCGAAATGGCCGTACCATGTGTGGCTGTGAACCACGTCTGATTTTAATTCTTCAACCTGTGTTAACAGATTTATGGAAAGTGTTTCAAGAGTAGGCGAGAATTTCTGACCTTTAAGCTCAGCCCAGCCCTTATAGCCCGTAACCTTAAGCGATTTATCGTCGATTTTCTGGTCGCCGAAGCATCTTACCTCAACATCCATTATTTTCGATAATTCCTGTGCCAAATACCTCAAATGAACCCCTGCACCGCCGTAAACATACGGCGGATACTCTTTTGCCAACATTGTTACCTTCATAGTCGCTACACTCCTTTAACGCGGATCAACGCGAATGAAATACAAAACGCGAATTAACGCGAATGTTTGATAAACTGCTGACCACTGCCTTGTCGTTCTTAGTTCTTAATTCTTAGTTCTGCCTTTCTAATGTCCCGGTGCAGTCACATACGCATGGATTATAGACTTAAATCCTGCTTTTTTTGCCTCATTGTTTATTGTATCGGCATAGTTTGCATCAAAGGTTTCACCGGTATAGACCCGCCATAAAATTTCATGGCTGAAAAGTTTTGCCAGTTCCCGCCTTGCATAAACATCGTTATGTTTTACTACCTTCTCCCGCAGTTCCCAGAATTTTTTTGAATGCTGTATTGCCATATCGTTTTTATCTGCCTGCCTCGCCGTCGTCAGGCGGCCGGCAATTTGCGTTTTTATTCTGAAGATATACACCGGTTCCTTATGGTGTTCAATATGTACATAATTTTCCCGTCCGTGCCATATATATTCCTTCCCGGTTATAAGTTCTTCGGCTATATAGTCGCTGTCAGTCGGAATACCGAATTCTTCTACAGGAACCGTTATTCTTGCATCCTGCGGGTTATGCGGGTCGAGATTTGCCGCTACAAGGATTATATTATTTTTGAATTTTTTTCCGTAAAAAAGAACATTGTCGTTTGTAGAACTGTATATTTTAAGATTATCATAATAATGAAGTGCAGGATTTTTCTTTCTTATTTCGTTGATTTTAGCAATATAATCCTTGATGTTTCCGGGTCTGTCCCAGTCCCAGACCTTGTACTGGTATTTTTCAGAGTCAACATAATTTTCGGTTCCCGGGAATGCTTTTCCGTCACAGAGCTCATAGCCGTTATAGATTCCGTAAACTGACGACAGTGTTGATGCCAGTGCAATACGCATTTTGAAGGCAGTCCTTCCTCCTGTTTGGATTATAGGCGGGCAGATATCAGGTGTATTTGTGAAAAAATTTGCCCTGAGAAAATACTTTAAATATGATTCTGTAAGTTTGGTGACATATTCGATTAATTCATTTTTACCGTTGCGCCACGTAAAGTATGTGTATGACTGCGAAAAGCCTACCCTTCCGAGTTCTTCAAGTTTTTCATAATTTGTAAATGCTTCTGCAAGAAATACGGTATCGGGATATTCCATCTTTACTTCCCGTATAACCCATTTCCAGAACTCCGTAGGTTTTGTGTGCGGGTTGTCAACCCTGAAGTGTGTTACGCCGAGTTCACGCCAGAAAATAAGGATTGATTTTAATTCATTCCAGAGTTTGTCTTTATTTGGCGGATAGAAATTTAACGGATAAATATCCTCATATTTTTTCGGCGGGTTTTCGGCATAAGCTATTGAACCGTCCGGTCTTTTATGGAACCATTCGGGGTGTTTCTTTACATATGGGTGGTCGGGTGAACACTGGAAAGCAATATCCAGAGCGATTTCGATTCCAAGTTTTTTGGCTTCAGTAACAAAATGTCTGAAATCATCAATTGTTCCCAGTCCGGGTTCTATTGATTTGTGTCCGCCGAGTTCATTACCTATTGCCCACGGACATCCCGGGTCATCCGGTCCGGCATTCAGTGAATTATTTGGTCCTTTGCGGTGTGACCTTCCTATAGGATGGACCGGCGGAAGGTATATAACGTCAAATCCCAGATTTTTTACATACGGCAGCCGTTTTTCGCAGTCCGCGAATGTTGCACTTTTGCCCGGAATGGTCCCCTGGGACCTGTGGAACATTTCATACCATGCAGCAAACCTTGCATATTTTTTTTCAACAATGAGTTCAAAAATCCTGTCATAACCTTCTATAGTATACTGATAAAATCCGATGGTTTTAGGTTTAAATGATGCTGTGTATTTTTCACAGCACTTGGTCATCGGGATTTTTTTCCATGAGGTGTCCGGTATTTGTTTGTATTTTAAAACCGGGGGTTTCCTGGATGTTCCCAGAATTTCACAGGAAACAGAAAACTCTCTGTCTATTTCGGTTTTTACAGGATAAAGCCCGCCATCTAATTCAGGATAAACATTTTTTATCTTCATAATTTTTAACGCAAATTCTCGCGAATCTAACGCAAATATTCGCGAACATTCGCGTTTAGTATTTCATTTGCGTATATTTGCGTTCCTCTTTCTCAGCATTCGCGCAGGAACTTTGCTGCTTCTTCAGGAGGAGTCGGATTTATATAAAATCCCGTTCCCCATTCAAAACCTGCGGTTTTTATCAAACGCGGCATTATCTCTATATGCCAGTGGTAGTATGGCAGGTTACCGCTTTTGCATGGTGAATTGTGTATAATAAAATTGTAAGGAGGATTTTCCAGTGTTCTTATCATCCTACCGTTTATATCCTTTAAAATCATTGCAAGACTTGTAATTTCGGTTTTCTGCAGGTCTTCAAAGAAAGATGAATGTACCTTTGGCAATATCCATGTTTCAAAGGGAAACCGGGAAGCGAAGGGCACTATGCATATGAAATTTTCATTTTCGGAAACAATCCGTACATTTGCTTCTGTTTCTTCACGTATAATATCGCAAAAGACGCACCGTTCCTTATAATCATAATAACTTCTGCTTCCTTCCAGTTCCTGCTTTACTCTTACCGGGATTGTTGGTATAGCTATAATTTGCGAGTGAGGATGAATAAGAGAAGCCCCGGCTGCTGCACCATGATTTTTAAAAGCCAGAATGTATTCGAAACGGCTGTCTTTTTTTAAATCAGCGATTCTTCCGTGGAATGCCCACAGGATTTCTTCTACCTGTTTGTTTTCCATATCGGCAAACGAAGCATTGTGTATCGGGGATTCAATAACAACTTCATGTGCACCTATCCCGTCCATAAAATCAAACATACCTTCGCCGCGTTTGTTTAAGTTGCCTTCAACCCGTAATACGGGGAATTTGTTCGGGACAACCCTTACCCACCAGCCGCTTTTGTTTTTTGCTGTTCCGGCTTCCCTGAATGATATTATTTCCGGAGGCGTTTTACTTTCGTTTCCCATACAGAAAGGACATGCCTCATTGTTTTCCTGCGAATTCTCCGGCATTTTTTCAAAATCCGCATGAATCTTACCGCGTTCCGTTGTGATGATTACCCATCTGTCTATAATAGGATCTCTTCGTAATTCAGGCATCTTTACTCCTTTAAACTGTTAAGGGTTCGAATGAATAATTATCTATAAAATTTCTAAATCCGTGAGCTTTTAAATGTTCAATTGACTTTTTTAGTTCTTCTCTTGTTGACGAAGGATGAGTTTCATTTACAAGAATAGTGCCGTTTTTGACGAATTTCGCTATTTCGTCAAAGTCAACCTCTCCTTTTCCCGGCGCTTTATGGTCATAAACTCCCGCACCAATAGACTTATCATTGGTGCGGGGGTAAACTTCTATAACATCATGCAGGTGCATCCCTATGAGTCTGCCGGAAAAATTTTTTAGAAAATCGAGACGGGATTTTACAAGACCCTGTTTTTCCGCAACAACCGCATGCCCGATATCAAACCATAAGCCCAATGAATTACTGTCGAATTTTTCAAAAACAGGTTTGTAATCTTCAAGCGAAGGCAGCTCATCTGCCCAGAATCTGTTTTCGATCCCGAGTTTGATATTTTTTTTGACTGCATAATTTAAAAGTTCATCAATTGATTTCAAAAGATTGGATATTATCCCGGAATCCGCTAATTTTGATTTCCTTTCCTTTAAGAAATCATCTAAAAATTTCTTATACACATTTTTGTCTTTTGTTTCGTTATACTTCCTTGACAGATCTTTGCCGGAAATTTCCATATTGATTTCGCCTGAATGAACAATAACAGCTTTTGCACCTACGGTGTCCGCAACATCAATCGTCTTTTTTGTAAGGTCGACCGCTGTTCTCCTCTCTGTTTTGTCATCCGATGCGAAATTGTAAGGTGAAAAAATAGTTTTTCCTTCAGGTATAAAATCCAATTTAGGACAAAAATTGTGGACAGAAACAATCTTTAGTTCTTTTGCAAGTTCCGGTATAAAATTTTCCGGAACGCCGATATTAAGTTCTATAACAGAAAATCCCAGTGACTTAATATCAGCAATAAGGTCTCTGGGATTGTCAAATTTCGATATATTATAAACTGTTGAAAGTGCAATCATAATAACGTCAGTGCAGAGTGCAGAAGTCCAAAGTGCAGAAGTTACTTCTGCTCTTCTGCTCTGTCCTTTAGCGGCCTGTTTCCTGTTGTTTCTGATAAGCGGTTATCAGAGGTTGGGATACCGTTGAAGGAGCTTCTTCATAATGTGCAAACTTCATCTTGAAATTGCCGGCTCCTTTTGTTATTGAACGCAGGTCGGTGGCATATCCCGAAACTTCGGACAGGGGAGCGGTTGCTATAACTTTCTGTTTTTTTCCAAAACGTTCCATTCCCATAACTCTGCCCCTTCTTGCATTCAGGTCACCCATAACCGCACCCATATAGTCATCCGGTATAATAACTTCCAGTTCTACAATGGGTTCCAGTATACATGGTTTGGATTCCATTACCCCTTTTTTCAGAGCCATACTTCCGGCAATTTTAAAAGCCATATCGGATGAATCGACTTCGTGGTAACTGCCGTCATACAGCGTAACACGCATATCCGTTACCGGGTAACCTGATATAACTCCCTGAACCATTGCTTCTTTCACACCCTTTTCGACAGAAGGAATATAATTTCTCGGAATTCTGCCTTCACGGATTGCATTGATAAATTCGAAACCTTTTCCTCTTTCCATGGGCTCTACTTTTATCCAGCAGTCTCCGTATTGTCCACGGCCGCCGGTTTGTCTTTTATATTTTCCCTGAACATCTTTGGTTCCTTTTATGGTTTCTCTGTAAGCCACCTTTGGAGGTTTGAATTCCACATTTATCCCGAATCTTTCTTTTACTCTGTTCACCGATACCTCCACGTGAAGAGCACCTAATCCCGAAAGTATCATTTCTTTTGTTTCTGTATTGTAAAAGGTTTTTATGGTCGGGTCTTCGCGCATCATTGCCTGAAGGGCAGATGCAACTTTTTCCTCTTCGCCTTTAGATTTTGGATAAACCGCCATATCTATATTTGGTTCCGGAAAGTCTATGTTTTTGATTTTACCTGCTGTTTCTTCGTCACCCAGAATGTCGTTTGTCTGGGTCCCTTTTAATTTAACCGCGGCAATTATGTCGCCTGCCTGTGCTTCCGACATGTCTGTTCTTTTTTTCCCTAGCAGGGTACAGAATGTCCCAAGTCTTTCCGATGTAAGACGGGTTATGTTTTTTATATCCAGCCCCTGGGTGATTTTACCTGAATAAATTTTAAGAAATGAAAGATTTCCCGTACGGGGTTCGATTACACTTTTAAAAACAAGCGCTGACGGTTTGCTGGATTCTTCGGTTACGAAAGCTTCCGGCAAAAACTCTTTTATAAAATTTACAATCGAGTCACATCCGATATTTTTAGTGGCGCTTCCGCACAAAACAGGAATAACAGTTTTCGATATAATACCCTTTTTCAGGCCTGCCAACAATTCATTTTTCGTAATTTCCTTGCCGTCAAGATATTTTTCGATCATTGCATCGTCTGCAGACGCAACTGCTTCGATGAATTTTTCTTTATAATTACTGAATTCGTCCGGTACCGAATCTGTAATAAGCGAAAATGTTTTTGAGAGATTTGCCCCTGTAGCATTCGGAAAAAATACAGGTGCTATAGAATTGTTGAATTCTTTCAGGTGCTCGATAGTTCCTGAAAAATTCGTATCCTCTTTATCCAGCTTATTTACAAAAATTACTTTTGGTTTATTGCAGCTTTCCCATAGAAGTTCGAATGTTGCATCAATAGGTGCAAAAGAATCGAAAACAAAAATTACGGCATCAGCAATATGAATTGCTGCGATGGTTTCGCCTATAAAATCGAAATATCCCGGTGTATCTATAATATTTATTTTTATACCGTTGCTGTCAAATGACAGTAATGAAGAGTAGACAGATGATATTCTTGATATTTCATCAGAATTAAAATCACTGACCGTATTGCCGTCTTCAACTCTTCCAAGCCGGGTGGTTAGTTTTGAATTAAATAGAATTGCTTCAACCAAAGATGTTTTTCCGGAACCACCGCTTCCTACAATTGCTACATTACGTATTTTGTCTTTAGAATAACCCACTTTAATCCTCCATTACCATTATTCGTTGTCTTCTGCCTCTTTTGTCGCCTGTTCCTCACCGGTTTCCTGCAGCAGAGGCAGGTCATCTGTTGATTTTAATCCGAAATAAATTAGAAACTGCTGGGTTGTTCCGTACAAAAACGGAGTTCCGACGGTTTCTTTCCTGCCGCAGGTTCTTATAAGATTTTTTTCTGTAAGAGTTTTTAATACCGCACTGACCTCTACACCTCTGATTTTTTCTATTTCTGCCCTCGTAAGAGGCTGTTTATAAGCAACTATTGCAAGTGTTTCAAGTGCCGATGAGGAAAGTTTTAATGTTGTTTCTTCTTTGAATAATTTTCTTATATAAGGCGCAAACTCTCTTTTTGTTGATAACTGCCAGCCTCCCGCTATTTCCATTATGTGAACGGGTGATTGTCTCGATTCATAATCATTTGACAGTTCTGTTATTAACTGTTTTACTTCGTCATTTGATTTGATACCGGTAATATCCATAATTGTTTCAACTCTTAACGGTCCCTGTGATACAAACAAAAGTGCTTCTACAATTTTTTTTGCTTCCATCGTCGCCATGCTCCTATTGCGAATAAAGACCGAATGTAAAACCCGAATTGCACGAATATTATTCGTATTATTCGTTATCATTCGTGTTATTCGTTATTCATTCGTGATTTATAAACTCTGATTTCCTTAAAATGCTTGTCCTGTCTTACGTATATCTGTCCTATTTTTATAAGTTCAAGTAATGCCAAAAATGTAACTATAATTGATAACCTTGTTTCATTTTCTGCAAAGATTGAGTAGAAGGATATATAGTTTTTACCTTCCAGTACCGAGAGTATTGTCCTTATTTTCTCCTCGATAGTATATTCGTCCTTTATTATTTCTTTTGAGGCCTTTTTGGCTTTTGATAAAACTGTTTTAAATGCATCCAATAAATCAAAAAGAGTTACGTTAACACCAAAATCTTCATCTGTAAATTCAGGCGGTGTTGTGCGGTAAAAGACATTTTTCTGTTCTTCAAGGTTACCTTTAAGGGTTTTTGATGCTTCTTTGAATTTTTTATATTCTATTAAGCGTTTTATAAGTTCGTCTCTGGGGTCTATCGCTTCTTCTTCATCTTCTGCGTGTACAGGCAGAAGCATTTTTGACTTTATCCGCATTAAGGTTGAAGCCATTACCAGAAAATCACCTGCAACCTCAAGGTTTAACTGTTTCAGTATGTTGAGATATGCCAGATATTCCGATGTTATTTTGGATATCGGAATATCATAGATGTCCAGATCGTTTTTCTGTATAAGATGGAGCAGAAGGTCCATCGGTCCTTCAAAGATATCCAGTTTTATTCCGTATTCCATAAAAAACGCGAATTGTCGCTAATCCAACGCGAATTATCGCGAATGAACTAGTAACTGATATTTATGTTTTAATCCGAATTTATTAATTTTACTGCTTTTTTAACTTCGGAGATTGTCTGTGCGGCAAATTTTCCTGCTTTTTCCCTGCCGTTTTTTAATATATCGTTAATGACTGCCGGATTTTTTTTAAGTTCTTTTTGTTTTTTATGTACAGGTTCAAGAGATTTGATAATTTTTTCCGCAAGCATTTTTTTGCATTTCACACAGCCGATTTCCCCTTTTTTACATAAATCTTCTATTTCCTTTACATTTTCCGAATATATTTTATGCAAAGCAAAAATAGGACATATATCCGGATGCCCCTTATCAGTCGGATGTATTCTTGCAGGGTCTGTTATGTAAGACGAAATCTTTTTTGAGATATCTTCAGGAGTATCAGAAAGATAAATACAGTTGTTGTATGATTTTGACATTTTCCGGCCGTCGCTTCCGGGGGTCTTGGAAGATTTTGTAAGGATTGCCTTGGGTTCGGTTAAGATTTTACCATAAAATGAATTGAACCTTCTTGCGATTTCTCTCGTAAGTTCAAGATGCGGAAGCTGGTCTTCGCCTACCGGCACCTTGTTGGCTTTATAGATAAGAATGTCTGCTGCCTGGAGTACGGGATAACCCAGAAATCCGTATGTATGTATATCACGTGTTTTTATTTCCCTGAGCTGTTCTTTGTAAGTAGGGCATCGCTCCAGCCAGGAGAGCGGAGTTATCATTGATAAAAGCAGATGTAGTTCTGCATGTTCCGGAAGTTCGGACTGGACGAATATAGTGGATTTTTTAGGATCAAGTCCTACGGATAGCCAGTCAACAACCATATCAAAAGAATCCTGTTTTATATTACCTGTATTTGCGTATTCGGTTGTCATTGCATGCCAGTCGGCTACAAAGTAAAAGCAGTCGAAATTTTTTTGAAGTTCAGCCCAGTTTAAAAGTGCACCGTGTAAATGGCCGAGATGCAGTTTGCCCGAAGGCCTCATACCTGATAAAACTCTTTCCCTCATGTTTGTTCACTCCGTTCACAATGCTGATGGATGACGGACGATAGACGACGGACGATTTTCTTTTTCGTCACTCGTCCATCTTCTCTCGTTAATGTGTTTGTTTTACGTTCCGTATTAGACGCCCATGAAAAGCAGTTTTTGCAGCAGCATAACTATTTGCCACAAAAAATCGAGCAGTCCCAGATAAAGCAATAGAATAATTATAAAAAATCCGTATCTTTCAAGCTGATTGTATTTGTATGCAATATCCGGCGGTAATAAAGCGGAAACTATTCTTGAACCGTCTAAAGGCGGTATGGGAATAAGATTAAACACGCCCAGTACCAGGTTTATTGTGACGTTTATATATAAAAGTTTTATTATCAGGTTGTTGGCTGCAGAATAAGGGTCGGCACCGGATATTTTAAACAGCCAGATAATCAACGCAGATAAAATTGCAAGTGCAAAATTCGATGCAGGTCCGGCCATCCCCACTTTTGCCATATCCCTTACGGGGTCGTTAAGACGGTAAGGATTTATAGGCACTGGTTTTGCCCATCCGATTAAAATCGGTGCGCGGGTTATTATTAAGAGCAGCGGAATAATAATTGTACCGACGAAATCAACGTGCGGTATAGGATTGAGAGTAAGCCGCCCCGCCATT
The DNA here is from genome assembly GCA_016928195.1 of Elusimicrobiota bacterium. GTDB lineage: Bacteria > Elusimicrobiota > UBA8919 > UBA8919 > UBA8919 > JAFGLF01. Next base: position 62,731 of record JAFGLF010000014.1, read on the forward strand.
TTTGCAGTATCGTCGCCATTCAAATATGCAATCCAGCCATGGGAGTATTCATGCACTACAACGGCAAAAAACAAAAGCGGTATAGCAAGAATAAAATCAACACTTGAAATACTCATATAATTTATACCTCAAAATACATCTGTTTATTGACTTAAATTTTATCTCTCTATTATATTTATTTACAGTATAAATGTCAACCCCAAAAGAAAAGGTATCAAGAATATTTTGAAGGTAACTGGAGTTTTTTGAGGAATGATGTTTTTTGCTTGTTTTTAAGGGGTTCAAGGAGTTTTTTAAGGCGTATTTCCATAGGTTCGGATTTGGATGAAATTGCGGAAATCTTGAGGTTTTTATCTATATATTTCAGTACTTTTTGTTTTTCGAATTCTTTTAATATTTTCTTTGCCTTTTTCTCTTCAAGTGTTTTAATAAATTCGTCCCTTATGCGAGGCGGAGAAACCAGTGACAAAAGGTCCTTTTTGACTGCAGAAGCCATCCAGTTATGCGTATTTTTTTCGATTTTGAAGTCAAAACGGCATGCATAACGGATTGCTCTTAAAATTCTGGTAGGGTCATCGGTAAAACTATCTTTATGCAGTACACGGATCTGCCTGTTTTTTATATCCTCTAATCCCCCACAAGGATCTATGTAATTTGTAATTTGTAATTTGTAATTTGTAACTGGTGTTGCTATGGCATTTATTGTAAAGTCACGGCGTTTCAGGTCATCCTCTATTTTTGCAGGATAAACGACAGGCATTGAGGCAGGTTCCGGATATTCTTCCTGTCTTGCGGTTGCTATATCAATTACAAAACCGTTTTTCAGTTTCAGCGATGCAGTAAGAAATTTTTTATAAACCGTCAGTTTGCCGCCAAGTTTTTTATAAAAAATTTCCGCAACCTCTAATCCGTTGGGGCTTGCTACAAAGTCAAGGTCTATACTTTTAAATCCTAAAATTTTATCTCTGACATATCCGCCTACAATATAAATGTCACAGCCAGTTTCTTTTTCAATTTTCCTGGCGAGTTCTATATAAACATCAATTTTATAAATGTCCATAATGCTCTTAAACCGACTACAAGAACGGCTGATCCTATAATAGAACCCATTGTCAGAAATATATATGATTTCCTTCTTTTAAGATGCATAAGATGGCTGACCAGAACTGCTGAATACATACCTCCGAAATATACCGGCATAGCTGCCAGGATTGCTATTCCCATGTATCCCATTCCGCGTGCCATCTGCACCATTTTGGTTCTTTCAACCTTTTCCTGTGACGGAAATCTTTTTGATACGATTCTACCAAGTTTTTTGTTTACCCCTGCACCCTCAAGTATGTAAAAATACAGAAGCATCTGAATTATATCGCCTGCTAAAGCTATGGCAAATGCTCCCCACCATGTCAATCCTACGATGCGACCGAGAGGTACAACAAAGAATCTGTTAACTAAATAGTGGAAAAAATTTAATACTATACCGATTTCAATCATATTTACTTCTCAAAATAATAAAAATATGCTTATATGCTGATACGGTGATACGGTTAAAGGTTTTTACATACCTGCCCGACGGCTGTCAGGCGGGTTTACATATCAACGTATTTCCATATCAACGTGTTTGCAAATCAAAAGGCCTGGACTCCGCGCATCTTTTCCAGCCGCTGTCTTGCTTCGTCTTCTGAAATAAACGAAATATTTTTTATTGAAACAGAGATAAGAGAAGCCACGGAAGACAGAACAATCAGGTCATTAATACTGAATGCGTTTTGCTTGTTTCCGGCAAACCAGATGAAACCGAGGAATTTATCCTCAAAATGAAATGCCGATGCAATAAGCGATTTTCCGGAAATAAATCCGTTTTTGAAGTCAATTTTTTCGTTTGTTATAAGAAGTTCCTTTTGTGCCGATATCTGACTGACAAACGGATCGGTTTTCGGAATTGAATCAACAGGGTTTTTTATATTAATTGATGAATGTACATCAAGTTCGTCCGTAAATTCATTATATACCGCTGCCATCCCGCTGTCTGCTTGTTTGAATAACTTGGAAATATTGGAAAAAGCAGCCATTGTCATTTGTTTTAGATTTTTTGAACTGGCGATAACCTTTCCGGTATCGTAAAGAAGCGTCAGATGGCTGTTTGTTACCGAAAGACGGTTCAGGGTTGTCGACATAATTGCCGATAAAAGTTTCATTCCCATATCAAGATCGCCGGATATAAGTTTTGAGAATTTTTTCTTTTTTATTACAAACAGCGTAACGTCATCTATTGCTTTGACCGAAGCGATTCTGGGCTTATCCTCCAGAAGCGACATTTCGCCGGTATAATCCCCGGCAGATAAAACCGCAAGTGTTTTAGTAGTACCTCCCGAAAGGCGTTTAAACACTTCCACTCTGCCCTTGGCAATAAGGCAAAAAACATCTGCGGGTGCCGATTCTTCAAAAATAACCGTATCTTTTTTGATGTTTACTTCTTCTACAATTTCGGATATTTTTTTAAGAACACTATTACTTAAGTTTTTAAAAATTCCTATCTCGTTTAATTTCATTTACTCCTCCCCCAATTTTTTTGCCGTATTCCGACGATTGTATCTGAATTTTCAGATCGGACGGATTATTGCTTATTGCAAGCGCCTCTTCGGTTGAAATAGTATCGTTTTTCCAGAGTTCCAGAAGCGACTGGTTGAAGGACTGTGATTTATAGAATGAAGCGCCGTCTTCTATTGCCTTTGAAATCTGTCCTGTTTTTCCTTCGGCAATAAGAGATTTAACAAGAGGTGTGTTAAGCATTATTTCTATAGTAGCAACCATACCGATTTCATTTTTTCTTTTCACAAGGCGCTGAGCAACAACGGCTTTAAGAAACAGCGAAAGCTGAAATCTTACCTGCATCTGCTGTTCTGCGGGAAATGTGTCTATAATTCTGTCAATGGTCTGTTTTGCGTCGTTGGTATGAAGTGTGGAAATTACAAGGTGTCCCGTTTCTGCTGCAGCAATGGCGGTTGAAACCGTTTCAGGGTCACGCATTTCACCTACAAGAATTACATCGGGGTCCTGTCGGAGAGCGGACTTCAGTGCTGTCCCGAATGTGTTTGTATCCATTCCTATTTCCCGCTGGTTTATTATGGATTGTTTATCGCCATGTACGAATTCGATAGGGTCTTCGATGGTTATAATATTGCTTCTGGAATTTTCGTTAATATGGTCTATTATGGCTGCCATTGTCGTGGATTTTCCGCTTCCGGTAGGTCCCGTAACAAGTACCAGACCCTGTTCGTAATTTGCTATGTCTTTTAAAACCTGAGGCAGGCCGAGTGAGTCAATTGACGGAATCTTTGTGGGTATTGTTCTGAATACAACGCCGTAATTTCCTTTCTGGAAGAATAATGCTCCTCTGAACCTTGCAACATCCGGAACTTCACAGGCAAAATCAAATTCTTTATTTTCCTGTATTTTTTGTTCTTCACCGAATCCGATAAATTTTGATATAAGTTCTTTTATTTTATCCGATGTAAGGGGTTCGCCTTTCATGAGAGGCATGATATCACCGTCGACCCGTACCATGGGAGGTTTACCTGCTTTAAGATGCATATCTGTACCTTTTACCTCAACCATCATTTTTAACAGATCTTCAATAATCATAATTTATTTACCCCCTATTAAACATGCCTTTCTTAATTCTTAACTCTTAATTCTGCCTTTTACCTATGTAATTCCATTTCTATTGAATTAGGGTTATGTGCTTTTGTCAGTGCGGAAGTCATTGATATACTCCCTTCTCTGACAAGCTGTGCCAGTGCTTTATCAAGTGATATCATTCCTGATTTTTGTCCTACTTCTATTGTCTGGTACAGCTGATGAGTTTTTCCTTCCCGTATAAGGTTGGAAATGGCCGGTGTCGATATCATAATTTCTCTTGCTGCTACCCTGCTCGTACCGTCTATAGTCGGGATAAGGGTCTGGCATATAACCGCCTGCAGAGCAGTTGAAAGCTGCATTCGTACCTGCTGCTGCTGGTGCGGAGGAAATACGTCGATAATTCTGTCAATCGTCGAAGGTGCATCAGTCGTATGAAGTGTCCCGAAAACAAGGTGACCGGTTTCGGCGATTGTTATTGCAGCCCCTATTGTTTCCAGGTCGCGCATTTCTCCTACAAGCACTATGTCCGGGTCTTCACGCAATGCGTGTTTTAAAGCAGCAGTAAAACTCAGGGTATGCTGTCCTACCTCTCTTTGAGTTACTACACAGTTTTTTGATTCATAAACGAATTCGATAGGGTCTTCTACGGTAAGAATATGGTCCCGTCTTGAAATATTAACAATATCTATAAGACTTGCAAGTGTAGTGGATTTTCCGCTTCCGGTGGGTCCGGTAACAAGTACAAGTCCTCTCGGCAGATTGGCAAGTTTTGTGATAGCAGGCGAAAACCTGAGCTGTTCCGGGGTAGGAATCTTAGAAGAAATAACACGCAGTACCGCACCTATACCGTTCCTGTGCATTAGGACATTTACCCTGAATCTTGAAACATTAGGAAGATTAAAAGAACAATCCAGTTCAAGGTCTTCTTCAAATTTTTTCTTCTGTTCGTCATAAAGCATCGAATAAATCAGCCGTTTTGCTTCTTCCGGATTGATAATATCTTTAAAATCCTTAAGAGTGGTCATTTCACCGTTGTGCCGTACCATCGGAGGTTTACCGATTACTATATGAATGTCTGAAGCACCTAATTTTACTGCAGCTGTCAAAATATCAAAAATTTCCATACCTTCCCCCTTTTTTCGCTCCGCTCAATAACGCGAATGGTCGCTAATCTAACGCTGATATTCGCGAATATTTGCGTTACTTTTCTATTTGCGGTCATTTGCGTTTTTTCTTTAGAAAAATTTTCCTGTCGGCATACTTAAAATAGACTGGAATCCGCAGCCGGTGCAGATACCCTTTTTCGTATCACAAAAATCCTTAAATATCTGTAAAAGGCCCTGCTGAATTCTCTCGGTTTGTCCCGACATGTTTCCAAAACCGGTTTTCCATGCGGTAATCCTTGCTATCCGGTTTGTCGATATTGCCGGTTGTTTGGCCCACCAGGCATAAATAGCTTTTTTGTCTTCCGGTTTTTTTGTTTCGGCAACCGCCAAAGGCAAAAAAGTATTTATAAGTATCAAAAGGATTCTTTCCTCTCCTATCAGAGCAACCGGTTTTGTGAATTTTTTGGAATTAAAAGTTGTTCTATAAAACCAGTAACCGGGTATATCAGTTGTTAGGTTTTTTAAGAAGTTTTCTAATTTAAAATTACCGGAAGTTACGGTGCCGTAGAAGTCCCGGAAGATTTCCTGAAATCCGCAGTTTATATATCTTGAAGTAATCAGGCTTGCTGCAGCAAGGCGCCTGTAGGGAAAGTTATACGGTCTTAAGTTTTTAAATTTCCACGACCCCTTTTTTATTATATCGTCCGGGTTAATCCTGCGGCCCAGCACCTCCCATATTTTTTTTATTTTAAAGAAGTATTCTTTTGCTTCGTCGTCGGTATTCTGTATTTTTTCAGATTCCGGAATAAGGCCCGCAGAACCCAGAAACAATGCCTGTATTTTTATGTCTGTCGGTTCGGGTTTTTCCTGTTTTATCAGTTCTCTTATTTTTCTGAGCGGTAATATTTCAGATAGTTTTTTAAAATTGTCCCGGTTGGAGCCATACCCGAGCCCGTCAAGAATTCCCTTATAAATAATTTCCTCTATTGTTTCTTTTTTCAGCCGTTTGGCAAAGTTTTCGCTTTTTAACTGTATTCTTTCATCGCCCGCAAGTCCGACGATATGTTCAAGAAGGGAAAAGTTTTTTAAACTATATGCTGCGCATTTTCCCGCACGTGCGCTGCTTGCATATGGATAATTTTCTATATCAAAGTTATTATCCATAATTTCAAGGGCATTGTCAATAAAATTAATTAACTCGACCGCATAAACACTTTTTTTATTTTGTTTTAATGTTTTTGAATATCTGTTTTTCTGGCGTAGAAAAACATGAAGAATTACATTGTTGAAGTTTTTGTTTTTATGATGATTATGACTTTTCCAGTTGGATGAGTAGAGGTCAACCTCAATATCGCCGGTTATCACCCGGCCGTCAACTAAGATTTTAGCATTTCTAAAATCGGGCCCTTCGTCAAAATTCCATTCGCCGGGAGAAAATACCAAAACTTTTTTTCCGTCGGTTGTTTCCAGTCCCCTTCTTTCGATTTTCTGGTCAAACCAGATTGTTTTTACAAGTTTTTCTGTGACAGGCTGTTTGTTTGCAATATATGACTTTGCCGGTTCTTTTACGAGAACATTTTCCCGCAGTTTTCTGTATTTATCCGAAAAACCAAGCGGGATATGAAACTTCACATCATCGATATACTGCATACTTTAAACGCAGATTACGCAGAGATATCGCAGATTACGCAGAAAAATCTTTGCGCTCTTTGCGAATGTTTAGTGTTCTATGCGTTCCCTATTTCTCTATATAGACCCTTTTCATTATATCGCCGACCTGGATTTTATGGACAACATCGAGTCCTTCGGTCACCTGCCCGAAAACCGTATACTTTCTGTTTAAAAACGGCTGGGGTCCCAGACAGATATAAAACTGACTGCCTGCGGAATCCGGATGCTGTGACCTTGCCATAGCCACCGTTCCGTCAAGGTGCGGTTTGCTGTTGAATTCCGCTTTTATTTTATAACCGGGGTCTCCGGTACCGTTACCCAGAGGACATCCTCCCTGGATCACAAAATTGGGAACCACCCTGTGAAATTTCAAACCGTCATAGAATTTTTTGTCTGCAAGTTTTTTGAAATTCTCAACCGTATTCGGCGCATCTTCTTCGAAGAATTTAAACTTTATTGTTCCTTTGTCCGTCTCTATTACGGCAACTTCCATAGTACTCTCCTTTTTTTCTTCCTGTTTTTTTTCCGTAACTGCCTGCTGTGGTGCACAGCCCATAAAAATAACAGATGACAAATAACAGATGACAAATAACGGTAAAAACCAATCCCTGTACCTCCCATCTATTATCCTGCATTTGTCATATGTCATATTCCCTTTTCCATCTGTCATGTTCCATTTGTCATTTGTCATATGTTTTATAGTTCCTCCTCTTTTAGAAATTTGACCAGATTGTCCAGTCCGAAAAAAACTTCAATCCTGTAATCGGAAAATATTTCGTGTTTTTCCGATTTGTCTCTGATTGCCCTGCAGTCTGCTACAGCTTTTTTCTTCAGTACTTCTTTGTCTTCCTCACAGTCATGGTTATATACATAAAAAAGATACCGTTTTTTTTCGTCATGGTATAATAAAAATCTTTCATAATAAAACAGTAAACCGCAATATGGGCATACCACAACATTCAGAGTACCGTTTAATAAACTTTCCTTCAAATCCGGGTCCGTGGTAACATTTATAGATTCCCATAAAGTCCATTCAAATGTTTTTCCGCATCCGCACTCTACAGGCTGCTTTTGATTAGATGACATGTTTAAAAAGCTGATTGCAGCGATAAGAAAAAAAAGATGTCAGCGATAAAAAAGACGTAAAGATATATCGCCGTAATCGGCCGTTTATCGCTGTAATCAGGATATTTAAGTAAATTATACAAAAAAAAATTACAGAAAGCAATCTGTAATTTTTTCCCTTATAATTTCGGTATTAAACGTTAAAAACTAATATTTTTTATTATGTTTTTTAATGTATCTGCGGAGCGTATAAATTGTTCCTGTTCCTGTTTTGACAATTCAAGCCTTAAGAATCTTTCTACACCGTTCCTGTTTACCAGAGAAGGTATGCTCAGACATACGTCATTTACTCCATAATAATCATTTATAAGGGTAGATACGGGTAAAACGGAATTTTCATCTCTCAGAATAGCTTCAACTATTTTAACCAATGCAAGTGCAATGGCATAATACGTAGCGCCCTTTGCTTCTATGATTTTATAAGCGGAATTTTTTACCTCATCAAAAATACCGTTCAGTTCTTTATCCCTGTTACAGCGGTTATGCCTGCTGCACATAGGACAGTATTTTGCGAGAACCATCCCGCCGATGTTGGCATTGCTCCAGACAGGCAATTCGGTATCGCCGTGTTCTCCTATAATATAAGCATGAACATTCCTGGGGTCTACACCGCAGTGCTCGCTTAACAAATATTTGAATCTCGAACTGTCCAGAACCGTTCCCGAACCGATAACTTTCTGCGGAGGGAATCCTGAAATTTTTAATGTAATATATGTTAGAATATCCACCGGATTGGAAACAACCAGAAGTACGGCATTTTTACCGTATTTCGTTATCTTTGGTATGATATCCTGAAATATGTCGGTATTTGCCCGGACTAAATCCATTCTTGTCTGTCCTGATTTCTGTTTGGCACCTGCTGTTATGACCACAATATCTGCGTCCTGACAGCCCTCATATCCCGACGAATGTATTTTAGTAGGGTGTGTGAGGCTCAAACCGTGGGTTAAGTCCATACACTCCCCCTTTGCCCGCAGTTCATTCCTGTCGATAATAACTATTTCTCTTGCCAGTCCGCTTATCGTCAGCGAAAAAGCAAAAGTACTGCCGACATTACCCGCACCGATTATAGCAACTTTGGGTTTTAAAGATTTCATAATACTATATTATAGAAAATTCATATGAATTTTTCAAAACTTTTTTTTCCCCGGGGAGGTCTTCTTTCGGGTATCGGAGCTAATTTTCTCTCTCCGTTTAATATTTTTTCCGAAACGTAAAGTCCGCAGTAACAGCTGTCATACTCATTCAAGTCAGCATTCCTGTAATAACAGGGACATATTATATCAATATCCTCCTGTTTATTGCCTGACGGAAGCCTGCACGGACACGACCGGTAACCGTATCTTTCCTCGTTTCTGATAAGTCCCTCTATTATATCTTTGGTAAAGCTCTCGTCAGGGTTCAGGTGATAACCGGAATTTTCCGCCGCTTGTTTTAGCTTCGGGTACAGCTTTTCTGTTTTTTCCGAATATTTTTTCATTATTTTATTCTCTTTTTTATTTCAACCGGGTTATATCCGGTTATGCAGAATTTGTTGTCTTTTACAAGTGTAGGGAAGGAACAATCCGGATTCCATTTGGAAATCTCCTCCTTTATTTTGTTTTTCTCATCTTCATCAAGCAAATCCACATAAACATAGTGGTAGTCGATATTAAGCTCATCCAACAGCTCTTTTGTTTTCCGGCACCATATGCAAGTACTGAGAGCATACAAAACGATATTACCGACATTCCTTCCTTCAACATGTTTCATAAATTACCTCTTTTCTGCGCTTAATTTAAAAACCTTATTCTTTTTGCCTACAAAGTTACATTCTGCCTCTATTTTTATCTCGTCGCCCGGTTTAGCATCTATTACCGTATAAATGCATTTTTGTATTTTTTTATCACCCTGGCTTTTAAAAAACTGTGTTACTATAATTTTTCCATTCAAATAAACTTTTATATCGCGGACAAAGTGTCTTTCGGGATTTTTTACATTATGAATAATCTCTACCGACAGAATTTTTGTATTAATGTCATATTCAATTTTTAAATCGCTCGGCGGATGTGCATAAACCTGTCCTGTCAAAAAAAACAAACCCAACATCAAAACCAGAAATTTTTTCATAAATCACCTCTCGGAAACAGAATTAAGAACTAAGAATTAAAAAACTCTTTAACTATCTAACTTTACCTAATCATTACCCCTTCAATCCTTGATCCTATCTTTTATTTTTCAAAGAGTTTTTTATATTCCCCATACCCTTCTTTTTCAAGGTCTTCTTTCGGAATAAATCTGAGTGCTGCCGAATTTATACAGTATCGCAATCCCGTGGGTTTCGGCCCGTCATCGAATACATGTCCCAGATGCGAATCACCGTGTTTGCTTCTTACTTCAGTCCTTTTCATAAATAAGCTGTTATCTTCTTTTTCCACTATATTTTCCTGTTTAAGCGGTTTTATAAAGCTCGGCCAGCCGGTTCCTGAGTCGAATTTATCCAGAGAACTGAAAAGCGGTTCTCCTGAAATTATATCTACATATATACCTTCCTTCTTGTTGTTCCAGTACTCATTATTAAAAGGAGGTTCGGTCCCGCACTGCTGTGTAACTTTATACTGTAAAGGTGTAAGACTTTTTTTTATTTTTTCTTCGGATGATTTTTTAGGTCTTTCCTTATTGTTCCAGTGTTCTTTAATAAATTTATCCCTGCCGGACCCTTTTTTATAGATATTGTACCGTATCGGGCATGTTTTATAATAATCCTGATGGTATTCTTCTGCTTTATAGAATTCCGATGCCTTTATAATTTCCGTTACAATAGGTTTTTTGAATATTCCGGATTTTTCCAGTTCCTTTTTTGATTTTTCGGCAAGTGTCTTTTGATTTTCATCGTGATAAAATATAGCCGACCTGTAATATGGGCCCCTGTCGACAAACTGGCCTCCTGCATCCGTAGGGTCTATATGGCGCCAGAACACACCGAGAAGGTCATTATAGGTTATTTTTTCCGGGTCATAGGTTATCTGTATAGCTTCCATATGGCCTTTTTTACCGTAATTATCATATGTAGGATTTTTACCGGAACCGCCGGTATATCCGGAAACGACATTTGTAACTCCTTCGAGTTTTTCAAAGGGCTGTTCCATACACCAGAAACATCCTCCTGCAAAAGTCGCTTTTTCCATTTTATCCCCTTTTGCCGATATTGTATTAGCAAATAGTACAAATATAATTAAAAAAATATAAAAATAATTAAATTTCATATAAATAAGCTAAAGTTTAAAG
>JAFGLF010000015.1 GCA_016928195.1 Elusimicrobiota bacterium
GAGCCGGTTCCCAATATTGCTGCTATTCCCGGTTTAAAACCGCACAACGATCTGGCTGCACACAAAAGGTCACTTTCAATTAAAACCTCATCAGGATTCCATAATTTTTTCAAGGCTCGTAATACAACACCCTTTTTTGCCGAATCGGTACATCCTGCTCCGTAGAAAAAAAGAGATTTTAACCCGGAAACCTTTAGTGTGAACTCTTTACTTATGGAATTAAAAATATCATCTTCAGATTGATAAAAAGGGTTTATTCCAGCTGTTTGACACTGTCCGGCAATCTTCCTTCCAGAATCAATTAAAACCCAGGTTGTCTTGGTTGAACCGCTGTCAGCAATAAGAATCATATTTTTGTAATATATGTTAGAATAAAATAGACAATTTACTTGTTTAAATAAATACAACAATCAATACTAATTGTTGTAAACATTGTAAATATGATATATATAAAAAGACTTTAAGTAAATTTATATCTGCAAATATAAGAAAAACTGACAAAAAAAATAAATGCTGTAATATGTATTACAATTTTTTGATTCTAATAAATTTTGTTTCTATTTTTGAAAAATACAAAAAGGAAAAAATTAACGTAAACTATTCATAAAAACCATGTACGCCAAAACAAAGAAAACAATCGCACTATTTCTTTTTTTGCTTCCGGGTATTATCATAGCTGAAGTAACTTCCGGAGATATTCCTAAAGAAGAAAAAAAAATAACCACACTGGCAGAGAAAAAACTCAAAACAGCACCCTGGGATTTTTCTCAATGGAAACATACAGGTTCTATTATTCTGGATAGCATTAAAGTCCAAAAAAAAATAAAATCAATAAACATCTATTTTTCTCCTCAGTTTACGCATATACCAGTTAGGCAGAATGACATTAAAACATTAAAAGAACAAATAAAAACAAAATTAGGAAAACGCTTCTCTGCCTATAGTGTAAATATTTATTCGAAAGGTTTACCTGTTGAAACATTCATCCCAAACTTTTTCAGGGATGAGAATCTTGAGAAAGATCAAACACGTCAAACAATCAGAAAAACACAACAGCCTATTGTAACACGAAATTATCAAAGTCGTTTCACGGGCGGATTAACCGACCGGCACATAGCTCTTTGGCCCGGACACGGCTGGTATTTCGAACAGATCCTCGACCGATGGGAATGGCAACGAGCCCGTCTGTTTCAGACTGTTGAAGACCTATACCCATATTACATCGTCACAAATTACCTTATCCCTATGCTTGAAAACTCCGGGGCTTATGTTTTTCTGCCTCGCGAACGATGTACTCAAACACATGAAGTAATTGTTGATAATGATAAATCAACTGGTAATTCAGAACTTATAATCAATAACGGTTCATATCAATGGGAAAATGTTAAAAAAAACGGATTCCAAAAAAAAGAAATACTTCTTGACGGTGAAAACCCTTTTGAAATGGGATCACATCTCAGAATAAAAGCCGGTGGTAATGTTCCTGGTTCCTTGTTTTATACTCCCGATATTCCGGAAGATGGCGAATATGCTATTTATATAGCCTGGGCCAAATCAGAATTAAATATTGACGATGTAAGATGTAATATAAAATACAGCGGTGGAAATGCCGAATTTCTCCTTAACCAGAAAATGGGTTCAGGAACATGGATTTATCTTGGCACTTATTTCTTTAATAAAGGGAAAAATGACGAATATGGACTTCAATTGTCTTCGGCAAGTAATAATGAAGGTTTTATAACCGCAGATGCCGTCCGCTTTGGTGGCGGAATGGGAAATATAGCCAGGGGTATTGACCGGGGAAACAATCCTTTAGGAATTCATGTCAACGATTCTTCAGAAATTTCAATCATCAACAAACCAACAATTAGCGGCCGTCCACGATTCATGGAAGGTGCCCGTTACTTTTTGCAATACTCGGGTATGCCCGATTCACTGGTATATAATTTAAATAAAGGGAAAAAAGACTATAACGACGACTATATGTCGAGAGGCGAATGGGTAAACTATCTGATGGGGAGCCCAAACGGGCCTTCAAATTACCCCGACACAAAGGGATTGGGCATTCCTGTTGACTTAACCATGTCGTTCCATACCGATGCAGGTATAACACCAAATGATTCTATAATAGGCACATTAGCTATTTACAGTACAAAGAAGAATGAAGGCCTATTCCCTGAAGGGAAATCACGACTTGCCAGCAGAGATTTATCAGACATTATTCAAACACAAATAGTTGAAGATATTAGGTGTAAATACAATGAGAAATGGACACGACGTGGATTATGGGACCGCGAGTATTCTGAAGCCTGGAGACCAAACACTCCTGCTATGCTTCTTGAATTGCTTTCACATCAAAATGCTGCCGATATGCGGTTCGGATTAGACCCACGGTTTCAATTCGACGTTAGCAGGGCTATTTATAAAGGAATTACCAGGTTTATTAACGGCTCTGGTGCAATTGTTCAGCCTCTCCCCCCATCTTTTATGCAGATTGAATATATCGATAATAAGAAGATAAGAATATCGTGGCAACCAACCACCGACACTTTAGAGACAACAGCTTCGCCTGAGTTTTACAAAGTATATTGTCAATCGCCTGACAAGGGTTTTGACACAGGTACTATTACCAGTAATAATTACCTTGAATGGGAGTTAGATGAATGGTCAGAGATGTACAATTTCAGGGTAACAGCGTTAAATGCCGGGGGCGAGAGTTTTCCAGGAGAGACTTTATCTGTTGCCCTGTTACCAAACCAAAAACCGGATATCCTGATAGTTAACGGCTTTGACAGGATAAGCGGCCCCTCATGGTTTAATAACGGAGAAAAAAATGGGATAGACTGCCGGGAAGATGAAGGTGTACCTTACGGGACCGACTTCAGCAAAGTTGGTAATCAGTACAATTTTAACAGGGATGAAAAATGGCTTGACGATGACAACCCCGGCTGGGGCTCTTCAAATGCCGATACTGAAGGTACAGCTATACCTGGCAACAACTTCAGTTATCCATCTATTCACGGCAAAGCATTTCTTAATGCAAACAGATCTTTTATATCGATAAGTAACGAGTCGTTCGAAAAAATGCATGAACAAAACATAAAACAATTTAATGTTATTGATCTCATTTTTGGTGAACAAAAAGGTACTCCTGATTTTAAAAAAACAGATAGAATAGATTTCAGGGTTTTCAGTAATGGTATTATGCAAAAATTGGAGTACTTTGCCCTAAACAAAGGGAACATCCTGCTCTCTGGAGCTTATATAGGAACAGACATGATTGAGAACAACGACTCTGCTGCAATAAAATTTACGAAAAA
>JAFGLF010000084.1 GCA_016928195.1 Elusimicrobiota bacterium
ATACTTATTATTTTTATAGTTGCAGGCCTAAGTACAATATTTTTTATTTTTGAAAAAGACAGAATTATAAAAGAAACAGAAAGCAATCAGACCGCATTAATGGAAAGTTTTAGAAAGACCTGTCAGGAGGCAGCAGCTACACATAACGACCTTTTACTTCTTGATTTTATGGATAGCATGAAAGTAATAAACGAGAGTGTTGTCCATGCAGTGTATATAGATAAAAATATGCGTGTACGCACGATAAATGAAAAAAGATATATTAACAGTATAATAAAAAAAATACCGGTTCCTGAAAAAGAGTTTCCGGGTATTATGAAAAAGACATATACCGTATCCAATGACGAGGAATTGATTGAGTTGTTCGCACCTGTTTTTATAAAAGGGGAAAGGGATGGTATTGCAAGGATAGGTTTTTCCAAAAGTTTTATCGATAAAAAAATAAAAAGCATCCTGATGAAAATTTCTTTCCAGATTGCTCTGGTTTCGTTGAGTGTTTTATTTCTTGGTATAATAGGTGCTATGTTTTTAGCAAACAAGCTTGTAAAACCGATAAAACAGCTTGCAACAGGTGCAGGAATTATAGGCGACGGGAACCTGAATTATACTATGAGGATTAACGGTCCTGATGAGCTTACTTATCTTTCGGAAGAATTAAATGAAATGGCAAACAAACTAAAAAATGCCGACATGCTCAAAACCGAATTTATCTCAAGTATTTCACATGAAATGAAGTCACCTCTTTCTGCAATAGAGGGTTACCTGGAACTGCTTTCCGAAGATATAGAAAAGAAAAAGGTTGTGCATTTGGAACAGACAAAGGCAATGAAGATAATAAGAAAAAATGTAGAAAGGCTGAGGGCTTTTATAAACAGTATTTTGGATCTTTCAAAACTGACTGCAGGACAGATAGAAACAATCGAGGAAGAAGTAAATATGAATAATATTATAAAAGAAACATTGTCGGGGTTTCTTCCCCTTGTTAAAAGAAAGAATATTAAAATCGAATTTGATCTGGAGTACAATATAGCATCGGTTATCAGCGACGAGGTTAAACTGAAACAGGTAGTGTCAAACTTGCTTAATAATGCGATAAAATTTACCGACCATAAAGGTACAATCACTCTACAGACCCGGAATGAGAAAGACCATGTTAAGGTTATCATAACCGATACTGGCCCGGGCATTACGCCTGAAATTCATAAAGAGGTATTTGAAAAATTTTACCAGGTATATACAAGAAAAGAGGGAAGAGAGTATAAAGGTACCGGACTGGGGCTGTCGATTGCAAAGGGTTTTGTTGAACTTCTCGGAGGTAAAATCTGGCTGGAAAGCCCTGTCAAAAACGGAAAAGGAAGCAGGTTTGTATTTATAGTACCGTTAAAAAAAGATAGTGATAGTAATAAAATTAGTGAGGTGAAATATGGTTAAACAAAAGATTCTGATTGCCGATGATGAAGAGGACTTAGTGGAACTGGTAAAAGATATTCTGAAAAAAGAGGGATATTCCGTAGCGGTTGCCTATGATTCGGAGGAAACTTTTGAAAAAGTGAAAACCGAAAGGCCGAATCTTATAATTCTTGATGTAAGGTTTCCGAAAATCGGAGGAGTGGAGGTATGTAAAATATTAAAATCAGACGAGCAGACACGGGCAATACCGATAATTATGCTTTCCGTACAGTCTCAGGAAATGGATAAGGTAATCGGTCTTGAATCCGGTGCCGATGATTATCTCACAAAACCGGTTGCGAAAAAGGAGCTTGTGGCAAGGGTAAGGGCTGCACTTAGGAAAGGTGATTACGGGAAAAAAGAAAAGAAAATTCTGAAATATGAAGACCTTATAATAGACACTGATAAACATATCGTTATCTTGAGTAAAAAGAGCATTAATTTAAGGCCGAAAGAATTTGACCTGCTATGTCTTTTCCTTCAGAAAAGAGGAAAAATGCTTACCAGAAATTTTATACTGGAAAGTGTCTGGGGGTATGAATATTTCGGTACTACACGCACAGTGGACATGACTGTAGGGCATCTGCGTAAGAAACTGGGCCCATATTCCAAAAATATAGAGACCATCCCTGGAGGAGTAGGATACAGGTTTAAAGAATAATGAGATTGCAAGCAATCTCTGATTACACAGATTAAGACCCAATGGTGATTGAATACCTGCCGATTTTATATCAATAAGCTCGAACGCACGCGCGCCCGCGCACCCGCGTTCTGAGATTTTACAAAATTTTTACATTTTTTATATGCTTTTTATATCAGGTTTTGTTATAGTTTCTAGTGATGGAACCTGATAACTCTTATTATAATAATATAAATAAAAATAGCCACCTTTTGACTGTACCAAAAAGGCTGTATATGGCAAAACCTTTAGGTACAGTTTTATTTTGTGTTCTTTGCGTCCGCCGGCTGGCGGATTTTGCGTTTTTTGCGGTGCCTGTGCAAGCTGGAAAAAGAATAAAAACTATATTTATTCTTATCTTTGTTGGGATATACATTACATTTTATATTCCTTGTTATGCCAGCTATCAACACGGTGCATATCAGACTGATGGTACAGCCAGTGCCACCACCAACAGAAGCAGATATATGGCAATGACCTCTCCGGATAAGGATAATATGAAGGTTATAAAGTTCGGTCATAAGAGTAATGTAGCCGGAACTTTCAGAATGGCTCTTTATGTGGGAGGATCGGCAGGTAACCCTGATGGAGCTACCAAGGTCTATGATTCGGGCCAGCTAACCCATGGGGGTGGGGATTGGGAAGAGTTTGATTTTTCCACCCCATATAATTTGGCAAAGAATACCCAGTTTGGTATAGCATGGAAAACCGATGGTTCGTCCTATTATTATGCATCAGGAGGAACGCTGGAAAACTGTGACCAGTACTGGGATAACCTGCTTAATGAACCTGCTGATTCATCTCAAGTTTTTGTAGACACACTCGATGTAGATGCTACTTATGATTATACCTATCTTCACTACATAGTATATGTGCTCTATCCTACAATTGATTCCATATCTGATGATACTATTGCACCCAGCCAGACAGGGGTTCAGGTTAATGGTACGGGATTTGAGATGGATAATGAGTTCGGGAATAATGCCAATAAACTCTATCTGGGGAATGCTGCTACATGGGCTGGGTGTACCACAACTGTGGAACAGCTTGTTACAGAGTGGTCAAACACTCAGGTCACCTTTACTGTGAATAAAGGCGGATTGTCATTTGGCACAGCTTATGTCTATATAAAGAATGATGACTCGGAAATAAATACCAATGGATTTACCGTTACTCTGGTGGATGAGACCCCGCCTCCGCCGCCAAAGGAAACAAAAAGGATTAAGACAGTAGAGTATTCGTTTGGCGGCTACTACTCAGATACCGATGTTGGAGCTGGTTCTGCCTGGACACCTTCCCCAATAACCGTTTATCTTCCTGAAGATGATATTGTAATTAAAAATGCATTTTTGGAATTTTCATGCTGGATTGATGATGGCGACGTAACCTCTCTTTCTATTAGGTTTGACCAGGGGAGCAGTGCATCGACAGTTCGGTATAGTGCTACAGGCACACTTTCTTACGATACCGGAGAACATCGTAGGGGTCATGTTATAGCAGACGTTACTTCAGCCATTGCCTCTGCTTCTTCACAGCAGTACGCTGCCTCTGTTACTGTAGGCGATGCTACCAATATGAATACCTTAAAGCTTTACATTACCTATGAATACAATGCTAATTCTGCTACCCAGGTTAAAACAGTAAGATTTCCGATTTATTCCGTTATGAATTCATCCATTGCCGCCAGAACCTCCGAAGCAACAGAGGGAGGTGCCTGGCAGACATATGCATTTACCTACAATGCAAACATTGCTGAATCTACGGATACGGTTAATTTGAGACAGCAATGGTTTGAGGTAAGGGGTTGGCGGAGATATGGGAGCAGTAACCATACAGGCAGGATGAGGGTAAATATAAATGGAGGAACCGCATCTTCAGAAATGTACTTTGATTCCAGTGACGAGACCTCGTATGATTGTTTTTTCCTAAGTGACTCGGACCCTTCCCATGCGGCTTACGGTAACTTCGCTTTAAATAACAGCCAGACGTTAAATGTACAGATATGTAATGAGGATAGTTCCACTGATCCTGCCCAGCTTGTCTTATGCGGAGAGGTAGTACTTACCTATGAGTATTCCAATTCTGCCCCTACAAAAACAAAGACAGTAAGATACTTTTTAGGACAGGGAACATCGGCAGACGGCAGTTATTATTTTGAAGATAATATTTATTTAAATGAAAATAATATTACTATTAAAAGAATATATGCTCAGGTATACGGGTCATACAGTAATAATAGTTCAGGTAATATTTCCATAGATTCCAGAATCGGTTCCACTCAGGAGATGTCCCAGCGGTCTTATTCTTTATACGCTCAGGACCCCAACACTTCCGGATTCAGTTTTTTCCATGATATGACGGAAGAGGCAGGCGACTGGTCTGATGGAGAAGTGGTTAGGTTAACAATAGGAGGTTTGACGGATTTGGGAGGGTGTGGGGCAGAATTGATAATTACTTATGATTATACAAATGAAGGTAGTTACACTGATTATTATCAGATTTATGCTGGTCAGTCTTCTGCTTGGGTCGCAACAGGGAATACTGATAGTCACGGTTTTGATATCTTCCATCCTGTTTCTACGCCGGCAGGTGCTAAAGATTTAAGGAGTGCCTGGCTTTTAATGAAGTTTGAACAGACCGTAAATTCTTATATAACAACTGCAGACCCTTCAACAAGCATAGATATTGATAGCAGTAATTCCCAGGCAGTTGCTCATAGAACCCAAACTGATACACATGGAGGGTATGTTCTGTATGGAAATCAGGGACAGATTACAATTAATATGTCAAGCGCAACAGCGAATTATTCAATAAGTGCGGACGGTGCTTCATTCTGCGGTAAATGCCATATTGTTTATGAGCGGACGCCTCCGCCTTATGAGCCGTATGGCTTGACTCAGTATAAGAGTGATGCAACGACGGAACTCCTACCCGGACAATGGACCAATGAAACAACAATGAACTTTGTAATGGTTTCATCCAGCCCCTTAACATCGGATTCCTTAAAGACCGAGATAGAGATACGGCCCTTAGGCACGGATTTTACCGATACAGCCAATTATATTGATGATGAATCATTGTCCTATTCGGGTACTCCGGTTGTCAGTACCATAACCGTGGTTGGTCTTGCCGGCAATACAACCTATCACTGGCAGGCCAGAGTAAAGGGGGATGTAGATTACAGCGAATGGGTTTCCTATGGTAATAATCCGGAAGACAATGTGGATTTTGGTATGGACCAAACGGATCCCTATATGACCAATAACATGTCGGGAGGAGATAATACATGGAGAAGAGTAGATGCCGGAGCTGTTTATAATGTCGATTTTTTTGATGACCATTCAGGATTGGATTATACCCAGTATCGTATAAATGATGGTGAGGCGGGAACAGGAAATTGGTTGACTGACTGGACAAGTATACCGGGGGTTTCCGGAAAATCGTTTGCCAATGAATGGTCAATTAATTTTTCAACTTGTGTTCCTGGATACAATTATGTATCACTGAAAATTTATGATAATACCGGCCGTGATTACTCGGCTAACGATGTCTTCTATGTTAAAAAGGATACCGTAGCACCTGTTATAACCGACGGTCAGGACGGCGATGATGCATGGCGTAAAGATCCGGGTATAGCCTACAATGTTGATTTTACAGATAACCTGTCCCTGCTTGATACGGCAGAATATACGATATTTTCGTCATCCGGTATGGACGGAACCCAACTTAAAACCTGGACTTCTATCTTTTCGTCATTGGGTTCTGCCTCTTATACAACAGACTGGGAAATAGATTTTGATATATGCGAGTCAACATACAACTATATTTCGGTTAGATGCTGGGATATCTGCGGTACAACATCTACCTTTGTAGATATATTTCATGTTAAAAAAGATACTATACCTCCTACCATGCCCGGACTGACTTCTCCTGCTGACACTGTTGTATTGAATTATTCTACCGTTTCATTCACATGGTCCGCTTCAGTGGACGATTTAAGCGGAATTGATAATTACGAACTGCAGGTGGATGACGATATTGATTTCCTGTCACTGGCATATTCTACGGTAACAACCCTGACCCAGTCAACAAGTACTTTTCTTTCGGACGGCGGATATTACTGGAGGGTAAGAAGTAAGGATACCATAGGGAATTATTCGGACTGGTCTTCCACGCGGAGTTTCAGGATTGATAATGTTGACCCGGTTTTTCAGGGTAATTTTGCTTCGAAGAGGGCTGATTCCACATGGGTCGGTGAATCGGAATGGAATGATAACAGCAGTCCTGATGTAAGAATACAGGTACAGGATACCGATTCAGGACTCAGGGTAACCAAATCCTCATACACCTCAGATTCAAATACAGTTCTTCTTATGCATTTTGATGAAGGCGGAGGCCTTCCGCAGGATGAATCTTCATACGGGAATCATGCAGTTTCCAACAATGCTTCATGGACAACCGATACAGCTCCTGTAATAGATTCTTCTTATGCCCTTGATTTTAACGGCAGCAGTAATTATGTTGACTGCGGTCAGGACTCCAGTTTTGATTTTGATTATTTTACAGTTGAGGCATGGGTAAAGTTTGGTTCTACTTCCGGCAACAGGGTTATTGCGTCAATAGATGACGGAACAAACAGAAGATGGGCGCTGTACTTATTGAACGGCAACACTCTGAGATTCTTTGTTTTTAATAATAATAGCTGGGTAAGTCCGGATTATTCGTGGGTTCCTGCTACGGATACCTGGTATCATATCGTCGGTGTAAAAGGGGATTATGTAAGGACATATATAAACGGACATGAAGTAGGAACAGCCCAGTATCAGCCGGGTGCTACGGATAAAGATGCAATGGATCTCAGGATAGGAAGAGGAAGCTATCCCGGCTGGTTCGACGGTATAATCGATGAAGTACGCATTCTTGACAGGGCATTGACCAGCGAAGAGGTTGAGGCAAGCTATACTTTAGGAAGTATAAAATACTCTACAGACGGCGGAAGCACGTGGGTTCCGTTATATGCCGGGATATCCGGCCAGAACGGAACAAATGTGATTGAGATATCCAGTGCGGTTTCCATTTCATTGCAGGAATCTGCAAGTCAGAATAAGATAAAATTCTACGTAAATGACATGGCAGGCAATATTACCGAATCCGGTATTTATAACGTAAAGATTGATACAGCCCCGCCTTCAATTCCTTCCCTGGTATCACCATCCGAAGACGATATATTTAATACATCGGAAATTAGTTTTGACTGGAACGATTCCGATGACAACACATCCGGTATTGACAGTTATATTATGGAGGTTTCCAGTTTTATTGATTTTTCTTTAGTTTATTATTCTTCTCAGCCCACCGGTTCTCAACTCTCGGCCTCTTTATCTACCGGCAAGTACTGGTGGCGTTTAAGGGCAAAGGATGTATGCGGAAATTACGGAGATTATTCTTCCACCGGTTCTTTTATAGTTGATTTAACCACGCCTTCCATAAATGTTTATCAGACAGGTGATGATATATGGCGGACTTCCAACAACGGAACCTACAATATTGATTTCAGCGATGATTATCTGCTGGATAAGTTCGAGATTAAGGCATCAACAGGCGGGGCAGACCTGACTTCATGGACACTGGTAGAATCAACCCAGACCAAAGAATATACTGAGGACTGGTCCTTGCCGGAATCGGTATGGGATGCTTTAATCTCGGGTCAGGATGAAAATTATATTTCAATCAGGGTATCTGATCTGGCAGGCAACACAAGTACTTATGCCGATGCATTTTATGTGATGAAGGATACAATAAGCCCGGAAGTAACAGACAACCAGACAGGCGATGATGTATGGAGAAAGACAGGGGGTGCAAGTTATAATATTGATTTTACGGATAGCGGAGGTTCTTTACTTTCCGAGTTTGAGACAAAAATAACAACAGGTCCGGACCAGACAGGACAACTCATACAGGACTGGACCAGTATCGCTTCCGGTATAGATGCTTCAACATATACCGATGACTGGCAACTGGAATCAACGGCATTTGACAGTATGTGGTCCGGCAAAAACTATGTTCATGTGAGGGTATGGGATGTAGCAGGTTTAACAACCACATATAACAATGCTTTTTATGTACTTAAAGATACTACTCCGCCGTCAGTATCCGCATGGCAGACAGGCGACGATGCATGGCGTAAAACAGGCGGAACGGCATACAATGTGGATTTCCATGACCAATCCGAACTTGATTATGCGCAGTATACGATATGGACGTCTTCTGGCAGGTCGGGAGTACAACTCAAGGATTGGACCAATATATTTAATCCCGGGTATGGTTCAACGGTGTATGATTCCGACTGGCAGATTGATTTTTCAACCTGTGTAGAGGGATACAATTATATATCTGTAAGGGTTTATGATATCGCAGGTTCAAGTGCAACCGAAGAAGATGTTTTCTACGTAAAAAAAGATGTCAGTTCACCGCAGATAAGTGACGGTCAGTTAGGTGATGATACGTGGAGAAGAGTTGACGGCACGACATATAATATAAATTTTGCAGATGCAGGCGGGTCACTTTTGGACTATGCTGAATATTCCGTATTTACAGGTCTGGGACAGACAGGCTCCCATGTTATTGACTGGACTGATATTTTTACAGGGCTTGGAGGTTCAACATATACGGATGACTGGAGTGTGGATTTTGATTCATTATGGGCAGGAATAAACAGGGTTTCGGTAAGGGTATATGACAATGCAGGTAATCCGGGCACTTTGGATGATGTTTTTTATATAAAGAAAGATACTGAACCGCCTTCAGTGTCTGACTATCAGGACGGGGACGACACATGGCGTTCCGGAGAAGGCACGACATACAATG
>JAFGLF010000085.1 GCA_016928195.1 Elusimicrobiota bacterium
AATATGTATATATATTTTTTTTCATAATACTATCAAATTTAATTTATATTTTACTAATATTTTAACAAAAATCAACTGAAAGGCAGGGTATACAGTAAAGTTAAATAAGATTTTTTATTGTATATTCCCCTTATCTTATTTTATAACTGCCAGTTTGCCGATTGCATTTATGGAATCATTATCAGGATTTCTGATATAATAGATATAAATACCGCTGGCAACCGGTTTACCGTTATTATTCGTAACCGGCCAATCATAGCTGCCGCCTGTATTTTCAATAGTTTCTTCGAATATTAGTTCACCTGCAATATTATATATGCACAATTCCACGTTGGACGTAATATTGATAAATCTTATGCCTTCCGAACGGTAATAGCGTGTATCCGACGGTTTATAAGGATTAGGCGAGACTATTACATTATCCAGATCCGCCGAGGCCCTCAAAACATTTATTAAAGTATATACGCTGAAATGCCGTACCTCAAATGTCACGTTGTTTCCTGATTTATCGATATCTCCCCCTGTACCGACAATTTGCCATTCGTTAGTATCCTCGTTCAGCATATGAATTCTGAGATAATCTTCTCTTAAAGACGGTATTATTCCATCTATAAACCCGTTATTATCCGCATCAGGGTATGACAGGGTAATTTTTACAGCATTATTGAATTCTTCTGTATTTAAAGTACCTGTGTCATAATTTCTTAGTATAAATTCGGTTATTGTATCATCCAAGAGACTTTTAGCAGCAGACAGTTTGGTGTTTGCCTCTGTTATTTTGTTTTTGTCTATTGCTATCGGAGAAGTTACGGGATTAACTGATATTTCCATATACATTTGTCTTTCCACCACACCTGCCGGGAATTCTATCTTAATATCAAAATTACCCCCCGGAAGAGTTCTTGTTTTTGTTATGGTTTTACCGGTAGGAATAATTGTATATTCTTCCGGTATTTCCAGTGTTGTCCCGCTTATTACCGCACTGCTGGTTGTCATAATATTTTCACTGTTGTATCCATAAACTGCAAAGTAATATATCGTTTCAGGAAGTAGATTCGTAAAAATACTGATATTGCCTGTTATTGAATCCGATACAATGTATACCGTAAAATCACTGTTTGTAGAATACTCCACCCTGAACAACTGTGTATTATCTTCATTCCAGGATAGTTCTATGCTGTGCGCCGTAAGGATGTTAACCGTTAAACCGGAAGGTGTCTCTGCTAAAGTGTATTCCTCTGCTATATCTGATGGAGATGATATTCCTTCATCATTTCCCGCTTTTATATATCTCTGGTATTGAGTATTAGGGGATAACCCGGTTGTTTCTATCCATTCTGTAGTACTATTAATTATAATATTTTCTAACAGAAAGTCGTCGTCCGCACGGAAAATATTATAATATGATGCATTTGCTGTAATATCCCAGCTCCATTTTATTGATGCGGTTGAGAGCGCCGTACCCTCAAATCCTGACGGAGCATTAGGTATTACCGGTCCCGGCAATGTCCTTGTAGATACGACTTCATCATAATCCGACTCTGTGCCGTTTTCGTTATATGCCAGTATTTTGTACCAATAAGTGGTATACGCAGAAAGTTCTCCGTCAGGATATGAGGTGCCGGAATAATTGTTAGAAAAATTTTTAAGGGTTGCTGTACTGGTCTGGAAATTATCACTGGAACGGAATATCCCCCACCTGGTGTATGACGGGTTACTGTTCGGTTCCCAGTTTACCGTTATACTCCATGATGAAACATCGCTCAGATAACTTCCGGAAGAAGGCATCGCTAATGTAAACAAAGGAAAACCCGGCGGGTCATCTGAAGCCGATGAATATCCCTGGGCATTTACAGCATAAACTTTCCGAACATAAGAAGATGCATTTTCTGTAAGTCCGGTCTGTATCCATATAGTCGTATCTGCGTTAAGGGTTACTGAGCTTACCAGAACAAACCCGGTTGAAGAGCGGATTTCAAATCCCTCCTCATAATCCGTATTATCCGACCAAGTCCATTTGATAGAGGCCGTTGATTGTGCTTCTCCGGTAAAATCGCTTGGAACAGCCGGCGGGGCCAGACTTGCCTGAACTGTGGCAGGGTTGGACAGGTCCGACCAGTTATTCACTTCATCTGCTGTCCATATTCTAAAATAATATTCTATGCCCGGCTGAAGGCTGGTAACGACACGGCTCTGTGTTGTAAGCGGTGTTACGTTTAATGTAGTTATGCTGATATAGTAACCGTCGCCTGCTGCGGTATTGGTACTCCATATGGTATTGGTCCATGAAGAATATTCTATCCTGAACTCGCCGGTAAGGATGTCAGCCAGATTGTCATCACCGGGAGATGTCCAGTAAAGCTGGATTTCACAGTCGGTCTGTCCCGCAAGAGCGGAAAGATTGGTTATGCCTGATGGTGGAGTTATATCGTAGGTGGCTGTCTCAACTGCCGCTCCGCTGGAAGTGACAATACCGCCCTTATTCACCGCAGCAAGGTACCTGAAATAAGAAGTTCCCGGCAGAAGACCGGTTTCGGTGTACGAGGTGACGCCTGCGCTGATTGTCACCGTATCGGCAATCAGACTGAACGGACCAGTGGATGTTGCAGCACCGTATAGCCTGAAACCCAGTTCATTTGATGAACTGTCCGTCCATGTCCATGTTATAGACGAATAATAGATGAAACCCGGCACAAAATCATCAGGCATCTGGGTCCGGCCGCGGGGATTACCGCCCATGGAAGGAGCAAAGCCTGCTCCTGTCCATTTAGCAAGTTTCAGGTCAAATATATTTTCGGCATTATAAGCTATAAGCACATCTCCGGCGGCGTTTATGGCTATGGAACTTTCTATCCCGTCCCCACCGGAAGGATTTTTATTTATCTTTGAATCCACTGTCTGTGTAGACCAATTTATTCCGTCATACCATGCGTAATTAAGGTCCTGAACAAGCTCCTGGTGATAATACGATATATGCGGATTGCCGTCCCCGTCAAGAATAAGGGATGTATGATACCCTGTATAACTTACCGATACATCATGAATAACTTCTATGTCCCATGTGGAACCGTTAAACTTTGCATATTTTAAACTTCCCTCCGTCGGCTCATGGTAGCTGATGTGCGGTATAGCGTCTGCATCCAATGCAATAGAAGTATATCTGCCGGTCTGCTCTAAGGAATCAATAACTTTTATGGACCAGCCGGTTGATGTCCATGAGGCATATTTTAAATCCCAGGATGTAGCATCAAAATATGAGATATGCGGGATTCCGGCTCCGTCCAGTGCAAGGGAAGGATCCCGACCCACGTCGCCGTCAGAATCGACTGTTGACGTTGACCAGCTTATACCGTTGTATACAGCATATTTGAGTTCGTTCAGTTCATTGTCATGATAAGCTATGTGAATATTCCCTCCGCCGTCAAGAGCCATAGAGGTTCCACTAAAACCTACTCCGGTCATTTCTCCTTGGTCGAATACTTCGTCCGACCAGCTGGTACCGTCCCATTTTGAAAGTCTGATATTCCTGTCTATATAGCACCCGTAGGATATGTATGGTTTCCCGGTCACATCAATTACGACAGAGTTTCCGGAACCGCTATAACCATCATATGCTGTCTGCAGGTCCCAGGTTGCACCTGTCCATTTGGCAAAAAGCAGTGTATAAAACGGAAAATTGCTCAGGTTATCATATGCAATATGCGGTCTGCCTGCACTGTCAAGCGCCATATCCACGGCTTCGCCCCTGTAGGTTCCGTCATCAATAGTTTCAAATGAGAAAGGTGAGTTAAAAGCTGACGCACTGTCCGAAATAACCGACCAGTTATACTCTTCATCCTGTGACCATGCCTTGAAGTAATAATTCTCGTTTCCCGGAAAAATCATACTTGTGGAAACTAATATGCCGGGATCAACTCCTGAAGTGGAGATTGTGATTTGAGCGGAAGAGGTAGACCAACTGACGGAATCCGGAGAATCAGTAGTATGCTGTATTTTATATACAGACCCCGGCTGGAGGGTTCCGTCATAATCGTCATCGCCGGGTGTTACCCACTCCAGAAGGATTTCGTTTGCTTCCGGACCCTGATATGCTGCCAGACCGGTGATTTTTCCCGGAGCTGTTGAATCCCCATCCCCAAAACACGGAGCAATAACTATACGTAAAAGAATTATGAATAACAGAAGTGATTTTATTTGGATAATTTTTAACAGAGGTTTATGGATTGTTTTTATTACTGTAGCTGGCATTTTTTATGTAATCATAGTGATTGGTAAAAGATGACTCCGGAATTCTGCCGAGCTAGGATTCGAACCTAGAAAACATGCTCCAGAGGCATGCGTGATACCATTTCACCACTCGGCAATCAATAGCATATTAAATCTTATTGGATAATATTTTTTTTAACTTTGTTCGCCCTGCCCCAGTTTTGAAATATTTTTCTTTTAATCTTGCTTCTTTTTCAGAATTACATTTTTCATAATATATTAGTTTTAATGGACGTCTGTTTTTGGTGGACTTTACATAACCCTTACGATGTTCTTCAAACCTTTTGTCAATTCTATTTGTTGAACCCAGATAGGTACGGTTATCTTTATTACTTTTTAAAATATATACATACCACATAATATGTATTCACGCGTGATACCCGCTTCGCCGAAGCTTCAGCGAGGCGAGCCATTTCACCACTCGGCAATAAAAAGACGGTTCATATGTTCTTGAGTTCTCGGGTTCTTGTGTAAATGATAAATTAATTTACTTTCTGTTCTGGTTTTGTGTCTTTACCTAACTCGTCAACATAATTTAACTGCAAATCCGACAAGGTCGATGCAAGAAGTTTTGTTTCATCTTCAGTTAAATTACCTTTTGTTTTTTCGTGAAGCATTTTAAGCATATCAATTGAGACCTTTGCCTGGTCAAGATTTTTTTCAACCTTATTGTTTATGGGATTTGCAACTTTTCCCATCTGCTGCATGGCTGCAGCAGATAACGAAAACACTAAACTTAAAAAATATTCATTTATTTTCTTTTCTTCAGCCATAATGCCTCCAATAAATATGGTGATATGGAAATACGCTGATATGGAAATATGTTAAAACATTTAACCGTATCACCTTATCAGCATATCAGCTTATTTATAACATTCTTTATACGTGTTATCGTTTTTTCTTTACCTAGAAGCTCAATCATATGAAAAAGCGAAGGCCCTTCTGTTCTGCCAGAAACTGTAATCCTGACAGGATGGAAAATCTTTGAAGTTTTTAAACCGTTTGCTTCTGCATATTTTCTTGTTTCAGCTTCAATATTATCCGCAGTAAAGTTACCGATTTTTTCATAAACTTTAGAAATATCGGTCAGGATTTTTTCGACACCGTCTTTCCTGAGCACTTTTGCAACGGCCTTATCGTCATAAATGATATCATTTTTTAGAAAAAAATCAATACGTTTCGGGACATCCGAGAGCAATTTTATTTTTTCCTGTTCCAAAGAGATACACTTTTTTAGAAACTCTATATCTGCCTTAAGCCCGGCTTTATTTATAAAAGGGATCGCCCGGTCGGTAAGCTCATCAATCGGCATCTTTCTTAAATATTCGCCGTTCATCCACAAAAGTTTCTGGGTGTCAAAGATGGATGCCGATTTCCCGCATCTTTCCAGTGTGAATTTTTCTATAAGCTCATTGCTTTCAAAAATCTGCTGACTGTCTTCCGTTGACCACCCGAGAAGCGCGATATAATTTAAAAGAGCGGAAGGCAGATATCCCTTTTCTCTGTAATCCTCTACAGCGACATCACCCTGACGTTTGCTGAGCTTGGATTTATCCGGATTAAGCAGAAGAGGAAGATGTGCAAATTTCGGCGGCTCCCAGCCGAAATATCTGTAGAGAATTATATGTTTGGGCGTTGATGAGAGCCATTCTTCCCCGCGGATAACATGTGTTATCCCCATTAAATGGTCGTCAACAACATTTGCGAGATGATATGTCGGGTAGCCGTCCGATTTTAGTATTATCTGGTCATCTATAAGGGAGCCGTGAAATTTCACTTCATCACGGATAATATCGTTAAATATAATCTCTTCTGGCGGAATCTTCATCCTGACTGTAAAAGATTTTTCCTTTGACAGCTTTTCAGACTCTTCTTTTGAAATGTTTTTGCAGTGACTGTCATATTTTAAGGGCTGTTTTTTTGCAGACTGGGTTTTTCTCATTTCATCCAGCCGTTCAGGTGTACAAAAACATCTATATGCATGATCATTCTTTAAAAGCTGCTCGACATGTTCTTTATATATATCCAGCCGTTCTGACTGAATAACAGGATTTTCATCACACTCAAGACCGCACCATTTCAGTGTTTCAACAAGTTTTTCAACCGCACCTTCGACATATCTGGTTCTATCGGTGTCCTCAATCCGCAATAAAAATTTTCCTTTATTATGCTTTGCAAATAAATAGTTGTATAAAGCAGTCCTTAAACCGCCTATGTGTAAGTAACCGGTCGGTGATGGAGCAAACCGCACAACGACGTTCTTATGTTCTTGTGTTCTTAAGTTCTTATGTTTTGGTATTGTTAGACTCATGTGTTTTTGTATCTTGTTGGCGAATTGTATTTGAGATTAATCCATTGACAAGTTTATGAACTAAAATTGCCTGTTTGTATATTTCATCAAATTCGTCTTGTGTTATAATATGGATATCTTTAAAAACATAAAGATGACTTTGTGTCTCCGTAACTGAACCCCTTGCATTTGTATAAAATTGTTTACTTTCTTTAAGTGAGTAACGTCCAAAACCTTCAGCAATATTAGCCATAATTGAAATTGCTGAACGTTTAATCTGACTAATTAAATCATATTCGTGTTTTATAGACTCTTTTTTACATATTTTATAAATTAAAACAACCAGCTTTCTTGCTTCCTGCCAAGCAGATAAATCTTCAAATTTCTCTATCTTACTCATAACATAATAACATCAGAAGTTAAGAGACTTTAGCATAAGAACATTAGAACTTAAGAACTTTTGAACGCTTTTAATATATGACCTTATTCAGCGGGTATTCGATGATTCCTTCGGCGCCGCGGCGTTTCAATTCCGGAATTATCTGTTTAACCGTTTTTTCCTCAAGGATTACTTCCAGAGCCATCCAGCCGGGAACTGTAAGCCGCGAGATAGTAGGTCTTTTAAGGGCAGGCAGGACATCCATTATTTTGGCTATATCGCTTTCTTTTAGGTTCATTTTCAGTCCTACCATTCCGAATGCTTCAAGTGCTCCTTTAAGAAGAATGGAAAGATTTTCAATCTTTTTTCTTTTCCACTGGTCTTTTACAGCGGTCCTGTTGGCAATCAAACGGGTAGTGGATATAAGAACTTCATCGATAATCTTCAGATTATTTGCTCTTAAAGACGACCCTGTTTCCGTAAGTTCCACAATAGCATCAACAAGCGCCGGAGTTTTTGCTTCGGTAGCGCCCCATGAAAATTCAACATCTGCCTTTACTTTATTTTTGGCAAGATATTTTTTTACAACATTTACAAGTTCGGTTGCTATTCTTTTGCCTTTCAAATCCTTCAATTTTTTAATCTTTGAATTATTAGGCACCGCAAGGACCCATCTGACCGGCCTGAAACCGCTTTTGGCATAAAGCAGTTCGCAAACCTCTTTTACATCGGCTCCGGATTCGCATATCCAGTCGCATCCGGTAATCCCTGCATCAAAAACCCCGTCTTCAACGTATTTTGCCATCTCCTGCGAGCGGACAAGCATTATTTCCAATTCTTCATCGTCACATGACGGAAAATACGAGCGGGCCGATGAAAATATTTTTATTCCGGCTTTTTTAAAAAGCTCGAATGTGGTCTCCTGAAGACTGCCCTTCGGCAATCCAAGTTTAAGTTTGTTCATTTTAGCCTCCATATCTACTGATTACACATGCCCCGCCCCGATAAATCGGGGCGGGCGAATTTTAAAAATTTGCTCAGTAATTATATCAAATATTGAAAAAAATTACAATCCCTTATATAAAGATGAGTTGTGTAGGTAAGAATTTTTGGATTGGAAGGTATACTTCTATTCTTTCAAACCGCTCAAAGTTATACCCTGAATAAAGGTTTTTTGTGTGAAAAAGAAAAGTATCAGCACGGGTAAAATAACCATTGTAGAAGCAGCCATAAGCAGATGCCATTCGGTTCCGCCATGCTGGCTTTGAAACACCTGTAGCCCTAAGGAAAGAGTGTAATTTTCCTGATTTGTGAGATAAATAAGGGGTCCCATAAAATCATTCCATGCAAACATAAAATGAAAAAGTGCTACTACAGCCAGTACGGGTTTGGAAAGTGGGAGTATAACTTTCCAGAATATCTCGAATTCAGAACATCCGTCAATTCTTGCTGCATCGATCAGTGAATTCGGGATTGTCATGAAAAATTGTCTTAACAGGAAAATATTGAATGCCGAACCAAAAAAATATGGTAACCATAATGGCTTAAGCGTATCTATCCAGTGCAGGTGTTTAAATACACTATACAGCGGAATCATAACCACAGGGAAAGGAATCATCATGGTTGCAAGTGTCAGCATAAAAAATGTATCTCTCCCTTTCCATGGTATCTTTGCAAAACCATAAGCAACCAATGCACTTGACAATACTACTCCAAAAACACCCAACACACAAACAATTATCGTATTTACTGCATAGAGAAAAAATGGAACTTTTTCAAACACTTCCGCATAATTATTCCATCTGAATTTTACTTTTTCTTTTAGTTCACTTTCAGACACGCATGTCCAGAGCAATTCTTTTTTTGCATATTGACCTTCGGGTCTTTCTATAACTTTTATCCAACCTTTCTTAACTTTTTTTATTATCTCCACTTTGTAATATTTTTCAAAAACTCTATCCGCTATTTGTTCTTTCAGAGCTATTCTATTATTTTTAATACCAGTTTCACTAATAATAATTTTTTCTCCTGAACGCGGGCCTTCTAAAATTCTGGCAATAATACTCGGTTCGGTTATTTTTTTATCTTTTTTGACTTCTATCTCTTTACCGTTAATCTCCGTATAATATGCTTTTGGTATCCATGTAGGAGGAATAGTCATTGTCTGTTCAACCGGCTTAAGAGAAGTTACAACCACCCATACAAACGGAACTGCAAATACAGCTGATAAAACAATCAGTACAGTATAAATCAGGAACCTACTAAAACGTTTATAGAAAATAGCTTTTTCCATATTCTCACCTCAACGATAAGCTTTATTTTTCATTACTTTGGCTGAAAGAATCGTCAAAATTAATATTATTACAAAAAGTATCCAGGCCATAGCGCTGGCATATCCCATTCTGAAATCTTCAAATGCTACCTGATACAGATAAACCGTATAAAAGGTAGTTGACCTTTCCGGACCTCCATTAGTCATTATATACGGCTGAGCAAATATCTGAAAAGAAAAAATTATTCCCATAACAACATTAAACAATATTACCGGTGACAGCAAAGGTAAAATAATATAAATTATCCTCTGAAACCAGTTTGCACCGTCTATCTGAGATGCTTCTATTAAACTTACAGGAACATCCTGTAGTCCGGCAAGGTATATTACAACCGCGTTTCCAACACCCCAGAGACTCATAAAAACTATCGCTAATTTTGCCCATTCTACTTCTCTTAACCAGTTTGGCGGGTCCGGAATACCTATACCGATTAAAAAATTGTTTAAAAGACCAAACTTGCCGTTAAATATCCACATCCATAGTATTGCTCCTGCTACCATAGGTACAAGCGATGGTATAAAAAATACCAAGCGATAAAAAGCTATTCCTCTAACTTTAGTATTCAAAAGTATTGCAAGTGAAATTGAAACAAGAAATCCTAATGGTATAGCAAAAAATACATAATAAAAAGTATTCCAGAGGGATTTCCAGAAAATAGGATCAGTTATTAAATCTTTATAATTAAGCAACCCGATAAATTTTGGCGGCTCCAGCATAGAGTAATAACAGAAACTGTAATATATTGAACAAAGAAAAGGATATAAGATAAAAACTGAAAATCCGATTATCCAGGGTGAAATAAAAAGTAATCCTTTTACAAGATTGTTTTTCTCTTCTGTATTCATAGTTTACCCCTTTTCTTAAGTATTTCATTTTCTCTTTTGAGACGTCTCCGCATGGTTTTTGTTACATCCTTCAGGACTTGTTCAGGTGTGGCTTTCATATTTGTTATTATATCGTAAGCATTCCCCATTTCTCTTTGATATTCCTGCAGAATTGTTAATTTTGGTGCAGTAAAAACATTTGGACTTTCGGCTAACTTTCTGAAAATGTGAATATAAGGATTTTTATGGTTTTTGTAGAATCCCGGGCTAACTTTTGATAACGGAGAAAACTTTCTCTGGCCGTTGGTAAGCATTTCCATTCCTTTCTGTGTATTGACAAACTTTATAAATTCAAATGCTTCATCAGGATGCTTGGCGCCTTTGGGAATAACCAATACATCTGCTTCCGTATAAGCTACATCCTTTAAATCGGCTGAAACTGAAGGAAAAGCGGCAGCTCCCCATTCCATCCCCGCAGCATACTTATCAATAAAATTGTACATCCAGACACCCTGTATTTCCATTGCTATTTTGCCTGAAAGAAAAGCATTTTGCGGAGACGAAAACTGTCCAAAACCGCTTGCAATTTCATTTATCTTATCAATAGAATACTTTTTGCTGTAGGATTGTATCCATTCATACGCCTTTATATTTTCAGGTGAACCTGGTGTTAGTATATTATTTTCATATAATTTACCGCCAAACCAGTATCCCCAGATCCAGTTCCACCAGCCGGGTTCCGAAGGTAAAAATCCCATTTGTACAATCTCACTTTTATTAAGCAACTTTTTATAGTTTTTATATTTTCTCTTGAATTCATAAAAAGTTATTGCAGGTTCATTTTTATTTATTTTAATTTTAGTTAGTTTTTCTGCATATTCGTCAAGTTCTTTTATAGTTTTTGGCGGGCTATTTGGGTCAAGGCCTGCCTCTCTGAAAAGCCGCTTATTCCAGTGCAGTGCCAATGTCATAGGTGTAGCAGGAAGTGACCACATTGAACCTCTGTACTCACATATATCCCAGTACACAGGAAGATAATGATCTTTTGTTATACCTGCTTCTTTTAAGTAGTTATCTAAAGGCAATAATGCTCCCTTATCTGCGTAGACTATCGCAAGAGGTGACCAGATACCTGCCAGATCAGGCGTATTGCCGCCTGCTACTGCAACCAGTAATCTCCTTTCCATCTGGCTTGTTGCAATCATTCTTACCTGTATAACCTGTCCTTTTTTGTTTTTGTGCTTCTCTGCATTAAAGGTATCTATTACTTTCTGCATTGCTTCAGCTTCAAACCCTGTCCATCTTTCCCAATAGGAAACAGTAACTATGTTATTTGATTCTTTTTGGGATGAACAACCAACTATAACCATTAAGAGAATAATTAAATTTAATAAATTTTTTTTCATCTTTTTTCTTTAACTCCGTCCTTCGAGATATCCTTAGACTCATTTCAGTCGTCCCTCGACTTAGTTCGACTTCGCTCACTACAAGTCGCTCGGGACTCCCTTCAGTCGCACAGGATGACCCCGACTATCGTCGGGATCACTTAGCTACTGCTATTACTCCGCTGATAAGTTTTCCGTTTACTTCAAACTGATAAATATAAACCCCGCTTTCCACTATATCGCCGTCGTCATTGTCTCCAAACCATAAATTTTCGTTTTCCAATGTCCTTATTTTTCTGCCGGTAATATCAAAAATATTTATTTCATAGTCTTCAGTAAAGGTAAAACCGTGAAACTCAGCATAGTCATTTTTTCCATCCTTATAATCCGGTGTAATTATTCTTTGTCTTGGCCGGCACTCGTCAGCTGATAGAGGAAATGCAGGGAATATAGCATACTTGGAAAAATGCATAATCTTAGCGGTAATGGTATTGTTTGCTGCGTCAAGTTTACCTCCCACAGGAACCCACTCATAACCATCCCATAAGAACAACTGAAGACCTGATTCGCTATGCTGACTAATATCATCAATACCGTCATTGTTTGTATCCAAATAAACCAGACAGAGATCAACTGGTCTATTGAACGTCTGTCCTGTAGGTAAAAACTCATAGATAACGGACGGGCTGGATGTAACTATAGTGCCGCATGGAGCCGGTGCTAAGCTTCTATCTATATATTTAAGAGTAATATCGGTTTGTCCGCTCAAAGCACCGGCAGGAACCGAAATGTAAGTATGTCCGTCATCCGGATTGCCGTCTTCCAGTTTTACCTCGCCCGAGGTTATGGATTTTGTCACTTCGGTTTTTATAGTAACCGTACTGGCAAATACTGTGCTAAGACCTATAGCATTAAAAACACTGACTGTGTAAGTCAGTACACCTTCTCTGTCGGCAACGATGTCCTTGAAGTCGTACTGGTATGTATTGTTGTCTGCAATGGAGAAAGAATGAACGGTGGTTGAACTATTAAATGTATGCTGTAATTCCACGGTATCCATTGTAGTTTCAGTGTCGCTGGATACAAAAATAAGCATTATTTTATTACCCAGCATACCTATTTGTGAGGGCGGCTGTGCGACTATTGACATACTTGGAGGTGTAGGGTCCTGCAGAGTTAATTTAAGTGTTACGTCGTATGTAATTGTATCATCCTCCACCGTTGGTGACGGCCAGTCGTCGTCTGTTCCAAGCCCGTTCTGTGTTTTTGCCGTAAGTCTGACGGTAACACTGCTGCCTTCAACCATTGCAGGCGGAACATAGACTCCAAGCAGAAAATGCTGCGTGACTCCCGGCAGTAACCCTACGGTTGCCGATGTTTCTACATCACCTGAAGAGTATGTGCCTGATTTGTCCCTGTCCCAGTATATTTTTGCATCCCAGTTGCCGGAAATCAGCGCGGGCGTAATAGTTATAGGTTCTCCTGAGTTACCGTTTTTAAACAAAGAAAACGGAACATATTTTGTCGTCTTCATTGCATACGTATAAATCGGAGTAGGGGCCGCTGAAGGCATTGTGGCCCACTGTGCCGAATATCCTGACGAAACAACAACGGATACTTCGTTGCAGGTCTTTGAGCTTGTTGTTTGGCTATAATACAAAATCGTATCACCAGGCATATCAGTTGACTTTACCACACCCTTATCATCGCCGCTGTAAATTCTGGAGTTAGCAGGAGCATGATTTGTCTGCAGGAATTTTACATCGTCAATATATATGATGGTGCCGGTCAGGTTATATTCTTCAGCATCAGACCCTGCAAAAAAGTAAAAGTTTTTTAAGTGTGTCTCTTTTAATAAGTGGTTTTTCCTTTTCATAGCATCAATAGGAATTACCACCTGCTTCCATGAGGCAGATGTATTTACCAGTTCGCTTAATTTGAATCTGGCTTCATTACCGTAAAAATCCTCAATCATAACCGTAGCTTTTACCCCGGTTTCTTCAGTATATATCCAGAAAGATAAATAATCATATGATGAAAAATCGTAATAAACATCACCCAGACTCAACCCTACCTTTGCCCATACGGTAGAACTGGTACTTGTCCATTGAAGATATGCAGAGTATCCTGTAGGACCAAGCCTTATGCTATCCGAGAAACTAACCCAGTGTCCTACATTGCCTTCTCCTCCGGTTGTCCCGTGGAGAACACCGCCCATAGTACCATTATTGTTAATATCCCCGTCATCAAAGTCATTAACAATAAGTTCGGATGTTAATCCGGCGCCTGAGCCTCCATTGATTTGTATCTTATATGATACTGTTTTTTCAACATCTTTAGCAAAAGTGTCCCAAATCCAGCGAATTGCTGTAGCATCCTTATCGTGGCTTCCATTCCATTGACTGCTATACCAGTACGTTACTGAAGTTGCATCACCGGCTATAACATCTCCGGAGTTTGATGTCAGTGCGGTGTTAAACGGTAGTCTTTCCGTTATCTGGAGCTGATTTACATCCTCTGTACGATTGTTTTTTATATCCATTAAAATTTGAACAGCATCACCTGGTTTAGCACTGGAAGCGGATGTGGATTTTGAAATACTTACAGACAGCTGTGCCCATCCTGTAGCATTTCCGCACAGCTCGGACCAGTTATAAAGTAAATCGGAGGTTCTCATTTTTACATAATAGGTTGTTCCGCTGACTAATCCGGTTATTGTATATGACTGTGATGAACTGACCGTGCAGGATGTGGTTATACTTATCTGGTACTGCGGAGAAAAAGTTGTTAACGAAGAATATGTAATCTCATACCAGCCGTCGTTTATATCTCCTATTGTTCCGTCATCTCCGGGAGCCGTCCAATTCAACAGAATAGATGCTTCTTCACCTCCTGGGTCTGCTGTAAGATTAGTAACCGCTGAAGGCGGTATAGTATCGCCATAAACCTCAAACTCAAACAGATTATAACCCCATGGAGTACCTCTCTCTGTACCATACATCCGCAAATATCTGGTATCGGTGGAAGTAAATATTATAGTATCAACACCGCCGTTTTCAGAAGTAGTAGAATATAAATTCTCCCACCATGTATTAGCATCGGACGAACCCTGAATCTGATAACTTTTTCCATAAGCTGCTTCCCATGTTAAAACCACTCCGTTAACTGTGTATGTAGATTCCATGTCTACATATATCCACTGTGGGTCTACTTCATGCTCAGACTCCCATCCTGTCGTAGTGGACCCGTCAACCGCGTATGCAACAGACTGTACTGAAGATGCGGATGCGGTTTTGTTGAGTGCTATATTGCCATAACCGCTTGAAACATAGAACTCATAGATTGAATACCCGTAACCTGTTGCTCTATCGGTTGCAAACATTACAACATAACGTGCATCAGTATCAGAAAACGTTATAACATCAACAAGGCCATTTTCCGAACCTTCATCGCCTGTTGAATATACAACATCCCAATCTACATCATTACTAGAAACACGAATCTGGTATGCCTTTGCACAGGCATTCTCCCAGGTAATGGTTACTTTATTAACGGTATACTCTGCTCCCATGTCCACCTTAATCCATTGAAGGTCTTCCCCCCACACAGATTCCCACTTCGTACCACCATCGCCGTCAATTGCCTGTTTTGCTGAGTCATTTTTTGCCGAAGAAGCAAACACAGGTTTATTCAATGCCCGGTTAGTGGAAGAAAACCCCTGTATTACGATGCAGGTGAGCAAAATAATAATAATACTTAATTTACGAATCATATTTTCATCTGATTATTGCAAGTTCCCATCTGTCTGCACCCACACCTATCTGTTTAAATCCGTATCTCTGTTCTAAAACCTTACTGTTGTACCTATTCTGTGGGAACCGATATTATCAGCAATGTTGAAAGACCATATTATAGCATAATCAATCTGTAAAACCAGTTTCTCAGAAAACCCTTTACAAAAACTTATGCCGGTACTAGCTTCGTCCTTGTTTACACCCAAACGCGCGCCGTATGTATGCTCTGAAAACCACTTTTCACACCCGAAATGTACATTCTGTTTATCCGAAGATTTTCCCCACTCCTGATTTCTATATGAAAAATCTAATCCGGAAATAAATTCACTGTTTGGTATCTTATATGCAACTCCAAACCTCAATTCCATAGGCACTTTGTCTTCATAATATAATCCTATATCCGGCTGGTTAATATTACTGCCTGCTAATCCTACTGATACCTTTTCACCGAACTGAACAAGAATACCAAAATCAGCGGTTACAGCACCAGCACTGTTACCGCTTGCCACTACAGGGTCGTTGTAGTATTCAGCTGCCTGTTTAAATACTTCGGATTTATCCCAAAAATATTTATGTGTAAGATATTTCAGGTTCATACCTGCATAAAACCTGCCAGTCCCTTTAATTCTGTATATTTCCCTGGCATAGGATATACTGAAACTGTTTTCACGGTAAAGTTCAGTACCATTGAAATTCGTACAGTTTATTCCGACTACTCCACTGTCTATCGGATGTACGTAGCCCAAAAACATCCTGCCTAAACTGACATTCTCCAGTCCCATATACGGCTTAGCATACATGAATGTCGCTTCTTTTTTATCCAGCTGGTTAAGACCGCCCGGGTTATACAAAGGCGCGTTGACATCGTCGGCTATTGCACAGAATGCTCCGCCCATACCAGCAGGCCTCACTCCCCAGCCGGTATCGTTAAAAGCACCGTGAAGGCAGAGAGAAGAGAGAAGAGAAAAGAGAGAAGTTAACACCAAAAATCTCTTAAATCCTGAATTTAATATATAATATTCTTTTTTATTCATAATCTCTCACTCTCTTATCGAAGTGAAGCGAAGATCCGCCGTGGCGGACTCTCTCACTTTCTATTTTTATTTCATCCTTCGACTACCTTCGGTCGCTCAGGACTAAGTAATCCTTACGGATCACTTAGATACTACTATCACTCCGTATTTTTCATCGCCTGCTACAGTCGTTGCTTTGTATATATATGCTCCTGACTCTACAGTGTCCGCATTCTCGTCTGTTCCGTCCCATGTCACTATATTCGTACCTGATAATGCCTCAAGCTCTATAACCGTATGACCTTTTATGTCATATACCGTAAGCTCTGTAATATCGCTGAACTGTACAGGTATGTAAGGTGTAAGGAATGTTTTTTCGCCTGCTGTAATGGATACTTTCTTTGACGCAAATAATGCATACTTACTAAACCTGACCGTCTTTGCAGATACCGTGTTATTGACTGTATTAACTGTACCGCCCAAAAGTCTCCATTTTCCGCTGTTATACCAGTACATCTGTAATCTGCTCTCATCTATTCCTGCTGCAGTTACCACATCATCAAAATATACTATTGTCAGGGTTACCGGTACTTTAAATCGTGTACCGTCAGGTCCAAATTCAAATACCGCTACCGGTTTCGCGCTGTTTTTACGCGTATTTATAAACGTTTCGGTTGTAGGCAACTCATCTTCTGCTTCCTTCTGTTCAATCAACATCTGGATACCGGAGTCCAGTGCTCCTGCAGGTATGTATATCCCTGTTTCGCCGTCGTCAGGGTTTTCATCAGGTACATTTACATTGCCGGACGTAATACCCTTGCCATAAATCTTTTTAACGGTTATCTCCTGCGGAGAGGCAGCTGATTTCCAGTAACCGTACAATGTATCATCATAGGCACGTATGTAATACTCAACTCCTGCTTTGGTGACATAACTTCCGGGTATCACAGCACTGCCGCTATACGACGTTGTTGACGGCAATGGACTGAATGATGCCTCCTCCCAATCGGTCTCGCCTTTCTTCCTGTAGTAAAGCGTTACCTCTGTTATCTTGTTGTCGTCTGTAACTACCGCCCTGATAACCGCCTTGTTGCCTTCAAAATATATACAGGTTATCGCCGTTGCCGTTGAAATTACAGGCGGGTCGTTCTGGGGAACGGTCATTGTACTCAAAGGACCGCTGTAGTTTGTTGTTATTGCTCCCATACCATTATAACCGTAAAGTCTGTAATGGTAAGTTGTCCCGGCAGATAGTCCGTAGTTAGTGGTAGTTGTTGCCGTAAGATTATCTGACCATGTCACTATGAAACTCCATGTCCCGCCTGTATCCGTTGTACGGCTTATTGCATACCTTGTATTACCGCCGACAGTCGCAGGACTCCATGTAAGTTTTATATATTCCTTACTTGTAGTATCCACTGCAAAGCTTACCGGAATATCGGCATGGGTATATGTGCTTATCGGAACCGACCAGGAACTGTTGGATATATTATACGCCTCGGCATATCGCGTATACTGTGTGTTGGGACTGAGACTTGTTTCAATATATGATGTTGTTGTTCCTGTGCCGGGTAGCTGGCCGAGACTGCCGGATACACGCATACCTGTATTCGTTCCGCTTGATACATAAAGTGCTTCCTCGTCTACAGCATTGTCAGTAAAATTCCACTTTATTTGGGTTGTGGTTGTCTGTGAAGAATCTACACTCAGATTTATCGGCGCATTGGGTGCTAAAGAATTTGTCATTGTGCTTACAGGACCGTCATAAGAGGAAACCTGGCCGCCGACCGCGGTGGATGTCCATGTGCGGAACCAGTAGGTGGTATTTGCTGTCAAAGAATAAGCA
This sequence comes from Elusimicrobiota bacterium, assembly GCA_016928195.1. GTDB lineage: Bacteria > Elusimicrobiota > UBA8919 > UBA8919 > UBA8919 > JAFGLF01. The sequence continues at coordinate 18,131 of JAFGLF010000085.1, forward strand.
GCTGTGGTCGTGGCTGTGAAACTATCGGATAATGCGACTATGGTAGAAACGTGTGCTGCAAAATTATCGCTGGAGAACGACACTGCGTACAGTATATCAGACGGATTGTTGTTCCTGAACCATTTAAGACCTACGGAATATGTTGTGCGCGATACTACATACAATCCGCTTGTAGGATTCAGCAGGGTATCGGTAGTAATGGTTATAGAGTATTCAGTGTTTATTCCGTTGGAATTTCTTGCATTGACGCATATAGTATGTGATGTGTTTGCCACAAGGTCTTTTAACCATATCTCTGTTCCCCATGTAACTGTTGACTGATAAACAACCGGTCCTGCAGCAAAAGTACTGCCTGTCTGCAGATACTGGTCTGTACTATTTACACCTGATGCCATTTTTATACTGTACTCAGTCCAGTATGAATTACTGTTTGTATCTATCTGTAATGTAATGCTTGAGCCGTAAACTTCAACCAATGTCGGCTCACCGGGCACATTACACAACGTGGATGTGGATGTCTGTGTTGTTGACCCGCTCTCTATATTATATAAATTGCGTGAGTTGGCTTCAAAA
>JAFGLF010000086.1 GCA_016928195.1 Elusimicrobiota bacterium
ATGAGTTGAATCGACATTATGCGGTACAGGATTGTAGAGTTTATAATAAAAAAAACCTGTCCAGCACATATAAGAAAATCCTGCTTCGGGATTTTCTGCGATATAAAGTTGTCCCCATCCCGGAATAATCAGAGACCTCAAAAAAGCACCCTCGGGTGATTTTATTTTCCAATGGTCTTTATTATTTCTTTTTTCTGTATAAAAATATACTCCGGCAGCACCTGAAATATAATAGTTTATACATGAGAAATCCAAAAAGTCTTTTGTAAAGGATACTTGCGGGTCAGTTCTATATTCGTGTAACTGTGTAATACTACAATTAAAACCAATCAATGTCCATGCAGTAACAAAATCTATAATTCCTTTTACCGGTCTGTCTGTATAAAACTGTCCTAAGCCGGGAAAAATCAATGAATATTTCATGGCTGCTACCGGGTCTGTTTCAATCCACTCATCCCGTTTAAAACTTACTATTTCCCGGTCGGAATATGCTTTTTTTTCAGAACCATTTTTTCTTCCAAGATTTTCTACGATTTCAGATTTTTTTGCACCCCCCGGTTTTTTTATAATCCCGGATTTTTTTATGACTTCCGATTTTTTTACAATCCAGGGTTTTTTTTGAATATCAGATTTTTTCAAAAATGTTTTTTTTCTGATTTTCTCCATAACCTTTTTTCTTTCAGGTTTTTTTACGAAGTTTTTAGTCCCTATTATTTTCTCAAAATTTAATTCGAGAGATTTTGCGTTTATAACGTCAGTGTATGTTCCGCCGGAAGTAGAGGTAATTTCCGCTAAAGATTCATTGTCGTCCTCATCTACATCAAAACCGATAATATTAACTACGACATTTATACCTTCCCTCTGCAGACGCTTTACCGCTTTTACAGGATCGCCCCCGCAGGTTTCTTTACCGTCGGTAATAAGTATAATCATTTTATCTTCGGAGAAAGGAAAATCATAGCCTGCCATAAGTATCGAATGTGCAATCGGACTATATCCTTTTGGAGTTATTTCGCCTAAAGTTTCCTCAAAGTTCCGAAGATTTACCTCCCTGATAGGAACAAGAAGGCGGGAATCCTTTCCAGCGTCCATTTCTCTTTCTTCTCCAAAAGTTCTTAGTCCGATTTTAAGATATCCGGTTGATTGAGGCGATAGTAATGAGAGCATTTTTGATATCACTTCTTTAGCGATATCGATTTTTTTTTCGCCTTCGATTTCATTATTCATACTTTCGGAAGCGTCAAGAATAATTTCGATGTTTTTAATTTTGTTATAGGGAAAAACAAGGCAGGGGAAACAAAACAGGACTGTGAAAATGATTATAGGTATTTTCTTGTTCACTATATATCAGATTTATTCATTGATTATTTTTTTACTGACGTTCTGTGAGTATATGTATCCGTATTTTCCTGCTTTTGTAAAGTCGGTTCTTGCCTTATCGAATTGCTTTTTTTTATAATATGTAATTCCGCGGTTATGATATGCATTTGCATATCCCGGCTTTAACATAATTGCTTTACTGTAATCGTTAATAGCTTTGTCATATAACTTTATATCATCATAGGCAATCCCGCGGTTGTTGTATGCACCTGCAAAATCCGGTTTTAATTCAATTGCTGCAGTATAGTCGTCTATAGATTCCTTATACATCAGTTTATAGTAATATATATTTCCCCGCTGGACATATGCTTTTACATATTTCGGGTTTAAAGCTATTGCTTTTGTAAAGTCACTGATTGCATCATCATACAGATTGCTGGAAATATATGCTAAACCGCGGTTATAATATGTTTCTACACGTTTTTCGGTTCCGACAGAATCCTTATATAGTTTAATTGCTTCTGTATAACATTCTATCTTTACAAGAGGGCTGTTGGAATTAACGGCTTTTTTGAACCAGTAATCGAAATTATCATCCTTCAAACTGGGAAGAAGAAGATTTAATCCCACAACTGTTCCGACAAAAAGAATACCTAATAGATTCATAGAATCAAATACAAAATCTATTTGTTAAAATCTTCCAGTGCTTTAAATAAATCATCTTCAATTCCAATTTCCGGTGTTTTTTCAGGAGCAGGAGCAGCTTTCTTGGAGGGTTCTTTTTTTTCTACCGGTTTCTTATTCTCAAGAGTTTTTTTATGTTTTACTTGTTGTTTGTATTGTGATTGGGTTATTTTATTAAGAGTTATGGTGGGCGGAAGTTTGCCCTCGTTCAGAGCAACAATTCCACCTGCGTTTCCGTTATAATAAATCCTGAAAGGCGCATCTTTAATTGTAGGTTGATAGGACATCCCCTTAACCTCAAGTTCGGTTTCCCACTTTGGATGAATTATTAATTTTCCGTTTGCATCGGCAATACCTTTAACAATCGGAATTTTGAATCTGACTTTGTAAATCCCGTTAATATCGGTTACCGCATTTTCAAAGCCGATACCGTCTACTATTATTTGAATATTTTCCAACGGGACCCCTTTTTCATCAACAATCTCACCTTTCAGAAAGCCAAGCAGCCAATCCGTATATCGGTCATTGGATACAATTAAGAACTTTTTTTGGCCTGCAAGTTCTTTTATAATTTTCACATCAACAAGCCGGTCAGGGTTGAGATTTTCATTAATTATCGTAATTTTACCCCCGGTTGATTTTTTGCCAATCAGGGGAATCCCTGAACAACCTAAAAAGACAGTGAGTAGTAAGCAGTTAGCAGTGAGCAGTAAAGAATATAAGGGTTTTTTCATATTACTCCCTTTGTTTTTTTAATATGATTTTTTCCAGTTCTTTTTTCTTCTTTTTTGCCCATCTGTTTTCAGGGAATTGTTCATCCAATAATTGGTTTATTTTTTTTACGGCACCCGGTCTTTGAGGATGAGTATAATATTCTTCGATAATTCTCTGGCAGACCCTTATTGCTTCTTTAAATTTTGAAAGCTGTTCATGGATTTTCGCAGATTCTTCAAGTGCCCATGAAGCATACTGACTTTTAGGATATTCATTTGCAAGTTCTTCATATGCCTCAGCTGCTTCATTCCATTGGTTCATTCTGACAAATGCTTCCGATATCTTTTTCTGTGCCTCATCTCCATAATAAACATCGCCGAATTGGTCGATGTAATACTGGTATTCGGCAATTGCTTCGTTGTACTTACCGTCATAATAATATTTCTCGGCTCTCTGGAACTGCTGAACTGCAGCCTGGTTCCCCCAGTAATCACCGGCTCTTACCGCCCTTTTTTGCCATAAACAACCGACAAGAAAGACAGCTAACAAGTTACAAGTTACAAGTGCCAAGTTAAGGAATTTTTTCATTTTTTCTTTTTTCCCTCCACAACTGCCTGAGCGGCAGCAAGTTTTGCTATAGGAACTCTAAAAGGTGAGCATGATACGTAATTCATTCCCACATTATGGCAGAATTTCACCGAACTCGGTTCACCACCATGTTCGCCGCAGATTCCGATTTCCAGATTTTTCTTTGTCTTTCTGCCGCGTTCAATTCCGATTTTTATCAATTCTCCTATGCCTTCAAAATCAATTACTGCAAAGGGATCACCTGGAAGGATATTTTTTTTGAGATAATCCGGCATAAATCCGCCTATATCATCACGTGAAAAACCAAATCCCATTTGTGTGAGATCATTTGTTCCAAAAGAGAAGAATTCGGAAATTTCCGCAATCCTCCCGGCTGTCAGGGCCGCTCTTGGAATTTCAATCATGGTTCCGAAAAGATATGGGATCTTTTTAATACCAAAAGCAGAAACAACCTCTTTATATATTTGTGTTACAATTTGTTTCTGATTATCCAGCTCTTTGACTGAGGAAACAACGGGTATCATTATTTCGGGAAATGCTTTATCGCCGTTCTTTATAAGTTCTGCCGCTGCCTCGAAAATTGCACGAACCTGCATTTTTACAACCTCAGGGTATGTTATTCCCAGCCGGACACCACGATGCCCCATCATGGGATTTGATTCATGCAGAGCATCTGAACGTTTTTTGAATTCTTCGGCATCTATACCGAGACTTTTTGCAAGTTTTTTGCATTCATCCTCTCTTTTAGGCACAAATTCATGCAGAGGCGGATCCAGAAGCCGTATAACAACCGGCCTGCCTTCCATTGCTGCCAGAGTTCCTTTGATATCATTTTTCACAAAAGGAAACAACTCATCCAACGCGTTTTTTCTCTCGTCTTCAGTTTTTGATATAATCATTTTACGGAGTTTAAAAAGAGGCTCTTCGGCATTTTTTCCGTAAAACATATGTTCGGTTCTGAACAACCCAATACCCTCGGCACCGAAGTTCCTGGCTTTTTCGGCATCTTCGGGTGTATCGGCATTTGTTCTTACGCCGAGTTTTTTTATTGCTGAACAGATTTTCATAAATTCAACAAAGTAAGGATTCTCCTCGGCAGCTTTTACCATCGGGAGTTGGCCCTGATATACAGTACCTTTGGAACCGTTTAATGACAGCCATTCACCCTCTTTTAATATCTTATCCCCGACTTTTAAAGTCTTTTCTCTGTAATCAATATTGAGTTCTCCTGCACCTACAATGCAGCATTTACCCCAGCCGCGTGCCACTAACGCTGCATGCGAGGTCATTCCGCCTCTCGCGGTAAGAATAGCATTGGCTGCACGCATACCTTCAACATCCTCAGGATTGGTTTCTTCGCGGACAAGTATGGTATCTTTTCCCTGTTTTTTCCATTCAACTGCATCAGTTGCGGTAAAAACAATCATACCGGTTGCACCGCCCGGCCCTGCGGGAAGACCCTTAACCAGCGGACTGGAACTTTTTTCAGAAGCAGGGTCTATAATAGGATGCAGTAGTTCGTCTAACTGTGACGGAGTCACACGTGTTACCGCTTCTTCCTTTTTTATCAGTTTTTCTTTTACCATATCAACTGCCATTCTGACAGCAGCAGGTCCGTTCCTTTTGCCTACCCTGCATTGAAGCATCCAGAGTTTTCCTTCCTGTATTGTAAATTCTATATCCTGCATATCATGATAATGTTTTTCAAGCTTTTTCTGTATTGTATCAAGCTGTTTATATAATTCAGGCATTGATGTTTCCAATGAGAGAAGGTCCTTGGTGTGTTCGGTTTTACCTTCTTCGTTTATAGGGTTGGGTGTTCTTATTCCTGCTACCACATCTTCCCCCTGAGCGTTGACAAGCCATTCACCGTAAAACAATTTTTCTCCGGTTGCGGGATTTCTGGTAAAAGCAACACCGGTAGCTGACGATTCACCCATATTTCCAAAAACCATTGCCTGTACGTTTACGGCTGTGCCCCATTCATGAGGAATATTTTCTATGCGCCGGTAGGATATTGCACGTTTGCCGTTCCATGACTGGAATACCGCACTAATACCGCCCCATAATTGCTGCATCGGGTCTTCAGGAAATTCCTTTCCCAAAACTTCTTTAACTTTGTTTTTGTATATTTCAATAAGTTCTTTTAAATCATCTGATGTCAGTTCGGTATCCAGCTTTACACCTTTTTTTTCTTTCATATTGTGAAGTTCTTTTTCCAGCTGTTGACGAATACCTTTTCCTTCTGCAGGCTCGATTCCTGCCGCCTTTTCCATGACTACATCGGAATACATCTGTATCAGCCTGCGCTGTGCATCATATACAAACCTAGGATTGTTTGTTTTTTTGATCAATGCTTCCCGGGTTTTGTTATTAAGACCGATATTCAGTACCGTTTCCATCATTCCCGGCATGGATTTTCTGGCACCGCTTCTTACCGATACAAGAAGAGGATTTTCCATGTCCCCGAATTTATATCCCATGACTTTTTCTACTTTTTTAAGAGCAGTTTCTACCTGTCCGCCGCGGCGGATTAATTCTTTCGGATATTTCCTCTTATTTTTGTAATAATGCGTACATACTTCCGTAGTAATCGTAAAACCGGCAGGCACCGGGAGCCCGATCTTTACCATCTGTGCAAGATTGGCGCCTTTTCCGCCCAAAAGATTTTTCATCTTTTCATTTCCGTCTGCATGTCCCTTACCAAAAAAATACACGTACCTCTTTGCCATCTAAGTAGCCTCCTCTTGTCTTTTATGAACCCATCTTTATCAAAAAAACTACACGCCTGTTTAATCTTCTGTTTTCTTCCGTATCATTTTCTGCAATAGGTTTATGTTCTCCGTAACCGATTGCCGCTATTCTTGCTTCCGGAAGGTTATGTTTTTGTGTAAGATATTTTACGACGGTCGTCGCTCTTGCGGTTGAGAGCTCCCAGTTGGATGCAAAACGGCTGGTTGCTATCGGAACATTATCCGTATGTCCTTCAACTATAAGTGTGTTGCTTTCGATTTTTTCCAGACTCTTTTTCAGCATGGGTGCTATCTTATCAATATATGTCTTCATAGCAGGAAGAAGTTCCGCACTGCCTGAAACAAAAAACGGGACTTTCTGCTGTTCTTGAAAAGTAATCTTTAGTCCGTCTTTTGTCATTTCCGAGCCGCCTGCAATGTTCTCTTGTGCCATTGCTTCTTTTACTGCTTTTGCAGTTTCCTGCATCGTTCCTGAAAAAGCTACGGACAGTGCATACATCATTATGAAAAATGCGCAGAGTTCCGTCATCAGGTCGGCATAATTGACAAGCCATGGCGGTGCTGCATGGCCGACCTGTGATACCCTGGGGTCATTTTCAGAGATAAATCCTCTCGGCGGTTTAAGAATAGACATAATTTGATAAATGATTACACTGATTTCTAAAGACGATTACACAGATTTAAGGGCGTCTCGCCAGCTATTGAATTAATCTGTGTAATCTGCAGTTTAATCTGTGTAATCATGTTCATGCGGCTGTTGATTTTATAGCAAGCCGCTGTGTCGGTTCCAGATATGCCTTTAAGTTTGATTCCATTATTATAGGGCTCACACCGGATTGTAAAAGCAGAACCCCGCGAATAATGATTTCTTTTATTAAAAGCTCTTCTTCGCTTCTGCGTCTTAATTTTCCTGCCATAGGATAAAACAAAAGATACCCTGCGGAAAGACCGTAGAATGCCGCAGAAAGTGCCAGTGCCATTCTTGCAGGTACTTTTGACGGATCGTCAACACTGCTCAAAAGAAGAATCATTCCGAGAACCGTTCCGATGATTCCGAATGCAGGCGCATAAGTTCCGAGTGAATTGAAAATTTCCTGACCGACTTTATGTCTTTCCCTGATAAACCCGATTTCTGTCTCTAACATGTTTCTTATAAATTCAGAATCATAACCGTCTATTACAAGCTGGGTACCTCTTCTCATAAAATCGTTCTTTACAGCTTTTACATCGGTTTCCAGCGAAAGAATTCCTTCTGTCCTTGCTTTTTTTGTAAAATCAACAAAAGTACTGACGATTTCGGTTGTGTCCTCATCGGTTGTTGTAAACAGCACTTTTCTTAAAACCTTTCTTGTACCGAATACCTGACCTAGCGGATAATTGACAAGAAGCGCACAGAAGGTTCCGCCGATTACTACCAGAAAACCTTCCATGCTGATAAAAAGCTGTAGTGCGGCAAAACCCTGCTGATGTACGATTGCCGCAATAGCTAATCCTAAAAATACAATTATACCTGTAATTGTCGCTATATCCATATTCTACCTCGCTACGCTCGGAAACGCTAATTCCCCTGCCACTAAACCTTGGCGGGCGGGCGCGAATCTAACGCTGATATTCGCGAATATTCGCGTTCTGTATTTTATTCGTGTGTATTCGCGTTGTGTTTAGAATAAATTCTTTTTTTAAATTCGACTATTCTGTTTACTACCTCATCCGGGCTTTCCTTAACAATTATCTGCGAATCTGTAGTTAAGATAATAGTCGTGTTGGGATGACACGCCATATTATCGATTAAGTCAGGATTTATATACAGTTCTTCACCGTTCAATTTTGTTAGTTTAATCATTAAATATACGAATGTACACGAATAATCAAAAAATCACGAATGAAACACGAATGGAGTCTATGTGCTTATCAGAATAATTATAACATTTTTAGCCGACTTGTCAACCCCGTATAAATCTTTTTAAGATTCTTCGGGGTCAACCCCCCGCACCAGAACAAGTTCGGTATAGGGTAAACCCTGTATCGAGTTCTACTCTGGTACAGGGTTCCTCTGGCGGTTTATTTCATAAAATATTACTGAAGCTGACATAGCTGCGTTCAATGAGCCGATTTTTTGGGTTATAGGTATCTTTATTAAAAAATCACATTTTTCTTTTGTTGTTCTCTGCATACCGCTTCCTTCGCTGCCTATTACAACTGCTACCTTGCCTTTTATTTCCTTTTCCGGCATTGATTCACCCGACATATCAGCACCGTAAATCCAAAAACCGTTTTTCTTAAGCGCTTCTATGGCGTAAACTATATTGGCAATGCGGACAATGGGAATATGTTCTATTGCTCCTGCGGACGCTTTTGAAGTGCCTGTTGAAATACCGGCTGCTGCTCTGTGCTGTACAATTATAGCATCTATTCCGAAACAGACCGCCGAACGTATTATGGTTCCGAGATTTTGTGGGTCTTCTATACCGTCAAGAATACATACAGCCGCATCTTTTTTTTCCTTGAGCAGTTTTATCATTTGTTCGAACTGGATATACTCCTTTTGTGATACATATGCAACAACGCCCTGGTTATTAGGAGAAAAAGAAACCAGTTTGCGGCTTTCGACAAACTGTACAATAATTTTTTTCTTACGTGCAATAGACAATATATGGTTAACAATATCTCCTTTGAAGTGTTTGGCAATAAGTATTTTTTTAAAGTTTCTCTTTCCGGCACTGAGTGCCTCATAAACCGGGTGCCTTCCGTAAATGATTTCTGTACTCATATAGTTCAACCGCGGATTACGCAGAATCCGCCATCCGCCAACTGGCGGAGGCGGACGCAGATTACGCAGAGATTTTCTCAGCGGTCTCAGCGAAACTTCTGCGGTTTCTGCGAGCTATGTTTTCTTGAGTTTAGGACCGGTTTTAGTATCCTCGATCTCAAAACCCTCTTTTTTGATTTTATCCCTCAATTCATCGGCCAGTTTCCAGTCCTTGTTTTTTCTTGCCTGTTCCCGGTCCTTAAGTAGTTTTTGGATATTGGCAGATGCTTCGATTTTATTTTCTTTCATTTCGCCGATATTTAATCCGAGAACCTCGTCGAATTTACAAATGGCAGCATATTTCGAATCAGCAGCTATTTTATCATCATTCATAAGATCCAGTGTAACTGCCAATGCTACCGGCGTATTCAAGTCATCATTTATTGCTGATTCGAATTTTTTAATATGACTGCTGGTATCTGTAGTTCCGCCTTTTTTATTATTTCTGATTTCGATTATTTTGTTTTTGAATTTTTCATAACTGTTTTCCACGTTATCCAAAGCTTTCCATGAAAAATTCAGTTCTGACCTGTAATGTGAACCCAAACAGAAGTATCTGTATGATAACGGTCTATAGCCTTTTTTTTCTAATAAACCAAGTTTTAGGAAGTTTTCGGCAGATTTTGCCATTTTGCCTTCTTTAACAATAAGGAAATTATTATGAAACCATAGTTTAACCCACGGATGTACATTCATAGCTGTCTCTGCCTGAGCTATCTCGTTTGTATGATGAACCGGAATATGGTCGATACCTCCTGAGTGAATATCGAACTGATTCCCGAGATACTTTGAGGACATCGCACAACACTCGATATGCCACCCCGGATACCCGGTACCCCATGGGCTTTCCCATTTCATGGTGTGAGATTTACCGAATTTTGAACCTTCAAGAGAAAACCACAAAACAAAATCTCTCGGGTGTTTTTTATTTTCATCAACTTCTGTTCTAGCACCTTCTTTAAGATCATCCAGTTTTAATCTTGCAAGTTCCGAATAGTGTTTGAATTTACTCGTATCAAAATAAAGATTCCCGCCTGCTGAATATGTATAACCTGCAGTTTCTATCTTTTTGATCATATCAATCATTTCTTTAATATGTTCGGTTGCTTTACACCAGACATCGGGTTCCTGTATATTAAGTTTTTTCATGTCATCTTTGAAGGTTTTAGTATAGAAATCTGCTATTTCCCAAACAGTTTTCCCTTCCCTTTCGGCGCCTTTTTCTATCTTATCCTCACCGGAATCTGCATCGTCTGTAAGATGTCCCACGTCTGTTATATTCATAACATGTTTTATTTTATAATTATTGTATTTTAAAGTCCGCTTTAGAATATCTGCACATATATAAGCCCTCAGGTTGCCGATATGGGCATAATTATAAACAGTGGGACCGCAACTATAAAATCCGACAGTTTCTTTTATCGGTACAAATTCTTCTTTTTTTCTGGATAATGTATTATAAAGTTTCAGCATTTTTCAATTAAGCATACTGAATAAGCACAGATTGCCTTGCCTTTGCCTATTTCCCCCACTCCTTCGTTTGTAGTTGCCTTTATACTGATATGTTTTGTCCCGGCGATTTTAGACATCAGTTTTTTCATTTTTGCAGTATAAGGAGAAATCCTGGGCTGTTTTATGACCAGCATTGTGTCAATATTAATGATTTTATATCCTGCTTTTTTCAATAAACCACAGGTTTCTTTAAGTAAAATAACGCTTGAGATATTCTTGTATTTTTTTTCCGTATTAGGGAAGTAATGTCCTATGTCTTTAAGTGTTGCCGCACCAAGCAGTGAATCGCATACAGCATGTAAAAGTACGTCTCCATCCGAATGGGCAAGGAATTTCTTTGAAAATGGGATTCTTATGCCTCCAAGATAAATGGACTTGCCTTTTATAAGCCTGTGAATATCGTAACCGAAACCGACATGTAGTTCAGAGTTCATAATTTGAAAATTAGAAAGATTAAAATATTACAAAAATTTAAAAGATTTAAGATTTTCTTAAATATTTTATAAAATTTGCTAATTGTTGAGAAATTTTCACAGTATTTTTAAAAACTTTTTCAAACTCATTTCTGGAAATATAACCAATGTCAACCGCAACATATAATTGTGCTCGTAATTCACCAGCAGAGCTTTTAGCATATATCAGGAATCTAATAAACTCTTTATTGTTGTGTCGTTCAAATCCTTCTGCTATATTTGAAATAACTGAAACAGCGGAGCGTTGTATCTGTTCTTTTAAGCCAAAATCTTTTTTAAATCTGTCATTTAAAGTTAGTCTATATACCTCTGCTACTAATTTTCTCGAATCTATCCATACCTGTAATTCCTCAAATCTTTCAACTTTCATAATCTTTCTAATTTTTCAATCTTTTAATATTTTAATATCCTCTTTTGTAGTTATTTTTATGTTCTTGTAGTCACCTAAAACTATTTTTACCTTTTTGCCGAGTCTTTCCACTAGTGCAGAATCATCCGTAGATAAATATCCGTCTTTGAATGCTTTTTTATATGCTTTTATTATTAAAGAATATTTGAATGTTTGCGGAGTCTGTGCCAGGAATATGCTTTTCCTCACAGGGGTTGAAACGGCAAGGCCATTCTTTACAATTTTTACCGTATCCTTTGCAGGAACAGCAACCACGGAAGCACCGTATTTTTTAGCTGATAATATACTTCTTTTTATAATCTGTGTGGTAATGAACGGACGTACACCATCGTGAATAATAACAATGCCGGTATCGGATGGAAGTACGCATAAACCGTTGAAAACCGAATGTTGTCTTGTCTTCCCTCCTGCAACAATACTGACACCGGCAGGAAGATTAAGGTGCCTTGTAAGGTCCTCCTTGGGTAAAACAACAACTATATTGTTAATTTCCGGGACTTTTAAAAATTTTGAAAGAGCTGTTTCGAAGATACGTTTTTTACCCAAAAATATGAATTGTTTTTTCGAGCCGAATCTTTTTCCTAAACCTGCAGCAACTATAATTGCCGAAACTTTCATAAACGCCGATTGTAACTTATAAATATGTGGTCATCCCCGCCTGCGACCCGCCAGAACTGCCTGCCCGACGAAGGTCAGGCGGGCGTAGCTGTTGGCGGGTTATCTGTTTGTATCATTTTTCAGGTTAGCAAAAACCATTTTACCGGTCGATGTCTGTAAAATATTTGATACAAGCACGTCTGCCTTTTTTCCTATTAATCCCCTGCCGTTTTCAACAACAATCATTGTGCCGTCGTCCAGATAGGCGATTGCCTGTTTTTTCTCTTTTCCTTCTTTCATAAGATAAACACTTAATACTTCACCGGGAAGCAGTGCAGGTTTTATAACCCCTGCGAGTTCATTGACGTTTAATACCGGGACTCCGTGAACCGATGCAACTTTATTAAGATTATAATCAGTTGTGATAATTTTACCCTTTATATCCTCTGCAAGTTTTAATATTTTTGTATCGGTTTGTTTGACATCGTTATAATCTTTCTCGAATATTTTTACCGGAACGACTGAATTCTGCCTGATTTTATTAAGAAGGTCAAGCCCCCTGCGCCCTCTTTGCCGTTTAGTAGAATCCGAAGAGTCTGCCAGCATCTGCAGTTCTGAAACTATGAATTCCGGAATCACCAGTATACCGGAAACAAAGTTTGTATCTATGATATCCAGAATACGGCCGTCAATAATTGCTGAGGTATCCAATATTTTAAGATCAACATTTCTTTTTTGAGATGAAAGATGTAAATCCTTGTCAAGGAGTGCAAGTTCATCCTTTTTTCTAATAGCTATTATGAATCCCAGATATGCAAGCACCATTTTAATCAAGACCGAATATGTTTTCATAAAATTATCAATTCCGCGATGTTCCATAAGAGAAATAGAATAATCCAGTAATTTTGCCGTAATTAACCCCAGGATAATACCTATTCCGCCTGCTACAATTGAGTCAAGGGGTACCATTTCAATGAGAATTTCGATAAAAATGATTGCTAAAGCTACACCTACACCTATCAAGATTCCTTTGGCATCCTTGGAAATCTGAAACCAGCCTATAACGGGCCCTGCAATAATAACGAAAGACCTAATTAACCAAATAAACACAAAAACCTCCTATTAACTACATGTAAAATAGAAAATGTAAAAAGTAAAATATAACGGACTTTAACTTTCAATTTTCAATTTTAGATTTTACATTTTTAGATGCCGTTATTGCTTCAAATACAGTATCAACAGGAACAACCTTTATTTTTGATTTTGTGCGGACTCCTTTTAGATTCACTTTGGGAATTATACACTTTTCAAATCCAAGCTTTTCAAATTCTGCCAATCTCTGAGATATATGAGTTACTGCTCTGACCTCTCCGGTAAGTCCGACTTCTCCGATAATTCCTGTTTTAGCCGATGTCTTAAAATTACCGAAAGCAGAAGCAATGGCGCATGCCACAGCTAAATCCGATGAAGGTTCTCTTGTTTTGATACCGCCGACAACATTTACGAAAATATCCTGGTTGGATAACCGAATACCCAAACGTTTTTCCAGAACCGCAGCTATTATTATTACTCTGTTATAATCCAGTCCGGAAAACTGTCTTCTGGGTACAGGCATCGGCGTGGACGATACAAGTGCCTGGATTTCCAGCAGAATCGGCCTGATGCCTTCAATAATGCATGTAATTACACTTCCTGAAGCATTTGTAGGTTTTTCACTGATGAAAAGTTCAGACGGATTTTTTACCTCTTTCAGTCCCTCTTCCAGCATTTCAAAGATTCCCACTTCGTTTGTGGAACCAAATCTGTTTTTAAAACATCTTAAAAGCCGGTATATATGATGTTGTTCGGAACTGAAATAAAGAACCGTATCGACAATGTGCTCAAGAATACGCGGACCTGCAAGAGTACCTTCCTTTGTAACATGACCGCATACAAATGTTGTAATCGACATCGATTTACTCACCGATAAAAGTTCAGCAGTGGTTTCTCTTATTTGCGAAACACTTCCAGGTGCAGAGCCTATATCATCCCTGTACATGGTCTGTATAGAATCTATGAAAAGAAATTTCGGCTTAACATCCTTAACTTTTGATATTATTTCCGAAAGCAGTGTTTCAGAAGCAAGAAAGAGATTACCGGATTCGATTTTTAGCCTCTGGGCACGCATTTTTAGCTGTTCCAACGACTCTTCTCCCGAAACATATAGACACGTTAGTCCCCCGCCAGAATTGGCAGAGGATGAAAGATGTCCTGCTATCTGTAAAAGCAGAGTGGATTTACCTATTCCCGGTTCTCCGCCTATCAGAACCATTTGACCGTCTACAAGTCCGCCGCCAAGCAGATTGTCAAATTCGCTTATATATGTTTTATACCTGTTTTTTATTGATTGTATTCCGGAAATTTCATTTATTTTTTTTACAGGTGATGAAAAACTAGTAATATTCGGTCTTTGTTTTGAAGTAGGAACTTTACGTTCTTCTACAAACGAATTCCATTTCCCGCAATCAGGACATCTGCCCAACCATTTGGTTGATTCATATCCGCATTCCTGACAAATAAATTGAAATTTTTCTTTAGTCTTCATAAAAATAACGCAAATTATCGCTAATCTAACGCGAATTGTCGCAAATTTTTTATTAGCGTGTATTCGCGTTGGTGTTTATTCGCGTATATTCGCGGTCACTTCTTCTGTTCTTTCGCCCGTTCTCTTTCCAGCTCTTTCATAAGGTCTTTTTTTACCTTTCTGGCTTTTTTCTCGTCAACAATCCATTTTGAGGGTGCTTCCTCCATCATCTTGCTGAAGACACGGAGACTCTGGATGGTAGATTCAAGATCTTTTTCAACTTTTTTATCATTAACAAGTTTTCCGAAAGCGCCTTCCCCTTTTTCTATTGATTTTGACACTTTTTCAAGTGAAGATAACGTTGTATCCAATTTTTTTGAAATACTCTGCAGTCGTCCTTTTGGAACAGCATCTTTAATTTCCTTTGAAATAGCTTTTAAATCAGCGGTGAATTTATTGAGATTATTGATTGTGGACTTTATACCGCCTTCCACTGTCAGACCAAGCAGGGAATCTAAAAGAGAATTTATCGCTGTTTCTGTCTGTTCGAACATTTTGTCAATACTTATCGGGTCAATACCTACAATTTTATCTCCATCTTTTAAAAGTTCTTCGGTTTTAGTTCCAGGCGTAAGCTGTATAAATTTTACGCCTATAATTCCGGTTGAGAATATATAAGCATCTGTATCCGAATAGATTTTTACATCCTTATCAAGCCACACAGTTACATTTGCCTTTCCGTTCTCAAGTGTAATATTTTTTACATAACCGACATTGACACCAGCTACCTGTACTTTTGCCTGTTTTAAAAGCCCTTGGATGTCATTAAAAAGAATATCTATAGTATATCCTTTTTCGAGAACCCTGACACCCGAGAGAACCATAATGGATATTGCGAGTATCAGTGTGCCAACAATAATTACTGCTCCGACTTTTGTTTCTTGTTTCATAGTCGCTCCTCTTCGCTCCGCTTTAATCCGCCGCGGCGGACTAATCTAACGCTAACTGTCGCGAATAACTGCTTTTAATTCGTATATATTCGCGTTGTCTTATCATTTCGCGTGAATTTGCGTTTCACCTTTCCTTTATTTTCATTTTTATGGGTCCTACGGATGACCCGGTTGTAAATTGTTTCATATAAGGGTTATCAGTTTTCTTTATTTCGTCAGGGGTTCCTTCTCCTATAATTCTGCCGTCGTGAAGCATAGCAATGTGATTCGAAATTTTATATGCGCTCACCATGTCGTGAGTAACTACAATCGTTGTTATGTTTAGACTTTTCTGGAGATGAATTATCAGGTCATTAATTACATCTGCCATAATAGGGTCGATCCCTGTGGTCGGTTCGTCATAAAAAATGTACTTCGGGTCCGTAGCAATTGCTCTTGCAAGCGCTACTCTTTTTTTCATTCCGCCCGACAATTCTGCCGGTTTCATATGTTCTATTCCCTGCAGACCGACCATAGACAGACATTTAACAACTTTTTCAGAAATATCTTTTTCTGTTAAGCGTTTAAGATTTCTCAATCCGAATGCAACATTATCAGAAACAGTCAGGGAATCAAAAAGTGCAGCGCTCTGAAAAAGAAACCCGAACTTTTTCTGAACTTCAGAGAGCGGTTTTTCCGTAAGACCCGTTGTTTCGGTGCCGTCAATATATATTCTGCCGGAGTCGGGTTTTAAAAGTCCGACAATATGCTTTATTAAAACAGATTTGCCGCAGCCGCTGCCTCCTATAATTGTGAGTGTTTCTCCGTCTTTTATTTCAAGATTAACACCTTTGAGTACGTGGTTATCTCCAAATGATCTATGAAGATTTTCTATTTTTATCATAAAAAAGCATACGAATTACCGCGAATCAACTACCGAATTACCACAAATAATTAGCGGTGATTTGGATTTTTATTTGCGGTCATTTGCGCTCTTTATCAGCCGATGCCCAGAAAAACCAGAAGTGCTGTTAAAAAGTAATCGGACACAAGAATCATTACCATAGAAATTACGACGGTTTGGGTGGTTGCCTGGCCTACTCCTTCCGCACCGCCTTCGCAGTTAAATCCTTTGTAACAGGCAACGGTAACGATTATTAGTGCAAAAATAACAGATTTTATAAGTCCGTGAAAAAGGTCCTCAACACGCATGTAATCAAGTATATCTCCTTTATAAACAGCAGGGGCTATACCCAGTTTATATATACTTACAAAAAAACCGCCGAATATTCCCACAATATCCGCGATTATGGTAAGTACGGGAAGCATTATAATTATGGAAAAAAATCTCGGAACTGCAAGGTATCTTGTTGGGTTTGTACCTAAAGTGTGCAGTGCATCTATTTGTTCCGTAACCTTCATTGTACCCAGTTCTGCTGCAATAGCAGCTCCGACACGTCCCGCAATGACTATGGCGGTCAAAACCGGACCAAGCTCCTTTACTATTGAAAATCCGACAACACTTCCTATGTATATAGGTTCGTTGAAAATATTTCTTGTTGAATATGCTGTCTGCAGAGCCAAAACCATTCCGGTAAAAGCGGATGTAAGAACTATAACCGGAACCGAGGCAACACCAATTGCAATCATCTGATTTATGGTAGTTGTTTTGCCGGTTTTTTCGGAAAACATACTGTAAATTGTTTTTGTAAACATCTTATATGCATTGCCTATGTCTTCTGATATTTCGAGGAATTTTTTCCCTATTAAATTAATAATTTTCATTTCGCTTCGCTCAAATACGAATTACACGAATTGCAGCAAATGACACGAATAAGTTCGGATGCGATTCGATTTTTTTATTCGGCATTTATTCGTTAATTCTATTTATATGTTTCTATTCGTGATGTTACACATATACTCTTGGAACTCTTTTTGAAATTGATGTAAGTATTTCATAGTTTATAGTCCCGCATCTCTTTGCAACCTCTTCTGCAGAAATATTTTCCTTATTCTGTGAACCTATAATTACCACCTCATCGCCTACCGAAACATTTTTAACATCAGTAACATCTATCATCGCCATATCCATACAGACCCTGCCTGCAACAGGAACTCTCTTGCCTTTTACAAGAACCTTTGCATCCGATGGCGGAGATGAATTTGTTCTTAAGAAACCGTCGGCATAGCCTATTGCTATTGTTGCTATTTTCGAACGTTTTTTTGTAAAAAACGTCCTGCAGTAACTAATTGATGTGTTTTTAGGGACGGTTTTTAAAAAAATAATATTTGTTTTGAGAGATAAAGCAGGTTTTGTAGGAAGAACTTTATCGGATTTATCAAACGGCAGAAGCCCGTAAATCAGAAGTCCCGGGCGCACCATATTAAAATGTGAGGCCTTATATTTTAAAATAGAGGCGCTTGCAGAAATATGTTTATATTTAATTTGTTTATATTTGGAAGAATTTACCAGCTTTTTAAAAGATGATATCTGTCTTTGGGTAAACCTTTTTGATTCGACCGCGCATGGAATATGTGAGTATATGCCTTCCATATAAATTTTCCCGAATTTATTTATATTTTCCAGTAATGTTACCGATGTGTTGGGAGTAATACCTATTCTGCCCATTCCTGTATCAATTTTCAAATGAAAAGAAATCCTTTTATTAAATTTCTTTGCATAAGAATTCAGTGCTTTAAGCCCGGAAACACTGGCAATAGTCGGAATCAGTTTATATGTTATTATGTCTTCAAAGTTTCTAAACGGGTATATACTTCCAAGTATTAAAATATCTTTTTTTATCCCTGCTCTCCGCAGTTCAATACCCTCTTCGATTGTTGCAACACCAAAAACTTTTACAGAAGTATTTTCCAGAGTTTTTGCAACAGCAACAGCGCCGTGCCCGTAAGCATCCGCCTTAACAACGGCGAGTATGTTGACATTCTTTCCGGCAAATTTTTTTAATATTTCTAAGTTATGCTTAATATTTTTAAGGTTTATTTCTGCATACGTCTGTCTCAGAATACTCATATATTATTTACCGGCGCTTTCGAATCTGGTATACTCCTTGAAGAATCTCATATTTATTGTAGGGGTTCTGCCGTTTCTATTTTTAGCAACAATTAATTCTGCATTACTGATCAAACTTGAAGCTTCAATACTTTCAGGATTATTACTATATAATTCCGGCAGATAGAGCATTAAAACCATGTCGGCATCCTGTTCTATGGCACCCGACTCTCTTAAATCTGCCAGACGCGGTTTCCCTGCCTGACTGCCGGTTCTTTTTTCAGGTTCCCTTGACAACTGTGATAGTGCTATTACAGGAACATCGAGGTCTTTGGACATGATTTTAAGCGAACGTGAAATCTCCGCTACATCCTGCTGACGGTACTCAGAACGTCCGGTTTTACCAGCCATAAGCTGAAGATAATCTATGATAATAAGATCAAGATCTTTAATTTCTGTTGCAAGACGTCTTGCCCGTGCTTTCATTTCCAGAACGCTAAGTGCTGCAGAATCATCAATGAATATTTTTGCATCTTTTAGTTTCTCACCTGCAGTTGTAAGCCTTGGCCAGTATTCCTTTGTAAAATATCCCGTTCTAACTTTAGTACTTGATACCCTTGCCTGGGAACATAAAAATCTCATAAGCAGTTCATCATTTGACATTTCAAGTGAAAATATCAATATAGATTTTTTATGTAAAAGTGCTGCATTTTCGGCAATATTCAGACCGAGCGATGTTTTACCTGTCCCGGGCCGTCCTGCGATAATAATCAGATTTGATTTACGGAAACCTCCGCTTGCCCTGTCTAAATCAACAAATCCGCTTGGTATACCAGGAACCTCGTTTTTATTTTCATAAAGTGCTTCTATATTATCCAGTGCGGGATTTATAAGGTTGGTTACTTTTACAGGCCCTCTTATTATTCTTTTCTCGGAAATATTAAATATAATCTGGGAGATTGTATCTGTAACGATGTCTATATCTTCCAATTTAGAGGCAGTTACATCCCCGATTATTTTTCTGCCTGCCCTTAACAAGTCTCTTAGAATTGATTTATCCTTTACGATTTTAGCATAATGTTCAACATTTGATGCTGTAACTACTGTGTCCACAAGTGAAGCAAGGTAATTATTACCACCCAATGCTGCTACAGTAGGTTCTGATTTTGTAGTTTCGCCAATTAGAACTATATCCACACTGCCTTTGGTCATATCATACATTTTGATTATCTCACGAAAAATTACTCTGTGCGCGGTAGCATAAAAGTCGCCTTCTTCAAGCATATCAAGGGCAACCTCTATTGCTTCTCTTTCTATAAGCATTGACCCAAGTACAGCCCTTTCGGCTTCTAAATTCTGCGGTATAATTATTTCGGTTAAAATATTATCTGCCATACCTACCTTCCCATTTTATTATTCTTTATTCTCCTGAGTTCCCTTATCCTCTGATTTTTCAGCCTCCTTTCTGACAACCCAGACCTTTATCATTGCAGTAACTTCATGGTGAATTTTTATTTTAATATCAAAAGCCCCGAGTTCCTTTAAAGGGTGTTCGAGAATGATATCTTTTTTATCAATATTAAATCCTTCAGATTTTAATGCTTCTGAAATATCCGATGCGACAACCGAGCCGAAAACTTTGTTTTCCTTTCCTACTTCAACGGATATTGTTACCGATACTTCCGAAAGTTTATTTGCAAATTCCTGAGCCTTTTCAATTTCTTTTTTTAAATTTTCAAGGGCTTTGGCCTTATACTTCTCTACAGTTTTTAAATTATTTCTTGTTGCTTCAAGAGCTAATCCTTTAGGAAAAAGAAAATTCCTTGCATAACCGTCTTTTACGTTTTTTACATCGCCTACTTTTCCCAATCCCGCAACCTCCTGTTTTAAAATAACCTTTGCCACTTTTACCCCCTTATTTATATTTTATCTTCAGTATCTTGCACAGAAATGTCATTTTCTTTATTACGACGTCTTTTTCTAAAGTCAAACCATACATCAGAAATACCGAGAAGTACAGCTAACGGCGGATATAAAAAGAAAACCAGATATACAATAAAAATTGCCATACGGGATTTGCTAAAAAGATATTTTCCTATAGATATTCCGCCTATGAAATAAATAAAAAATAACAGATAAAGTAAGTTCTCAAAAAGCTGGGAAAGCGTATTATGTTTAAAGCGATAACCTATTAAGTAAAACAGGATAGAAAAAATTAAAATAAATATTACATTTTCAGGTATTCGCCACTTTTCGAAGGATGGGAGTTTTTTAAGAGTAATATTAAACTTTGGAGCAGTGAAAGATAAAAAGATGTAGGAAAGAAAAACATTCATCATTATAAATATTACCGCAATTGCATAAATATTTTTCATGATAACATTAAAAATTATATCCAGTTTTTCTTTAGGTATATCGGATACAATTTTACTAACCATTCCTGAAGTCTGGGGATCCCCAATGTTTAGTGACAGCATCAACACAAGACTTGTAATGGATACTATAAAACATGATTCAAGGGTTATTCGCCACGGGTTATTTTTTTTAATAATACCATAATATAAAACTACAGAATTCAATACAACAAATAAGCTGAAAGGAAAAAGAAAAATATATCCCGTCGGGACTATCTTATATATAGCCAGCGAGGACAATAAAATTCCGATTAAACCGGTTAAGATACCGTTTTTAATAAACAGAAGCACAAGCGATACAGATGAAAAAGGCAAGAAGAATATACCGATGACCGGGATGGAAAATCCGGACACAAAAAATAAGAATATTAGAATAGAAAAAATTAAAACACGTTTTGCGGTAGATATAGGCATTGTATTTTTCAAATACTGATTACACAGATTTCTTTCGCCTCGGCGAATCCGCCGCGGCGGAAAAAACGATTACACAGATTCCCATCTAGACTTTAATCTGCGTAATCTGCCGTATAATCTTTTAATCAGAGATTGCCTGGTTTTTTAACAATCTCATAAATTTGAAAACGGAATTATGGCAATATTTCTTGCTCTTTTTATTTCGCGGGTCAAAATTCTCTGATGTTTTACACAAACACCTGTAAATCTTGAAGATAAAATTTTACCTCTTTCGGTAATATAGTTTTTAATAAGACCTATATTTTTATAATCAATCTCTATTTTATCTGCACAAAATCTGCAGAATTTTTTCTTAAACATTTTGCGGCGTTTTGAAAATTTCCCCTTTTTATGTATAAACCTTTTTTTTGGTGCACCACTACCTGGTCCTGGCATGTTATTTCCCTCCTATAATTGCGATTCAGACAGATGGAAGCGAATGCATACAGATTAAATCTGTATAAATCCGAACTTTTATCTGTTTAAATCCGCGTTTTTCATCCGTTTACATCGTTCCTAATATCAGAATGGTATTTCATCAGCTTTTTTCTTTTTTGTTTTAGTAGACGGTGTATACTCTTCAACCGGTGTTTCACTTACGGAATCTTCATCTACATCCGGACCTTTACTGCTTTTTTTCGGCATTAGATGAAGTCTCTCCCCTATCACTACCAATTTACTTCTTTTTTGACCGTCTTTGCTTTCCCATGTGTCCTGTTTCAGACGGCCTTCTACAAGTATGCTGTCGCCTTTGTGGACATAGTTTTGACAAATTTCTGCCTGTTTCCCAAAAAATGTTATATCAACAAAACATGCTTCATCTTTCGGCGAACCATCGGCAAGCTTATATCTCCTGTTAATACCAACTCCAAAGCCTGCAATAGGAGTACCGCTTGGAGCAAATCTAACTTCGGGATCCCTGGTAACGTTTCCCATTAAAATAACTTTACTAAAACTTGCCATACAACCTCCATGTAAGCGAAACGCAGTTGAAACTCATAGAAATTCATAGAAACTCATTGTTATTTTTAAACAACAGTATTTCTATTATATTTCTACCATATTTCCACCGTATTTCTAGTTATCTTCGTTTTTGATATCTGTTTCTGCTGGTTTTTCTTCTTTTTTAGATTCTGTCTTTTTCTTTAGTGACTTATCAAGTTTTATGGTGATATATTTAATCACAGAATCACTGGTTCTAAAAAAGTTTTCAAGTTCCGCGACGATTTTACCGTCACAGGAAAAATGAAAAAGGTAATAACTGCCTTCCTTATATTTTTTCACCGGATAAGCAAGACGTCTTTTACCCCAGCTATCTGACAAAATAATGGTGCCTTCGTTCGAAGTTATAATTCCTTTGGTTTTTGTCAGAACCGTGTCAACCTTTTCACTCGACAAGTTCGGTTTCAATATGAAAACCGTTTCATAATTAGGCATGAACTCCTCCTTTTTGGCCATAAACCCGATTATTGATTTGTTTGCGGGTTAAGACCTCCCGACTCATCGATCGGGAAGTAAAGTGTAGGGGAACAACCTCAAGGGTGGTTAGAACCTGCACATTGCGTAGATATTATAGCCTATCGCAAAAGTCGCTCTCGGCTAATGATTACACAGATAGATAGTATGGACTTAATCTGTGTAATCGGTATTTTATAATCACTGTAATCAAGGGCTGAGTTTTACGAAGCCATAGATATTATACAATAAAAATCTGATTTTTTCAACACAAAATATATTGTTCTATTCAAGTTCGAACTCTACCGAGACCATTGCATTTACAACAATCTGGCCGATTGCAATATTGTTTCCGATTTCCGGGATATATCCACCGGCATCCATATAAGAGTTTGACATTCCGCGGTTCCAATATTGGGAACCCCATCCTCTGCTGTAAGACTGCCCTGTTGACGGAAATTCCTGAATCTTATTAGGCTTGCCGACCTTTAGCCCGAATTCCCTGGCTAAGTCAGCTGCTTTTTCTTTGGCTGATTTAACCGCAAGGGCGCGTGCCTGGTCTTTATATTTTCTGAGTTCCGTAGTACGGAATTGTATGCCGTGAACATAATTTGCCCCATTTTTAAGTATATTGCTGAACAAATCTTCGAATAGGGAAATATCTTTAAGTGTAATAACAACTGTCTTGCGTACCTGATAATTGACAAACTTTTGGTTTTTGTATATAGGATTAATGCTGATATGGTCGGTCTGCACATCTTTTTCTTTAATTTTATATTTTTTTGTTACTGCTAGAATATTTGATATGCTGCGGTCATTTTCGCTTTTTGCCGTATCAAGATTTTCATTCTTTGTTTCTACACCAATAGTAAGAATAACCTCATCAGGAACAACGCTGATTTCCGCATCGCCCGTAACTGTAATAATGCGGGGCTCCGTTTTATCCGTAGCCCAAACGGGAAACGAAAAGACTCCGCTAAAAACGAAAAAACAGACAATACATTTTCTTACAGATTTAACCATAATTAATCCCCCGGGGATACTATTCTTTCTTTATAAATTTATATTTTTTTTCACCAGGCTGGATAAGCCCTAATTTTATTCTTGCCTCACGTTCGATATACGCAGGATCATGTTCAAGCCGGTAGAGACGTTTCCGCAATTTTCTGTTTTCTTCTTCAATTGATGCAAGTTTTTTCCTTAATTTTGAAAGTTCTATTTTTTGTCTGACAGTATTGCGCATCCCCTCGTTGCCGAACAGGATCAGAATTAGAATGATTATCCCAATCCAGAGAAATAACTTTTTTTTATTTACCAAATTTGGCATTTTTGCCTAATTCTTCCTCAATACGCAAAAGTTGGTTATACTTACAAATCCTATCTGTGCGTGAAGCAGAACCGGTTTTTATCTGACCTGAATTCACTGCAACCGATAAATCCGCTATAAAAGAATCCTCAGTTTCACCCGAACGGTGAGAAATAACGGTCGTATAGCCCGCAGCCTGTGCCATATTTATAGTGTCTATTGTTTCGGTAAGAGTTCCTATCTGGTTCAGTTTTATAAGAATTGAATTGGCTATTTTTTTGTTTATTCCCTCTTTTAAGCGCTCGACATTGGTTACAAAGAGGTCATCACCGACAATCTGGATTTTTTTACCAAGTTTGTCAGTCATAATTTTCCAGCCGTCCCAGTCGTCTTCCGCAAGTCCGTCTTCGATTGAAACAATAGGGTATTTTTCTACGAGACCTGCATAAAAATCTACCAGCTGCTGGGATGTTTTAACCTTATCCTTCTTTTCACCTTCTAAGACATACTTTCCGTCTTTATAGAATTCGGACGAGGCGGGATCAAGTGTTATAAAAATATCCTTGCCCGGAACATACCCTGCCTTTTTTATAGCTTCTATTATGCTTTCAAGGGCTTCTTCGTTTGAAGAAAGGTTTGGCGCGAAACCGCCTTCATCCCCGACAGAGGTATTATAACCTTTACTTTTGAGTACTTTTTTAAGATTATGAAACACTTCTGTTCCGTACCTCAATGCTTCCGCAAAACTTTTGGCACCTTTAGGGAACACCATGAACTCCTGTAAGTCCACATTATTGTCAGCATGTTTTCCGCCGTTCAGTATGTTCATCATTGGGACGGGTAACCGATAATCGGTAATCGATAATCGGTAAGTATCGCGGATGTATTTGTAAAGCGGGACATTCCTTTCTGCGGCTGATGCACGGCAGACAGCCATTGAAACCCCGAGAATTGCATTTGCACCCAATTTAGCTTTATTTTTTGTTCCGTCAACTGAAATCATTTTTTTATCGATATTGGTTTGGTCGGCTGATTCCATTCCAACAACTTGCGGTGCGATAGTCTTATTGATATTATCTACTGCCTTCAGTACACCCTTACCCATATATCTCTTTTTATCGCCATCCCGCAATTCTACCGCTTCGTGCTCGCCTGTTGAAGCTCCGGACGGTACAGCTGCGCGTCCCATGATTCCGTTTTCCAGAATAACATCCGCTTCTATCGTAGGGTTGCCCCTTGAATCCAGAATTTCCCGTCCTACAACTTTTGCTATCTTTGACATTATACCTCCAATTTATTTTTCTTGAGCAAGAAGTTCAAGAATTTTCTCTCCGAACCTTTTTGCTGCATGCGGTCCGGAAGCAGTAACGATTTTTCCGTCAACTTCCACATCTTTACCTGTATAAATTACACCGTGTTTTTTAAATTCATCCGCATCGCCCTGAAAAACAGTTGCATTTTTGCTTTTCAATACCCCGGCTATTGCAAGCGTTAAGGATGAACTGCAGATTGCTGCAAGAATTTTGTTGTGCTTAACCGCTTCCTGAGCAATTTGATGAGCTTTTTTATCTTCAAAATACTCTGCCGAACCTTTGCCTCCGATAAAAACCACTGCATCATAGTCGATTATATCAATATCATCAATTGTTATATCTATATTTGCCGTGCCCCCCATAGCACCGTTAGCAGTTCCTCCGGAAGAGGAAGCGGTTACAACGTCAATTTTTGCTTTTAAGAATACATCCCTGGGATGGAAGTATTCCTCATCCCTGAATTTTTCTTTTGCAATTATCATTACAACTTTTTTCATAGCGGCAATAACTTTTTTTTCCTTTTCTAACGAATTTATTAGGAATTATGCTTGAGCAAGAAAACAAAAATATACTAAATAGAATTAAAGATAGAAATTTTTTTACAATTTCGATTTATTATATCAAATATTTTTGCTATGTCAAGATAGATATTAATAAACTGTATGGAAACGGAGACGCTTCAGATTTTTTACGCAGGGATTAGAGTTCAAAAACGGACAGTTCATCTCGAGAGAAAATTTCCATTTCGTAATCTTGATATTTGGTCACAACAACTGCAATGCGGCGGGAATCAGATGACCATGTGATATTTTGGATACGGCCTTTGATTTTAATAGTTTTCAATGTATGTTGATTTTGTGTGTACCTAATATCAATTCCTTTCGGGACAATTACGGCGGTCATGCTGCCATTTGGAGAAAGAATTCCCGGGACTTCTGCGGATGACGTACGGCAGGATTGTATCTCTTGACCGGCACTATGCCAGCCACCGTCATAGATAAGAAGTCCTCCTGACCCGGTTGGTCCAAAACTCAATAATGACCACGCATAAATAACTCTCTTAATCTGCTGATTTTCATACCTATAGTATGTATATATAGATTTTGTCGGCGGACCAATATCCAAGAGCTCGTACTTATAAGATTTCGCTAAGAAAGTACCGCCGCTTGTTGGTTTCGACCTTAAAGCGATAAGATGGTTACTTATGAAATGTTTAGGGTCAATGATATGATAAAGCCCAAATTCTTTTGTGGGAGGATAAAGTATTTCACTGGATTTGTCATCAATAGAAACCCGTCCTATACCTACATTCCCGGCGAAATCGCCGTTAATTGCATCACCTAGGGAATAAACAACATATTTCCCGTCCGATGAAAATAATGGATCACTCAAGTGGCCGCTGTCAGGAGTAGCCAATATTGTCGTAATCTTATTATTTCGGTTAAAGATTCTTATGTCATTGCCGGCCAAAGTTTTTGCGAGAACACGAAATCTCGAGATGGGATTCTTTTGATGTTCATAGGCAATTTGTCTGCCATCCGACGAAAATACCGGAGACCAGCCCCAGTCTACTCGTGAAATTGTATTAGTCCCAATTTTCAAGATGACTATTTCCGGATCGGCATAACGTTCGTCCTTTTCTATTGGTGCGTAGTATTCAGCGAGCTGTGTTTCGGAAAACATTTCCGCTTCAGCAAAATCCGGAATATGTTTCTTTCGAACAACAACCAATTCATCACCAGCCATTGAGAAACTCGGACTGTAGATTTCCGTATAAGGTTCATACCATAACCATAATGGTTTATCTCCGGCAAGAAGGAGAGTGGGTGGAATGATAAGTAATATGAATAAAAAAAAATACCTATTCATGCTATGGCACCTAACGCTGGAGTACATAGTTTAAATGGGTCAGGGAATTTTTTTCCATTGAAATATGTAAAGAGTTTTCATTTTACTTTGATTTAATTTTTGCCCATGTGTCACGTAATGATACGGTTCTATTGAATACCAGATTGTCTTTGGATGAATCAACGGAATCTGCGCAGAAGTATCCATGCCTCAGGAACTGATATTGTTTTTCCGGTAATGCATTTTTCAGAACTGACTCTACCCGGCATGATGTTAATTTTTCCAATGAATTAGGGTTAAATGAGGTATCTTTAAAAAGATAATCATATAAGCGCACTTCAGCCTTAATAGAATGTTGTTCTGAAACCCAGTGCAGAGTACCTTTTACTTTACGCCCGTCTTTTGACCCGCCGCCTCGTGTTTCAGGGTCATATGTACAATGTACTTCTAAAATCTCTCCTGTTTTATCGTTTTTAACTACCTTTTCACATTTTATATAATACGCATGTTTCAGCCGTACTTCCCTGCCGGGTGCAAGACGAAAATAATTTTTAGGAGGATTTTCGCAAAAATCGTCCTGTTCTATATACAAAACACGGGAAAATGAGATTTTCCTGGAACCCATGGTCGGGTCCTCCGGATTATTTTGTGCATCCAATTCTTCGGTTTTACCTTCCGGATAGTTATCTATTATAATTTTTAAAGGTCTCAGTACCGCCATAACCCGTTGGGCGCGCAGATTCAGATATTCACGCAGACAATATTCAAGTAATGCTATATCAACAACGCTGTTGCTTTTTGCAACACCGATGCGTTCGCAAAAATTCCTGATTGCTTCGGGCGTATATCCCCGACGGCGCAGTCCCGACAATGTGGGCATACGCGGGTCGTTCCAGCCGGTTACGTGTTTATTTTCTACAAGCTCCAGAAGTTTTCTTTTACTTAATATTGTGTGAGTTAAATTAAGCCTGGCAAATTCAATCTGCTGAGGATGGCATTTTACATTGAGCTGGTCAAGAATCCAGTCGTATAGCGGACGGTTATTCTCGAATTCAAGAGTGCAGATGGAATGAGTGATTCCTTCAATGGAATCCGATAGACAATGCGCAAAATCATACATAGGATAAATACACCATTTATCGCCTGTCCTGTGATGTGATTCATGACGGATACGGTATAGGGTAGGGTCGCGCATTGTCAGATTCGGAGAAGCCATATCAATTTTTGCCCGAAGCACATGTGTGCCGTCTTCAAACTCACCTTTCCGCATACGTTCAAAAAGGTCCAGATTTTCCTTGACTGAACGGTCGCGGTAAGGACTGTTTTTGCCCGGTTCGGTAAGTGTTCCTCTGTATTCTCTTATTTCATCCGCATTAAGGTCACAGACATATGCATTGCCGTTTTTAATCAGCTGTACAGCATATTCATACAGTTTTTCAAAATAATCGGATGCGTAATAAAGATGTTTCCCCCAGTCAAACCCCAGCCATTTTATATCCGATTTAATGGAATCGATGTATTCAGTATCTTCCTTGGACGGATTTGTATCGTCAAGCCGTAAATGGCATACTCCGCCCTTGTTTTCGGAAGCAATACCGAAGTTTATGCAGATTGCTTTTGCATGGCCTATGTGCAGATAGCCGTTAGGCTCCGGCGGGAATCGTGTTACGACCCTGCCGTCGTTTTTATTTGTTTTTAAATCTTCCGCAATTATGTTCCGGATAAAATCAGCGGAGGGTTCAGGCTTAGAAGAGGACATACTTATACCTTATTTAAATAAAATACAATGTAAAGCTTACTTTAAAATTTATTTTTATAATTTTACCAAATACTATAAATAAATGCAAGAAAAAAAGTAGCTCCCTAATTGCTAATTTTAAATCAACGTCAGCCAAATCAGAAAGAACGGGCTAATTGAACAGACTTTATTCATACTTAAATATCTTACTTATTTTCATTTTGAATAAACTATGCCTGTGAATTTTCTTGTTAGCCTCATCAACTGTCCATATATAGTTATCATCCAATGTTAATCCTGTTAATTTACTTTTTTTAGAAGAATATACAGAAAGTGAATACCAACTACCCACAGAAAGAGTAGCGTCCATCTTGTGCTTATAGATCTTATTTGAATCCGAATCACATGACCAAAGATTTTTTCCGTCCCAAGCTAATCCCGAAGGATTTGTGGAAGGACTAGCATATACATCAATAACGGAAAGTTTATTATCTATTTTATGCTTATAAATTTTATCTGAGTCCGCATCGCAGGACCAAAGGTTTTTTCCATCCCAGGCTAATCCAGAAGGCGCGACAGAAGGACTCTTATAAGAAGCAACTAAGGGAAGATTTTCATTAAGTTTATGAACATAAATTTTGCCAGTACAAACATCACAAGACCATATATAATCTCCTGCCAGGCATACTGCTATAGGATGGATATCATGAAATTGGTAGGTTTTAACTATAGAAAGAGAATTATCCATATTATGCTTAAAAATCTTCTGATTATACCAGTCACATGACCAAAGATATTTTCCATCCCACATTATTTCCGAAGGATTCATAGAAGGTGATGAATAACTAGCATCCTTTTTTATTCTTGTTATAATTATTACCGTAGATCCTATTAAAACCAAAGCAAATATTATATGAATCCTTTTTAATCTTAATGATGACTTTTTTCTTATATGTGTTTTGTCAGGTTGTTCTTTTGGGGAAGGTTTTATAACTTTTTCCGGGATGCCCTTAGTTTTTAACTTAGCCAGCAATTCCTCTCGCATAATTCCTTTAGAGCGATCCCGAGCCGGAGTTTGCAGTGTTTTTTTTACGAGTGAAACAACTTTTTCATTGTCAAAAGGTTTAGTAATGTAATCCAAAATACCGAATCTTGTTGCTTCTACAGCAGATTTTATATCCTCATAACCCGTAATCATAACAACCGGTATAGAACTGTTAATTTTTTTTATTTTTTTCAACACCTGAATTCCATCCATCTCAGGCAATCTCAAATCCAGAATAACTAAATCAGGTTCTTCGTTTTTTACCTTTTCGAGGCCGGCTTTTCCGTCGTGTGCAGTCAAAGAGCTGAAACCTTCCTCTTCTAAAATATCTGATAGCCCCCTGCACATATCCGGTTCATCATCAATAATTAAAACTTTAAACATCTTTATCTCCTGGGTTTAGCATAGGAAGATATACAGAAACCATGGTGCCTTTACCCATACCACTGTTTACTTCAATTCTCCCTTTATGAACATTAATAATTCTCTGTGCTATACATAAACCTAACCCAAGCTGATTCGCTTTTGTGGTAAAAAACGGAGCGAATATTTCATCTATATGTCTATCAAGAATACCGGTGCCTGTATCAATAAATTTTACAATAATTTCTTTTTTATTAGAATCTATATCCGATTCCAGAGTAAGCGAACCACCGTCGGGCATAGCTTCCAATGAATTTATAATAAAATTTAGAAATGCTTCTTCTAAATAATCCTGGTCAAACATAATTCTGTAACTTATATTACGGTATTTTTCTATTAATCTTATTTCCTGCAAGCGACATCTATCCTCTACGGCAAAATATAAATTGTCTAAAAGTTTTTTAACCGGCAAAGGTTTCAAATTAAGTTGTAAAGGACGGCAAAAGTTGCCAATATATTTTAATGTATTCTCTATATCTTTAATACATTTACGGATATTTTCCAAATGATTTCTTACCTTATCTTTTTTTTCCGGGTGAGCAATACAGAATTGGACAGCCGTGCTCATGATCCCTAAAGGATTCCGTATTTTATGAGCAATTCCGTCTGTCACTTCTTTCAAAACATCCACTTTATTTAATTTATCCATTTTTTTATCTCCTTCAATTATATAAAATTTTTCATTTTATTTCACCAAAACAACAGTTCCATTGATTATTTTTCCTTCAGATTTTATCTGATAAATATATACTCCTTCCCTGACTACATTCCCATTTCGCTCTTTACCGTCCCATTTTAAAGAACTATTATCTCCTCCCCAATTAAGATCAGCCACAAAAGCACCTGTAATATCATAAATACACCCATAAACAACACTTTCTTTTGGATTTTCAAACACAAAATTTATTTCATCATTAATTCCATCGCCGTTAGGAGTAAACGTTTTACGGGGCCATACTTGAATTAATTCAAATTCGGTAGCACGCAAGACCTGTTGAATTTTGTATTTTCCTAATCGTGACGATTTGATTTCAAAAGTTTGTGAATCTTCATTAACCTGCCCGCCTAATTTTATCCATTCCACTCCATTAAACCAGAAGATACCCAGCCATTTTCTTGCATCGGCACCGGATAAATCAGCAGATAAATTCAATCGTGATAATGATTGTTTAACTACTTTTTCGTCATATGATAAAGCAATTTTCACTTTAGGTTTATTAGAAGGAATGGTAAAATTCTTAATTTCTTCGTTATTATCTGCTTTTAATGCTTTAAATTCATAAGAACAGATTACTTTACCGATTTCCTCTTCCTGTTTTCTTACAATAACTATTCTTATGTCATTATTATAAGGATTGCTCCCTTTATATAGCATATTCCTGACCTCTTTTGGTATAATCATACTTGTTTTACCATCATCAGCAAGAGCAATGATATTTAAGTCCGATGTCGTATCAACAACCAGAGAATCCTTGCTTTCATTTCCGTTAATATCAACAGCCCTGATTTTATAGTAATATCTTGTCCCCGTAATATCCTCTGATTCAGTCCAGGATAAAGCGGCTTTTCTTGAAACAAAACCTCTTAAACTATAAGCACCGTCGAGAACGGTTCCACGATAGATATTGTATCCATTCAAATCGTCACATGCAGACAAATTTTCATTTTTTGTAACCGCACTCCAGGTAATAGTTATATATTTTCTGTCTTCACTCAATATTCCTTTTATTCCAGCGGGTTCAAGAGGTATTATTCTCTCGGTTGGTAAAGTTTCTGCTTGCGGACTGTTAGACAAACCAGACCAATTTAATAATTCATCACCGGTTTTTAATGCGAAATAATACACAGTTTGTTCTGTTAAACCGGCAACCATAAAAGTTTCATTTGTTCCTGCCGGTTTTGGTACTGATTCATTACTGACCTGCGTAGCAGAATTAAATTTAGTATCGGTATCAATCGGCCCTGTTGTGGAATATCTTATGTCATATTGGTATGCCTGCCCTCCTGCCTCAGGAGGGCCATCATCACCAGGTGCTATCCAATTCAATTCTACGGAAGTATCAGTGACCGTATTTATAGAAAGACTTACTGAGGCGGGCGGTGCTATATCAATCTGTGCCCAAGCGGTTGTCTTGTTAGATAAATCACTGTAATTATCCGATTCATCAGCTATTTTTATCCAGAAATAATAAGTCGTTCCGCCCGTTAATCCGTTTATAATTTTGGATTCAATATTATCCGGTAAAGTGTCGGTTGACCATTGAATTTCATACGGAGCATCATTCCATGTATGAACAGGGTCATCGGTATATTTTATATGATATTTACCGGTAATGATCTCTCCGGATAAACCATTATCACCTGTTGCAGTCCAAAGGAGTTTAATTTCCCCTTCATTATAACCTGTATAAGCCGCTAAATCAGTAATAGGCGAGGGTTTAATATAATCAAGCTGGGCAAAATTAGTCGCGGTATTAGAAATATCCGACCAATTTAATACTTCATCAGCAGTCTTTACCCAGAAATAATAAGTCGTTCCTTTAATAAGTCCCGTAATGGCTTTATATTGACTATCTCCCGGAATAACTGTTGAAGTGGACCATGAAACTGAATTAATACTATCCCATCTGTCAGCTGAATTGGTTGACCATTTTACTTCATAATAGCCGGATGAAATTACCCCGTTTATTCCGTTATCTCCGGACGCAGACCATTTTAAGTTAATAACTTCTTCGGTTCCTCCAAGATAAGCCGCTAAACTGGTAACGGATGAAGGAGGTGTTTCATCTTCTGTTTTTACCGGTATTTGATTACTTGGTGAGGTTATAATCATATCGCCATTATAACCTCTTACGCGGTACCAATATGTGGTATCGAAAGTCAGATTTTCATCTTTATAAACTGCGGTTACTACATAATCATTCCACTCAGCAATATATGACCATGTATAAGGACTGCCGCCGACATCGGTGGCCCGCTCTACGGCATACCGGGTAGCGCCATTTCCATTCCAGGAAAGTATTGCTGTTGCTGTAGTTTTATCTACACAGATTAAGTCAGTTGGTAAATTCGCCGTTGTGTAGCAGGTATCGCTACTGGAATCGACGGTCCCGTAAAAATTGTATGCCTGAACATAACGTGCATACGATGTATTCGGAGTTAATTCATTTTCTATCCAATAGGTAGTATCATCAGTAAAACTGTCATATAACAGCCCATCGGTAGAAGTAAAGATAC
Organism: Elusimicrobiota bacterium; assembly: GCA_016928195.1. Lineage (GTDB taxonomy): Bacteria > Elusimicrobiota > UBA8919 > UBA8919 > UBA8919 > JAFGLF01. Next base: position 33,594 of record JAFGLF010000086.1, read on the forward strand.
GATAGCCATCTTCATTGGTCGCATTGTCAGTCCATGACCAACAGATACTTGTCTGTGATACAGATTCACCCTCAAAACCGGTAGGCACAAACGGTATGGCAAGTTTCGTACAAGTACTTACTACATCATCAAAAACGGTATATATGTCATTATTATTTACTGCACACACACGATAATAATATGTTGTATCTATATCCAAATTGTATATTGTAGTAGTAAGTGAAGTAAGATTTGCAGATAGCGGCACAGGTGTCGAGAAATTAAATTCAAAATTGTCTGTGGATTGTGATATTTCATAGCGGGTTCCCGATGGATTATTATTATTGTCCCATGACAGGATTACACTAAAAGCGTACACACCGATAAAATCTGTACCTGTCGGCGGATTGGCTAAAGTAGATGTTGTGGTAAGTTGCGAGTACTCAGTAGTAACGCCGTTTGAATTCTTTGCATCTACTGATATGATGTGCGTTGTATCCGGAGTTAGACCAGTTATCCATATATTATCAGTCCAGGTCATTGTCGTCCGATAAACAGGCGAACCGGCTAACTGGTTAACAGCATCTACATATTGGTCAACAGCACCTGAAGTTACTTTAATTGAGTACTCCGTCCATGGCGGATTGCTCCCTGTATTTATTTTGATGGTCATAGATGAAGAATAGGCCGAATTTAGTGATGGTGTAAGCGGTAATTCAGCAAGAGTGGAAGTACCAATCAATTGTGTTTCCCCACTTGTTATATTATAAAAGTTTTTTGAATCTGCCTTAAAGAAATATGTCGTATTAGGAATAAGATTGTTAGGCCCTAACCACCAGTCGGTGTTTTGTCTCCAACCTGAATCGGTAGATTCTGTAACATTCCACGTTTTGATGCCCGAGTCACCGGATGTAATATTACTGAATGTTCCTATCGGTCTTGCATCTATAGAAGTTACATATACATTAAACTCTACATCCGGAGCTGGTTCTATATATGTATAGGTAGAAAATACATCAGACCATTCTGTCTCATCACCATCTCCGTTGCGGGCTCGGGCATAGAATGAATATTGAGTATTAGCACTCAAGTCTATAAAAGGTTCCCATGAATTATTTATAAGCCACGAGGATGTAGTTCCTCCGGTTATATTGACATACTTAACACCGGAATCACCGGCAGATAGATTATCAAACATCCCGGTATAGCGCACATTTATAGTGCTGGCATTTATCGTTCCAAATTCTATTCCTTCCGGTTTCTGTATAGAAGTGTATGCCTTTGTTGATACTTCAACCGTCTCAAAACCGTTATGATTGCGTGCTTTAACATACAGCGTATACTGTGTATTAGTTGAATGTACAATTGTTGTCTGCCACTGTGATAAGTCTTTAGCCCAGCCGGAGTTATCCGGATTATCGTCACTTGCGTAAAACTCCGTTCCGCTTGGATTATTTGTTGTCCATGCCCATATGAATCCTGTGGTTGAATTTGATAAATGTATTAAGTTTATCGGCGGCTCAGCTAAAGTACAGGTCGTGGTAAGTTGTGAATAGTTGGTTATTATTCCATTTGAGTTCTTTGCATCTACTGATATACTGTGCGTTGTGTTACCTGTAAGTCCC
>JAFGLF010000087.1 GCA_016928195.1 Elusimicrobiota bacterium
ATTTGTCATATATTTTACCGGGCGGGTGCGGAGGTACTCCAGAGAATCTTCGGGGGAAGATATATTTGGACAGCTCTCATCCGCCCGCTGTTAAATAAAAACAAACAGACTGAATGGAGGGAAAAATGAAAACACAAAACCATCAAAGATTAAAAAGGTTGAAAATGTTGACTGCCGTATTTGCCATTACTTGTATCTGTCATCTGTCATTTGTCATCTGCCTCTATGCTGCTTTTGACGAGCTAAACATTGGAGCAAGGCCTCAGGGTATGGGTGGAGCATATACCGCACTTGCTGATGACGCAAATGCTCTGTTTTATAATCCGGCAGGTATAGCATTGCTGAGGAAATCCGAATTTACATCAAATTATGGTCGGCTTTTTATGGGGCTTGACGATAATTCTTCAATAGGGTCATCTTTTATCGGGTATGCGCATCCTATAAAGTCATATGGGACACCGGGTGTTTCCTGGTATAATTTGGCGTTGTCAGGTATGTATAGTGAGACTGTAATATCTTTATCTTATGGGCATAAGATTTCAAACCGTTTTTCAGCCGGAGTTTCATTGAAAAATCTGTCTAGAAAGTTTGGCAGCAATGAGTATACCAGGAATGCCATAAATGAGACCGGCGATACGCGTCTTCAGATAGAAGGAGTATCAGGAGATCCTGTGTTTGCCAATGGTAAAGAGTCTTCCGCGCTTACCAGTGATTTAGGTTTGCTTTATCTCTATTCAAGCAAAATATCTTTTGGATTTGCTGCAAGGAATTTTACATCACCCAATATAGGGCTTATTAGCGAAGATAAAGTTCCGGCGGTTTATAGACTTGGTGCAGCATACAAAGAGAAAACATACTCAATTTTACTTGAGACAGTCAATAAGGAAAGTGATTTGAATGTTTTATTGGGTACTGAAAAGTGGTTTATCGGAAATAATATTGGTTTAAGAAGTGGTTTGACAGTAGGTAGCCGCAAATGGCGTATGATATCACTCGGTTCTACGTTGCGTTTTGACAACTTCTCATTTGATTATGCATTCTTATGGCCTTTGTCAGGTATAAAGGATACTATCGGTACACATAAACTTGCGCTTACTATACGATTTGGTAAGGCTCATCTGACAAAAGAAGAGGAAGAAGTTTTGGCAGAAAGGAAGGCAAAAATTCGTGCTCAGATAGCAGCAAAAGAGGCATTATTAGAAGCAGAGAAGTTCCAGAAAGAAGCCGAAAGAATAAAATCAGAGTCAATCGAAAAGATGAAGAGATTGAAAGATGCTGAAGAAAAAGCTAAAGAATTAGAACAGAAATCCATCATTCAGGAAACCGTAAGCCATAAAGCAGAATTAGAGAAAGAGTTCAAAAGCTCCATGTTTTATTATCAAAAGAGGGTTTCGTTGGGTGCGGAAATTCCTGAAAGACTTTCGCTACTTGACAAAATAATCAAAAAATATAATAATAAAGGCGTTGATATTTCTGATGCAAATAGAGAAAAATCCTTTGTTTTGGATATGCAGAAAACAGCAAGTAAAGACTACAATTCCTCGATTTCTTATTATAGACGATTTAAGACAAGAGGTGCCAGCGTAGAAGAGAGAAAGACATTACTTACAAAGATAGTTGATAAGTATAAGAATAAAGGAATAAATATTTCGGAAGCAGAAGAAGAATTGAAAATGCTTCGATAAAAAACAGGGTATAGGAAATAGGGTGTGGGGTGTAGAAAAATCTTTGACTTTAACTACTGCCTACCCCCGGTGTTATTATGACGATAAAAAGGCGTTTAATAGCTTCATTTGCATTAATGATCGGTATAATTATAATTATAGCGGTGATTCTGTTTGTCCAGGGAAGGATACAAAAACATTATTTAGACCAATCTGTGCGTAATTACTCGCTTATGACGGGTATACGGGAGATACAATATTATCTAGATAAAATGTCAACAGCGTATGAGTTTTATATTATTCTTGGTGAAAATTCCGAGAAGAACAGATTTTATGAGTTTTCAAACGTACTGAAACAAAAAATTTCGGAATATCTAAGCCAGTTGAAAAAATTTAAAGTATCACAGTCGGAATATAATGAATTTTCAGGAATTGCTGATTTAAGCGATAATCTGATTTTAAAATACAAAAATATAATTAAAATATATGAAAACGGTAGTAAGGATAAAGCTATTACACTTTTGGAAAAAAATGTTTTGCCACATCTTGATGGTATGAAGGAAAAGATAAATAATATTTATAATAATAAGGAAAATGCTTTTAAGACCGCTAAACAGCGTTCGCTTGTGATTGAAAAGACTAATTTTTTAATTTCAGTAAGTTTGTCGCTTATAGCGATAATTCTTGCTATGATTCTTTCCGTTGTTTTGTTCCGTTCAATTTCACGCCCATTATCAAAACTAAAGGAAGGTGCGGAAAAAATAGGTAACGGAAGTTTTAATTATGAAATAAAGATTACGGGTAATAATGAACTTACCCAACTGGCAGAATCATTTAATAAAATGGCAAAGAATTTAAAAAAGTCGGAAACTCAGATTATACAAATGGATAGAATGGCATCATTAGGACGTCTTGCCGGAGGTGTTGCACATGAGCTTAATAATCCTCTTACGGGTGTTTTGGGGCAGTCACAGGTAATTTACGAGAAACTTCCTCCCGATGATCCTTTAAGGAAAACCATTGAAAAAATTATAAATTCTGCTGAACGCTGCAGGAAAATTACAAAGAGTCTTCTTGATTTTTCAAGGCAGAAAGATTACCACTTTGAGCTTACTGATATCTCTAAATTGATTGATGCTTCTTTGGAAATCTGTGCTTCCGATTTAACAGCATCAAAAGTAAGTGTTGTTAAAAATTATGATAAACCATCTTCACATATTCCCAAGGTGTATGTATCACCGCCCCATATACAGCAGGTGTTTCTGAATATTATTACTAATGCAATACAGTCTATGAGGGGCGGTGGAATTTTTATGATAGCAGTTCAGACAGAACATGGATATATCAAAGTTTCGTTTAAGGATACTGGTGAAGGAATTTCCAGGGAAGACCTCGGTAAAATTTTCACACCGTTTTTTACGACAAAGGAACCCGGTAAAGGTACGGGGCTTGGGTTAGCAATATCTTATGGAATTGTACAAAGACATAATGGAAAAATATTGATTTCAAGTGACGGAGAAAAGAAAGGCGCAACATTTACGGTAAAACTTCCAATTAAAAAGTAATATCCCTACTAAGTTTTTAGACAGTGTTTATCTTAAAATCCACTTTAGATATATTTATGGTGTTGACCCCTGTTCGTATATGGGGTTACCTCCACAGAATTATATAGAGACATATATGGTGTTGATTTTTCACTAAAAACTAAGTAATATATATAGATAGCCATGGAGGTTAAAAATGAAAATAAAAGAATCAGTTCAAAGTGCAGAGTTCAAAGTGCAGAGTAAAACCTTAAAAACATGGTTAATAGTTTTACTTACTCTCTTGCTCTCTTATTCTCTTCCTCTCTGCCTCTATGCTGTCGGTTTTAAACTTATAGAAGTAAAGCCGGGAATTATTACACCAAACGGTGATAATAGAAATGATAGATTAATTGTCATATATGAAAATCCTAACGATTCAAATGTAAGTGGAAGGATAATTACTATAAGCGGTCATTATGTTGCCGACATGCTTGTTGACCCTGATATCAATAATCCGAAGATAACATGGGACGGCAAGTATGATAGCGGAGATGCAGTTCCTTCAGGAATATATATATATCAAATTGAGGTAGAAGGGGAAGTAATAAACGGAACGGTGGTAGTAGCGAAATAGGGCAAGTAAAATATAAAATTGAGAATTGAAAATATGAAGTCAAAATCCAGTAGATTTAGTTTTTTAGATTTTAGATATTACATCCGGCACAGCTGGTTGGTTTTACATTTTATATTTTACATTTTATATTTTACATGCCTCTATGCTGCCTTTGAGGATATTTCTCCGGGTGTCAGAGCAGCTGCTATGGGAGGAGCTTATACCGCTATTTCTAACGATAGCAATGCTATTTTTTATAATCCAGCCGGACTTTATCTTGCAAAAAGTAATGAGTTTATGGCATCTTACGGCAGGCTTTATATGGGACTTGACGATGATTCGAGTATTTCAGACTCGGTTGTATCGTATATCAATCCATTTGGTAAATATGGAACCGCTGGAATAGGAATGCATTCGCTTTCTCTTTCTGGTTTGTATTCAGAGAAAAAAATATTATTTTCTTATGGCTTAAGAGTTGTTCCAAAACTGGGAATTGGGTTAACAATGAAATCGCTTTCCCAAAAATACGGATCTGATAAGTATACAGAGGATGCTATTGATAATGAAGGGAACTCGTTAGGAGTTGCCGATCCTGTATTTTCCCAGGGTAAAGAGAAATCAAAACTTTCAATGGATTTCGGAATTCTTTATCGTCCTGCCGCAAAATATAATCTTGGCATTGTTGTTCAGGATCTTAGTTCTCCGGATCTTGCATTATCGACAGGTACAGTGGATAAGGTTGAAAAAACAATCAGGGTAGGATTTGCGTATATGCCTAAAATGTCTAACATGCTGCTTGAAATAGTATCAAAATCAGGCAATATAAACTGTGCTGCCGGATTCGAAAAACATTTTAAAAAAGAATCATTTGCTTTAAGGGGGGGATTGATTTTTGGTAGTAATGACATGCGCAGATTGAATTTTGGATTAGGAATAAAACAGAAAAATTATAAGATTGATTATGCTTTTCTTTTCCCATTGGTTGGGATAGATGATAGTTCGGGAATACATAAGATAGCGTTTTCTGTTTTGTTTGGTCCGGTACCTAAATTAGAACAGTTGGTTGAAGAGTTCCCGCAAGAGGAAGAAGACGAAGTGCTTCAGGGGCCTATCAAAGAAGTAGTAACCGGAGATGTTAAGCGCGCTGCCCAGTTTTTAATGAAAAATGTTCAGGATGCTTACAGAAAGGGAATGTATTCAAAAGCGCTTGAAAATGTAGACAGAACCCTGGATTTTAATCCTAAACATCAAAGAGCCAATTCGCTTAAAGAGAAACTTGACCCCATAGTAGAAATTATTAAAGAACAAACCGGAAAAACAAAAATTGCAAAACTAACAAGAAAAGGTATAACCGCATATTTGGAAGATAATGCCGTTTTGGCTGTAAATGCTGTTCGGTATGCAACTGAGCTTGCACCAGGGGATGAAGCATTACAGCAGATATTTGAAGTAATAGCAAAGAAATTCCCGGAAGTTGCATCAAAAGAGGAATCAATTCCCGGATTAACCATTGTTAATAAAAAACTCCAGCAGGTACTCGAAAGTATTTATGATGGTCAATATGTTAAGGCGATTGCAGAATGTAATGCTATTTTGGAACTGGAAGAGGATAATATAACAGCGTTACTGCGTGCCGGTTCTGCTTATTGGGCAATCGGTGATTTCACAAAGGCAAAAATTATGTGGAAAAGAGTTTTGAAATATGATCCTGATAACGAGGAGGTTAAAGAATTCCTTGATGAAAAGACAACCGCACCAAAAGTTGAAAAAGTAAAAGGAAAAAGCATGGTAAGAAAATATATAGTTCAGAAAGGCGACACGCCTCAGGAAATTTCTAAAAAGTTCTATGGTGATAATAAGAGTTGGGGGAAGATCTACGAAGTAAATAAAGATAAGCTTAAAAACCGCTGGTCACTCACAGTGGGTCAGGAGTTGGTAATTCCATAGAGATATCTCAGGTACCAGAGACTTTCACGGTACGGGCCTGCCCCGCACCGCCCGCTCCGCTCTCGCTTGAGCGAGGCGAGAACTTGTTCTGGTGCGGGGGTTGACAGTATTAAGTTAAAAAGTAAAATTAAAAAATATGACTAAGAAAAAATATCATATCAACATATGGCCAGATTTGATTGTAATATTTATCTGTTTATTTATTTATTTATCCCCTTGTCTTTATTCCATTGACAATATAGATAGGGAAAAACTCGCCCTTGAGACCAATATTGAAAAAAGAATAACAAATGCCATTTCAAAACTTTTAAGTACAGAAGATTTTATTGTAATGGTCAATATAGAGCCTATTATTGAAAAAATATCCGAGACAAAAAAGGAAGAAGAACCTGAGGTGGTGGAGCCTGAAGAAAAAAAACCTGTTAAAAGAAACATTTTGCCCGGTGTTCCAACTAAAAAAAATCTTATTGGAGAAGATATCTCCCGGCCAAGTCAGGTTCAGGTGGTTGTGCCTTCTTTAGAAAGAGAAAGTACAATTATGAAAGAGTTTATAAAAAAAATAACAATTACAGTAAAATTTGATATAAGTATTCCTGATAATGTGGTTGAGGAAGCTAAAAATATAATTGCCGGACTTGTGAAGATTAATCCTTCCCGTGGAGATGTTTTACTAGTTGAAAAAACTAACTTTTATAAGAAAAAAATGCCATGGTGGCATGCGTTTACAAGTTTTCCTACAATATTGTGGTTTTTAGGAATTATATTATTTGCTTTCTTTCTATTTGGGCCGCTTAATATATTTTTTAAGCATCTTTTAAGAACACTTTCTGCGAAACCTGCTGCTCAGCAGCCACTTGATAACGTAGTATCCCGTAATAACCAGGCCGGACAAGGTCTCGGTTTTATGGGGGGTGTAGGAGGGACCAGTTCTGTAAAGATGTCTCTTGATGACGGAAAAGGCAGTAGACCTAAAATGTTCTCGTTCATAACAAAAGGTAATTTGAAAAATCTTGCATATCTTTTAAAAGATGAATCGCCCGATAGAGCGGCGTTGGTGTTAAGCTATTTAGATAACGAATGGGCATCGTTTGTTATGTCACAACTTCCCGATAGTTTACAGTCAAAAGTAGCCGTTGAACTTGCAAACGTGAAACAGCTTGATCCTGATGATGTTGAAGTAATGGAACTTGAGCTTAAAAAGAAGATTGACTATTTAATAGGGGGTTCTGCCCAGATTGTTGATATGTGTGAGAGGTCTGATAAAAAAACAAAAGAAAATATTCTTTCTGCCCTTTCTACATCAAATCCTGATTTGGCAGAACAGGTGAAATTACAACTGCTTGATATAAATGATTTATATTTTATCGACTCAATAGGATTAAGAGTATTATTCAGGGAAATACCACTTCCGTCATGGGCAATAGGATTGAAAGCAGCACGGGATATTACCCGCGAAAAAGTAATAAAAACGCTTCCTGCCGGTGCCGCAGAAATGTTAAAACAGGAAATTGAGTTAAATCAAATGGTCCCACCTGCTAAAATTGATGAAGAAGAAAGGAATATTATTATGACTATACGTAAATTTAGGGACGAGGGAAGAATTACTATTGTAAAAGGTGAGATGCCGGCTGAAACTTCGGAAGCTGTACCTGGAACTGAGACAGTATCATCGGATACAGAAATAGATACTGGATCAGAGATAAAACAGACATTGGAACAGGAAGTGGAACAGATACCGGAGCAGGAGGTAAAACAGAAAATAAAGCAGGAAACTGAGGTTGTTGCCGGAAAGAGTACTGAAACAAGAGAAGAAAGACTGGCAAAGATAAAAGAAAAATTGAAAAGAGAAAGAGGAGGATAAAAGGCAGATAGGAGATAACAGGTAGGAGATGGCAGTAGTGACTTCACTCCAATCTCCAAACCCCAATCTGCTATCTGCTGTTATCATGGATATTCTAACTTTACTCGGATTGGCTTTAGGTTTGGGTGCTGTTTATATTGTTATGTACCATGGCGGAATCGTTGGTTTACTTGTGAATCCCTGGGCGGCAATTCTTGTATTTGGGGGGACAGTAGGAGCAACATTAATTTCTGTTCCATGGGGACAATTAAAGACGGCATTGCGGGCTTCTTTTTTTATAGTATTTCCGAAAAGATATACCCAACGGCCCGAAGTAATAACAAATACCCTGATAGCACTCTGTGAAAAAGCAAAACGTTCCGGAATCGATTCGTTACAGGAAGATATTGCTAATATGGATGACCGGTTTTTAAAAGAGGGGATTCAGCTTTTAATTGATGGTATTTCTCCGGATTTAATAAGGGATAATCTTGAAACGGAAATTGTTTTTATACGGAAAAGACACAACGCAAATGCATCAGTTTTTAGAATAATGGGGACGTATGCTCCTATATTCGGACTTCTCGGAACACTTATAGGTGTTGTTCAGGTGCTAAAGAATCTGGCTGATCCGAAAACTATGGGTGCATCTATGGCTATTGCCGTCACAACAACATTTTATGGAATATTTTCAACCAACTTTATATTCTTACCTATTGCATCAAAACTCAATGCTCTTTCCGAAGCGGAAATTCTTTCTAAAGAGGTTGTTATAGAAGGGATTCTTTCCATACAGGCAGGCGACATACCTTTAATACTAAGAAGAAAATTAGAAGCATATCTGGCATATAGGGTAAGGCAAAAGTAAAATACGAATATGAGGCGAAAGTTTTCACTTATACGGTTTTTCAGCGAAAGACGCTCCAGCCCTGCGATATGGCTTACCATTTATTCCGATTTGATGACTAATCTTATGCTGTTTTTTTTAATGTTATGGGGTTTGACCAGAATGCCCCTTGAAGCTTATACAATAGCTGCAGATTCATTCAAGTCAACAATCATGAAGGAAATGGCTAAACCGTTGCCGAAAAAGAAGAAAGAAGAACCGGTAATTCCGGGAAATTTTGATAAGATAGTAAAAGCAAAATCAGACCTGCAAGGCATACGGGTGATTTTTGATTCTCCGGTTTTATTTGATTTGGGTTCGGCTAAATTAAAAGAAGAAGCTATGACACCCTTGAATGAAATAGTGAAATATCTTTCAGATGTTGATTATAAAGTAATCGTTGAGGGACATACCGACAATATACCGATAAAAAGAGGTTTACGGTATTCGTCCAACTGGGAGCTGTCTTTAGACAGAGCAAGAAGCGTTATAAAGTTTTTTCAAAAAAAAGGAATTGATTCAGAGCGTCTTATACTTGCGGGATACGGAGAACATCATCCGCTCTATCCCAATGATACTCCTGAACATAGGATGTTAAATAGAAGAATAGAAATTAATATTATTTACTGGGAAGACTGATTTTTATGAAGAATAAGACCGTGCATTATGGAAGGATAGGTAGTGACCCCTCTGAAGAGGATTCAAATTTATGGTTATTATGCTATAGTTCTATGATGACACTGCTTATGGTATTTTTCCTCATACTTTATGCATTATCATATAATGCACAAATAAAATTAGTCGACCATATACTTGCAAAAAAGCTGGAAAGATTCGGTGAGATAATATTGACTGCAAATAAAATAGATGTTACATTTTCACAGGATATAGTATTTGAAAAAGCCAGTCCTGAGGTATCAAACAGTTTCAAAGGTGTGTTGACGGATGTATCTGATTATTTAAAAGGGAATGCCGGTACAGTGGTAATTTCAGGTCATGCAGATTCGACTCCGTTGATAGGCGGTAAATATAAGGACAACTGGTATCTTTCTGCTGAAAGAGGATGGAGTGTGGCATCCGAGTTAATTAATCAAGGAATTGACCCTAAGAGGCTTCAAATCCGCGGATACGGTGAGTTTAAGCCGGTTGCGTCAAACGAAACTGAAGCAGGACGTGCAAAAAACAGAAGGATAGAAATGAGTATACATAAGATTAAAATGGGAAAGGCAGAAAAATTTATTTACTATAAAACACAAGGTAAGGAAAATATTTCTCGGATAGCAAAAAAATACTTAGGTGACGAAAGTTACTCAGAGCGAATCCGTACATTAAATCCCGATAAAATTGATGACCACGGCACTGTTCTTGAGAATACTGAAATCTTAATACCGTTTGAGCCGTAATAAATGAAATATATAGATATAAAAATATGACACTATATCTTATAGATGGCAATTCATATATTCATCGAGCATACCATGCAATAAAAAACCTGACAACCTCCAAAGGCGAACCTGTAAATGCTGTGTATGGTTTCACAAAGATGCTGGTCAAGATTTTGAAAGAGAACAATCCTGATTATATTGCGGTATGTATGGATTATCCGGCCCCCACCTTCAGGCATAAAGAATTTTCCGAATATAAAGTGAAAAGAAAAAAAGCTGACCCGGAGCTTAAAAGTCAATTCCCTCTTGTAAAAGAAATAATTTCTGCATTGAATATTGCTTTATACGAAAAAGAAGGTTATGAAGCCGATGATGTTATTGCAACCATATCAAAGAAAGCTGAAAATAAAGGAATAAAAGTTGTAATTGTTTCCAACGATAAAGATATTTTGCAGCTTGTCAATAAAAATATAAATGTTTTAAATGAACCACAGAATATCTTGTATGATACTGAAAAAGTTACAGAAAAGTGGGGATTCCCCCCTGAAAGGATGACGGATTTCCTGGCGCTTGCAGGCGATTCTTCTGATAATATACCCGGCATACCGGGTATAGGGGAAAAAACAGCAGTAAAACTTATAGAAGAATTTGGGGATATCAATAATGTTATAAAAAACCGTGGTAAGATTGAAGGGAAGGCGGGTCTGCTTATAAACGAACATTCAAAGTCAGCAGTACTTTCTAAGAAACTTGTTGTTCTTGTGAAGGATATCCCGATGAATATTGATATTGAGAGGTTAAAACCGAAGGAATCAAATAATGAAAAGCTTTTAGCCGTTTTAAAAAGACTGGAATTTTACTCGTTGATAAAAGTACTTGTTAAAGAAAAAGAACAGAATATAGATAAAACTGATTATCAAATTATTTCTGATGAGGGAGGAATTGAGAGATTATGCAAATATTTGGAATCTAAAAAAGAATTTTCTTTTTATACTGCTGTGGGTTCCGGGAATTCACTGGTTGGTTTTGCTGTATCGGCGGAAAAAGGGAAAGGGTTTTACATACCCGTAGGCCATAGAACACTTACATCGGGGAAACAGATACCGGGTAAGGATGTTAAAAAACATTTATGTTATTTATTTAAAAATGAAAACATTCTTAAAATTACGTATAATCTGAAGTCGCAAATCAATGTTCTTGAAAAAATCGGCATTGAAGTACTAGGGAAGTATTTTGACATTGAGATCGCTTCATATTTATTAAGCCCATCAGGAAGAAACAGTGCTCTGCAGGATGTTATAATAGAATATCTGGGAATAAAAAAGGACGAGCCCGGTACAGATATAGAAGGTATAGAGATTGAGGAGGCAAAAAGGATATTTTCTGAAAGCTCCGACCTTATCTTCCAGTGTAAACATATAATTGAATCAAAAATTTTAGATAAAAAAATGCAGTCGCTTTTTTGGGATATCGAGATGCCGCTGGTCAACATATTACATAAAATGGAAACAGCGGGTATTTTAATAGATGAAGAATATTTTAAAAATTTATCATTATATTTTTCAGAAGAACTGAAAAAATTGGAGAAAATAGTATATTCACAGGCAGACGAAGAGTTTAATATAAATTCTCCTAAACAGCTTTCCCGCATACTTTTTGATAAGTTGGGGCTTAATCCTGTAAAAAAGACTAAAACGGGGTATTCAACAAATGAAGAAGTGCTTAAAATACTTTCGAAGGCAAGCCAGCTTCCCGGGAACGTGTTGAGTTATCGTGAAATATCAAAACTTAAATCAACATTTGTGGATGCTCTTATTGAAAAAATAAATCCGGATACAAAACGTCTGCATACATTATTTAACCAAACTGTTACCTTAACCGGGCGCCTTTCATCTTCGGAACCAAATCTGCAGAATATTCCCGTAAAAACAGAACTTGGTAGGAGAATACGCCGGGGTTTTATACCTGAGAAGAAGTCTGTTTTTGTATCCTTTGATTATTCTCAGATTGATTTAAGAGTGTTGGCACACATTACAAAAGACGTTAATTTATCTGATGCATTTAGAAAAGGTAGGGATATTCATACCGCAACGGCAATTGAAGTTTTTGGTACAGATGAAATGAGAAATAAGGCTAAAGGTATAAACTTTGGAATTGTTTATGGTCAGCAGGCATGGGGGCTATCACAGCAGCTTGGGGTTTCTGCAGAGGAAGCGCAAAATTATATTGACAAATATTTTAAAAGATACAGCGGGGTAAAAAAATGGATTTTAAAAACAATAGATGAGGCAAAAAAATCCGGATATGTATCCACTCTTCTCGGCAGGATACGATATCTGCCTGAAATAAATCATAAAAACGGACAATTGCGTGCTTTTGCCGAAAGAACAGCTATAAATACTCCTATACAGGGAACCTCTGCTGATATAATAAAGATTGCCATGGTTAGAATAGACGAGAATTTAATCCGCCGGTTGGCGGATAAAAACAAAGAATGTAAAATGTTGCTCCAGGTTCATGATGACCTTTTATTTGAAATTGCAGAAGATAAAGTTTCAAACTACCTATCTATAATAAAATCAGAAATGGAAAATGCTATGAAACTTGATGTCCCGCTTATTGTTGATGTAAAGACAGGCGTGAACTGGGCTGATTTAAATGAAATTAAAAAAAAGAAATAAGAAATATAGATTAAAAATTATAGCTTTGACAGGCGGAATTGCATCGGGAAAAACCTTTGTATTAAATGAATTTAAGAAACATGGTATCGAGACTATCTCGTGCGATGAAATAGCTGAAGAAGTTTTTTATAAAACAGATGTTAAAAAAAATATAAAAAAGTATTTTAAAACATTAAACAGAAAAAAAATCGCAAAATTAATATTTTCAGATGAAAAAAAGAAAAACCAACTGGAGCATATCCTGCATCCGCGAATAATCAAGAAACTTAAAAGAAAACTCTCAACCCTGAACCATGAACTCTCAACTGCCGTTATAATTGACATTCCTCTTTTGTTTGAGGCAGATGTTGAATCCGTTATGGGCGGATTTGACAAAATTATAGTTGTGTATTGTAGGAAGAAACAACAGTTAAGGCGGCTTTGTATCCGTAACAACATTTCCCTCGGGGAAGCTAATATGATGCTCAATTCTCAGATTCCATTGTTAAAGAAGATGAAATGGGCGGATTATATAATTGATAATACAGGAAAAAAACAATCCGTAAAAGAGCAAGTCCTAAGTGTTTTAAAAAAAATTAAGCGGTTTTAAAAAATACTTGACAAAAATAAAATAAGTATTATAATATAACCAGAATATAACAGACATAATCATATCCTATAAAAACCTTTCAATATAAAAATCTAAAAATACGAGTGTAGAATACGAATAAATGTAGATACCATTCTTATACTGGCATATCAGCGAAGATTCTGAATGCATACCGGATGAAAAAATTTTACCTATGATAGTTTTATAGTTGAGAGTGAATCCATTTTATACATAAATTGATGGTATTGCTGTTTTTTATGTATAAGTTATGGACAATGGAGGAGAAGATGGAGCAGAATAACAAAACGGACATTACTGCATTATCAAAGAAGAGTATGGTTGAGCTTAATGCTTTGGCGAAACAGTTAAAGCTGGAAGATATCGCCGGATTAAAGAAACAGGACCTGGTGTTTAAGATTCTACAGGGCCAGATTACTCAGAATGGGCTTATGTTTGATGAAGGAGTTCTTGAAGTTTTGCCGGATGGCTTTGGATTTTTACGTTCTCCTAATTCTAATTATCTGCCCGGGCCGGAAGATATTTATATTTCGCCTTCGCAGATAAAGAAATTTGCTCTTCGTAAAGGCGATACGGTGTCTGGTGAAGTAAGACCTCCAAAAGAAAATGAAAGATTTTTAGCCCTGTTAAAAGTCCAGGCGGTAAATAGCGAAGACCCCGAAAAAATCAGAGAACGGATTTTATTCGATAATTTAACACCGCTTTATCCGGAAAATAAAATCGTTCTTGAGACCAAGAAAGATGAGTTGACAATGCGTATAATGGATCTACTTACACCTATAGGTAAGGGACAGCGTGGTCTTATTGTTTCACCGCCGCGCGCAGGTAAAACGATGATTCTTCAAAAGATTGCCAATTCCATATCTGCTAATCATCCCGAAGTCTGTATGATAGTTCTTTTGATTGATGAGAGGCCGGAAGAAGTTACAGATATGCAGCGTTCTGTTAAAGCAGAGGTCATTTCGTCGACTTTTGATGAATCACCTGAAAGGCATATACAGGTATCGGAAATGGTTTTAGAAAAGGCAAAACGTCTTGTAGAACATAAAAGAGATGTTGTTATTCTGTTAGATTCAATTACCAGGCTTGCCAGGGCTTATAATACGACACAGCCGTCTTCCGGAAGGGTACTTTCAGGCGGGCTGGATTCAAATGCACTTCAACGTCCTAAAAGATTTTTTGGTGCTGCAAGAAATATAGAAGAAGGCGGTTCGTTGACGATTATAGCCACTGCTCTTGTTGATACGGGAAGCAAAATGGACGATGTTATTTTTGAAGAGTTTAAGGGTACCGGTAATATGGAAATACATCTTGACAGGAAACTTGCAGATAGGAGAATTTTTCCTGCAATAGATATTAATAAGTCCGGAACCAGGAAGGAAGAACTTTTACTTACCGCAGAAGTTTTGAATAAGATCTGGATTTTAAGGAAGATTTTGACCCCGATGTCTGCCGTTGAAGTAATGGAGCTTCTTGTGGAGAAATTTTCAGCGACAAAATCCAATAAAGATTTCTTAAAAGCAATGGAAAGTCCGCAATAACCCCACCACCTGCCTATCTGCCAAAGGCAGATGACAGAATATATAGCTATGTTAACTAACTCAGTTTAAACTGCAGAGAAAGTTTTATAGGAATACTTTAGCCGACTTTTTGTCGGCAGACAGGTGGTGAGGTAATGTATAAAGTTTTATTTACGGTCTTTATAATAATTGTTGCCGTCACGCTTAGATTAACGGCAGTTTTTCAGAAACCCTCCTACGAAGACCTTATTATTACAAATCTTAAAAAATCTGTATTAAACTGTGAATTTGTAAGATTACTTGATGAATATGTAATTGTAAAACACATAGTCAGGAAAAATGAAAATATACAGAAAATAGCACAGAAATACGGAACGGATGTTTCTACGATAAAAGGATTGAATAATCTTGAATCACTTATTTTAAGTCCGAAACAAAAGATTTTGGTTATAAATAAAAAAGGACATATTCATAAGCTTAGACACGGGGATACATTGGGTAAAATTGCATACAAATATAAAGTTAATGAAAAGACAATTTTAATTGCTAATGACCTTGAATATGAAGAAGATATTTCAGATAAAAAGGTACTTTTTATACCGGGAGCAAGAATAAATTTTACGGAGTTTTTGTGGCCTGTTAGAAATTGTAGAATTGCCAGCAGGTTCGGTTTAAGAAAACATCCTATTTTTAAAAAGAAAATTTTCCATGAAGGACTTGACCTTGCAAAGTCATATGGAACACCTATCAGGTCTGCATCGGACGGTAGGGTTGGTTTTGCCGGGTATAGAATAGGGTACGGGAGAATGGTAGTAGTTTATCATAAAGACGGATTTAGCACACTGTATGGTCATCTAAAGTCGTATTGTGTACAGGCAAAACAATGTGTAAAAGCAGGTCAGGTTATAGGGGAAATGGGGTCGTCTGGTTATTCTACTGGACCACACCTGCACTTTGAAGTAAGAAAATATGACAGACCTGTAAATCCAATAAAATATCTTAATAGATAAACAGCTTGACTTTTACAGTGATTTTTGTATAATAAAAAAACGCGAATACACGCGAATAAAGAAACAACGCTAATATACGCTAATACTAAAAATTTGCGAAGATTCGCGTTAGATTAGTCCGCCGCGGCGGATTAGAAACGGAGTGAGTGAACTATGAAAGAAGGAATTCATCCTAATTATGTAGAGTGTAAGGTGGTATGCGCTTGCGGTAATAGTTTTGTTACAAGGTCGACAAAGCCGGAAATTAAATTGGATATTTGCTCGAAATGTCATCCTTTTTTTACCGGAAAACAAAAACTTATTGATACAGCCGGCAGGGTTGATAAATTTTTATCAAAATATGTCAAGACTGGCGGGAAAACAGTAAAACGTAAACCCAAGACCGTCGTGATGAAGATAAAACCTCTCAAAAAGATTAAAAAAGCGGTACCAAAACATCATCCTAAAAAAGGTCCATCCAAAGGAATAGAATCTAAAAAAGAGAAAAAAGCATCAGAAAAATAGTTTTACGAAATATTCTAAGGGCAAAGTTTTTCTTTAAAAGGATTTCTTTGCCCTTTCGATTTTATTGTGATATATGTTGAAAAAAAGATTAAAAAGTATCAATGAAGAGTATTGTGAAATTGAAAAAATGCTGGCCGATCCTGCAGTAATTTCCAATACACAGAAATTAAAGGATTTATCGAAACGCAGGAAGGAGATATTTCCTGTTTTAGATAAATTTCATCAATATGAGAAAATTGAAAAAGAAATTTCCAGTATAGAGACAATATTGAAAACTGATGATTCCGAGATGATAAAACTTGCAAAATCCGAACTGTCCGAACTGGAGACAAAAAGAACAAAAATCGAAGGTGAGCTTGAAGAACTTTTAAAACCGAAAGACCCTTTTAATAAGAAGGATATTATTATTGAAATTAGAGGGGCTGCCGGCGGGGATGAATCCGCACTTTTTGCTTCGGAACTTTATAGGATGTATACACGTTATGCCCAGACAAAAGGTTTTAAAACGGAAGTGCTCGATGCGAATTATACCGGAATAGGAGGTTTGAAGGAAATTATTTTTACTGTTGAAGGTAACGGAGCTTATGGATTTTTCAAATACGAAAGCGGAACCCATAGGGTCCAGAGAGTCCCAAAAACAGAAGCTTCGGGCCGGGTACATACTTCAACTGTAACCGTTGCAGTTCTTGTTGAGCCTGAAGATGTTGAAGTGGAAATAAATCCAAATGATTTACGGATAGATACGTACAGAGCCAGCGGTGCCGGGGGACAGCACGTAAATAAGACTTCCAGTGCTATCCGCATTACCCATATTCCTACAAACATTGTTGTTGCTTGTCAGGATGAAAGGTCACAATTGAAAAATAAATTAAAAGCAATGAAAATATTAAAAGCCCGCTTGTTTGATATGATTAAAAGCCAGCAGCAGCAAAAGATTGCTCAGGATAGAAGAAAGCAGGTCGGGACTGGAGATAGGAGCGAAAAAATAAGAACATATAATTTCCCGCAGGACAGGATAACCGACCACCGGTTGAATGAAAACTGGCATAATATACAAACAATACTGGATGGCGGTCTGGATGATATAGTTGATAGATTTAAAAAAGAAGAGTTGCTATGAATGGAATAGAGCTTTTAAATTGGGGAAAAATGATACTCGGTAGTAACTATGTTTGTGATGCAGAAGTTCTGTTGTCGCATATTTTAGGGTTAAAAACCGGCGATATTTATCTTGGTAAAAGGAATGTTAATATTATTAAAAGAAAAAAGTATGAAAAATGTGTGGTTAGACGAAAAAGCGGAATACCGACAGCATATATAACGGGCAATACGGAATTTATGGGATTAAAGTTTTTTATTAATAGATATGTTTTAATTCCCCGTCAGGAAACAGAAATTCTTGTTGAGGAGATTATTAAATTATCTAATCATCTAATCATCGGTTCGTCTAATCGTTTATCTATCCTGGATATAGGAACCGGATCAGGAAATATAGCAGTGTCACTTGCCAGATATATAGATAATTCTAAAATAACCGCAGTGGATATATCTGACAATGCATTAAAAGTAGCTGAAAAAAATGCAAAATTTAACAGTGTCTCTGAAAAAATCAGTTTCTTGCGTACGGACTTGTTCGCTAAAATCCCCGCCCCGATATCATCGGGGCGCCCGCTCCGCCAAAGCTTAAGCGAGGCGAGAGGCTCGCCCAATAAAACTGGGCGGCGAAATTTATTTGACATCATTGTTTCAAATCCTCCGTATATAAGAACGTCCGAAATACCTAAATTACAGAAAGAAATACAATATGAACCTGTTGTTTCATTGGATGGGGGAAAAGACGGTTTCAGTTTTTATGAAAAGATTGTTTTAGAAAGTAAAAAATACCTAAAAAATAACGGATTTTTAGCATTTGAAATTGGCTATCATCACTCAAAAAAGGTAAGGGATATGATGATAATGGGCGGTTTTAAGAATATAAATGTAAGAAAAGATTATTCTGGCAACGAAAGAGTTATCTATGGACAGAAGAACAACACGAATATACCTGCCCGACCAGTCTTGTCAGGCGGGCGCGAATAAGAAAGAAACGCGAATTAACGCGAACAAAACCAATATAAATATTCGCGAATATTTGCGTTAGATTTGCGACCATTCGCGTTCCAAAGGTTATCCTATGGAAAAAATTGTAATTAATGGCTGTAAAAAGCTTTTAGGGGAAGTAAGAATCAGCGGTTCTAAAAATGCCGCGCTTCCGATACTTATTGCCACGCTTTTAACTGATGAAAAATGTGTAATAAAAAACGTTCCTGAACTTGAGGACATTAATACTACGATTGCATTACTGCGCCATTTGGGGAAGAAAATAAAGAAACAAAAAAATGAAATAACGATTTTATCTAACAAGAATTTGTGTGTTGATGCACCTTATGAACTTGTAAATAAAATGCGTGCATCTGTTCTAGTTGCGGGACCTCTAATTGCAAGATTTAAAAAAACTAAAATTGCACTTCCTGGAGGGGATGCGATAGGACTGAGGCCCATAGATATACACCTGGAAGGTTTTAAAAAGTTTGGAGCAAGATGTTCTGTATTACAGGGCAATGTTTCGATAAAAGCAAAAAGGATCAGGAGTGCAAAAATTGTTCTTGATTTCCCTTCGGTTGGAGCAACGGAAAATCTTTTAATGTCTGCCACGCTTATAAATGGCGAAACCATAATTGAAAATGCAGCAATTGAACCCGAGGTAACCGACCTGGCAAATTTTTTGGTTAAAATGGGCGCAAGAATTTCCGGAATTGGCAGTAAAATTTTAAGAATAAAAGGTGTGAAAAATCTCAGGGGATGTACTTATAGAGTAATACCGGATAGGATAGAAACAGGTACATTTATCGTTGCGGCAGTGATTACATCCGGAAATATCAGAATATCCGGCGCTGTCCCCGAACACAATGAGGCGCTTATTGAAAAGGTCAAATCAACAGGTGCAAAAGTATATTCAAAGAATAAGTATTTAAATATTATAGGTTGTGATAAAATAAAATCTGTTGATATTAAGACTGCGGTTTATCCGGGGTTTGCAACTGATCTGCAGCCTCTATGGATGGCTTTAATGTCGCTTGCAGTAGATGAAGCAATAATTACTGAAACTATTTTTGAGAATCGCATGCAGACAGTCGCAGAGTTTGTTAGAATGGGAGCTAATATAAAAATAGAAGGTAATTCTGCGATTGTAAGAGGGGTCAAGACCCTTACAGGCGCCAAGGTTGTTGCATCTGATTTGAGGGCGGCAGCCGCACTTATATTAGCAGGGCTTTCGGCAAAAGGCGGGGTAGAATTGACCGGTCTTGAACATCTTGACCGTGGATATGAGAATATAGTCGGGAAACTCAGGAAACTTGGTGCTAAAATAAAACGTATTAAACATGCTGATAATGCTTAATTTGTAATTAGTATGACTGAATAAGAGGTGCGGGATTGCCCCGCCACCTGTCTGCCAACCGAAGGTTGGCTCCGTCGAGCCAAAGACAGGTTGTGGGGTTGATAAATAAGCAAAATTTAGTATAATCAGATTTATTTATCCTGAGGAGTAATAATGGAAAGCAAAATAAAAAATATAATAGAAAAGGTTAGAAAAGAAGGCGATTCGGCTGTTACATATTTTACTAAGAAATATGACGGGATAAGTCTTGCTCCAAAACGGTTTAAGGTTACCGAAAAGCAGGTTTCTGATGCATTGAAATCCGTTGACAGAAGCTTTATATCTGCTGTAAAACAGGCAAGAAAGAATATAGAAACATTTCAGAAAAAAATCTATCCCAAACCTGTCTCTATCAGGAAAAATGGAATCGTTTTACAGTATATTTTTAAGCCTGTCAAAAAGGCTGGCGTTTATGTTCCCGGCGGACGATTCCCGTATCCGTCAACTGTATTAATGACGGTTATTCCGGCAAAGGTTGCAGGGGTTGAAGAGGTTATAATGGTAAGTCCGCTTAAAAACCTTACAGATGAAGTTTTGGTTACGGCAAAGATTTGCGGTGTAAACGATATTTATGGAATAGGCGGCGCTCAGGCAATCGCAGCATTAACTTACGGGACACGGACAATACCAAAAGTGGATATGATTGTCGGCCCCGGAAATGCTTATGTGACAGAAGCCAAAAAACAGGTTTTTGGGAAAGTAGGTATTGAAATGCTTCCGGGTCCGAGTGAAGTTTTAATAATTGCGGATGAAATTGCAAACCCGGGTTTTATAGTTGCCGATTTATTGGCTCAATGCGAACATGATAAAGATGCGAGAGCATTTTTAATTTCGTTGTCACGGAAATTATCGGATACTGTAAATAATAAGACTAAGCCGGTAAGGAAACAGATAGAAATTATAAACGTCAAAAATATTGCTCAGGCAATAAAGGTTGCGGATGAAATTGCACCCGAACACCTTGAGGTTATTGTTAAAAATCCGCAAAAAATTATAGATAAAATAAGGAACGCAGGGGCTATATTTACAGGTAACTATTCGCCGGTAGCAGTTGGCGACTATTTTGCCGGGCCAAGCCACGTGCTTCCTACTGCTTCAACTGCGAAATTTTCATCCGGACTTTCAGTATATGATTTTCTGAAATCTGTATCAGTAATTCAATATAGTAAATCGGCATTATTGAAATCGTCTAAAGCGGTAATAAAACTTGCAGAGACGGAAGGTATGAAAAAACATGCAGATTCAATTAAAACCAGAATTAAGGAGTTAAACAAATGAGGAAAGCGGAAATTAAAAGAAAAACGGCAGAAACAAATATAAAGCTTTCATTGAATTTGGACGGCAAGGGAAGGTATAAGCTGGATACATCTATTCCGTTTATTGACCATATGCTTTCACTTTTTTCGAAACACGCACTTATTGACCTTAATATAAAAGCAAGAGGAGATACGGAAGTCGATAATCATCATCTTGTTGAAGACCTGGGAATAGTTTTAGGTGAAGCAATAAAAAAAGCACTTGGGAAGAAAGCCGGTATTGCACGATATGGCAACTTTTTGCTCCCGATGGATGAGGCTTTAAGTTATATAGCAGTTGATTTATCAGGGAGGCCGTATTTTTCATTTGATGTGAAGTTTTCATCGCAAAGCGGAAAATTTTCCGGTTTTGATTATTCGTTAATTGAAGAGTTTTTTAGAGCTGTTTCGAGTTCATGCGGGATTAATCTGCATATAAAAAATCATACAGGAAGGAATAATCACCATATTTCAGAATCGATTTTTAAAGGATTTGCAAAAGCAATATGCCAGGCGGTAAAAATTAACAGGAGAATCAAGGGGATACCTTCCACGAAAAGAATTTTATAAAAGTGTTATGATTACCATTGTTGATTACGGAATGGGGAATTTAAGAAGTGTTCAGAAAGCTTTTAAATTTATCGGCAGCGATGCGGTTATTACCTCATCGGCCAAAAAGATATTAAAATCGTCACTTGTTGTTCTTCCCGGAGTCGGTTCTTTTTCTGCAGCTATGGAGAATCTTAAAAAATTAGGGCTTATCGATGTAATTTATGATGTAATTAATATTAAAAAGAAACCGTTTTTAGGATTGTGTCTCGGGCTGCAGATTCTTTTTGAGAGAAGTGAAGAAGGTAATTGCAGGGGTCTTGGAATTTTTGAAGGCGAAGTTAAAAAATACTCATTTAAAAAGAGTTTAAAAATTCCGCATATGGGATGGAATAATATCAAATTACAAATGACAAATGACAAATTACAAATTTTTAAGGATATAGAAAATAATTCTTATTTTTATTTTGTACATTCATATTATGTTAAACCTAAGGATAAAAATATAATTGCATCAACGACGAAATATGGAATTGACTTTACATCTTCTGTTTTATATAAAAATATTTTTGCAACACAATTCCATCCGGAAAAAAGCCAGGAAAACGGGCTGCGGTTATTAAAAAATTATGTTGATTATACCTGCAATTGATATTCGTGCCGGGAAGTGCGTAAGGCTCAGGCGCGGTAGGCTTGAAGAAGAAACAATATATTCGAATGACCCTGTCTTTATTGCAAAAATGTTTCAGTCTAAAGGCGCCCAGCGAATCCATATAGTTGATTTGGATGGTGCTTTTGCGGGCAGTCCTCAGAATTTATCGGTGGTAGAAAGTATTAGAAAAGCCGTCTCGGTTGAGTTGGAGTTTGGAGGCGGAATTAGGAAGATAGAAACCATTAAGAAAATTTCTGATATGGGAATTGATAAAATAATTTTTGGAACAGTAAGTGTTTTTGACCCGGATGTGGTAAAAAAGGCATTGAAAAAGTTTAAAAAGAAAATAATTGTTGCCTTAGATGTATTAGACGGGAAGATTGCTGTCGGCGGATGGAAAGAAATAACACAATATGATGCGTTGGAGTTTGCAAAGGATATAAAAAAGAAAGGTATTAAGGAGATTATAGTAACGGATATAAAAAAAGACGGCATGATGGAAGGGCCGAATATTGAGGGTATAAAAAGGATATGTGAAAGCGGATTATCGGTAATAGCTTCGGCCGGTATTTCGGTTATTGACGATGTTAAAAAGGTATTATCTCTTGAAAAATACGGTGTCTCGGGAATGATTATCGGTAAGGCGATTTATGCTGATTCTATAAAACTTGAAGATGCTATTAAGGAAGCACAAAATAGTGGTTCGTCGCGGCGAGGCTGTTCTGCGTGTTAAATTTAGAGTGAATTTAGCGGGTTTTTTATGTTAACAAAAAGGATAATACCATGTCTGGATGTCGATAAAGGAAGGGTTGTAAAGGGGACAAGATTTCTTAATCTTAGAGATGCCGGAAACCCTGTGGAAGTAGCAAAGAGATATGATAAAGAGGGCGCGGATGAGATAGTTTTTTTGGATATTACTGCATCTCATGAAAGAAGAAAGACAATAATTGATGTGGTAAAAAAGACAGCAGAGACTGTTTTTATGCCTCTTACTGTAGGCGGTGGGATAAGGAATTTAGATGATATAAGAGATCTTTTAAAAGCAGGTGCAGATAAGATTTCAATAAATACTGCTGCGGTTGAAAATCCCGGATTTATAAAATCGGCATCTGCAAAGTTTGGAAGCCAATGTATTGTTGTTGCTATAGATGCCAAACGAATAGTTAATAAGGAAACACTCGCCTCGTCTCAGACGAGTCGGAGCGGGAGGGAACAAGGAAATAAGGGAATAAAGAAACAAAGGGAAACTTGTCAACCTGTCAACTTGTTAACTTGTCAGCCAAGATGGGAAGTATATACTTACGGGGGCAGGAAACCGACGGGCATTGATGCTGTTAAATGGGCAAAAAGAGTAGAAAAACTCGGGGCCGGAGAAATTCTTCTAACAAGCATGGATAAAGACGGAACAAAAGACGGTTATGATATTGATCTGACCCGTGCCGTTTCCAAGGCAGTAACAATTCCTGTTATTGCATCCGGCGGCGCCGGAGAGATGAAACATTTTTATGAAGCATTTACCTGCGGTTATTCTGATGCCGCGCTTGCTGCATCACTTTTCCATTATAAAGAATTGGCAATTAAAAAACTAAAAAGATATCTTTTAAAAAAAGGAGTTGGGATACGGTGTTAAAATTGAAATTTGATAAAAACGGTTTGATACCTGCAATCATTCAGGATGAGAAAACAAAAAATATTCTTATGGTTGCGTATATGAACAAGAAGACAGTTTGGAAAACAATAAAGACAAAAAGAACCTGGTTTTATTCGAGAAGCAGGAATAGGTTGTGGATGAAAGGTGAAGAATCGGGTAATATTCAGATTGTAAAAAAGATTCTGGTTGACTGTGATAAGGATACAATTTTAATCCTTGTTAAACCCAAAGGTCCTGCGTGTCATCACGGATACAATTCCTGTTTTTATAGAAATATAAAAGGAAGGGTTATAAGTAAGAGGCTGTTTGACCCAAAGAAAGTATATAAAAAATAATAATTCACGGATTTTCTGGAATAAAGATTTTATCTGTGTAATCGCTTTAAGAAATCTGTGTAATCTGTGTTCATGAAACGGCTGTTTTTTTTATTTTGCATTGCCGCGCTGATTACTGTTATCGTAAGAACTTTTATTTTTGAAGGTATATATATTGCTTCAGATTCTATGCTGCCGACGCTGCAGATAAATGACCATTTTTTTATAGATAAGATTACCTATCAATTTAGACAACCCGTAGCAGGCGAAATCGTGGTTTTTAAATCTCCTGTTAATGATGATAAGGATTTGGTTAAAAGAATCATAGCTGCAGGCGGTGATACCGTTTCAGTCAAGAATAAAGAGGTTTATGTTAATGGTCGAAAACTGGACGAACCGTATAAACAACATACAAGACCAAATGAGATACTGAAAGGTGATAATATTACTGATTTGAAAATTCCAAAGGACTGTTTTTTTGTTTTAGGCGATAATCGTGATGAGTCTAACGACTCGCGTGATTGGATAAACACAGAAACAAAAGAACATATTTATTTTGTACACAGACTCGAAATAAAAGGAAAAGTTATTAGGTTTTAAAAATGTATCATCCGACCGAAAAACAGTTTAATAAACTGTCGAAGAAAAGACATATTATTCAGCTATGGAGGGAAATTCCAGTAGGGGGAGAAACACCTGTTTCCGCATATATAAAGCTGGGTGCTGAAGCTCCTTCTTGTCTTTTGGAGAGTATTGAGGGCGAAGAAAAAATTGCACGATATTCATTCCTGGTTTTATATCCTACGCTTGTTTTTCAAAGTAATAATAATGTGGTTACATTGAAATACAATGGAAAGCCAAAACGAACGTTTAAGGTTGACAATCCGCTGGAGCATTTAAAGAAGATTTTAACTGATAATAAGCTTTTACATGATAATTCTTTGCCGCGTCTTTCTGGCGGTGCAATCGGATATATTGCCTACGATTATGTAAAAAAAATTGAAAAGATTCCTGATGTGAAAAAGCCCGGGTTGTTTTTACCTGAACTATACTTCATATTCCCCAGAATAATTGTTGCATTTGACCATTTAAAACAAAAGATAAAATTAATCAGGCTTGTCAGTCCTCACGAGAAAATAAGTTATAAAAGTGCCTGCAGTGATATTGAAAAACTTATATATGAACTTTCTAAACCGGTTTTGACTAATCCCGCCCCGATACGCCGGGACGGGACAAAGATGTATCCTGTTAAATCAGCTACAGATAAGAAGAAGTTCTTAAATTCTGTTGTTAAAGCAAAAAGGTATATTAAGGATGGGGATATAATCCAGACAGTTTTATCACAACGACTCGAGACGGGGTTTAAAGGTGACACCTTCGAGATTTACAGAGCGCTGCGTATTCTAAATCCATCGCCATATATGTATTATTTTAACCTTGGAAATGTAAAAATTATCGGTTCATCCCCGGAAATTCTTGTACGTTTGGAAAATGGAACTGCTAATGTGAGGCCGATTGCCGGCACCCGTCCGCGGGGTAAGGATAATGCTGATGACAGAAGATTGCGTGCCGAACTGCTGGAAGATGAAAAAGAAAAAGCAGAACATCTCATGCTTGTTGATTTGGGAAGGAATGACCTTGGTAGGGTTTGTAAGTTTAAGAGTGTTAAGCTTACAAAATTTATGACCATAGAAAAATATTCACATGTAATGCATATTGTTTCGGATGTTGTGGGCAAGCTGAAATCATCCGCTGATGCGTTTAAGTTATTTAATGCAACCTTCCCTGCAGGAACCGTATCAGGTGCTCCTAAAATAAGAGCTATGGAAATAATTGAGGAACTTGAGCCCACTAAACGCGGACTTTATGCAGGTGCGGTCGGATATTTTGATTATAATGGGAATATGGATTTTGCGATAAATATACGGACGATTATTATGAAGGGAGAGAAAGCTTATATTCAGGCGGGCGCCGGTATTGTTGCGGATTCTGTGCCTGAAAAGGAGTATGAGGAAACCCTGAATAAGGCGCGGGGATTGATTAAAGCAATAGAAATGGCAGCAACTAAACGCGTATCCGGCTGGTGAGCGAAGCTCATCCCCCCTGCCAGTTTTGCCGAAGTAGGCAAAACTAGGGGGGATTATCAAGGTAACACGGTTGTAAATATGTGGTGAGGAACGAACATGATTTTAGTAATTGATAACTATGATTCATTTGTTTATAATCTTGTTCAATATCTCGGGGAACTTAATAGTAATATAAAAGTTTTCAGGAATGACAAGGTTACACTAAAAGAAATAGAAAGGCTGAAACCGTCACATATAGTTATATCTCCGGGTCCTTGTACACCTAAAGAGGCGGGAATTTCTGTAGGTGTTGTAAAGTATTTTTCCGGTAAGATTCCTATTTTGGGTGTTTGTCTCGGCCATCAGGCGGTTGGTGCAGCAATGGGGGCAAATATAATTCATGCCCGGCGGCTTATGCACGGCAAAACATCCTTGATTTATCACGACGGTAAGACGATATTTAAAGGACTTAAAAATCCTTTTGAAGCCACAAGATACCATTCGCTTATTGTAGAAAAAAAATCACTCCCAAAATGTTTCGAGATTTCTGCGTGGACGAAGAAAGGCGAAATAATGGGAATCCGCATAAAAACTCTGAATTCTTGTGTTGAGGGTATACAGTTTCATCCCGAATCAATACTCACAAAGCTAGGAAAAAAGTTATTAAGAAACTTTTTAGATTTCAAATAGGCGAACACGAATACACGCGAATAAGAAATTCGCGACAATTAGCGTTTGGTTCGCGACAATTTGCGTTGAAGGAGTGCAACGGCTATGATTAAAGAAGCGATTGATAAAATTGTTGGGAAAAAAAATCTAACCCAGCAGGAAGCAGTCGATGTTATGTCGGCAATTATGACAGGCAAAGCAACCGATGCCCAGATTGCGTCATTTATTACGGCTTTAAGAATGAAAGGGGAAACAATAGATGAGATAACAGGGTGTGCCAAAGTTATGCGTGAACATGCAACAAAGATTAAGATTAAAAAACCGTCAGTTGATATCGACATAGTTGATACCTGCGGAACCGGAGGGGATAAAACAAAAACATTCAATATATCAACCGCCGCTGCATTTGTTGTGGCAGGAGCAGGTCTTATAGTGGCAAAGCACGGCAACCGTGCGGTTTCGTCAAAATGCGGAAGCGCTGATGTGCTTGAAGCTCTCGGAATAAACCTGAATGTCCCGCCGGAAAAAGTCGAAGAGTGTATAAATAAAATAGGTATAGGATTTTTGTTTGCTCCGCTTTTACATTCTGCTATGAAATATGCCATAGGACCGAGAAAGCAGCTGGGCATCAGGACAATTTTTAATATTTTAGGACCCCTTACCAATCCTGCAGGTGCAAATGTACAGGTGTTGGGAGTTTATTCGCCTGATTTGACTAAGCCGCTGTGTTCGGTATTAAAGAATCTTGGCTCAAAGGGTGCTTTTGTTGTTCATGGGATGGATTCTATGGATGAAATCTCTATTACTGGAAAAACTCAGGTAGCAGAATTAAAGAACGGCAAGGTAAAATCTTATACGATAGAACCGAAGGACTTCGGATTAAAGAAAGCATCACTGAGGGATATAACAGGCGGCGATGCAAAAGAAAATTCCGGGATAATAATGGATATTTTCAATGGTAAAAAGGGTCCTAAACGGGATATTGTTTTACTGAATGCTGCGGCGGTTTTTACGGCTGCGGAAAAATCAAAGGGTATTAAAGATGGAATCAAACTCGCAGAAGAATCAATAGATAACGGTAATGCAAGGAAAAAACTGGAAGAACTGAAAAAGTTGTGTGGAGCCCCAGAGTGAATCTACGGTTTTAATGCATAGATCATGTAAGGGATGACATCCCGGCCAGTATTCATAATCTAACAATAAAGTCGGACGTTTTGTGTCTGGATGGAAAATAGGAGATTCTCTGAATGGTAAAAGTAGGGTTGATTGGTTTAGGAAAAACCGGTAGTGTAGTTGCAAAGGAAATTATTTTAGATAAGAGTGTAAATTTATCCTGTGTTATCCGCAGGACAATGGATTACACAATCGGGAGAGATATAGGGGATATAGTTGGGTTATACAATACCGGTGTAAATATTTCTCACTACTCAAACCTCAAGAAGGTCATCAACAATTCGAAACCCGATGTAATAATTGACTTTTCTTCCATCAAGACAGTTATAGAATGTTTACCTGTTTTGGTAAAGTATCATATAAACCTGGTTATTTGTTCTACGAATGTTAATAAATTGCAATTGAATATAATAAGACGTTATTCGAAAAAAATCGGAATCGTTATGGCTACAACCGTTACTGAAGGTATAAATATAGTAATGGCAATTTCAAAACTGGTTAAAAAGGTTTGGCCCGATGCCGAAATTGCAATCATAGAAACACATCATTCGCAAAAAAGGGATACATCCAGAACTGCGATTAATATAGCCGAGACCTTAAAAGACAACGAGATTATAAAAATCGGACGCCGTAAGAATGATATTCGTTCAAAAAAAGAAATCGTTGTACATTCCATACGTGCCGGAGGGGTTGTAGGAAAACATACGGTCATTTTCGGCCAACCTCACCAAACGATAAGCATTACTCACGAATCAATTGACAGGCATGCTTTTGGTAAAGGTGCAATCCGTGCAGCAAGATGGGTGAAAGGAAGGAAGGGATTTTATAATATGAGTGATGTGCTCGATCTAAGAATAAAATGAACATTCTTGATGAAATTATTGAATATAAAAAATCGGAAGTTATTCATAGAAAAAAGCAGTTAACATTAAATAAGATTATATCCGAAATCGGCAGATTGCCTTTAGTAAGAGATTTCGAATCGGCAGTTGCACAGCCAAGCCGGTTGAATTTAATTGCAGAAATTAAAAAAGCATCGCCTTCATCCGGCAGGATTGTTGAAAATTTTGATGTAAGAGAAATAGCAAGACAATATGAAGAATCGGGTGCCGCTGCGGTGTCTGTGTTAACAGACATAAAATATTTTCAGGGTGATATCTCATATATAAATATTGTAAAAGAGGCCATATCCCTGCCTGTGTTAAGAAAAGATTTTATAATTGATGATTATCAGATATATGAATCAAGATATTTTGGGGCAGATGCCATTCTTTTAATAGCGGCAGTTTTGAACAGAGGAAAAATCCGGAATTATCTGAAAATTGCAGACGAATTAAATCTTTCAGCCATTGTTGAAGTTCATAAAGAAGAAGAACTGAAAGAAGTGGTTGATACTGGTGCCAGAATTATAGGAATAAACAACAGGGATCTTTCGGATTTATCTGTAGATATAAACACAACACTAATCCTTAAACCGAAAATTCCTAAGGGAAAAACCGTAATATCCGAGAGTGGAATAAAAACAAAACAGCATGTAAATATTTTGAAAAATTCCGGGGTTAATGCCGTTCTTATAGGCGAATATTTTATGAAATCGGAAAGTATAGAAGAATCAGTTAAAAACCTTTTTGGAAAATAGATATATTTGATTTAAAAGGAGGGGGTATGGACGACACAAAGATTTTACTTTCGGAAAAAGAACTGCCGCAGAAATGGTACAATATTCAGCCCGATTTACCTGAACCGCTTGCTCCGCCGATTAATCCACAAACAAAACAACCGATAGGACCACAGGATCTTGCACCCATTTTTCCTATGGAACTCATAAAACAGGAAGTGTCACAGGAAAGATGGATAGAGATCCCCGATGAACTTAAAAATGTTTATAAATTATGGCGACCGTCACCTCTGGTTCGGGCGCACCGTCTTGAAAAGTTTCTGAAGACACCTGCAAGGATTTACTACAAAAATGAGTCAGTTTCGCCACCCGGCAGTCATAAACCCAATACAGCCGTTGCACAAGCATATTATAATAAAAAGGAAGGGGTAAAGCGGCTTTCAACCGAAACCGGTGCCGGACAGTGGGGTAGTGCTCTTTCGTTTGCATGCAATCTGTTTGGACTTAAATGCACGGTCTATATGGTCAAAGTTTCTTATGAACAGAAACCGTACAGAAAAATCATGATGAAAACCTGGGGGAGCGAAGTTTTTGCATCTCCTACCAATTTA
Organism: Elusimicrobiota bacterium; assembly: GCA_016928195.1. Classification (GTDB taxonomy): domain Bacteria; phylum Elusimicrobiota; class UBA8919; order UBA8919; family UBA8919; genus JAFGLF01. The sequence goes on from JAFGLF010000087.1 coordinate 30,260, forward strand.
ACGAATTCCGGCAAAGCTGTTTTATCAAAAGATCCGGATACCCCGGGTTCTCTCGGAATCGCAATCTCCGAAGCTGTTGAAGATGCTGCGACACATGACGATACGAAATATTCGCTTGGGAGTGTTTTAAATCATGTAGTGCTTCATCAGTCAATAGTAGGTCTTGAGACACAGAAACAGCTGAAAATTGCCGGTGAAAAAAATCCGGATATTTTAATAGGATGTGTCGGCGGCGGCAGTAATTTTGCCGGCTTGGCATTTCCGTTTATACCTGAGAAACTTAAAGGTAAGGACATGAGAATAATCGCTGTTGAGCCGACTTCATGTCCTACGCTCACAAAGGGGCCCTTCAGGTATGACTTCGGCGATACAGCTGAACTTACACCACTGGTCATGATGTATACGCTCGGACATTCCTTTGTTCCCCCGCCGATCCATTCCGGCGGGCTCCGGTATCACGGTTGTGCACCCCTTGTATCATTACTCGTGAATAAAAAAGTCATTGAAGCTGTTGCGTATACCCAAAATCCCGTTTTTGAGTCTGCGATAATTTTTGCGAAAACGGAAGGTATTTTGCCTGCTCCTGAGACCGCACATGCTATAAAATGTGTCATTGATGAGGCAATAAAATGCCGTGAAAAAAAGGAAGAAAAATGTATTGTGATGAATTTTTCAGGTCACGGGCATTTCGACCTTTCTGCATATGATTCTTACCTGTCCGGCAAGTTAAAAGACTATGAGCTTCCGGATAAGAAAATAAGTGAAGCATTGAAGGAACTGCCGGAGATAAAATGACAAGAATAAAAATTTGCGGTATTACTAATGAAAAGGATGCAGTCTGGGCGGCAAGTGCCGGTGTGGATTTTATAGGGCTTAATTTTTATAAAAATAGTCCGCGTAAAATTTCACTAGATATGGCAAAGAGGATTTCAGCCTCACTGCCCGAGTTTGTTAAATCCGTAGGTGTTTTTGTCGACGAAGATATAGAATCTTTACTGAAAACTGTAAAAAAAGCACAGATAAAAGCTGTCCAGCTTCACGGTAACGAATCGCCCGAGTATTGTGCGGAATTAAAAGAAAAAGTTACAACAGCCATTCCGGCCGATACATTATGGGAAGGTGCTCTTAAAATAATAAAAGCCTTTCGCATAGAAGAAAATTTCCAGATGGAACGGCTGGCAGATTATCAGAATATTGACTATTTTCTGCTGGATACTTTTGTCAAAGATATCCCCGGCGGGACCGGTCAGACATTTAACTGGGATCTTGCGGTTGAGATTAAAAAAACAGCCAAGCCCGTTTTTTTATCAGGTGGACTAACCCCGGAAAACGTAATAGAAGCAATAAGAAAGGTAGAACCCTTTGCTGTGGATGTCTGTTCCGGAATAGAACGTACTCCGACCCGTAAAGACTACGACAAAATGCTTGCATTTATAAAAGCTGTCAGAAAAACATAAAATCTTTTTTGGAGGTGTGTAATGATGGGAATTATACCCGTAGTAATAGTGGTTGGACTGGGGGTTTATGCAATAGTTGTCTATAATAAACTTACAGGATACAGAATTCAGGTGGAGAATGCGTGGAAGCAGATAGATGTACAGTTAAAAAGGAGATATGATTTAATACCCAACCTGGTGGAAACAGCAAAAGGATATATGAAACATGAGCAGCACACGCTGGTAAAGGTAATGGAAGCAAGAAACAGGGGTGTTGCTGCTGCTTCTCCCGGTGCTGTTGCAAAAGCAGAAGGAGAGATATCGGGGCTACTTAGACAGCTTTTTGCAGTGGTTGAGAATTATCCGGATTTGAAGGCAAACCAGAATATGCTGATGATTCAGGAAGAACTCATGTCCACTGAAAATAAAATCTCGTTTTCAAGAGCCCATTATAACGATGTTGTCGCTAATTATACCTTTTTACAGCAGAGGTTTCCCTCAAATATGATTGCATCGATGTTCAATTTCCCCAAAAAAGAATATTTTGAAGCATCCGAAGGCGATAAAGCCGTTCCACAGGTCAAATTCTAGTATCGGAATTACAATCCGATAAACGCAAATGTACGCGAATAATTTGTGTTAATTAGCGTTAGATTTGCGGCAATTAGCGTTGTGCCGAGCATAGCGAGGCATATCTTAATGTTTTTCAAAGTTCCAGTCGAAACATACATTGAAATCCAAAAATCCTCAAAAAGAAAGACCATACTACTTATATTTTTTCTTCTTGTTATATATTTCATTGCCATTTATTTGTTATTTGAGTTAACATTGTTTTTTATACCTCTGATTTTTTCAAAGTTTTTCTCTGATACACAAAGTATTGATTATACATTAAAACATATTCCCTTTGTTGGTAAAGTCGCCGGGGTATTAATAGTTTCTGCAATAAGCACATATATACACTATAAAAGAACTATCAATAAAACTATCCCCAGCCTTCCTTTTCTTTTTGGAGCTACACCCGCCATTGACGACGACACATATCATAAAAGGTTTTCGAATATTGTAGGAGAACTTTCACAGGCTACCGGAATTTATAATGTTCGTCCGGCTGTTGTTTCTTCAACCTCAACAAATGCATTTGCTGTAAGTGACGGGGAAAACTTTAATTTTGTAATTATTACCGAAGGTTTGCTTGCAAGGCTCAATCGTCAGGAACTGGAAGCAGTAGTTGCCCATGAATTTTCGCATATACTTCACGGCGATGCCGTGCTTACGACTATTGCATGCTCTCTTTTTGGTATTTTTGAGCAGGTTCTGGAAACATTGAAAAGGAAAAAAGTAAACAGCGGTATTTATCAAATCGTCGGAAGAAGATATTTTTTGTTTATCGTATATTTTATTTTAATAAAAACAATCTGTTCGTTAACATTATTTTTCAGCAGGATATTTATGATTTTTATTTCACGTCAGCGTGAAACACTGGCAGATGCAACGGCAGTAAAACTGACGCGTAATCCCCTGGCGCTTGCGGAAGGACTTTATAAAATATCCCGGAAATGGCGTTACGGCGGTTTTGTGGCAAAAGGATTTTCACCTTTGTTCATAATGAACCCTAATCAGCTCTCGATAGACGAAGAAGAGAATTTATTTGCAGATTTTTTCTCAACACATCCTCCTTTAAAAGTCAGGTTGAAAATGCTTTTAGGTTTAGCTAAGGCATCGCTTCAAAAATCTAAAAAAAGTGAATATACTATTGTTGAGAAAAAGGAAAGATGGTGGGTTTCCAGTGAGGGAAAAATGCTTGGTCCGTATACAATGCCGCAACTCACTGCTGTAGCAGGGGTCTTGCCTCTTGCATGGGTATGCAGGGACGGGACATCAGAATTAAAAAGATTGAAAGATGAGCCGGAACTTAATGGGGTTTTTATCCCAAGAGATGCCGGGAATGCTTCGAATTATCTTTGTCCCAGATGTAACAAAACACTTGTTAAGCGCAAATATGAAGGGACAGATGTGTTTTTTTGTATTTATTGTAAAGGACATCTTGTAAAGCATAAAAACTTTATCAAGATTCTTGTCCGGCATGATGAACCGATTAGCCGTAATATGATAAGAGAACTGAACAAAATGCAGAGGGAAAACCTGAAAAAGAAAAAACCTTCGCTTATCGACGGATTCCCCGAATCTATGTGCCCGGCATGTAGAAAGGCCATGCAGAAAGTTTTTCATTCATATTCAACTTTTATTGTAATCGACAGATGCAATATCTGTAAATTGATATGGTTTGATGAAAAGGAATTGGAATATATAAACAGTCTTGTTGCTTATAAGGATGTTATGGCTGCTGAACAAATCGGCGAAACCGGATAAGATAGATATAATAACTTAACGGGGCCCGCCCCGTAGAATCCCAGGGATTTATACGGGGTTGCTTTTTTTCTTAGATTTTCATATAATGATATTGTTAAAAATTCTTAGCAACGAATAACACGAATAGTAACGAATCCGCCGTTCGCCAGCCGACGAAGGCGAACGAATGTATTTTATTCGTGAAATTCGGGTGTGTTATTCGCGATGTTTGATTCGTGTAGGAGCAAAGCGACGATGTCTTACGACTTCAGAACTATAGAGAAAAAATGGCAGAAATATTGGGAAGATAAAAAGCTTTTTAGGACTGACGAAAGCAGTAGAAGAAAGTTCTATCTTCTTGAAATGTTTCCATATCCATCCGGGAAACTGCATATGGGACATGCCAGAAATTATGCCATAGGCGATACATTTTCAAGGTTTTTGCGTATGAAGGACAATAATCTTTTATATCCTATGGGATATGATTCATTCGGTCTTCCGGCTGAAAATGCTGCTATGCAGAATAAGATTCATCCGGAAAAATGGACTGATGGCTGTATTGCTACTATGATGGAACAGCAAAGAAAGCTGGGATTATCCTATGACTGGGAGCGGCTTGTTGTTACATCGAAACCGGAATATTACAGATGGAATCAATGGATTTTTATAAAGTTTTATGAAAAGGGGCTTGCATATAAAAAACAGGCACCTACAAATTTTTGTCCAAAATGCTCTACGGTTTTGGCAAACGAACAGGTAGTTGATGGTAAATGCTGGAGGTGTGATTCTGTTGTAGAAGTGAAAAGTTTAGAGCAGTGGTTTTTTAAAATTACAGATTATGCTGAAGAACTGCTTGCGGATCTGGATAAATTAACCGGATGGCCCGAACGGGTTCTTATAATGCAAAGAAACTGGATAGGAAAGTCGCAAGGTCTTTCCGTAAACTTCCCTGTAAAAGATTTGAAAAAAAATATTGAGATTTTTACAACACGTCCCGATACACTTTATGGTGTAACGTTTATGACTTTTGCGTGTGAACATCCGATGGTTTTGGAACTTGTTAAAGGAACCGGCAGGGAAAAAGAGGTAAGGGATTTTGTAAATAAGATTGTTATTCAAAAGAGAGTTACCCGGCTTGAGGATAAGGAAAAGGAAGGTATCTTTCTGGGTAGATATGCAGTTAATCCGCTTACAGGTGATGAAATCCCTATATATGTAAGTAATTTTGTTCTTATGGAGTACGGTACAGGTGCAATAATGTGTGTTCCTGCACATGACCAGCGTGATTTTGAATTTGCCAAAAAATACAATATTCCGATTAAGGAAGTAATAGTACCAGAGCAAAAGAGCAGAAGAGCAGAAGAGCAGAAATTAGAACATGCCTTTGAAGATGAAGGAGTAATGATTAATTCTCAGCAGTTTAACGGTTTAAATTCAAACGAAGCGATTAAAAAAATTTCTGATTATGTTGAGGAAAAGGGGTTTGGCAGAAAAAAGATACACTACAAACTTCGTGACTGGTTAATTTCCCGCCAGCGGTACTGGGGTACTCCGATCCCGATTATTTATTGTAAAAAATGCGGTACCATACCTGTCCCTGAAAAAGATTTACCTGTACTTCTTCCGGATGATGTCGAATTTACGGGTGAAGGTAATCCGCTTGCTTCATCAAAAAGCTTTGCAAAGTGTAAATGTCCTAAATGTAATGGCGAAGCTAGCCGTGAAACCGATACAATGGACACTTTTGTTGATTCATGCTGGTATTTTGAAAGATATTGTGACCCTAAACAGAATAAACTGCCGTTTGACAAGAAAAAAGTATCTTACTGGATGCCGGTTGATCAGTATATAGGCGGTATAGAGCATGCGGTAATGCATCTATTGTATTCAAGATTTTTTACTAAAACACTCAGGGATATCGGGCTTTTATCATATGATGAGCCGTTTAAAAATCTTTTATGCCAGGGTATGGTTATAAAAGACGGTTTTAAAATGTCGAAATCTAAGGGAAATGTTGTTTCTGTAGATGAAATAATAGAAAAATACGGAGCAGATACAGCCAGGTTATTTATTCTATTTGCTTCTCCTGCGGAGAGGGATTTGGAATGGTCGGATTCGGGTGTGCAGGGATGTTTTAGGTTTTTGAATAAAATCTGGAATCTGGTAGAACAGATAGGATATAGCTCGCCTCGCTTAACCGAGAGTGGAGCGGGGAGATTGCTCGCCTCGTCTCCGGCGAGTCGGAGCGGGGAGATTGGAGATAAAAAAGCAGACGAAGACCTTGAAAGAGTGAAAAATTTAACCATAAAAAAGGTTACTCAGGATATAGACCCCGGTTCCGGCGGACATTTCAACACAGCTATTGCATCGATTATGGAGCTTTATAATAAACTAAACAGCTGTCAGGATTCTGTAGACTCGTCACAATTGAGGAACTGTATTGAAACAATAGTAATTTTGTTGTCCCCGTTTGCACCGCATATATGTGAAGAAATGTGGCAGAAGCTAGGATATAAAGATTCTGTCATAAAAGAAAATTGGCCGTCATGGGACGAAAAGAAACTTCAGCAAGAAGAGGTTAGTATTGCTGTTCAGGTTAACGGCAAACTGCGCGGGCAAATAGAAATAAATATTGATGATTCTAAAGAGCAGATAATGGAAGCCGTAAAAAGTGATGATAAGATAAAAAAATATATTATTGATAAAAAGATTATAAAAGTAATTTATGTCCCAAAGAAAATATTAAATATAGTTATAGGAGGTTAGTATGAAAAACCATAGCCGTTTCACTTTATTTGTCATTTGTCATTTCTCATTTGTCATTTTATTCACTGGCTGTACCGGAAAGTCGATATATACACCTGCTCCGTCTGTATTACCGGAAAATATCAGAAAGGTTGCTATTGAAAACTTTAAAAATTCTACTGTCTATTACGGCATGGAGGATAAACTTACGATGGCGATTACCGATGAATTTATAAGAGACGGCCGTTTAGCTGTTGTTAATTCTGCAAAAGCCGACGGTATCTTGCGCGGAGAGGTCTCAAGATATGTACTCGAACCGCTGACTTACGATGAAAACCATGTTGTTCAGGAGTACAAGTTGTGGATACTGGTGGATGTATCTTTTATAGACAGGCTGAAAAATGAGGTTATATGGCATGAAAAGAATCTTGAGGGTAATTACAGATATTTTGTATCTGATATGACCGAGGAAGAGGCAAGAGAGATGATATGGGAGAAGTTGTCAATGCAAATACTGAAAAGAACGGTTAAGGGTTTCGGTTCTGTAACGGGTATTAGCGACAAGAAAGTTCCGGATAAAAAAATAGAGTTAAAACTTAAGTAGATAAAATTCAATGAGTTTATTAAGATATCGTGATTTTAAGACAAGGCTAAAAACAATAAAAAAATCAGAGATATCCCCTGTCTATCTTTTTTATGGTCATGATGATTATTTAAAAAACGAAGTAGTTGCAAGTATTGAAAAAATAATACTTAGTAGTTCTGCAAAGGATTTGAATTATAATGTATTTCATTTACCCGATGATTTGCCTATCGATAAAGCATTGCAGTCCGCAAATGCCTATCCGTTTGCTTCTGAGAAAAAACTTATAATTATTAAGAATATTCATAAACTTCCTGCTTCACAGGATTCTTTTTTAGAGGATTATGTTGAAAATCCTTCGAAGACATGCTGCCTTGTTTTGATCGGTAGCGATAAGATTCCTAAAAGAACCGTTTTTAGCAAGATTGAAAAGATATTTCCAACGGTAAATTTTTATCATTTATATGAACGGGATATTTGCCAATGGGTGATTGAAGAGTTTAAAATGCTTAAAAAAGATATTGATTACACTGCTGTGCAGACATTGTTTAATATAACCGGTGACAATATAGCGGATATAAAAAATGAAATTGACAAATTGGTTTTATATGTTGGAGAAAAATCTGTAATAAGCGTCACGGATGTGGAAAATTGTTGCGGACATTTTAAGGAAAATACCGTATTTGAATTGATACCTGTTTTGGCCAGGAAGGATGTAAAAACAGCAATCAGAATATTGACAAATTTATTTAATAGTGGAGAAAGCGAGTTCGCTATAATAGCTTCGCTAACAGGCAGATATAGGCAATATTTGAGATTTTATGAAATTATTGAAACAGGCGTGGATGAATGGGAGGCGACAACAAGGGTTGGGGTCAGGTTTTACAGGGAAAAATTTCTTAACGATGTCAGGTTATTGGCAAAAGAGGATGTGGATTTGGCGCTGAGAAAAATACTTGATTCAGAGTTAAGAATGAAAACCGGTGCAAACAGCAGACTGCAGGTTGAAAAATTATTTTTTGAGCTTTGCCTGCCCCGTAGCAGAGCGGTTCATGGCCTGCCCGATTAGCTGTTCAGGCGGGCAACCCGGCGGGATAAATTAGATATTTTTCTTGATGCGGTTTTTTTGTGAATGATTTTTTTCTTTGCCGCTTTGTCAAGAATACTCCCGGCAATTTTTAAAAGTTCGCTGGCTCTAGAGGCATTTTTTTCCGTCACAGCCGTATCAACTTTTTTGATTGCTGTTTTGATTTGTGATCTAATAATTTTGTTTACCACCCGTCTTTTTTGGTTTTTTCGGGTCTCTTTCAATGCTGATGTGTGTCTTCCAGTTTTTAGTTTCATATACTACTCCTCGCTTCGCTCAGTAACGCGAATTATTACGAATCTAATCCGCCGCGGCGGACGTAGATTCGCGTTGATTATTTTACATAAATATAAGAAAATGTCAAGTGCAATTTTAAAAAAAGAATCAAAAATAGCAAAATATATAGGTTTTGTAACTACCGGAACCATGTTTTCCAGGATTCTCGGATATTTCCGTGATATGATGGTAGCTTGGTTTTTCGGCGGGGGTTTGTTTGCGGATGCATTTTATGCCGCATTAAGGATTCCTAATCTTTTCAGACGGCTTTTGGGGGAGGGCGCACTCTCTGCATCGTTTGTACCGGTTTTTAGTGAGTATGTAACAACAAAAGATAAAGAAGAAACTAAAAACCTTTTTAATGTGGTTTTTACAGTACTTATACTTGCTCTTTTGGTTGTTACTTCTGCAGGTATTATACTGGCTCCTCAAATAACAGAACTTGTCACGTGGGGGTTTAAGAAAAATCCGGAAAAACTTGCACTAACGGTTTCTTTAACCCGTTTAATGTTTCCATTCTTACTTTTTATATGTCTTGCTGCTTTTCTTTTCTCAGTCCTGAATTCTCTGAAACATTTTTTTATACCTGCAGTATCACCGGCATTTTTGTCGGTTTCTGAAATCGGTTTTATTTTAGGTATTGCACCTTTGTTAATAGTGGAAAATCAGGTTAAAGGTCTTGCTGTGGCTGTAGTTGTAGGCGGATTGCTGCAGTTTTTAGTACAAATACCGGCAATAAAAAAAAATGGGTTTTCGTTTAAACCGGTTTTTAATTTCTCACATCCCGGACTCAAACAAATATTCCTACTGATGCTTCCGGCAATGTGGGGAATATCTATTGACCAAGTCAATGCATTTGTCGATACAATCTGTGCCTCATTTCTGGTTGAAGGAAGCGTAACTGCATTGTATTATTCAAACAGGCTTATGCAGCTTCCTCTTGCGCTTTTTGGTATTGCAGTTGCTTCTGTTTCTTTGCCTTTGATGTCCTCGAGCGTTTCTAAAAAAGATATTCACGAAATGAAAAATACACTTTCATTTGCAATTAAAATATCATCACTTGCAATTTTGCCAGCCATGGCCGGATTAATTATTCTTGGAAGACCCATGATAAAATTTCTGTTTGAACATGGCAAATTTGACTCATTTGCCACATCCCTTACTACTTCTGCACTTTTCTTTTATTCTTTGGGGTTACTGGCATTCAGTTATGTGAAAATCTTTGCCGGCGGGTTTTACTCAATGAAAGAAACAAAAATTCCTGTGAAGATTGCAACAATATGTATGGTTTTAAATATAATTCTCAATATTAAACTTATGGAAATACTGGGTGTCGGCGGTCTTGCTCTCGCGACAGCTGTGTCCTCTTGGGTGAATACAGTGCTTTTATATATATATCTTAGGAAAAGAATAGGTAGTTTTGGCGGTAGAGAAATAATTATAACTCTTTTTAAAATAGCTTTAGCAACATTGGTTATGAGTGGTGTCTGTTATATAATCTCTGCGTTTTTGCTTAAACAACTTATGCTTAAAGTATTTGGAACTATTTTTATCGGTATTCTTGTATATTTTGTTATGGTAAAAATGCTTAAGATTAAGGAAGTAGACTCTATAATGTCCGTTATTAAGAAAGAAAGTCCATCCTTAAATGAATAAATCTGTAGACCCCGCCCCTCATAGGTACGGTCATACTCGCCATAGATGCCGAGGTATTTTTAGGGGCAGGGTAAATATCAGTCTGAAAAACCTTCCGTCGCATCCTGGTGTATATCTAATGCGGGATGTTTCTAATAAAATAATCTATATTGGTAAAGCAACAAATTTAAAATCAAGGGTTAGGTCATATTTTACCGGTAAAGCAAATACAAATCTTAAAAATTCATTTCTTATAAAGATGGTTAGAAATGTTGAGTATGTTTTGACCGGAAATGTAAAAGATGCTTTGGTTTTAGAGGAAGCCCTTATAAAACGTTTCCAGCCTAAATACAATGTAATATGGAAAGACGATAAACGGTATCCATATCTTAATATTACAAACGAAAGATTTCCTTCATTGAAAATAGTGCGGATGAGAAATGTATCCGGCGGAAAATATTTCGGTCCGTTCCCTGATTCAACCGATATGAAAAAAACATTAAGATTAATTTATAAAACATTCGGATTGAGACAGTGTGGGTATGATCTTAGTAAAAGAAACAGAGAATGTCTTTATTATTTTATGAAAAAATGTCCTGCTCCATGTATAGGAAAAATTAGTGAAGAAGAATATTCGCATATTATTAAAAAAGTGAAGATGTTTTTAGAAAGCAGGAATAAAGAACTGTTAAAGATACTTAAAAAAGAAATGTTAAAGGCATCAAAAGAGTTTGATTTTGAAAAAGCAGCTAAGTTAAGAAATAGTGTTTATGCAATAGAAAACACGCTTGAAAAGGTGGGTTTTAAGGAGACAAAAATTGATAATATTTTGATGAATATAGACAGAGAATCCTATGTTTTAGCTTTGTCAAAGTTTTTTAATAAGAATATCCGCAGAATAGAAGGCTTTGATGTGTCGGATATTTCAGGTAAACATGCCGTTGGCTCGATGGTTGTTTTTAATAATGGAGTTCCTGAAAAAAAATCATATAGAAAATTCAGAATAAAAACCGTTGGGAAGATAGATGATACCGAAATGATAGGTGAAATTGTTAAGAGACGTTATACGGGCTCTCTTGCCGGTAAAATGCTGTTGCCTGATTTAATTATAATTGACGGCGGCAAAGGACAACTTGGTTCTGCGGCTTCAGTGCTGGATAAATGCTTTAAAGGAAATGAAATGCCGGCGCTTGTTGCGATTGCTAAAAATAAGGAAGAATTATTTTTTAAGAATATAGCACAATCTACAATTTTACCTAAAAATTCACTTGTTTTGAATCTTATAAAACATATCAGAGATGAGGCTCATAGATTTGCAGTATCATACCATAGGCACCTGAGAAACAAGGAAAATTTAAGATGAAAAGGGAATTTTTTGTTATTTTGATTTTTGTTTTATGTTTAGGATTTTTGACAAAAAAGTCAGGTGCGGATTTTGATGTATATTATTCAGCTGTTAAAAATTTTGTTGTATATAAAGATATTTCATATTCATCTCTTGAAACATATAAAACAACAGAATATAATTATATGCCGGTTTCGCTTCTTATGTTTCTTCCCTTTTCCTGTTTTTCAAGAGATACAGCAAATTTAATATGGTTTTGGATAAATATATTTTTTATTTTTACAGGAATTTATTTGATATGGGAAACTATAGATGGAAATAAAGTATGGTTTCTTTTAGTGTTGCTTTTTCTTGCCAGTTTTTTTTATCCTGTTAGATATGCTCTGTTGCTTGGCCAGGTATCTGTCATGATATTTTTCATATATGCGATTGTATACTATTTAATACAAAGAGACAGTGATTGTGTTGCCGGGTTCCTCTTGTCAATTCCTGTAATATTAAAGGTATATCCGCTTATATTCTTGGTTTTTGCCTTAATAGTCAAAAGAAGAAAAATATTTTTTTCAATGCTTGTCTCGGTTATTTTCTGGATACTGCTGTCGTTAATAGCATTTGGAATACAGGTAAATCTTAACTATTTTAAGCATCTTTGGTATATCTGGTACTATACAATGTGGGATACATATCCGAATTGGATTTCAATAAATGCTTTTATAAGCAGAATATTCGGATTGGGTACCGGAACGAGTATTTTAAATTATGCGGTTATCCTTATATTATTTGCTATAAGTGTCCTGGCTGCTTTAAGGGTAAAGAAAAATCAAGATGTATTTTTTATTTTTATAGTATTGTCGGTTTTATTGTCAAAATTCCTGCAGATCCACTTGTTGTTATGTGTAATTGTGCCAATGATTTTCCTGCTTAATAAATTTATCAGAGAAAAGAAATGGAATAATCTTATATGGATTTTTATTGTATATATGTTTATGAATGTTTCCGATACATCATTTATGGTTTCTTTATTTAGAAATTATTTCCCAAAAACAGATTTGTTTTTACATTTTCTGCCGTTATTCGGTACGATATTATTGTGGTTGATCTTGATAAAACCGGAAATATCAGGGAAAAAACTATTGCGGTTCAGTATTTGCGGATTGTTGGTTTTATCTTCAGGATATTTGTTTGCTAGACAGGGAATTCTTTTTTTAAAAAACGGTAATAAACTTGAAGGGGATATTGTTGTAACCGAAAATGGCGAATATATTTTCAAAAAGAAAAAATGTTCGGTAGTGTTCCAGAAAAAAGAAATTAAGAAAGTAAAGTATACGGAGAAATATAAAAAAGAAGATAAAAAAAAGAAAAAGGTAAACTATGACTTCGACACCATCATTCATGTATATGCCGAAAAATATAGCCTTGATCCGGCATTCGTAAAAGCAATTATAGAAGTGGAATCTAACTTTAGACAGGATGATATGTCGTGTAAAGGTGCGATGGGCTTAATGCAGCTTATGCCAGCTACCGCAGATGAACTGAATGTGGACCCCAAAGATATTGAGGAAAATATAGAAGGTGGAATAAGATATCTTAATCTGATGTTTGAAAAGTTCGGGGATTCAGAACTTGCTCTTGCTGGATACAATGCCGGACCGGCTGCTGTAAAAAAATATGGCAAAAAGATACCTCCGTACAAAGAAACGAGGGAGTATGTTAATAAGGTTCTGAAAAGTTATGAGAAGTATAAGTCAGATAAGCAGCTATGGTATTTTATTGATGAGAATGGTTGTATACATTTTTCCGACCGTCCGAATGACAAAAGATATAAAAGAATAAGTAAAAAATAAAAATGAAAAAACAATCTTTAGTAAAAAAAGTTAATTCTTCGACTTCACTCGGGGTTGATGATGAGCTTAGACGAACCATTAAAACCTCAAAATATCCGGAATTTTACAAAAAAGTATGGCTGGAATGTCTGAAGATTAAACATGGGCAAATATCCACCTATTCCGAAATTGCCAGAAGAATCGGACATCCTAATTCACAGAGGGCGGTAGGAACCGCTCTTTCAAAAAATCCTTTTGCGCCACAAGTCCCGTGTCATAGGATAATATGTAAAAACGGGAAACCGGGAGGATATTCCGGAGGCCTTTCTAAGAAAATAAAACTGTTGAAAAAAGAGAGGAATTTTATATAATAAGGTTATATATGAAACCGAATAATCTGCGATATCCTTTTTGTTTCTTTGTTTTTATTCTTATCTACTACATATTATTCCCTGTCTGTCTATATGCCGGCTGGGTTCTTGAAACAGTTGACACTACTGGTGATGTGGGTTCTCATAGTTCTATAACAATGGATTCTAATGGTTATCCGCATATTTCCTATTGGGATATTACTACTAATGCATATGCTAACTGCCATCTCAAATATGCCAAGTGGGACGGCACATCCTGGACAATAGAAACAGTTTTTTCCAACGGATATGGTCGTTATAGCTCAATAGCAATTGATTCTAATGGTATTCCTCATATTGCACATCATTACTATACCAGCGATGATCTGGTATACTCAAGCAGAACTGCGACTGGTTGGTCAACTTCATCAGTAGATACAACAGGGGCCGTCGGCAGACGCGGTTCTATAGCTGTTGATTCTAATAATAATCCTCATATTTCATATCAGTATAAACCTGCAGGTAATTATGTTATAAAATATGCGAGCTGGACAGGAACTTCTTGGAGCATAGAAAACGTTGATACAACTGGGAATGACGGTTTTGTCGGCTGGGATACAGAGATTGCGTTGGATTCCAACAATATCCCTCATATTGCTTATTATGACGATGGCTCATACACCGTAAATTATGCAAGCTGGACTCATGCAGGATGGAGTACACAGCAGGTTGAAGCTGTAGGAAAACGCAGTGGTTTTGAGGTTCTTGATATTGCTATTGATTCAAATAATATTCCTCATATTTCATATCATGACGGTACCAGTTTTGACCTTAAATATGCGAGCTGGACAGGCACTTCATGGGCAACACAGACAGTCGATTCACAAAGTGATGTCGGCCGTGATAACTGCATAGTTATAGATACAACAACCAATGTACCGTACATCTCCTATATGGAGAATGAAAACTATGAACTTAAGTTTACGAGCTGGACAGGTGCTTCATGGTCAACCCATACAATTGATGCTGAAGGCAATATAGGGTCATATACATCAATTAGTCTTGACCTTAATAGTAATCCACATATTTCCTATTATGATTTTGGTAATGATGATTTAAAATATGCAAAATGGACACTTGCCCCTGATTTGATTGTTACCGATATTTCTGCTGACTGGGCAAGTGCAGTAGCGATTGGGGGCAGTTTTAAGGCCTCTGTTTCAGTTAAAAACCAGGGTGATGCTGCGGTTTCCGGTTCATATAAAATAGCTTTTTATATTGCTACGTCTACAGAGACAGCAATATCATCTGCTGTTTTGGTTTCCGATGTACCTTATGGCGGACTGGTACTAACTCCGAATCAAGAGGGTGATGTGCCTGTAACTCTTACCGTTCCTTCCTCCACAACAAAAGGTAATTATTATTTATGTGCCTATATTGATTATGATGATAAAATCATTGAAAGCGGAATCGCAAGCAATAATATTTACTGGTCAAGTTCAACAATAAGTGTTATCGGCGGTCTAAGTAGCACGCTTGCTGATGCCTATGGTTATCCTTCACCTTTTAGTCCTTCCACTCACGGAACAATGACATTTGTAAATCTTACTGCTGACGCCAAAATAAAGATATACAGCGTTGCCGGGACCTTCGTTAAGGAGTTTACTCCAAATGTAAATGGTGTAGCTACATGGGATGGCAAAAATGATAATAATGAATCACTCGGCGCAGGGATATATATAGTACATGTAACTGATGCAACCGGGGATTCAAAAATATTCAAAATAATGCTTTTAAAATAAAATGAAATTAAATATAAAATGAAATTAAATAATATTCTTTGTAGTTTTTTATTACTTTGTATTTTAAACTTTGTATTTCACACTGTTGTAAATGCGGATACTCCGGGTGCGCAGTTTCTTATGATTTCTCCAGGAGCAAGAGCATCAGGCTTGGGAGAATCTTTTGTTTCTATTGCTGATGATTTTACAGTTATGTATTGGAATCCTGCAGGTATGTCTTTTGTAGAACGTCCTGAGGTAGGACTGGCTAATACATCATGGGTGGCAGATATCACCAATACCCATATTGCATTTGTTAAGCCACTGAAACGCGGAGGACTTGGTGTTGCTATAACGTCGCAGCAGGTAGAAGTTATCGGTTACGATACCAGCGGTGTAAGAATGGCAGAAGAACCCACTGAAGAGGATGCGTCTATTGGAGCATCGGCTTCATTTTTATTAGGACCAAAATTCAGTATCGGGGGAACCTTAAAATATGTGAGTGTAGAGATACACGAGTTAAAGGCCGAATCCGCTACCATGGATCTTGGTTTAATGGCAAAGTTAGGAAGCAGGGAAAGATTCTTTTTGGGCGGTTCGTTTTCTAATTTATCAGGTTCTCTTGAATATGACGATGCGGCAGGTAGTAGCGACGATCTTCCTGTATGTATACGTCTGGGTGCGGGGTATAAGTTTCTTTCAGATAAAAACTTGACATTTGCAATGGCGCTTGAGAGTTTCCCTGGAGATGACAATGCAGGCGGGGTAAGATTTGGTGCAGAGTATTGGTATAAAAACTTTATTGCATTACGGCTCGGAGCTAAATCCAATTCCAATGATAATACCATGGGTGGTTCATGCTTTGGATTCGGGCTGCGTTATAAAGGTATCGGTTTTGATTATGCAGCTCTTAGCACAGGAGTAAACGAGGATGGAATGGATAGTATACAAAAAATAAATCTCTCGTATGCATTCGGTAAAGCAGAAAAGAAGGAAAAACCAAAGAAAGAGCCTAAGAAAGAAAAGTCCAAGAAGGAAGAACCAGTTAAGGTTAAAAAACCTGAAAGGAAGTCGGGAAAGATAAATATAGCAGTTGCGGATTTTGCAGGAAAAAATGTGTCCCAGGCGGATGCTTCGATTGTTGCCGACTTCTTAAGGACAGACCTTGTTAATACCGGTGTTTATACAGTAATTGAAAAAGCAAATATGGATAAGGTTTTAGCAGAGGCCGCATTTCAGCAGACCGGCTGTACAACATCCGAATGCGCAGTTCAAATAGGAAAGATATTGAATGTAAAACAAATGGTAGTCGGTTCACTTTCCAAACTTATGGATACATATTACATAACGGTAAATCTTGTAGAGGTTCAGACAGGAAAGATTCTTGCATCGTATGACCAGGAAGCAATGACAGCTAAACAGTTGAAGACAGCATGTAAGACATTAGCTGGAAAATTGGCTAATGAGTAGGTAAAAAAACAGGTAACAAGCAATGTGTAATATGGAAAAATAGATATGGCAAGGAATGCAAGTTATTACGTTTTACTTATTATTTGTTATCTGTCACTTGTTGTTCCTTCTTTTGCAAAAATACACTCCGGAAGCAAAGCCCCGGGTTTCATTCTTGCCGATATAAACGGCAAAAAAGTTTCACTTACTGGTATATTGGCGGACAATAAACCAGTTATAATTTCTTTTTTTGCTACATGGTGTAAACCCTGCCTTAAAGAAATACCGCATTTAGAAAAGTTGCAAAATGAGTCGGATGTCAGGGTTTATTTAATAAATATTGATAATATTAGTACCGAAAAAGTTTCGGGATTTTTGAAGGAAAAAAATATAAAACTTAGGGTTTTACTTGACCCTGAGGCAAGAATTACCGGTGATGCCTATGAGGTATTGAAGGGGGGGCTTGCATCAATACCAAAGCTTTTCTTGTTTTCACCGACTGGTATTATAAAATTTGTCTCTGAAGGTTATGATAATGAAATAGAACAGAAACTTACTAATGAAATTGTAAAGATTGAAAGAGAACAAAAAAACAAACCCAGAGAGCTTGCAATTTTTTTTACGAATTCTACAAACGGTTACTTTGAGTCCTGCGATTGTCCTACGCATCCTTATGGCGGGCTTGTAAGACGGGCAACATACCTTAAGCAGCAGCGAAAAAAACATCCTAATAATCTTGTTCTGGATTCCGGAGATTTATTTCCGCCTTATGTTCCCGAAACAATGGCTGAATATATTTTAAAAATATACAGACTTTTGGAATATGATGCTGTTGGTATCGGTGACCAGGAGTTCTCATGTAAAAATTTTGTAAAAAACATTGAATCATCCAAAGTTCCGTTTCTTTCGTCAAATATAAATTGTTGCGAAGGGAATATGTGCAGGTTTATTACACCGCATGAGAAAGTTATAAACAAACAGAATCTAAAAATAAAAATTTTATCCGTTATTCATCCTGATGTTTTTATCCTTTATCCCGAAAAAATAAAAAGAGGGTTAAATATTCTGCCTGTAGAAGATATTCTGGAAAATAAAAAAGGAAACTGTGACTTTTTGATTCTGATTTCTCATTCGGGTTTTGATACTGATAAGGAAATAGCAAAAAACCACGATAATATTGATTTGATAATTGGCGGTCATTCGCAGACACTCTTGACGAAGCCGTATAAAGTCAAAAACACATTAATTGTCCAAGCGGGTCAGGATGCGCAAAATGTCGGCAAACTTATTCTGAAATTTGATGAAAATAAGAAAATATTTGATTATGACTACGAAGTTTTCCCTTTAACAAAGGACATACCCGACGACCCGCAAATCAGAGCCCTCATTAAAGAGTATAGAAAAAAAATAACAAAGAAAAAATAAGATAAAATGAAACCCATAGAAATTAAGAAATACATAGAAACTCGTTGTGATTTTCAAACAACTGTATTTCTATCATATTTCTACCGTATTTCCACTGTATTTCTATTAATTTTTTATAATACCTGTCTTTTTGCCCAAAGGATAGGGATTGATAAAAAGATAATTGATTTTGGTAAAGTAGAAGAAAATACCGTAATAGACCGTGAAATAGAAATTAAAAATTCTTCTGAGAAAATCCTAAAAATTAAAGTTGATCCCGCATGTGATTGTATAACCGTGATACCCGGAAGAATAGATATAAATCCGAAACAGAAGATAAGTATAAAAACAGCAATAAATACAAAGGGCTATGCAGGCGAGTTTAGTAAAAAGATATTTATACAGTCAAATGATCCGGAAAGTCCGTATATATTTGTTAAGGTCGAGGGCACTATACTTGAATGTAAAAAACCCAAAATTTCAATTACGGTTTTTGATTCTGCTGAATGCCTTTTCTGTATTGACTTGAGAAAAACCATACTAGCATCGTATGAAAAGGAGTATGGGATAAAAATAGTGTTTACCGAATATTCCATCGATGAACCTAGAAACTATGAAACACTTTCCGTGCTGGCAAAGAAAAGAGGAATGGTGCTGAATGAAATGCCTGTTGTTTTTGTGGGTGATGATGTAATAAGCGGTAAAAAAGAAATCAAAAAAAATCTTTCAAAATTGCTGAAAAAATATATAGAGAAGGGTTATGCCGGAAAAATTGATATAAAAATTCCAGATGAAATTAACCGGGAACGGAAGGAAGAATTTGTTAGCAGACTAAGAATCCTTCCTATAATTTTTGCAGGGTTGCTGGACGGTGTTAACCCTTGTGCCTTCGCCACAATTGTATTTTTTATAACGTATTTAAGTATGGTTATGAAGAAGCGGAAATATGAGGTTTTCATTATAGGAGTGTTTTTTATAATAGGTGTGTTTGTTACGTATTTTCTTATTGGCATTGGTATATTCAGTTTTATCCGGAAAGCGGCTCAATTTGTTGTTATTTCAAAAATAGTATATTTTATAGTAGGAGTAATTGCCATAACCATAGCATGCTGGCATTTTTATGAAGCAATGGCTATTTTGAATGGTACCGGTGTGGGCGGCGTAAATATGAAATTAAAACTGCCTGATTCTCTGAGATGGAAAATTTATGATATAATAACAAAATTTAGTGTATTAAAATATCTGATACCGGCTGCATTGATGACAGGGGCGGTTATAACAGTACTGGAGTTATTCTGCACAGGACAGATATATCTGCCCACGATAATGTATGTAGTAGGGCTTCCGGAATATAGGATAAAGGGCATTTTTTATCTGCTGGTTTACTGTATATTGTTTGTTCTACCGCTTATAATTATTTTCCTGGTGTTTTATTTAGGTTTAAATCTTGACTGGCTTGAAGCATTTTTCAGAAAAAGAATATTTTTGATAAAAATTTTTATGTCTATCATATTGTTTACCCTTGGAATAATAATTTTTGCAACCGTATTTTCTACTTGACAAGTTTTTTATAATATGTTAGAATTGACCCAGGTGTGGCATATCTCTTGAGTTGCCAGAAGTACGGAGTAGAGCTGCACAGATTGTTTAAGTAAGGAGGAAATGGGTAGATGCAAGGTAAAGTGAAGTGGTTTAATGACTCCAAAGGTTACGGCTTCTTGGCTAAAGATGATGGTTCAGGCGATGTGTTCGTTCACTTTTCGTCTATTGTTGGCGACGGATTCAAATCGTTGTCAGAAGGTGACGCAGTAGAGTTTGATGTTGTAGAATCTGATAAGGGTCCTAAAGCAGCAAATGTAAAAAAGCTTTAATTTAAACATATAGAAAAAAAGCTTTAATGAACATATAAAAAATAGAAACCCGATCCCGCCAAGGCGGGGTTGGGTTTTTTTTTTGTATTTTTTGAGTTCCCTACTGGAAGTAAAAAAACAACCCCGATGGTTAGTTCCGTCCGCCAGCTGGCTGATAGGAACTATCGGGATAATAGTGGGGGCGGAGCAGGGTTTACCCCCACACCAATAGATTGACCATTGGTGTGGGGGTTTACAAAATAAGTAAAATTTGCTAGAATAAGACAATATGTTAAACTATATTTTCAGAAAAGTATTCGGGACAAAGTCGGAAAGGGATGTTAAGAAAATTCTGCCTTTGATTGAACAGATAAATTCACTTGAAGAAAAGACAAAAAAAATATCCGATGATGCCCTGAAACTCAAGACGGATGAGTTCAAATCCCGTCTTTCAAAAGGTGAAACCCTTGAACAGATACTGCCGGAGGCGTTTGCATGTGTCCGTGAAGCTGCAAAACGTACAATAGGACAAAGACATTTTGACGTGCAGCTTATCGGGGGAACAATTCTGCATCAGGGCAAGATTGTGGAAATGAAGACAGGTGAGGGTAAAACTCTTGTTGCAACCCTGGCTGTATACTTAAATGCATTATTAGGAGAAGGTGTTCATGTTATAACCGTAAATGATTATCTTGCCAAAAGAGACTGTTTTTGGATGGGACCCATATATGAATTCTTGGGTTTAAGTGTCGGTCATGTAGAACACGGTATGGACGATACCGAGAGAAAACAGATGTATCAGCGGGACGTTGTTTATGTTACAAATTCTGAAATTGGTTTCGATTACCTGCGCGATAATATGAAATCTTCAAAAGATGAAAGGGTGTTGAGGGGTTTAAGCTACGCGATAGTCGACGAAGTCGACTCGATTTTAATCGATGAAGCGAGAACACCTCTCATAATATCAGGTCCTGCGGAAGAGGCAACGGATAAATATTATATAATCAATAGAATTGTTCCTCATCTGAAAGGAAAATTTATAACAGAAGCAGAGGAAATTGATGCGAAATATAAACAGATAGATCTTTCTGCCGGATATGACTATATTGTTGATGAAAAAAATCATACGGCTGTTCTTACAAATCAGGGAAGTGCAAAATGTGAAAAAATGCTTGGGATAAAGAATTTCTATGACGATGTACAATCGGGATGGCTGCACCATATAGACCAGGCATTAAAGGCACACAATCTTTTCAAACGCGATGTACATTATGTTGTTAAAAACGGTGAAGTAATAATCGTTGATGAGTTTACAGGACGTCTTATGCCGGGTCGCAGGTGGTCGGACGGTCTGCACCAGGCGGTGGAAGCAAAGGAAAATCTAAGAATAGCAGAGGAAAATCAAACCCTTGCAACAATTACATACCAGAATTTTTTCAAGATGTATAAAAAGATTGCCGGAATGACAGGTACTGCTATGACTGAAGCAGGTGAATTCTGGCATATTTATAAACTGGACCCTGTAGAAATACCTACCAATAAACCCATGATAAGGAATGATTTACCGGACGTTATTTATAAGACTGAAAGAGAAAAGTATGACGCAATCATACAGGAGATTCAGGATCTTTATAAGTCCGGCAGGCCTGTACTGGTCGGTACGCGTTCAATTGAGAAAAATGAAAAACTTTCGGCAATGCTGAAAAAAAAAGGTATTCCTCATCAGATACTAAATGCAAAATACCACGAACAGGAAGCACATATTATTGCCCAGGCGGGCAGAAAAAGGAGTGTTACCGTTGCTACAAATATGGCAGGCAGAGGAACTGATATTGTTTTGGGCGGGAATCCTTCGGAACCTGCAGAACAGGAAGAGGTGAAAAAACTGGGAGGTCTTCATATACTGGGAACGGAAAGACACGAAGCGAGACGAATAGACAATCAATTGCGAGGCAGAGGAGGAAGACAGGGGGATATGGGTTCATCCAGATTCTATCTTTCTCTGGAAGACGAGCTTATGCGTTTATTCGGCAGTGACAGAATTGCTCCTATTATGGAAAGGCTTGGCATGAAAGAAGGGGAGGTTATTGAGCATCCATTTATATCCCGTGCCATAGAAAATGCCCAGCGGAAAGTCGAAGAAATGAATTTTGAGATCAGGAAGAATCTTCTTGAATATGATAACGTGATGAATAAACAGCGGGAAGTAATTTATGCATTAAGAAATTCGATACTTGACGGTGTAAATGTTTACGATAAGATATGGGAAATGATAGGTGAATCACTTGATGAAAAACTTGAATTGTACTGTCCGCAAAAAGTTTATCCGGAAAACTGGGAAGTGGGAACTGTTTCGGTATGGACAAAGAGAACATTCGGACTGGATTTAAAGTTTTTAAAAGAAGAAATCGTTTCGTTTAAACAGGATTCATTTAGAGAATTACTTATAGAAAAAATAAAAGAGGTATATCTAAGACGCGAGGCGGATTTTACAAAAGAGATGCTGGAGGATATAGAAAGACATGTGATGCTTCAGGTAATCGACAATGCATGGAAACACCATCTTTATGATTTGGACCAGTTGCGTAAAGGCGTAAGCCTGCGTGCGTATGGTCAGAAAGACCCGGTTGTTGAGTACAAAAGAGAATCACTTGCGCTTTTTATGACTATGATGGACAGGATACGTGAGGAAACAGTGGAATATGTTTTCCGGGTTCAGGTTATGCCAAGACGTGTAAGGCCTGCACCGGTTTCACTCGGCACACCGCCTATTCCCGGCCATCCTGCGCAACCTCGTCAGCCGCAGGCTGCCGCGGCAAGTAAACAGACGGTCCCGAATGTTCCTAAAAAGATAGGCAGAAATGACCCATGTCCGTGCGGAAGCGGAAGGAAATACAAAAAATGCTGCGGAAGATAAATGTCGCTCGCAATCAAATTTGTCGGACACGCTCAGCCGACCGCCCTGCTCGCCTCGCTGAAGCGAGAGCGAAGCGGGTCGTCTTCGCTCTGGCGTCGCTCCTATGGGGTTGTAGTCGCTCCTTTCCGCCACAGGCGGATCTGCCTTTGGCATGAAAGGGTACCGACTAAATTTATTGCTCGCTCCTCAATTAAAAAACATGGGACAATTTTATAAAATAGAAGTAAATACTCATAAAAATTCAGAATTTGTTGATATTACTTCGGCTGTTCAGAAAAAGGTTGCAGATTCGAAAATAAAGGACGGGATTTGTACCGTTTTTATACCGCATACAACAGCAGGTGTTACCATAAATGAAAATGCCGACCCGGATGTTGTAAGCGATATTTTGATGATGCTGGATAGAAAGATTCCATTAAGGGACGGTAACTACAGGCATGGTGAGGGTAATTCTGCAGCCCACATAAAGGCATCTTTTTTAGGTTCCTCGGTATCTGTTATAGTTGAAAACAGTAAGCTTCAGCTCGGAACATGGCAGGGCATTTATTTCTGCGAGTTTGACGGACCCCGCAGAAGACAGGTCTGGATAAAGATATAAAACAACGCAAATAATCGCGAATGAACAACGGAACGCTAATACACCTGCCCGACTGACGCGGTCAGGCGGGAGTGAATATAAAACCAACGTGAACTCATACAGATGCTGTTATTCGCGACAATAAGCGTTAGATTAGCGAAAATTCGCGTTTGTTTTCGGAGACGACAATGGATTGTAAAAAATTTGAAAAAAGTGTTGTTTTATGGCTCAGAAAGAAAATCAAGAGCACAAAGCGTAATGGGATTGTTATAGGGCTTTCGGGCGGTATTGATTCTGCAGTTGTTGCCGCTCTGTGTAAAAAAGCAGTTGGCAGTAAAAAACTGTTATGTCTTATTTTGCCATGTCAATCACAAAAATCCGACATTATTGACGCAAAAAATGTCGCAAAAAAACTGAATATAAAAACAAAAACAGTCGAGCTTACAAAAATATATAATAATCTGATAAAATTGTTGCCGAAAGGCAATAGAATATCGCAGGCAAACCTCAAGCCCCGTCTGCGAATGCTCACACTTTACTATTTTGCAAACAAGCTGGGTTATATTGTTGCAGGCACAGGGAATAAATCAGAGCTTTCTGTTGGTTACTTTACAAAATACGGTGATGGTGGAGTGGATATACTGCCTATAGGCAATTTATATAAATCCGAGGTCAGGGAACTGGCGTGGTTTTTAGAAATACCCGAAAGAATCATAAAAAAGGCACCTACAGCCGGACTCTGGAGTGGACAGACTGATGAAAGTGAAATGGGTATAACATACAATAAGCTTGATAATTTCCTGAAAAGTCGAAGATCCACTGTGGTGGGTCGAAGATCCGCCGTGGCGGAAAAAAAATTAAATAAAAAATTAAAAGAGCTGACAAATTTATCAATCCATAAATTATTCCCTCCGGAAATCTTTAGAGTATAAAATGTTGAGCAAAGCGAAATCCGCCTCAGGCGGAATAAAAAAACTTCTTTTATGTATCTCATCATCAGTTTTTATTATTTTATCCTGTCCTAACTATACCGGGAGGTCTTTTTGGCCGTTTGCGTGGATTTCGCTTGTTCCCCTTTTTATTGTAATACAAAATGAAAAACCGTTAAGTTCATTTTTATATGGTATTCTGACAGGTCTTGCTGCCTATTGCGGGATTCTATACTGGCTTGTTCAGACTTTTTCTGCTGCCGGAGAACCAAAAATCGTCGGAATTACTGCACTACTTCTCATTTCCCTATACCTTGCCTTATATTATGGTGCTTTTTGTTTCTTAGCCTCTCACTTCTCACTTCTCACTTCTCACTTCTCACTTGTATTTATCTGGGTTTCCCTGGAATTACTACTTACTCATCTTTTTACAGGTTTCCCGACATTATTAGGATATACACAATGGAATTTTCTTCCGATAATACAAATTTCGGAATTTACCGGCGTATACGGTGTTTCTTCCCTGATAATATTGGTTAATATTGCAATAACAAATATTATCACAAAAAGACAAAAACCTTTTTCGCCTTCTAACTTTCTCACTCTCTCACTGATTCTGATATGTTTGATATTTGGATTTTATAAACTCAAGAACCCAATAACTCACCCGCTCCGCTCTCGCTTGAGCGAGGCGAGAGAACCCAATAACTCAAGAACCGTTTCTATCCTGCAGGGCAACATCGACCAGTATAAAAAATGGAATGCTGAATATGAACGGGATATAATAGATTCATATTCAATGCTTGCCTTAAATACATCAGCAAACACGGATTTAATTATTTGGCCGGAGTCTGCTGTTCAGAGACCTTTGATACGCGATATAGATACATATAATTGGGTTAGCAAAATCGTTAGAAAAACAAAGACCCAGCACCTGATAGGTTCGAATGATATTCAGAATGGTAAATATTATGTTTCTGCGTTTTTAATATCTGCCGACGGCAGGATTATAGATGAATACTCGAAAAATCACCTTGTGCCTTTTGGCGAATATATGCCGTTAAGAAATATTCTTGGAAAATTTATAAAAGTTGTAAATGAAATCGGAGAGTTTTCGTCAAAAAAAAGATACGAAAGTATAAATTCGAAATCCGGTAGGCTTGCCGTTAATATCTGTTTTGAGGCTATTTTTCCTAATGAAATCAGAAAATTGGTAAAAAATGGCGCGCAGGTAATAGTAAATATCACAAATGATGCATGGTATTTAAAGACATCTGCACCATATCAGCACTTTGTTATGAATGTTTTCAGGGCGGTTGAAAACAGAAGGGAGTTGGTAAGAGCTGCTAATACAGGCATCTCAGGTTTTATCGATTCCAGAGGCAGGGTAAAATCAAAAACAGAAATTTTTGCGACAACAATTTTGGCCGATAAGGTTCAGTTGATGGATAATATAACTTTTTATACCAGATTCGGAAATGTTTTTGCTTATACATGTCTGATCCTCTCAATAATCTGTTTGACCCAGCCATTCCTTAGGGGTTTTTTCGCTAAAGGCAGACCTGCTAGGAAGGAAGAGCTGGTTGACATTAAGAAAAAAATTTGATAGATTTATAAAACAAAACTGAATTTAATCTGTTGGTGAGTGAAATGACAAATGCTTTTGAAGAACTTTTGAATATAGGAATAGCACTTTCAAGCGTACATGACCTTGATAAGCTTCTGGATATGATTCTTTTGGAAGCCCAGCGTCTTACCAGTGCCGATGCGGGTTCTATATATCTTGTCGAAGATAATAAGCTTATTTTTAAGACAACCCGGTCCAATACTTATTTTAAAAGATGGGGCGAGAAAAAAACACGTGAAATTTTTAAAAGTTTCGAACTGCCAATAACAAAACAAAGTATTGCCGGTTATGTTGCCCTCACTTCAAAACCTCTGAACATTTCCGATGTTGGAAAAATCTCTGGCAAATCTGAATTCCATTATAATTCAACAATGGATAAACAATACGGTTATAAGGCGGTTTCGATGTTATCCGTTCCCATGCTTGATATGAATAGTAAAATAATCGGGGTGCTTCAGCTTATAAACTCGATGAAAAAAAGAAAACCGGTTTCTTTTACAAAGAAGCATGAAAGAATTACCGCTGCACTTTCTTCCCAGGCTGCAGTAGCAATTCTTAATGCAAAACTTACGGAAGAACTGAAGAGTGCACATCTTGATACTATATTCAGATTGTCTGCTGCAGCCGAATACCGGGATAGAGAAACCGGTAATCATATAAAACGGGTGAGCCGTTATTCGAAGTTAATAGCAGACAAAATTAATCTTTCAAAATACGAGTCCGAACTCATATTCTGGGCGTCACCTATGCATGATATAGGCAAACTCGGTATTCCTGATGTGATACTCCAGAAGCCTGGAATTTTGACTCCTGAAGAAAGGGAAATAATGGAAAATCATACAGTTATAGGCGGTCTTATTCTCAAAGGTGCAAAAGCGGATATACTCGCTAAGTCCAGAATAATAGCAATGACCCATCACGAGAAATTTGACGGAACCGGATATCCGCAGAAACTTAAAGGTAACGCTATACCTATTGAAGGAAGAATTACTGCTCTTGCAGATGTATACGATGCACTATGTTCCAAAAGGTGTTATAAGGATGCTTTTCCTGAGGAAAAAATTCTAAAAATTCTGAACGAGAGCAGGGGTACGCATTTTGACCCAAAAATTCTGGATGTATTTTTAGGTGAGTATGACGAGGTTAGAATAATAAACAAACAATTTGCCGACAAAGAAGAAGATTTTGATAAATTTATTGACGTAAAAAAGATAAATATTTCCGATTTACTTAGAGATACACAATAATAAGCTGATTTTGAATGTTATGTATAAAAAAATAAAATCGAGATTAGCTATTTTTAGTTATAAATATGTTTTGCTTTTACTATTACTGGTTCCATTAACAACTGAGTATCTCGAATTAGGGCATTTTCCTGAAAATTTAAGGGGATGGACTACGGAAATAGTAATGACAATAATTATTGGTACCATAATTTTGGCTATTTATCGACAGTATAGCCTGCTGGAAAAACTTTCTGTTCTTGACCACCTAACCGGCATTGGTAATAGACGTCAGTTTGAAATAGACCTTAACCGGGAAATATTGAGAACAAAGCGAATGAAGACCGGGCTTGGTCTCATATTTTTTGATCTTGATGGATTTAAAGAGATAAATGATAGATATGGTCATAAAACAGGCGATAATGTCCTTGTTCAGTTTGCACGGGGATTGTCCGATTTTGTCAGAAAGGGATCAGATTATTGCTATCGGTTCGGAGGAGATGAATTCGCAGTTTTACTTACTGGTATGAAAAATAAAGAAATAAACAAAACTGAAAGTCAAATAGAAGACCAGCTTACAAAGAAAGTTTTTAGCAAGTTGCCGGAAGGAGTTTCTGTATCAAACGGTTTTGTTTTATTGAAAGCCGGCGAAACTTATAATGAACTCTTGAAAAGAGCTGATGAGGCAATGTATCAGGCTAAGTACAATAAGAAATACGCATATAGAAGTTCCCATCCATAACTTATCATATAAGGGGTTGAAGATATGTTAACAGAATTAAAAGCTAAAACTGAAAGATTATTTCTGAAAATCGAGGGAATTAGGGGGTATCTTTGATTTAGATAATAAAAACAAACAGATTGCAGAGATGGAAAAAAAGACTCTCTACCCAAACTTCTGGAGCAATCCCGCCGAGGCACAGAAAACGATGCAGTTACTTAACTCCCTGAAATCACAGGTCGTAAAATTTGAAAAAATAAGAAAGGAAGTTTCCGATACGACCGAATTACTTGCAATCGCCGAAGCAGAAAAGGATTCTTCGCTTGAAAAAGATATAGAAGAATCCCTTAAAAAAATAGAATCGGAGATTTTATCCATGGATTTGCAGTTAAAACTTTCCGGTGAATTTGATAAAAATAATGCCATTGTTTCAATACATTCCGGTGCCGGCGGTACCGAGGCATGCGACTGGGCAGGGATGCTTTTGAGAATGTACACACGTTGGGCTGAAAAAAAGAGTTTTTCGATGGAAATTGTGGATACTCTTCCCGGTGATGAAGCCGGTATAAAATCGGTAACATTTATTGTAAAAGGTGAAAATTCGTATGGTTATCTGAAATCCGAACTAGGGGTTCACCGGCTGGTCAGAATTTCGCCGTTTGATTCCAATAAAAGAAGGCACACATCATTTGCTTCCGTGGATGTTATGCCGGAAATAGAGGATACGATAAAGGTTGAAATAAAGGATGACGATATAAAAATCGATACCTTCAGGGCCGGTGGTGCAGGAGGTCAGCATGTGAATAAAACGGATTCTGCTGTGCGTATAACCCATCTGCCTACAGGTACGGTTGTTCAGTCACAAAATGAACGTTCGCAATATAAAAACAAGGCAACAGCAATGAAACTGCTTAAAGCCAAGCTCTATGAACTGGAGCAGGAAAAAAAGCGCGCCCAGATAGAAAAACACTATGATGAAAAAGGCAGTATAGCCTGGGGAAATCAGATAAGGAGTTATGTGTTTATGCCTTATCAGATGGTAAAGGACCATAGAACAAATCACGAAGTCGGCAATGTTTCCAGAGTGATGGACGGTGATTTGGACCCTTTTATTAACGCCTACCTCTCGCAAAATACCGCAAAAACATCTTGACAAACCCCCATAAATTTATTATACTTTAAAGAAGTATAATTATACAATTTTAAGTCGGAATTTTTAGTATTTTAAGGTATAAAAAATGGCTGAAGAAGAAATATATGCTCAGCGGCTGGAAAAGATTTCCCGTCTGAAAAAAGAAGGCATAAATCCTTATCCGAATAAGTTTGCCTATACTGTTACTGCGCAGAAGGTGCTTAATGATATGCCTGCGGGTAATGTTATTTTGTCCGGCAGGATTCTGACTGTCCGGAAGATGGGCAAAGCAGCATTTTTGACTATAAAGGATGCAACGGCAAAAATACAGCTTTATATTAAACAGGATGTTGTAGGAGCAGAAAACTACAGGATTTTTGAGTTGTTCGATATAGGCGATTATATAGGCGTTGAGGGCACTGTATTTAAGACAAGAACAGGCGAAATAACCATAAAGGTAGAAAAATTTCAATTTTTGTCAAAGTCATTAAGAGGGCTTCCCGAGAAATGGCACGGATTGAAAGATGTAGAAACAAGATATCGGCAGAGGTATCTTGACCTGATTTCAAATATTGAGGTTTCGGAAATATTCAGGAAAAGAGCTAAAATAATTTCATCTATAAGGAGTTATTTGGATAAATCTAACTTTACCGAGGTCGAGACCCCGATGATGCAGTCAATACCCGGCGGTGCGGCAGCAAAACCGTTTACAACACACCATAATGCTCTGAATATAGACTTATATTTAAGGATTGCCCCGGAACTTTACCTAAAACGGCTTATTTTGGGAGGACTGGAACGCGTATACGAATTAGGGAGAACTTTTAGAAACGAAGGTATATCAACAAGGCATAACCCTGAATTTACTATTCTTGAAGTTTATCAGGCATATTCTGATTATAATGATATGATGCTTTTGTGTAAGAATATTATACAGGAAACTGCTAATGCCATAGGTGTTTCGAAAATTTCGCATGAAAAGACAGAAATTAATATTTTTGGTGAGTGGCAGCGTCTTTCCATTGAAACAGCATTTAAAGAGGCAGGAGTGGATTTCCAGTCGTTTTTTTCCGAAACAGGGATTAGGAAATTAGGCCAGGATTTTGAAGTTGAAAATTATCAAAACATACCGGCAAGAAAGATATTTGATCATATTTTTGATAAGTTGATAAAACCGAAACTGATTGAGCCCACTTTTGTTGTGGATTGGCCGAAATTCTTATGTCCATTGGCAAAAACAAAAGCAGAAAATCCGGAAATTGCCGAGAGGTTTGAGTTTTTTATTGCATGTGAAGAGCTGGCAAATGCCTATTCGGAGTTAAATGACCCTGTTGAACAGAAGAACCGTTTCGAAGAACAATTAAAAGAGCGTGAAAAGGGTGATGACGAAGCGGAATTTTTTGACGATAATTATATAAAGGCTCTTGAATATGGAATGCCTCCTTGTGGGGGATTGGGAATAGGCATTGACCGTCTTGTAATGTTTCTGGTTCAGCAGGAATCTATTAAAGATGTCATTCTGTTCCCATTATTAAAACCGGTTAAATGAACCCAGCCCTTCCTGAATGAATGGGAAGAGATGGGAATATAAGTAAAGAAGAGGAAGGTCCGGGTGAATTTTGAAAAATTTGTTGCTCTAAGATATTTCTGGACAACTAGAAAAAAACTTTTTAGTGCCTTACTTACTATAATTTCAATTTCTGGAATTGCAGTTGGCGTAATGGCGCTTGTTATAACAATTTCGGTTATGGATGGGTTTCAGGCGGATATTAAGGAGAAAATACTATCTTTAAGTCCGCATATTGTTGTTCATTCGGAATATGAGATATTAAGAGAAACACTTGATGCAATACCGGAAGTGGAAAGTACAGCCAGGTTTGTTTATGGCCAGATGATTTTAAGAAGAAACAAGAGCGCAACCGGTATTGTCATAAAAGGGATATTCCCCGACGAAGAAAAAAATATAATTCCACTTGAAAAAATATTAAAAAATAAAAACGCTAAAGCTTTAAAAGAAAAAACAGTTTTTATCGGTTCTGAGCTTGCTAATAATCTTATGATCTCCGTAGGCGACAAGGTAATTCTTGTTTCGCCTTTTGGACAAACATCTGCATTTGGAATTATGCCTAGAATGGAAGCATTTACGGTTGCGGATATATTCGAAACAGGGATGTATGAATATGATTCAAATTTTGTTTATGTTAACTATGAGGACGGACAGCGTCTCTTCAATAAGGAGGGGGTTAAAGGGATAGGTATAAAGACCGCAGATATATTTAATGCTGATAAAACGGCAAAGATAATTAAAAACAAACTGGGTTTCGGTTATAACGTAAGATCGTGGAACCAGATGAATAAAAACCTTTTTTCGGCATTAAAGCTTGAGAAATTTGTAATGGTTTTAATTCTGACTTTAATTATAATTGTGGCAACTTTCAATGTAATTTCACTGCTTATTGTCACAACGGTTGAGAAAATACATTCTATAGGAATTCTGAAAGCTATCGGGGCTCAGCCGATGTCGATTATGAAAATATTTTTAAATCTTGGTTTTATAATAGGAACAATTGGGACCTTTATTGGCGGCACTCTTGGGGTTATAGTATCTCTGCTTTTAGAGAAGTATAAATTTATAAAACTTCCTGCTGATGTTTACTATATAGACAGATTACCTGTCAAAGTCGTGTTCCATGAAATTTTGCTGGTAATGGCTATCAGTGTAATTATTACGCTTTTGGCTGCGGTATATCCTGCATGGAAAGGCAGCAGGATTGAGCCGTGCGAAGCATTGAGATATGAGTAAGGAAACGCGAATACACGCGAATAAATAAACATAACGCGAACATTCGCGAATATTTGCGTTAGATTTGCGACAATTAGCGTTAAGAATATGAATAACAACTATATCATAAGAACGGAAAATATAACAAAAAGCTATGTTGACGACAAGATGGAAGTAACCGTTCTTAAAGGTATTTCTGTGGGTATAAGAAATGGGGAAACCGTATCTGTTGTGGGCCCTTCAGGTGCCGGTAAATCTACACTTCTGCATATTTTCGGACTTATGGATAAACCTAGCTCCGGAGTTATTTCTATAGACGGACTTGACAAAGATATGAATGAAAAGATACTGGCTAAATACAGGAATGAATGTATCGGTTTTGTATTTCAATTCTATAATCTTCTTCCCGAATTTTCCGCGATTGAAAATATAATGTTGCCAGCTATAATTCTCGGTGAAAACAAACAGGACGCAAAAAAGAAAGCGCAAAAACTTATTTCTGAAGTTGAACTGTCGTCAAGATCAAGACATCTGCCGTCCGAACTTTCAGGAGGCGAACAACAGAGGATTGCTATTGCGAGATCTCTGATAAATTCACCGAAGATACTTATTGCGGACGAACCTACGGGGAATCTTGATAAGCAGACCAGCGAAAATGTAATTAATTTAATAATGCAGCTTCAGACAGATTATAATTTTACTTTGATAGTAGCTACACATAATGAATCTATAGCGGGTAAATTTTCAAGAAACTTAAAACTAATTGATGGCCAGTTGGGAGGCAATTAAAAGATTTTACAGGCAATTTAAAGATTAGAGAGATTTAGAAAAATTAGGTAAAGATTTTAATCTTCATAATTTTTTAATCTTACAGTCTTTCAAAATGTTGTTATTAATCTTTTAATTGATATTACTATGTATAATAGATTTACTGAACGTGCACAGAGAGCGATACGTCTTGCACAGGAAGAGGCTAAAAGACTAAATCATGATTCTATAACACCCGAACATATTCTTTTGGGTTTATTTGATCTTGACGACGGAGTAGCAGTAACCATAATGTCAAATCTCGGTATACATACTTCACGGATTAAGATTGAAATTGAAAAAATGCTTCCTTCTGGAGATAATCTGCTTCAATACGGTGAACTGCCTCTTACCCCCAAAGCAAGAAAAATTCTTGAATATGCTATAGAAGAAGCGCAGAAAATGGCACATAGTTATGTCGGTACCGAGCATATTTTGTTGGGACTACTTAAAAATCCTGAATTGAAAACAACAATTACTCTGGAAAACTACGGACTTTCATACGATACCGTAAAAGAAGAAATCATAAATATAATAGGAGATTCCACTCCGCCGCCGTTACCTCAGCATAAACACAAGTCAAAAACACCTACACTGGATGAGTTCGGAAGGGATTTGACCGACCTTGCTAAAGAGGGAAAGCTTGACCCTGTAATAGGCAGAGAAGACGAGATAGAACGTTTGATACAGATTTTATCGAGAAGAACAAAAAATAATCCTGTATTGATTGGAGATCCTGGGGTGGGTAAGACCGCTATTGTTGAGGGATTTGCAGAAAAAAT
Source organism: Elusimicrobiota bacterium (assembly GCA_016928195.1). Classification (GTDB taxonomy): domain Bacteria; phylum Elusimicrobiota; class UBA8919; order UBA8919; family UBA8919; genus JAFGLF01. The sequence goes on from JAFGLF010000087.1 coordinate 63,873, forward strand.
TGTTTCACAGGAAGTCCCGGAATTACTGTTAAATAAAAGAGTTATTACACTCGATTTATCAGGTGTCGTGGCTGGTACTAAATACAGAGGTGAGTTTGAACAGCGCCTGAAGAACATAATGGACGAAATAAAGTCTTCTAAGACAAATATAGTACTTTTTATCGATGAACTTCATACGGTAATCGGTGCAGGAGCAGCTGAAGGTGCAATAGATGCATCTAATATGTTAAAACCTGCACTTGCCCGCGGAGAGCTGCAATGTATAGGTGCAACGACATTTTCAGAATATAGGAAACATATTGAACATGATGCTGCTCTTGAAAGAAGGTTTCAGCCGATAATGGTAACTCCGCCGTCAGTTGAACAGACTGTACAGATTCTTCAGGGGCTAAAGGAAAAGTATGAACTGCATCATAAAGTAAAATACTCCAATGAATCTATTGCTGCTGCTGTTGAATTATCCGACAAATACATATCCGATAGATATCTTCCTGATAAAGCGATTGACTTGCTTGATGAATCAGGCAGTAAAGCGCATCTTAAAATTACTTCATTTCCTTCTGAATTCAAAGAAAAAGAAATTGAGATTGAAAATATTGTTGTTGAAAAAGATAAATCTGTTAATTCGCAGGAATTTGAAAAAGCGGCGAAATTAAGAGATAGGGAGGAAGAACTTAAGAAAAAACTTACGGATGAAAAGAAAAAATGGCGTCAGAACTTAAAGAATGTAAAACCCACGATTACTGCGGATGATGTTGCTTCCATAGTTTCCAAATGGACAAATATTCCTTTGACAAGGCTCACTGAAAACGAATCTGAACGTCTTTTAAAGATGGAAGCAGAATTGCATCGACGTGTAGTAGGACAGGATGAGGCGGTGGTTGCGTTATCCCATACAATAAGGCGTACAAGGACCGGGCTTAAAGACCCTAAAAAGCCTATAGGAAGTTTTATTTTCCTGGGACCAACAGGGGTAGGTAAGACAGAGCTTGCCAAGGCACTTGCCGAATTTATGTTTGGCAACGAAGATGCTTTGATAAGACTGGATATGTCTGAATATATGGAAAAATTTTCCGTATCACATCTTATAGGTGCACCTCCGGGTTATGTGGGTTATGATGAAGGGGGGCAGTTGACAGAACAGGTGCGACGTAAACCATACTCGGTAATCCTGCTTGATGAGGTAGAAAAAGCCCAGCAGGATGTATTGAATATTCTGCTTCAGATAATGGACATGGGAATTTTGACGGATAATCTGGGACATAAAGTAAGTTTTAAAAATACGATAATTCTTATGACCTCTAATATAGGGGCACGTCTTATATCCAAAGGGAAGTCGTTAGGGTTTCTTGTTCAACAGGACGCTCAGAAAAATTTGGCGTCTATGAAAGATACTGTAATGGAGGAATTGAAGAAAACATTTAATCCGGAGTTTTTGAATCGACTGGATGATGTAATTGTGTTTAATCCGTTAGAAAAAGAAGATATGAAGAAAATTTTAAATATTATGCTTGATAAGGTATCTAAAAAGACAAAGCTTCAGGGATTTTCAATAGAGGTGTCGGAAAAAGCTAAAAACTTTTTACTTGAAAAAGGATTCGACTCACAGGCAGGTGCAAGACCGTTAAATAGGGTTATTTCGAAATATATTGAGGATGGTCTTGCTGAAGAAATACTTTCTAAAAAGATTCCGAAGGGTACAAAAATAAGAGTGGAGTATTCCCAGGAATGTAAATGCTTGAAGTTTAGTTCTATGATTTCACAGACAATAACTTAGAAAACGCAGGGATCGCCGAAATATCGCAGATTACACCGAACGGGGATACGGAAAGTAGTTTTCTGCGCTCTCCGCGAATCTTCTGCGGATTCCGCGTGAAAAATAATGAATGAAAAAAACAATTCTGTTTTTATTTTTAATAATAATTTTAACCGTAGGAACATACCTCTTTATACGTCTTGAAGTTTTTACAAATTCATTAAAATATCTCGCACAATCTCAACTCACCGCAGCAGTAGGACATCCGGTAAAAATAGAAAAGGTAAACTGGATACCTGTAAATAAAATAATATTCAAAAAAGTTACATTTACGGGTTTTAGCTGTGATAAAATAGAACTTGCTTTTAATTTGAAAAAAATAGGCAAAGGAATAAAAGCGGTTAATAAAATAACCTTAATCCTTCCGGAAATCAGCCTGTCAAATATAGAAAAACTATTGACCAGAAAGACATCAGTCACACCAAAAACATCAGAGGAATATACAAACGCAGATATATATGTTAATAACGGCACTGTTTTTGCCGATAATTTTACTATAAGAAAGATCTATATTAAAGCCAAATCGGAAGAGGATAAATTTTCCGTTAAAACAGCTTTGGTTTTCAGTAGTAATGGTTCTCTGGAGAAAGACAGGCTTTCCGGGAGATTACACCTATCAGGGAATATAAAGAAAAATTTGGACGAAATAAGTTTAAAAGGTGATTTAAAAGAAATAGTTTTTAGACAAATAAGTCCATTTAATGGACTGCTCAATATAACCGGCGGTAAGAAAAAGCTGGATATATCGGGAAATATTATATCTGATGATGCTATTATTAAAGTGAAGTCAGCCTTAAATCCTTCCTCGAAAGATTATGCTGTTACAACACAATTAGACGGCACTATATCAGACCTGAGAATATTCACAGATAAAATCATAGATTTTAAGCAGTATGCGTTGTTTCGGCATGTTCCGGCGGGGCCTTTATCGTTTAAAGGTAAGTTCGAATTGCCGGAAGCAAGGCTGAAACTTGATATGAAACAGTTTCCGGTAAAACGGACTGAGAATTTAATGCACATACAAAAAATAGAAACAGAATTAATTTACTCTGAAAATGAATGGGTGGTGAATTCCACGGCTACACTATTGGCGAGTTTATCCGGAAGTAAAACAGGTAATATTATACTAGAAGGCAAGATTAAGGACAGGATAATTGATTTTTTACTAGTTGGTAATAACCTGAAAGTTAAAAACAGAGATATTAACAGCGATTTTTCCTTCGATGCAAAAATGTCCGGAGAATTTGGAGACCCGAAGATTGTGGGAAATTTAAAGCTAAATGAAATTGCACTTAGGGACGATAGTCCTAAAAGCGGACAGGGGAAGTTTCTTTGGCAGGATAATAAGGGTAAATTAAGTCTTAAGGGGAAGGATTTATCGGTCTTAGTTTCAGCAACTAATACTGAAATATTAAACAGTAAGATAAAATATGGTATGACAAATATTGGTTTTTCGGGTAAGTTTAATAATATTAATTTTAAAGTGGTGAATATCGACTCCATCCTTCTTGATAAAAGAGTATCTGGTTTTATTGATGTTTCAGGATATATTAAAGACATCTTTTCGCCTGATCAAAATCTTTATGCGGATTTTTCATCCCCGCATGTTACGATTAATGAAAGTTCCACTTCGGTATCTGGTATAATTTCCTATTCTAAAGATAAAATACATATACAAAATCTATCCTTAAGTGGTTTATCCGGATCTGCTATGGTGTTATTGAATGAAAAAAGAACATCCGGTAGACTGGTTTTTTCTAAGTGTGACAGTAATTTAATACTCCCTTTTCTGAATATTGGCCCCGAAATCCTCATTGGTACAATTTCCGGTAAGATAATATGGAATGGACCTATGGAAAATCCTAATCCCCATGGAACAATACTTATTACCAGAGGGAGTATTTTAAAAAATGTTCCTTATGATTTAATAGTAACTTCGTTTAAGACAAAATTATCAAAACTTATGATAACCGAATTTGTAATGCAGCAGAAACCGGCAGAAACATCTTTCAGGCTATCAGGTGAAATTGAAAAGAATAATTTCAGACTTTCAATAGAACTCGATGAACTGGCTTTCGTAAACAGGGCTTTTGGCGGAAATTTAACAATATCCGGTAAAAAAACATGGAAGGGAATGAAGTATAAAATCATATCCCCAAGTTTAATAATTGATAATGTTTCCGAAAAGTTTGTAGCAAACGGGACATATGATAATGAAAAAATAGAATTGGATAAAATTGCGTGGGGTAATAAAATTAAAGGCGGGTTTACTTATTTTACAGACTCAAAGTATATTTCTTCAAATATTGATTTTAACTTTGATTTGGAAGATTTTTTTAAAGAAAATATCACCGGTAAGACATTTGGTGAGCTAACCGTTAGGGGTAATGTTAATAAGCCGTTAATTTTGATTGACGGTAATTATCGGGGTAGTATATATAATCTTGATACCCGCGGAAGCGGAAAACTTTTTATAAGCAATAATATATTGAAAATAGAAGAATCGAAGTTTTTAGTTAATGGGTCTAAAACTGAAGTTTCAGGCGCGTTGGATTTGAAGAAGAGAGAGTTTCTTGGTATGAATATTTCGGCAGAAAATGTAGGGACGGATTTAATTTACGGATTATTAAAGACTTCGTTATCACTGTCAGGGATATTAAGAAATATTGAAATGAATATCACGGATAGTTTTAACAGCCCGAAAATCACGGTTAACTTTTTCGGAACAAATATGCATATTGAAGATAAAAAAGTAGACTCTATTGATAGTAAGTTTGTTCTGAAGGATAAGCGTATTGAATTTTTAAAAGGGAGTGTAAAATGGGGGGAAACAGAAATAAAAATTCTGCCTGAAACTTTTGTGAGTTTTACAAAGGAAACTATTTTTAAGATTGTTTCCGAGATAAGAAATCTTAAACTGCCGGGGGTTGCGATTTTTGGCGGAGCTACGCTGGACGGCAGATGGTCGCCCCATGACATTGTAAAGGCTGATATTTCAACTTCTGGATTATGGATTAATCAACTTAAGATGAAAGACACAAAACATTATATAGAATATTCCAGAGGAATTTTACATTTTATTCCTGAAATGAGTAAGCATGTACAGATTACAGGAATTATAGATTTTTCAAAAGCGCACGTATTAAAGATTGACAATTTTTCTGTATTTACCGGAGGAAAACGCCTGTTTTTTGTGAATGGATTCCAGAAGGGAGACGATTTTGAAATAATATCGGAAGGCGCAGATATTCCCCTGGGCAATCTGTTAAATCTGTTTGATTTAAAAGTTGCAGCAGAAGGAAATACCAATTTCAATATAAAGATATCCGGGAATAAGAAGGATCCGAAAATTACCTGTATGTTGAATTCTAACAGGGGGAAAATAGAAAATGTGGGTTTTGATGTTGCGGCAGTCTTTTTCCAGGTAAATAATTATATTCTTGAATTGAAACATTTAAGAATATCACAAAAAGATATTTATTCCGTAGAAGGCGAAGGCATGGCTCCATTGCCTCTTACATCGGAAGCAAGAAAGAGACTTTCTAAACAGCCTATAGATATATCGTTAAAGATTAAGAACGGGGATTTAAAAATACTTCCTGCAATATCAAAAGTCGTAAAGAAAGCAAAAGGACAATTTACAACATCAGTCGATGTAAAAGGGACCCTGGAAAAACCTGACGTATCAGGCATGTTTAGTGCGGATGCAGATACGATTGTAATGCAGGATATTTTTAAAAAATTAAAAAAAGTCAAATGCAGAATAGAATTCTCGGGTAATAAAGTTGATTTGAAAGAACTAAGTGCAATAGTCGGCAAGGACCCTATCATATTAAATGGTTATGTAAAGCTTATAGAGGGATTTAATGTAAGTAATTTTGATTTCAACCTTTTAACTCCGGAAAAGGGAGGGGTCGCGGTAGTTGTTAATGAATTACAGATTAAGTCGGGCGGTGTTGAGAAAGTTGTGCCCATTGCTTTGGATACAGGTATTTCAAGGCCTTCAAAAATAAGAATCAGCGTAAATACAAGATTTTTTGGAGTCCCTGAGGCATGGAATATTGACGGATACATGAAACTTTCTAAAGGTAAGTTTACATACCCGGGAGAAGAAGGGGAAGAGGGCGCATGGGATTTTCTTGAAAATGCCGACTGGAATCTTAAAATACTGGCTGGTAAAAACTGTTGGTATGAAAACGAGTTTGCCTCAGTAGAGATAAAGGGCGAATTATTACTTCACGGTAAAGGAGTATCTCCTCTTGTTACAGGCAAAGTTGAAGCAATTAGGGGGGAACTAGATTATCTTGGAAGAAATTTTACTATAATAGAGGCCATTTTTGATGCAGATAAAAGTGATTTGTATCTATCAGGACTGGCAGAAGCAGAAACGCAGATTGAAAAAAGAAGGGAGGATGCAGTAACACATCAGATGATAACTGAATACATTCCGGAAGTTGTAATTCTGAGACTTGATAGAGGACCTCTTGAGGATGTAAAACCGAAATTTTATTCAAAAACCGACCCGAAGATAGATGAACGGACAGCAGCACAGGCAGCAATGGGACTTGCGGATACCAGGGAAAAACAGCCATTTTCACCTGAAGAAATGACAAAAACGGTGGATACTTTTTTAACAACCCCGTTTGTAAAATCACTTTTGAAAAGGACCGGTTTTATAGACAGATTCTCTATGAAACGTGAAACTACGACACAACAGCGTGAAACCTCGGCAAGCGCATCTTCAGATGAAGGGCAGCCAAGCCTTATGGATTTATATAAGGGTACAAAAATACAGTTCGGAAAGTCATTCTCACGAGGGTTTGCTGCGGGATATGGAGTTAAATTTGATGAAATCGATGACCGGCTTTCACTAAAACATGAAGTGGAGATTTCATACCGTCTTAGAAGCGGAATACTATTCGAAACATCCCAGGAGTTGGAAAAAGATGGAGTTCGCGAGTTCTTTATGAAAAAGTACTGGCGTTTCGACACTGCCCCTCAAAAAGATTGATAAACCCGTTTCATTTTAGATTTTTCAATAGTCATATAGGTCCCCGGTACCAGACTCAGTTATGGTACGGGGGGTTGACTTTTTGCTTAAATTTAGTAAAATTATATAATTAAATTCTGAATTTATTTATTTTCTGTATTCTGCTCCAGGGAGGTCTATTTTGATGTTATCAGGGTTATGTGTAAAAAGATTAAATTTGTTTCTGGTATTTCTGTTTTTAATGGGAATTCCTTTGCTATTTGCTAAAGGTAAGAAGGATGTAAAAAGAATCCGTGCAATAGAGTTTACTGGGTTAAGAAATGTTAAGAAAAGCATTGTGAAAAATGCCATAACAATAGGTAAGCGTGATGAATTTGATCAGAATGAACTAGATAAAGATATTGCAAATATTTATAAACTTGGGCTTTTTTCTGATGTTGCTGCTGATATTTCTGAGTTTGAAGACGGAGTTAAAGTTACTTTTGTTCTCCAGGAGAAACTTATTGTCAAAAGAGTGGATTTTAAGGGAAATGAAAAATTTTCAAATAGAAAATTAAGAGAAGAAATTTCAACAAAGAAAAAGGAAGGTTATGATACCAGGAAGATAAAAGATGATATAGAAAAAATAACCACATTGTATAAAGATAAAGGTTATGTGGATGTGCAGGTTGTTGATTTTTCGACTACCGATGATGTTTCGGGTTTTGCAACCGTTACTTTTTCTATTGAGGAAGGTAAAAAGGTTCTTGTGGGCGATATTATATTAAGAGGAGTGGAAAGTTTTAAGAAGAAAAAGATAAAAAAACTTTTTGATACAAAAAAGAAAAAGGTATACAAGGAAGAAATATTCAATGATGATTTAAAAAAAATAAAAGCATATTACAAGGATTACGGATATCTTGATATAAAAATACTTGAACCGGAAGTTGTCTACGATATTCCACGTACAAAAATGTATATTAAGGTTCAGTTGGAGGAAGGTAAACAGTATAAAAACGGAGAGGTTGATTTTACCGGCAATACCATTTATACAAAAGAAGATTTTATGAAGGTTTTTAAATTTAAGAAAGATAAGATTTTTAGTCAGTCAGCACACATAGAAAATGAAATGAATGTCAAAAGCATGTATGCTGAAAAAGGATATATACGTGCTAAGATTATATCAGATGTGGATAAAAACCCCGAAACCGGAATTGTGAACATAAAAGTAGATATAAAGGAAAATAATATTGTTTATATCGGTCAGATTTATATAGATGGTAATACAAAGACTAAGGAATATGTAATAAAAAGGGAACTTTTGGTGAAAGAGGGCGATGTTTTTGCCGTTGGTAAAATAAGGAGAAGCCAGGAAAAGCTTTTTAATCTTGGATTTTTTAAGGATGTGCGGGTTGACCTTGAGGAAACTAAAGAACCCGATACGGCAGATCTTGCCATTGAAGTAGAAGAAGATAAAACGGGGATGGTTTCACTTGGCGCAGGGTATTCATCTGTAGATAAGGTTGTCGGCACTATTCAGGTAACAGAACTGAACCTTTTCGGAAGAGGTCAGAAGCTGAATCTGACATATGAATTTGGTTCCCGTCGTCAGAATTATCAAATCGGATTTACGGAACCGTATCTTTTTGGGAGAAATCTTCTTTTCGGAGTAGATGTTTTTAATACAACAAGCTGGAGGAGTTATAGCGGTGATTCAACGGCATATAAAGAAAGACGGCGCGGGGGGAATATAAGAGTAGGTAAACCACTTTCAGAAATACATACACTTAATTTCACATATGCTTACGAAGAGGTAAAGGTTTATGATATAGACGATAGTTTCATGTATGAGATTGAAAATTCTAAGGATGTTGCATCATCACTGACATCTTCTATTGTTCGTGACACAAGAGATAATGTGTTTGATACAACACGCGGTTCGCAACAGGTTTTTTCGGTAAAGGTTGCCGGCGGTCCGTTCGGCGGTAATACCCATTTCTATAAACCTACTTTCAAAGTATCAAAATTTATCCCTACATTCTGGAAGTTTGTACTTGGATTGCAATCACGGGTTTCTTATGTTAAGGAGTTTGCGCCTTCCGAAGAGACACCTATATATGAAAGATACTTTTTAGGTGGTGCTGATACTGTACGCGGTTATGATTTTGGTGAAATAGGTCCTTCTGAAAAAGGTAAGATTCTTTTTGTATCAAACCTTGAATATAAATTTCCGATTGTTAAGGAAAAGAGCCGTACGATCCTATCCGCAGCAATTTTTGCTGATATCGGAGGTTCATGGAAAGGGAAGGATGATATTACCGCAAAGATAGGTTCTGCGGAAAAACAAATGAAAACAGGAGCTGGATTTGGTATAAGAATCCGTCCGATGCCTGTACTGCCCATAAGAATTGACTGGGGGTACGGGTTTAACCATGAACCCGGGGAACAGTTATCACAGTTTTATTTCACCATGGGACAAATATTTTAACTGCAATCGGAAATCTAAAATTGAAAATTTAAAATGTTGAGTCCCAATTTCTATCAAGAGGAAATCTCGCCTTGGCGAGGGAGAACAAAAATGAAAAAATATGTCTTTAGGTCAGTCTTAATTTTACATTTTACATTTTACATTTTTAATTGCCTTTATTCTGCTACAATTTCAAGTCAGCGGATAGGGTGTGTCGACATAAATCGTATAATAAAAGAATATCCTGAGGCGGAAAAAATTAAAGAGGAACTTTCGGCAAATCTAAAAACCCGTAAGGATTATATAAAAACTTTACAAAGCCAGATACAGACAGATGAAGTTAAGATAAAGAATATGCAGGAAGAGTTGGATAAATATAATGAGTTGATGCAGGAAAAGAAAGAAAATGCTATACAACAAATGGCTCTCGCAGAAACCGAATCATCTACTGATACCGTCTCAATACCTATTGAAACTGAAACGGTTGAAATATCCTCGCCGGCATTCACACAGGACAATATAGAATCGGAAAAGAAAGTTCTTGAAAAACAAAAAGAGGATTTGGAAAAATATATCAAGGAAACAAAAGAGGCGGAAAAGGATATAAACATAAAAACAAAAAGGAATATTTTTTCGAAGATCTATGATGTTATAAAGGAAGTATCAGATAGGGAAGGATTAACCGTTGTGGTAGATTCGTATAGTATCATATACGGCGAAGATGCAGAGGATATAACTGAACAGGTATTAAAGAAGCTGAAGTAAAACCCCCATAGATTTGCCTAAGGCAAATCTATGCATGGGGGTAATTTTGCTGCGCAAAATTATGAAAAAAACATTGAAAGAAATTGCGGAAATAGTAGAAGGTAAAGTTTTGGGAAACGAAAATACGTTGATTACAAATATTGCAGGTATCGCTGAAGCAAAAGAAGGAGACATTACGTTTGTTTCAAACCCTAAATATATAAAATTTATTGAAACAACAAAGGCATCTGGAATAATAATAGCAGAAGACCAAAAAGACAGAGTTAAGATTCCGGCAATAGTTTCGAAAAACCCTTACTTTTCCTATGCAAAACTGTTAAAATATGCTGCCAAAGAAAAAGAGAAACATCCCTCGGGAATTTCTAAAAACTGTTCAATATCTGAGTCGGTAATAATCGAAAATAATGTAGCTATAAGCGATTTTTCGGTTATCGATGAGAATGTAAGAATTGATAGCGGAACTGTCATTTATCCGAACTGCTATATAGGTAAGAAAAGTAAAATAGGGAAAAATTGTATTATCTATCCAAATGTTACAATTCGTGAAGAAACCATAATCGGCAATAGTGTAATAATTCATTCCGGAACGGTTATAGGTTCAGACGGGTTTGGGTATGTTCCCTTAAACAATAAAATAGAAAAGATTCCGCAGATAGGAACCGTTGAAATATGTGATGATGTTGAAATCGGTGCAAACGTGACGATTGACAGAGCCACGACAGGCAAAACTTTTATTGGCAAAGGAACAAAGATAGATAACCTTGTGCAGATTGCCCATAATGTTCACATAGGCGAAAATTCAATAATAGTGGCTCAGACAGGAATTTCCGGAAGTACCGAAATAGGAAAAGGAGTTACCATAGCCGGACAGGCAGGGCTCGGCGGACATTTAACCATAGGTGATGGTGCAACTATTGGTGCCCAGTCAGGTGTTATGGGCGATGTGCCTCCAAAAGAGACTGTTTCAGGCTATCCTGCACGACCTCATGGGAAAGCAATGCGTATATATGCATTGATACAAAAGTTACCGGAGTTGTTTGAAGAGTTAAAAAAACTTAAATCACGAATTAAACACGAATAAAGGCAAACATTACGAATGAATACGAATAACGGCAAGGTTTCATTCGTGAATATTCGGGATAATATTCGTGATATATTCGTATAAGGAGCGAAGCGACTGTGGAGAGACAAAAAACTATTTCAAAAGAAATAACCCATTCGGGGAATGGGCTTCATACGGGAAATAATGTTTCCATAAAATTGAAACCTGCTAAGGAAAATACGGGAATAATTTTTGTAAGAACCGATTTGCCGGAAAAACCGAGTATAAAAGCGGATATTTTTAATGTGCTTACGACTGTGCGCGGTACTACGGTAGGGTTGGATGAAAAAACATGCGTTCATACAACGGAACATCTTCTTGCATCACTGTTTGCTTTTGGAATAGATAATTTAATTATAGAAATGAATTCCAATGAACCGCCTATTGCAGACGGAAGTTCCATGTCCTTCGTAAAGCTTATAAAAAAAGCGGGGATTACGGAATTGCCGGCAGATAAAAAAGAAATTACAATAACTTCTCCTGTAACCTATAAAAATGGCGATGTTTCAATTTCAGCTGTTCCTGCCGACGGGCTGCATATTTCATGCACCGTTGTTTATAACCATCCATTATTAAGAACACACCATTTGGATATAGATATAACCCCTGAAACCTTCGAAAAAGAGATTGCTCAGGCAAGAACATACTGTTTTGATTATGAAATAGAAGCTTTGAAAAATAAAGGATTAGCAAAGGGCGGGTCACTTGAGAATGCTGTTGTTATAAGTGCAAAAAAAATCCATTCAAAGTTAAGGTATGAAAATGAATTTGTTAGACATAAAATATTGGATTTACTTGGAGATATTTCACTTTTAGGATCTTCCCTTAATATGAATATTACAGCTGTAAAATGCGGACATAAGAGTAATATAGGGTTTGCTAAAAAAATTGCCGAGATAGCTGTGCCGATTACCCAGAATACTGTTCAGAAAAAAGCATTATGGGCACTGCCTGAAGGTCAGGTTAAAAATATAGATGAAATCAAGGCGGTTATCCCGCATAGGGATCCCTTTTTGTTTCTTGATAAAGTAGTTATTGTCGGTGAAGAAAAAAAATCTGTTGGGATAAAAAAACTTACCGGCGAAGAATACTTTTTTAAGGGACATTTCCCGGGGAAACCCATAATGCCGGGGGTTTTGATAGTAGAAGCACTTGCCCAGACAGCATGTGTTTTATTTCTCGCAAGACCGGAATTGAAGAATAAACTGGCTTACTTTATGTCGATAAACAATATTAAATTCAGGAAACCGGTTTTACCCGGTGATACACTCTATCTTGATGTGGAAATTGTGAAGGCAAAACAGACTACAGGCATGGCAAAGGGTTGTGCATATGTTGAAGGTAAACCGGTAGCAGAAGCGGAATTTACATTTGTTTTGGTAGATAAACCCTGAAAGAAACGCAAATTATCGCTAATATAAAAACAACGCGAATAATTCGCGACAATTAGCGTTAGGTTCGTGAAAATTTGCGTTAAAAGGAGCGAAGCGACGTGATTCATCCAACTGCAGTAATTGATAAATCAGCAGAGATTGATAAAAATGTAGATATAGGGCCGTATGTGATTATAGGAAAAGAGACAAAATTGAAAGGCGGTACACATATCGGGGCTTTTTCCGTGATTGAGCATGCTGAAATCGGAAAAAATTGTAAAATATTCTCTTCAGCTTTTATAGGATCAGCTCCCCAGGATTTAAAATATAAAGATGAAAAAACTAAAATTATTATTGGTGATAACTGCACTATTAGAGAATGTGTTACCTTAAACCGTGGAACATCTGCACACGGAATAACACAGATAGGAAATGACTGTTTGTTTATGGCTTATTCACACGTGGCACATGACTGTATAGTCGGGAACGAAGTAATTTTTGCAAACAATGCAACACTTGCCGGTCATGTTGAAGTAGGTGATTTTTCGGTCATAGGCGGAATTGTTGCAATACACCAGTTTGTAAGAATAGGAAGATATGCTATGCTAGGAGGCGGTGCAATGGTTCCTTTGGACGTACCTCCGTTTTGTCAGGTACAGGGCGACAGGGCAAAACTTGTCGGCTTGAATATTGTTGGACTAAAGAGGCACAAATTCGGCGAGAAGCAAATAAATGAGATAAAATCAGCATATAAAACAATTTTTACTTCCGGTTTGACGGTTGCTGAGGCAATAGATCAGCTTGATGCGTCAAACCCTTCAAAAGAGGTAAAGGAATTTATTGATTTTATAAAAAATTCTAAAAGAGGAATCACAAGACCTGCGAATATTGTAAAGGATGACACTGAGTAGAGAAACGCTAATACACGCGAATAAATAAACACAACGCGAACATTCGCGAATATTTGCGTTAGATTAGCGATCATTCGCGTTAAGAGCGGAGCGATTAGGGAGGGAGAATGTTGCTTTTAATCAAGATATTGAAAAAAACTATGGCTATTTTAAATTCAAATGCAACACCGTCACAGATTGCAGGTGGGGTGGTGTTGGGTTCTTTTATAGGATTAGCACCTTTTTTCTGTCTGCATAAACTCTTTGTTTTTCTTTTAATAATTTTTCTGAATGTGAATATGGGTTCTGCATTTTTATCAATTTTGATTTTTTCTGTTATTGGTTTATTAGTTGACCCTCTGGCACACCAGATCGGATACGCGCTTCTTGTTAAGACATCTGCTCTAGCCGATATGTGGACCGCATTATATAATATGCCCATAGTTCCTTTTACAAGATTTTATAACACGATCATTCTGGGGAGTTTTGTTATTGCGTTAATACTGATTTTACCTGTATTTTTCGGAACAAAGAAATTTGTTGTTTATTACAGAGAACACCTGGCGAAAAAAGTTGAAAACTGGAAAATTATAAAAGTCTTTAAGCTTTCAGGGTTCTATAAACTCTATTCGAAATTTTCAGATTGAAGAAACGCGAATATACACGAATAGAGAAACAACGCGAATAAACGCTAATATAAAGATTCGCGAATATTTGCGTTAGATTAGCGACAATTTGCGTTAAGAGCGAAGCGAAAGCGGAGCGAATGGGGGCAATCATGAAATTTATTAGATGGAAAGCGATAATACCGACGGTAATAATTCTGGTTCTGCTAAGTATATTTTCTATATTTTGCCTCGATGGTATAATCAAAAAGACAATAATAAAAACGGGTGAGTCTGTCTTTGGAGCCAGGGTTGACATTGTATCGGTAAAAACAAAGTTTAAGGATATGTCGGTTAAAATTCACGGTCTTCAGGTAGCAGATAAGAATGATGTATGGAAAAACATTCTTGAGATTGAGAAAATAGGTTTTGCGGTAAGCCCGCTCCAGCTTTTGTCAAAAAAATTGATAATCGATGAAATGATAACCGAGGGGATAAGATGGGGTACAAAAAGAGAAACCTCAGGAGCCTTGCCTCCCGGAAAAAAGAAAAAACTGGAGAAGAAACAAAAGGAAGAAGAAGAAAAGGATAAAGATAGTGCGACAAGTAAGATAATGGCTTCACTCAAAAAGAAAGCAGCTGCAGAAGCAAATAATCTAACAGCTATTTCGAATATAAAAGAAGTTCAGAAACAGGTTGCGGATTTTGATGTAAAGAAGGCGGTAGATTCCGATAATCTGGCTTCCCTGAAAGAAATCAATAGTATGAAATCGGAACTTGCCGAGAAAGAAAAAAAATATAAAGCAATGGCAGACCAGATTGATGTTAATGCAAAATCGAAAGAAATAACCGAAGCGCTGAATTCAGTAAAAGATTTAAAGATAAAATCACCTGCCGATATTGTCACAGCAAAAGAAAAAATTTCGAAATTAAAAGAGACACAGGAATCCGCAAAGCAAATGCTGGACCAGATTAAAACCGCTAAAAACAGTATTGCCGCTGATTTTGGCGGACAAGAAGATTTTATTAATAGAATAAACAAGTTAAAAACAGCCGATTATGATAATATTATGTCGAAACTTCCTATCGGTAATTTCAAGACAGGGAATATTACAAAAACACTTATAGGTCCCGCATGTCTGAATAGAGTTAACAGTATTATCCGATATATAAAACTTGCCCGAAAATATACGCCAAAAAGCAAAAAGAAAAAAGTGGTTAAAAAACGGCAGAAAGGGATGGATGTTGTTTTTGAGAAAGAAAAGGAAATGCCTGATTTTCTTATTAGAAAGATTGTCATTTCCGGGACGACCGGCGGCAATGGTAAGGATAATAAGAAGTCATTTGATTTTTCGGGCAATGTTTTTGATATAACCAGCAATCCTTTATTATGGGGAAGACCGACAATAGCAAGGATATCAGGCAAGCAAAAAAGACAGGTAATCAAAATGGACCTCGAATTTGACCATACAAAAGAAATACCACGGGATGAGATGTCTATTTTGCTGACAGGTATGACGCCAAAAGCGCTCGGTATGGGCAATATGGGTGATGTTTTAATTGTAGATGACGGTGAAGTCAAAATAGACACAGAGTTTGTAATGGTAGGTGACGATATTAATTCAAAAATAGATGTAAATATAACTAAAGTAAAAATGGGGACATTTGAAAAAGAGAATGAAACTCAAAAGATTTTCAGACAAATGATGAAAAATATAAAAGCCATAATTATAGGAATTAAACTTGCAAGCAGAAAGGATGATTTCGATTTTAAAGTAAACTCCAATCTGGATGATATACTTAAAGACGGCATGAAATCACTTGTCGGAGAGAAAATGACAGAACTAAAAGCAAAAATACGTTCTGAGATTGATAAGCAAGTAGCAGAAAAGCAGAAAGAACTACTGGGTAATCTTACGGGCAAAAAGGCCGAACTTCTGAAGAACCTGACATCTAAGGAACAAACAGTTTCATCAAAGAAGGCGGAACTGCAGAGTAAAATCGATTCCTTTCAGGATGAAATAAAGAATCAGGGCAAAGAGAAAGTTAAAGAAGAAATTAAAGATAAGCTAAAAGGACTTTTCGGAAAATAAAAAGGTAACGCAAGTATACGCAAATTAATCCGCCAACCGGCGGAGGCGGACCAAATGTCCGCAAATAAATTATTGGCGGTAATTTGGCCCTTGATTTGCGGTAATTAGCGTTTGAATATGCTTGGACTTATTGCGGGAAATGGAAATTTCCCTTTAATTTTTATAAAAGAAGCAAAAAAAACCGGCGAGCAGGTTGTTGCAATCGCACTCCATGATGAAACGGATAAAACAATAGAAAAACTTGCAGATAAAACCTACTGGATAAACGTAGGACAGCTTTCCAAGTTAATCAGCATACTGAAAAAGGAAAAAATACAAAAATGTGTAATGGCAGGGCAGGTAAAGCATAGAAAACTTTTTTCAGTAAAGCCGGATCTGAAAGCTATCGCACTTCTTGCAAAACTCAAATCTAAGACTGCCGATTCAATCCTTTCTGCAATATGTGACGAACTGAAAAGAGAGGGGATTGACTTTATCCCGTCAAATACATATCTTAAAAACTTTATTCCGAAAAAAGGTATTCTGACAAAGAAAAAACCCGATAAAAACCAAATTAAGGATATAGAATTCGGTTTTTATATAGCAAAAGAAAATACACGGCTTGATATAGGCCAGACCGTATGTGTAAGAGATAAGTCTATAATTGCGGTAGAGGCGATGGAAGGCACTGATGAATGTATAAAAAGAGCAGGTAAAATTACCGACAGTTTTACGGTTGTAAAAGTTGCGAGACCGAAACAAGATATGAGGTTTGATATTCCCGTTATAGGAATAAAAACGATGGAAACATTAAAAGTAGCCGGGGTTTCCGTGCTGGCTGTGGAAGCGGGAAAAACTCTTATTCTCGAACTTGATAGTGTGGTAAAATCTGCAGACGAGAATAATATTAGTATTATCGCAGTTTGAAAAAAAGGAAAAATATATGAAGATTGCAGTGGTAGGAATAGGGTCACTGGGGCAGCATCATGCAAGGGTCTATTCCCAGATAGATGGTATTGAGCTTTTTGGCATATGTGATATTGACAAAAAGCGGGCTGATAAAATTGCCGGTAAGCTTAATACACAGACATTTACCGATTATAAAGAACTTTTAGGAAGAGTTCATGCTGTAAGTATTGTTGTGCCGACCCCTCTGCATTATCAAGTAGCAAAGGATTTTTTGGAAGCAAACATTCATTGTTTGGTTGAAAAACCCATATCCAATACAGTTGCACATGCTGAAGAGCTTTCAAATATTGCTAATAAAAAAAATCTCGTTCTTCAGATAGGGCATATCGAAAGATTTAATGCTGCTGTTCATGAAGCACAAAAGCATATCAAACTGCCTAAGTTTATTGAAGCTCAGCGGCTTGGTCCTTACGATCCCAGAACGTCACATATCGGAGTAGTTATGGATTTAATGATTCACGATATTGACATAGTGCTGACACTTGTTAATTCTAAAATCATACAGATGGATGTTATTGGCGCTAAGGTTCTTTCCAAAAATGAGGATATTGCAAATGTGCGTTTGAAATTTGAAAACGGATGTGTTGCAAATATTTCAGCTTCAAGAGTTTCAATGCAGAAATTCAGAAAGATAAGAATATTTCAGGATGATGCATATATTTCACTTGATTATGCAGGACAGGACCTAAAGATTTATAAAAAGAAATCTAAAATTGTCAGTTCTATGTCTGATATTGAGATTATTAAACCGAAAGTAAAAACCCATGAACCGCTTAGGAAAGAACTTGAACATTTCATAAACTGTATAAAGACCGGACATTCTCCGTTGGTAACAGGCGAGCACGGCAGAGATGCCCTGGAGGTTGCAATAGAGATACTGCAAAAACTATAGGGCTTCTCGAAAACCGCTTCGCCCTTACTCTGAATGAATTTCGTGAAGAGCGGGGTGAACCCAGCCCTTCCCTATATCGGAGAAAAGCGGGATTTAAAGAAAACTATTTTTAAATTTACAAATGTTAATATTATTTCATTAGGAGGAAGGGCTGGTGAAAATTTTTATATCTGCCGGTGACCCTTCAGGCGATCTGCATGGCTCAAATCTGATAAAACAGCTGAAACTTCAAAATCCGGGAGTTTCTGTTTCTGGTTTTGGCGGCAGTAAAATGTCGGCTGTTAGTGATATTCTTGATAAGGTCGCAGATTCTTCCATTATAGGTTTTTGGGAACCAGTAAGAAATATTGTACGACTTAAACGCGATTTTAATACCGCAAAGAAAATTTTTAGAGAACAAAAGCCGGATATTTTAATATTGATTGATTATTATGGTTTTAATATACATCTTGCCAAAGAAGCGAAAAAACACGATATTCCTGTTGTTTATTTTATAAGTCCTCAGGTTTGGGCAACAAGAGAAAGTAGAATAAAGGAATTAAAAAAATATGTCAAGAAAATGCTTGTTATTTTTCCATTTGAAGAAGAGATATATAATAAAGCAGGTATTGACTGTGAATTTGTCGGCCATCCTCTCTTAGACGTTATCCCTTCGTCTCTCGTCTCTCGTCCCTCATCCCTCGGTTCTTTAACCATCGGTCTCATGCCTGGTTCAAGAATTCAGGAATTAAACAGACACGTTATACCTTTTTTAAAGGCAGTTAAACAAATATCTGATAATTTTGGTAATGTGAATTGTGTTATAACAGTATCATCGGATAATATCAAGGAATATATAAAACAGAATTTTAATGACGATATTCATAATATAAAATTTATTTCGCATGGGGATTATGAACAAAGGGCAGGAATGGATGTGTGTATCACTTCATCAGGAACTGCAACGGTGGAAAACCTTATTCTGGGAATACCGATGGTTATTGTATATAAAACATCTTTTTTTACATACTTCATAGCAAAGTCACTTATAAAAGTAAAAAATATTGGGATGGTAAATATTCTTGCAGGAGAAACGATTTGCCCGGAATTAATACAAAATGATGCAACTCCAAAAAAGATTTCGGAGATGTGTATAGATTTGATTAGAAATGAACAAAATCTGAACACAATGAGACAGAAGATTTTAAAAACTCGCGAAAAATTGGGTGGCCCCGGTGCCGTAGAAAAGACCGCAAAAATAATATTAAATTCAATTTCTTAATTCTTGATTCTCGAAGCGAAGCATAGATCCCGATTTATCGGGATTAACTCTGGCATATTTATGTATAACAATCTAAGAAGATTTCTTGCTTTTTTATTCGCAATAGCTGTTTTTTACTTAGGTATAAAATCCGGATATGTGTTTTACTGGGCAATCCTTATTATTTTACTGGGGCAGATTATAAGAATATGGGCGGCCGGTTACCTGAGGAAAAAAAAGATTCTTTCAGTTGTTGGTCCTTATCGATATGTCAGAAATCCGTTATATGCGGGGTCGCTTTTTATAGGTATTGGATTTGGTCTGTTTATATGGAATTTTTATGTACTATCTGTCCTTCTTGTTTTTTTTATTGGAATCTATACCCTGAAAATAAATTCAGAAGAAAAAAAACTTGAAGAGATCTTTGCAGAGCAATATGTTGAATATAAAAAACATGTTCCCAGGTGGTTCCCTACACTTAAACCATATAAAACTTCAAATGAACCCGGAGAATTTGATTTGAAACTTGCTATTATAAAAAATAAAGAGTATAATAGTATTTTAGGTTGTATTGGAATGTTGATTTTGATATTAATCTTTAAAAAGTAATGCAAATGTTTATACAAAGCGCTGATATGCTTATATGTTGATACGTTGATATGTAAAGTCATATATCCGTATCAGCGTATCACCGTATCATCTTATAATTTCGCGGAGCGAATATGCCGGAAATCAGGCAAAATCTTGTTACAAAAGACTGGGTAATTATTGCTCTTGAAAGGGCAAAACGCCCCGAAGATTTTAAGAAGAGGATAAAAACAAAAGAAGTTTTACCTGAATATGAAAAAAAATGTCCTTTCTGTCCCGGTAACGAATCTGCTATGGCCCCTGAAGAAACATTGCGTATAGAGAAGAATGGAAAATGGCAGGTAAGAATTATTCCAAATAAGTATCCGGCACTTTCAAAAGCAGGTGAGCGCTTAAGAAAAGTTGATGGTATAAAAAGACGGCTTAGCGGAGTAGGGCTTCATGAAGTGGTCATTGAAACACCCTTGCATAATATGACAACAGCGCTTTTGCCGGAAAAACATCTACAGTGTATTATAGAATCATACAGGCAGAGATATAATGAAATGGCTAAGGATAACCGTATAGAAATGATAATAATTTTTAAAAATCATGGTGAGGCAGCAGGAACGTCCTTAATACATCCTCATTCACAGATAGTTGCAACTCCTGTAGTGCCAACGCAGGTTAGGGAAAGATTTATTAATACACAGAAGTATTTCGATGAAAATCTTGAGTGTGTGTTTTGTAAAATCCTTGCCGAAGAATTGAAAGACGGAACACGAATAGTTTTAGAAACAAAACACTTTGTAGCTTTTATTCCCTATGCTGCGATGTCGCCATTCCATTGCTGGATTTATCCCAGGAGACATTCTTCGAGTTTTGGAGATATAACGGATGATGAGGTTACAGATTTAGCAGTTAATCTTAAACTTACATTAATGAAGTATTATCATGGACTGAACGACCCGGATTTTAATTTTGTGATCCGTTCTTCGCCCACTGATATGAAAAAGCTGGATTTTTTTCACTGGTATGTCAGCATTGTCCCGAGAATTACAAAAGTTGCGGGATTTGAACTCGGTTCGGGAATGTTCATAAACAGTTCTCTCCCGGAAAATGATGCAAGATTTTTAAGAGAAGTAAAGATTTGAGAGGCCGCAGAGATCGCAGAATATTCGCAGAGGCCGCAGAAAAGAGCAAAATCCGCCGTGGCGAACTGCGTAATCCGTGCTGTTCATCAGCGTAATCTGCGCTTACAATATGAAAATCGTAAAAAGATTATTTAGCTATCTGAGACCATACAAAGCAAAATTTGTAAATGCTGTTTTATGCATGATAATGGTTGCAGTTTTCCAGTCTGCTCTCATGTATCTTATAAAACCGGCAATAGACGAAATCTTCAGGGCTAAAAACGTAAAACTCATTCTACCTATAGTATCCGGCATAATCGTAGCGTCTTTTTTCAAATTCATTTTTGCGTATTTTCAAAGTTACATACTTTCCTGGATTGGACAACGCGTTGTAAAAGATATCAGGGATGAGATGTATAAGAAACTCATAAACCTTTCGCTTCCATACTTCATAAAATCATCCACCGGAAAACTAATTTCCCGTCTCACATACGACGTTTCTCTTATACAGATGGCAATCGTTATGGTGCCCAGAAACACTCTCAGGGACGGCTTGCAGATACTTTTTTACTTAGGTATGCTGTTTTATCTTAACTGGAAGTGGACGCTTGCTGCTATAGTGGCATTCCCGCTTATTTCAGTTGTGATAGCCACCATAGGCAAAAAGATAAGAAGACGTGCAAAGAGAGTTCAGTCGCTTACAGCCGATATATATTCCCTGCTTCAGGAAAAAATTACAGGAATAAAACTTATAAAATCATCCACTACGGAAAAATACGAAACAGATATTATGGAAAAACAGAACCAGAATTATTTTAATATACTTATGCGTCTGACAAAAGCAGATGTCCTTCAGGCGCCTCTTATAGAGTTTCTGGCTGTAATAGGCATAGGGATAGTGATAATCTGGGGCGGCTCCGAAGTAATCAACGGAACCGCAACCCAGGGGACGTTCATTGCGTTTGTGGCAATTGTAATGTCTATGTATAAACCTGCGAAATCCCTGACAAATGTCAATACGGATATCCAGACGGCTATTGCCGCTGCTGAAAGGATGTTTGAGGTCATAGATGCTAAGCCGACGGTAATCGAACTACCAGATGCAAAAAATATATC
Organism: Elusimicrobiota bacterium; assembly: GCA_016928195.1. Classification (GTDB taxonomy): domain Bacteria; phylum Elusimicrobiota; class UBA8919; order UBA8919; family UBA8919; genus JAFGLF01. Next base: position 85,849 of record JAFGLF010000087.1, read on the forward strand.
TGAGTTTTCAAATGAAATTAAATTTGAGGACATTTCGTTTGAGTATAATCAGAATGAACCGGTTTTAAAAAATATATCCTTGACTATAAAAAAGGGGGAAACAATAGCACTTGTAGGACCGAGCGGGAGCGGAAAGACTACTTTTGTAAGCCTGTTGGCAAGATTTTTTGATCCTGTATCCGGAAGAATTACAATTGATGGTGAGGATATAAAAAAGTTTACACTTAAGTCTTTGAGACGGCAGATGGGAATTGTTACCCAGGAGACAATTCTTTTTAATGACACCGTTGCTAATAATATTTCATATGGTATGTCCGATGTCAGTATTGAAAATATAAAAGAGTCTGCCAGGAAGGCAAATGCACATGATTTTATAATGAAGCTTCCTGACCAGTATAATACAATAATCGGTGAAAAGGGTATTATGCTTAGCGGGGGCGAAAGGCAGAGACTTGCAATAGCCAGGGTAATTTTTAGAAATCCGCAGATATTGATACTTGATGAAGCAACCTCTGCCCTTGATTCAGAATCGGAAATACTTGTTCAGGGTGCCATAGCAGAGCTGATGAAAGGAAAGACAACTATTGCTATAGCGCACAGATTGTCGACCATTAAATCAGTGGATAAAATTGTAGTTATTAATAAATGCAGAATAGTAGACAGCGGCAAACATTCGGAACTGCTAGAAAAATCGGCTTTATATAAACAATTATACGAACTGCAGCAATTTAAATAACGGTACGAATAGCACGAATGGTAACGAATGTCGCGAATATTTTTCGTGTGATTCGTATGTTTTATTCGTGTAATTAGTGTTTAACATGAGAAAAAGATTTTTTTTAATAATTTTGTGTTTTTTTTATATTAATATAGCATTAGAAGCAAAAGAAAAACTGGAACTTCCTGCATATATTTATAATAGTAAAGCAATTGATGCTAAGGCTATAGCAATGGGTGAAGCATTTACGGCAGTAAGTGATAATGCTTCGGCTGTATATTGGAATCCTGCGGGTGTGAGGCAAGTAGAAGTAGGAAATATAACAGTATGCAGGAAGGTTTCTGAAGAGACCGATGCTGATTATGACGAGCTTTTTGCAGATAATCCGCTCGAAGCTAAAAAACTTCGCTTTGTTGGTCTTGTTTCCTTGGGGATGGCGCTCTCTTTTAAACCAATTACACGCTATTCGGGAATATATCAGAATAAACAAATAGAACTAAAAGTAAACCAATATTCACTTGTAATGTCCGAACAATATACTAAAAGGATGGCTATAGGACTATCTCTGGGTTATATATCTTCGCAGGTTACAATGCTTGATACAACAGTTCCTTCGGCAAATGTATCACGCGGTAATGGTTTGTCCATAGGTGTAGGGTTGCTTTATGAAGCCAGTGATTCTTCAAAAATAGGTTTTAGTATACAAAATGTTCCCGGCTATATCTGGTGGGATGATTATGATAGGCATCAGCTAAAAACACACATGCGGACAGGGGTTTCTTCAAAACCTGCAGAATGGTTTTTGGTTTCAATGGATTATGAGAATATACGTTCTACCAAAAAGGAATATTATCATGCCGGTATTCAGCAGACTGTTGCAGAAAATTTGTTTTTCAGGGAAGGTATTATTTCCGAAGATTTTTTCAGAAGCTCTGATAAAAGAGCCTATACTTGCGGTATAGGTTATGAAATAAAAAATTTTGTGATTGATACTGCAGTTAAAACATATAAACTTGACAATATAGATAAAGACAAGGTTGCAGAGTATACCATTTCAATAATAATCCCTTCCCATACTCTTGGTTCGAAAGTAAAACAAAGATGAACCCAGCCCTTCCTAAACCCAGCCCCTTTTAGCTTCAGGGGTAAACTTAATGTTGAAAATTCGCGAAAGGAGCTGGGTAAAATTTCCAGGGAAGAGCAGGAGAAAACCAGCTCCGCATAAAGAGGATTTTAATGACTAAAGAATGTATTTTAGTAATAGGAGGGGCTGGGTGAATATAAAATCCTATGTCGCCGCAAACCCTTCCTTTAAATCACAGGTAGAGAATGCTCTCCTTTTTGCAGAAAAAAACCTTGCAGGTTTAAAGCGATCTTCAGGCAGAACTTACTATCAGCATGCATTAGGGGTTGCTGAAAATCTCGCTGAGCTAAATTTTGACCCGCTAGCGGTTATATCCGGTATCCTTCATGATATTCTTGAAGATACAAAGATTGAAAAGGAAAATATACAGAAACAATTTGGAAACGAAATTGCAAATATTGTTGAGGGTGTCACAAAAATAAAAAAATTTACTTCTATCTTAAGCGACAATGACCGTCACGGAGAAAATATAAGAAAACTTATCATAGCAACAGCAAAAGATATAAGAGTAATTTTCGTAAAACTTGCTGACCGTCTGGATAATCTTATGGATTTAAAATATCTTCCCAGGGATAGAATAATTAGAATGGCTAACGAGACACTTGATATATATGCTCCAATTGCTCATCGCTTGGGGGTTTATACACTAAAGGCAAAACTGGAAGATTATGCGTTTATGAACCTGGAGCCCGAACTTTTTAAGGAGCTTTCGGTAAAAATTAATGAGCGTGAAGCAGAGCAGCAGGAAACACTTAATAATATAGTCAGGATTTTAAGGAAAAACCTTGAGCCACTGAATGTATATTTACGGATCAGTGCAAGGCCGAAGAATATTTACAGTATATCCAGAAAAATGAAAAAACAAAATAAGCCGTTTGAAGAAATACAGGATATTTTAGGAATAAGGATTATAACCGATACGGTGGAAAGTTGTTATTCTATATTAAGTAAACTTAATGATATTTTTCAGCCGGTAACCGGTAGTTTCACGGATTATATAGCACATCCGAAGCCAAACATGTATAGATCTATACATACAACAGTGAAAATTCCGGAAAATCACATAATAGAAATACAGATAAGGACTGAGGAAATGCATAGAATAGCGAGTTACGGAATTGCCGCACACTGGAAATATAAGGAAAGTTCAAAGGCAGGTGGAAATAAAAGCCGGGATTTTGATGAAAAGATATCGTGGCTGGCATCAATTATTGAATGGCAGGGAAGCAGCAGTTCCAAAGAATTTATAGCCGGTTTAAAAACAGAACTGGAATTTAATCAGGTTTTTGTTTTTACTCCGGAAGGTGATATTAAATCATTGCCGGTAGGTTCAACACCTGTTGATTTTGCCTACAAAGTTCATACGGATATAGGCAATCACTGTCACGGTGCTAAGGTAAATAATAAAATGGTAACCCTAAAGTACAATCTGCTCAATGGCGATACGGTAGAAATACTTACTAGTAAAAACGCACATCCATCCCAGGATTGGCTGAAATTTGTTAAAACGCCTCTTGCTAGAACTAAAATAAAAAACTACGATAAGAGCAAAAAGAAATAGGGAATACGATGATATGGAAATATGTTGATATGTATAAATGATTATAGCATATTTACGTATCAGCTTATCAACGTATCAACTTTATTAGTTTTGTGTCAGGTTGGCATGGTTATCCTGCTTTGGTTATGCGGTTGGATTTAATACATTTCGTACAGACAAACGTAGAAACCGGTTTACCCTTAAGAATAATCTTGATTTTCTGCAGGTTGGGTTTGAATTTTCTTTTGCTTGCTCTGTGTGAATGACTAATACTATTTCCCGAGGTTGTTTTTTTGCCGCAAATAGTACACTTGAATGCCATATAATATATCCTCCAGTAAAGGAATTATACTAAAAAGGAAGAAAATGTCAATAGAAAACAGTCCGGTTCAATATTTAAAAGGTGTTGGGGAGAAAATATCAAAAAAGTTAAGCAAACAGTTGGGGGTAAAAACTGTGGCAGATTTACTATATCATTTTCCGCGTGACTGGGAAGACAGGACATATCCTACGAAAATATCGGAGCTTAAAACGAATCAAACACAAACCGTAAGAGGAAAGATTGAGATAACATCTACAGGTTTTTACGGTAAGCGTCTTTTATTTTTCAAGGCAGTAATAACAGACGGAACAGGAAGTATAAATGCAGTTTGGATAAGACATTATATGAGAAAATATGACGTATTGAAATCACTAAAAGACACTATAAAAGTCGGTTCTGAAATAATAATAACGGGTTCGGTAAAATCGGATTTATGGGAAAAAACAATAAATGTTTCGGAACATGATTTGATTTCCAATACTGAAGAGGATATGACTCATACAAACAGGATAGTGCCCCTTTATCCGCTGACATCGGAGTTTACAAATAGGTTTTTCAGGGGACTTGTAAAACAGGCTCTATCAAAACATGTCGGTTTTTTTAGTGAATCCCTTCCTAAAAAATATCTGGAAAAATATGGGTTATGCGGTATAAAACAGGCAATAAGAGATATACATTTTCCCGGTTCGTTTGCAGATAAAGAAAAAGCCCGGAACCGTCTCGCGTTTGATGAGTTTTTAAGTTTTCAGTTAAAAATGGAATTTATTAAACAAAAAATGATGAAGGAAGTAAAAGAATTTAAAAATTCACTCACAAAAGAACTTCTGACGTCTTTTAGAATTAATCTTCCGTTTAAATTTACACCGGCCCAAAAAAGAGTTATTTCTGAAATATTTGATGATATGTTATCGCCAAGACCAATGAACCGGCTTTTACAGGGGGATGTGGGAAGCGGTAAAACGGTTGTTGCTGTTTCGGCAATGCTTCTGGCAAAAGAATCCGGTTATCAATCCGTACTTCTTGCACCGACAGAGATTCTTGCAGAACAGCATTTTTTAACAGTTAAGAGGCTTTTAAAAGATTTACCCGTTAAAGTAAGTTATGTAGTAGGTAAAATGGCAAAAAGTAAAAAATTAGCGGTAAAAAAAGCCATTTCAAGCGGTTCCGCGGACATTATTATAGGAACCCATGTTTTACTTGAGGAAGAGATGAAATTTAAAAATCTTTCTTTGGTCGTAATAGACGAACAGCATAGATTTGGTGTGGACCAGAGAATGAAAATGAGAAAGAAATCCGGATTTAAAACGGTGGATCTTCTGTTAATGACTGCCACACCTATACCCCGGACATTGGGATTAACGCTTTACGGGGATATGAGTATTTCAACAATAGACGAGCTTCCTCCCGGAAGAATATCCATAAAAACACTTGAAATGACGGAAGAAAATGCATATAATTTTGTAAAGGAGCGGATAAGATATAATGAACAGGTTTTTATAGTTTATCCACTTGTAGGCGATAGCGAGAAGTTACCTGCCCGACCAGTCCGGTCAGGCGGGCCGCTTAAATCGGCAATAAAAGAAGCTGAAAATTTAGGAAAAACCGTATTTAAAGATTTTTCGGTAGGGCTGATCCACGGCAGAATGAAGCTTGAGGAAAAGGAAAAAATTATGTCGGCTTTTGCAGATAAAAAGTACGATATATTGATTTCCACAACGGTTATAGAGGTCGGAATTGATATCCCCAATGCTACTGTTATGCTTATTGAACATGCCGAAAGATACGGACTGGCAACTCTTCATCAATTAAGGGGGCGTGTGGGAAGAAGTGATAAGCAATCATACTGTATTCTTTTAAGCGATACAAAAATGGAACGTGCCAGGGAGAGGATTCGGGTACTTCTTTCTACAACCGACGGTTTTAAAATAGCAGAGGAAGATTTAAGATTTCGGGGGCCCGGAGAGTTTTTCGGAACGGAACAATCCGGAATTCCGGAATTCAGGATAGGGAATATTTTTACCGATATGGCTATCTTAAGGAAAACAAAGGATTGTGCACGGGAGATGCTCATGGATAATCCTGCACTTGCAATATCCATGCTTTCAAAAGTAAGCGATGATTTTTTAAAAAATAATCTTACAACAGTTTAGTATTATAGGAGGAATAATGTTGAACGAAGTGTCAAAGATCCGCCGTGGCGGGAAAAGAGTAGCTGTATATCCCGGGAGTTTTGACCCGGCAACTTACGGGCATCTGGATATTATACACAGGTCTTCAAAAATTTTCGATAATCTTATTGTAGCGGTTATTGATAATCCCAATAAAAAACCCTTTTTTACGACATCCCAAAGGATAAAAATATTAAAAGATGCGATAAAAGAAAAAAATGTTACTGTTGAATCATTTAATGGGTTACTTGTCAATTTTATGAAGAAAAAAAATGCATCGATAATTGTAAGAGGTTTAAGAGCAGTAAGTGATTTCGAATACGAGTTTCAGATGGCTTTGACAAATAGAAAAATGTATAATAACATAGAAACTATTTTTTTAACTCCTGCTGAAAAATGGACATATATTTCCTCAACTTTGGTGAAAGAAATTGCAAAATTAGGCGGCGAAATAAAATGTTTTGTTCCCGGGAATGTAGAAAAATTATTAAAGAAACCTCGAAGTTGATTTGACTATGTTTTTTTTGTATAATGTGGCTGTTGAATCCCGATAAATCGGGACAACAGCCACTGATTACAGTGATTAAAAATAATATAAAGAAAGTTTTAAAAAATATTAACAGGGCGCTGGAAAAAACCGGGAATACCTCTTCGGTTAAACTTGTTGCTGTTACAAAGACCGTTCCTGCAGATAGAATAAAAGAAGCATTGGATTGCGGTATAACGGATATAGGAGAGAACCGGATCCAGGAAGCTGAACGAAAGTTCGAAGAACTTTCTTTAGCTCAGAGTATAAAAAAACATCTGATAGGGCATTTGCAGACCAATAAGGTTAAGAAAGCAGTCGAGATGTTTGATGTTATACAGTCGGTTGACAGTATTTATCTGGCTGAAGAAATAAATAAACGTGCAGGACAAATCAATAAGATACAGGAGTGTCTGGTTGAAATAAAGGTCTCCGAAGAAGAAACGAAATATGGTTTACATCCTGACAAATTACCGGATTTTCTTGAAAAAGCAAAGGAATTAGAAAATATAAAGATTATCGGACTTATGGTTATGGCTCCTTTCTTTGAAGACCCTGAACAAACAAGACCATATTTCCGTCGTGCATATGGTTATTATTCGTCACTCGTCACTCGTCACTCGTTGTCGTATCTTTCCATGGGCATGACAAATGATTATGAGGTTGCGGTAGAAGAAGGTTCTAATATGGTTAGAATCGGAACCGGTATTTTTAAATAGAAAGGAGGATGATTTATATGGCTGACAGTATTGATAAAAGGATCGGTGAGCGGCGAAAAGGGGATAGAAGAAAAGGCGACAGAAGGAAACTTATTGCAAGGCGAAAATATGATAGACGTGAAAAATAAAAAAATCGGATTTATAGGTGCCGGAAATATGGCAGAGGCGCTAATAAACGGAATTATAAAAAGCGGAATTCCCGGAAGGAATATTTTGGTGTCAGATATAAATTCAAAACGGCTTAATTATATTTCAAAAAAATTCAGAATTAAAAAAGTTCCCTGCAATACCGCTGTAGTAAAAGCTTCCAATATCGTTTTTATTGCAGTAAAACCCCATCACGTTGAAGAAGTGCTTAAAAAACTTTCCAATAGTTTTAACGATAAAAAACTTTTGGTGTCCATTGCTGCAGGAATAAAAACATCCAAAATAGAAAAATATGTTAGAAATATTCCGGTTATTCGTGTTATGCCCAATACTCCTGCACTATTAGGTTTAGGTGCCATAGCAATTTCAAGGGGAAAATATGCAAAGTTTGCAGATATGAAGACCGCTGAAAAACTACTGAAGTCCTGCGGGGTTGTGGTTACGGTAGGGGAAGGGCAAATGGATGCTGTTACCGCTATATCAGGCAGCGGACCCGCATATATTTTCTATATCGCCGAGGCAATGAGAAAGACCGCAGTAAAAATGGGTCTTTCGGAAAAAAATGCCAAAGACCTTGTCAATCAGACACTCTTGGGTGCTTCAAATATGCTTATTGAGACAGGGGAAGAACCTGAGATGCTCAGAAAAAAAGTTACATCCAAAGGCGGCACAACAGAAGCTGCATTTAAATACTTATTAAAGAAAGGTTTTGCTAATATTTTTCAGAAAGCAATCCTCTCTGCTAAAAATAGAGCCGGCAAAATATCATAATTTAATAGAGCACCCTTAAAGGGTGTTCCGCATTAACAAGAATTTGCGTAAATTAGCGTCTGATTCGCAACGATTCGCGTTTAAATATGAAAGTAAGAACTCTTTATCTTAAGAAAAATACTGTAAAAATCCTTGACCAACGGCTTTTACCTTCCAGAATCTACTATATAAACTGTAAAAATCTTAAGGATGTTTATAAGTGTATCAAGGACATGGCAGTCAGGGGTGCTCCTGCTATAGGTGTTTCAGCAGGTTATGGTATGTATCTTGCATCACTGGAGAAGAAATTTAAAAATTTGAAAGATTTAAAAGATTATCTTAAGAAGTCAGGAGAATATCTTGTATCTGCACGGCCGACTGCAGTAAATCTCTCATGGGCAGTAAATAGAATAATGAAAAGTGTTCGTAAGTTCTCAAGTTCTCAAGTTCTCAAGTTAATGGAACAGATAAAAAAAGAGGCGGATAGGATTTATAATGAGGATATTTCGATTAACAAAGGGATTGGCGCAAACGGGGCTAAACTTTTAAAAAGAGGTTCAACCGTCCTTACGCACTGTAATGCCGGTGCACTTGCAACAGCAGGATGGGGAACCGCATTAGGGGTTATAAGAAGCGCACATAAGCAGAAAAAAATAAAATTGGTCTATGTGGATGAAACAAGGCCCTATCTGCAGGGAGCCCGGCTTACTTCATGGGAACTCCTGCAGGAGAAGATTCCTCGTGTTTTGATAACTGACAATATGGCAGGGTATTTTATGTCAACAGGTGTAATTGATGCTGTAATTGTTGGTGCAGACAGAATTGCTTCTAACGGGGATACGGCAAATAAAATAGGCACATATTCACTTGCCGTTTTATGTAAACATAATAGAATACCATTTTACGTTGCTGCACCGCTCTCTACACTGGATATGAAAATAGCTACCGGAAAAAAAATAAGGATAGAAAACAGGAGCTCTGATGAAGTAACATTTATAAATAAAAAACGTATTTCCCCGATAGGTGTCAGCGCAGTCCATCCTGCTTTTGATGTTACGCCCAATGAACTGATAACCGCAATAATTACAGAAAAAGGTATAATTCGCCCTCCGTATATTAAAAACCTAAAGAAAATCGCTTGATTTTTAGCCAAAAACAAGTATAATTAATATAATTTGGTATTCAATATTTTAAATTTTATATTTTCAATTTTCAATGGTTTTATACTATGGACTATCGTAATACTGTAAATCTTCCAAAAACGAAGTTTTCAATGAAGGCGAACCTTTCCCAGAAGGAACCGCAGTTGCTTGATTTTTGGAAGAAAACCGATATTTATAAAAAGCTTATTCAGAAAAACAAGGATAAGAAAAAATTTATCCTGCATGACGGCCCGCCATATGCCAACGGACATATACATCTCGGTACCGCACTCAATAAGATACTTAAGGATATAATAATAAAATACAAACTTATGGCAGGTTTCAACTCGCCTTATGTCCCGGGGTGGGATTGTCATGGATTACCCATAGAATATCAGCTGATGAAAAATCTGGGTAAAAATAAGTCAACAATTGATAAAATAGAATTCAGAAAAAAAGCGGTAGAGTTTGCAATGAAATTCGTCGGTATCCAGAGGGACGAGTTTGTGCGTCTCGGCTGTATAGGCGACTGGGAAAACCCGTATTTAACCCTAAAGAATGAATATGAATCAGCAATTATTTCAGTTTTCAGAAATCTTTTAAAAAGCGGTTATATATACAGACAGTTAAAACCTGTCTATTGGTGTGCTTCCTGTGAGACGGCTCTTGCCGATGCAGAAGTGGAGTATGCTGATCATACCTCGCCTTCAATATTCGTCAAATTCCCCGTTGTAGCTGTCCCTCACTCTCTTACTCCCCGCCTGCCAAAGTCCGCCGCGGCAGACGGCGGGCAGGTCTCGCTCTCTCGCTCTCTATCGGTTCTCATCTGGACCACAACTCCATGGACTCTGCCTGCCAATGTTGCGCTTGCTTTTCAGCCCAATATTGATTATGTCTTAATTGAAATTCCAAGCGGCGAAAAATATATTTTTGCCGAAGCCCGGCTTGATTATGTAAAAAAAGTGCTTAAAATAACCGACTGCAAAATTATATCAAAAATCAAAGGTTCTCGGCTCGAAGGTATAAAATGCAGGAATCCCATTGTTGAAAGGGAGTCCGTAGGGATACTTGCCGATTTCGTGTCGCTTGAGGAAGGTACCGGTGTTGTTCATATTGCTCCGGGGCACGGGGCCGAGGATTATTCCGTGGGCCTGAAATATAAGCTTCCGATAATATCGCCTGTTGATGGAAGGGGCAGGTTTACGGAAGATGTGGAGATATTTAAGGAGCAGAACGTGTTTGCTGCCAATGAGGGAATAATAAAATTTCTGGAAGATAAAAAGTTACTGCTTGCACAAACAGGGATAACACATTCCTATCCGCATTGCTGGAGATGTAAAAAGCCGATAATTTTCAGGGCAACCAAACAATGGTTTTTATCGGTTGAAAAAGAAAATCTGAGACAAACACTTCTTGACTCAATAAAAAAAGTACAATGGGTTCCTCAATACGGAGAAAACAGGATGAGAGGTATGATTGAAGCAAGACCGGACTGGTGCCTGTCGCGTCAGCGGTATTGGGGGACACCTCTGCCGGTAATTTACTGTAGCGAGTGCGACGAGCCGGTCACCGATGACAGCGTTATGGAAAAAATCGAAAACATAATAAAAGGGGACGGTTCTAATAAATATCTTGAAATGCAGGTTGAGGAAATTTTACCGAAAGATATAAAATGCAAGAAGTGTGCCGGGAAAAATTTCAAGAAATCGGATGATATCCTGGATGTATGGTTTGATTCCGGCGTGTCTTCTTTTGCCGTATTGAAACCTGATAAAAAGCTTGCTTTCCCTGCGGATTTATATTTGGAGGGCAGTGACCAGCATCGCGGATGGTTTCAGACATCGTTGATTCCTGCTGTTGCACTCGAAAAGATACCGCCGTATAAAGCGGTTCTCACTCATGGATTTGTTGTGGATGGTGAAGGCAGAAAAATGTCAAAATCACTCGGTAATGTTATTGTCCCTCAGGATATAATGAAAAAATACGGGGCTGAAATACTTAGATTGTGGGTTGCGTCAGGTGATTATAAGGAAGATATAAGGTTATCGCAGGAAATTTTAACGCATTTGATAGAAGCATACAGAAAAATGAGAAATACGCTCAGATTTATACTCGGCAACATAAACGATTTTTCTGCAGACGACAGGGTTTCTTACGCGGAACTTCCTGATATTGATAAGTGGATGTTATCAAAACTTCAGCGGCTTATTACCGAAATAAGAAACGGTTATGATAATTATGAATTTCATAGAGTATTCCGGCTGGTATATAATTTTTGTGTTATTGAACTCTCATCATTTTATTTCGATATACTAAAAGACCGTCTTTATACCTTTAATAAAAAATCCAAAGAGCGTCTGTCCGCTCAGACAGTAATTGAAGAGATATTTATAAAGTTAATACCGGTTCTTGCACCTATAATTTCTTTTACAACGGAAGAAGCATATGAAGAATATAAAAATACACATGAAATCCGAAATTCGAAATCCGAAATCCGAAATTTATTTAAAGAATCGGTATTTCTGTTGGATATGCCGGGTGCTGATGAGAAATTAATAAACGAAGGCATAGAAAAGAAGTTCGAGAAAATTATTGAAATACGTAATTTTGTCTTAAAACTTCTGGAAGATGAAAGAAAAAAAGAAGTTATAGGCAACTCGCTTGAAGCAAAGGTTGTCTTATATACATCGGATGAGGGAACAAGAAAATTTTTAAATGATAACCTTCAGAATCTTTTATATACATTTTTAGTGTCCCAGATTGAAATCTCTGATAAAAGTGCAGGCGGTGTAAAAGATGAAGGGAAAAATATTGAAGCAAAGGTTTTGCACGCTGGCGGTAAAAAATGTACACGGTGCTGGATGTGGTCTGAAACTGTCGGCGATGATCCATCCCACCAAGAGATCTGTTCAAAATGCGTAAAAAATCTGTAATAATCATTTTATCTGTTCTATTGATTGACCAGCTTTCAAAATATTATATAGTAAAAAATTTTAAATTACATGAATCCGTAGCTGTTATTTGTAATATATTCCATATTACTTATATTACAAATACAGGGACAGCTTACGGGATGTTTCAGGGGTATGGAAACATACTGCTTATTTTTGCAATCATTGCTATAATAATAATCTCAATTTTAGTTTTTACGCAAAGAACTTACTCGCTTACTCACTCACTCGCTTTTTCTTTGATTTTAGGCGGTGCCGTCGGCAACCTGACTGACCGGTTATTCCGCGGTGCGATAGTTGATTTTATCGATATTAACCTGCATTTTTGGCCCGCAAACCCCTGGCCGATTTTTAATATAGCAGATTCATCCGTTACCATAGGAGTAACTATTTTATTAATTCATTCGATATTTCATAGAAAGTAATAAGGAAATACGTTGATACGTTGATAAGGGTATAGGATTAAATAATTTTCACATATATACATATCAGCATATAAGTATATTCCCATATTTGAACCATGTTTCCAACTCTTCTTAAAATCGGTTTCCTGGAATTCCATACATATGGTTTTTTTGTTGCTTTAGGATTTCTTATTGGATTTAAAACGTTGCTTCGTTATGGGAAAAAATCCGGTATTTCGGTCGCAACTGTGGAATCCCTTGCTTTTCTGACTTTTATAACTTCTCTTGTCGGTGCACGTCTTTTTTACGTTTTGATTTCTCTTGAAGAATTTATCCGTAGTCCTATAGATATATTGAAAATATGGCAGGGTGGACTTGTTTTCTGGGGAGGCCTTTTATCTGGCATTGTAACAGTAATAATTTTTTCGGTAAAGCATAGAATACCATTGTGGAAACTGGCAGATATATTTGCGCCTGCTCTGGCGATCGGTCATTCACTGGGACGCATCGGCTGTTTTTTTGCAGGATGCTGTTATGGAATACCTACGGATTTATTATGCGGAGTTGTTTTTCCCGAAAATTCACTTGCACCATACGGTATGAAACTTTTCCCGGTTCAGCTTCTATCCTCTCTTTTATTATTTATTTTATTCTTGATTTTAAACTATGCCTGGAACAAAAAAAGATTTGATGGCCAGATTTCTTTGGTGTACACACTGCTTTTTTCTTCCGGAAGATTTTTTATTGAATTTTTGAGGGGGGATTTTAGGGGGACAGAGGTTTTTGGAATTACACCGACACAGATAGTTTCGGTTTTAATGCTGATTGTAAGCACAATTTTTTATTATAGGTTATCAAGGAAAAATTAATTAATGGAAAGAATTATTGCGGATAAAGAAAAAATTCGTTTAGATCACTTTTTAAAGGAAAGATTTCCTGATTATTCTCGCGGGTATTTTCAGCGTTTAATAAAAAACGGGTTTGTTAAGATCAATAATCGTTATTCCGAATCGGGCCACAGGCTGCGTTGTGACGATATCGTAGAAATTGAATTTAAAAACAAAGAAGAAAAAATCCTGCCTTCAGAGATTCCTATTGATGTAATTTTTGAAGATAATTCTGTAATTGCAGTAAACAAACAGCCCGGGCTTGTGGTACATCCGGCAGGGCCCCATCAGCTTGATACATTGGTTAATGGTCTTTTGTATTATTGGAACGGTAAGTTTTCTCCTTTTCTTGTTCATAGACTTGATAAAGATACATCGGGAATTATTATTGTTGCCAAAACCGAAAAAGCAAAAGAGTTTTTGTCAAAACAGTTCCAAAAACGGATTGTGGAAAAAAAATATCTGACCGTGGTTGACGGTATAATTAAAGAATCCGAAGGGATAATTGAAGCCCCTCTCGGACGTTCCATGGAAAACAGGAGGAAAATTGTTGTGGGCCCGGCATCTAAGAAGGTTTCAAAGACATTTTTTAAGGTGCTTAAACGCTTTAAATATAAAACATATCTTGAAGTAAAACCATATACAGGAAGAACGCATCAGATAAGGGTTCATCTCGCTTTTATAAAACATCCGGTTACCGGCGATGTAGAGTACGGCAGACCTTCAAAAGTAACATCGAGGCAATTGTTGCACGCTTCAAGTATAAAAATTGTACATCCGGATACCAGAAAAGAGATGGAGTTTACAGCACCGAAACCTAAGGATTTCAGAGAGGCAATTAATCTCTTAAAAAATGAATAAGCCCCGCCCCTTTCTATGGTATAAATATATGCGAAAAGTTATTTTGTATTATAAGAATCTATTTTATAAACGACAAAGTGTTGAAAAGGGGCGGGGTAAAAATTTAATCCTTGTTTTTCTAATGGTTGTTTTTATCTGTACGAATCTTTTATCAAAGGAAATAAAGATTACTGATATGGATATTGCAATAGTAAAACTGGATAAAAAAATAACTGAAATTAGAGAATCAATTTCAGAGTTGAAAAAAGCAGTTAATATATCCGGCGAAAACTCAATTATTCTAACTAAAAGGATAAATGATATTGAACAAAAAGTAATATTACTGGATAAAGATACCGATGAACTATCTGTGCTTAGAGGTAGTATTGTAAAACTGGAAAAATTGGAAATAGAAAATAAAAAAGAATTTGAAAAAATCAGGGATAAAATTAAGTCAAACGAAGATGTGTCAAGAGTTATATTAAATGATATTTACCGCTTAAAAGAAGATATTGTCGCGGGACGTAAGCCGTCATATTCCTCAAAAAAGCCGTTTAAGGAATATATTTCGTATATTTCATTAGGAATTTCTATTGTAGCACTGGCAGTTGCCATATTCTAATTAAGCATAGAGAATGTTGACAATAACTATTGGTTTTTATAAAATATAAAAATAACGCTAATATACGCGAATTAAGAGACAACGCGAATATACGCAAATAATTCATGCAGTTATTCGTGACAATTAGCGTTTGATTAGCGAGAATTTGCGTTGTTTTTAAGGGGGACTTTATGAGTTTTGGAAAGGGGAAAATCTGGTTTGATGGTAAATTTGTTGACTGGAAAGATGCTAATATCCATGTAATGTCACATGTAGTTCATTATGGTTCATCAATCTTTGAATCAATGCGGTGCTACAATACTAAAAACGGACCTGCTATATTCAGGGCCATGTCGCATATTGACCGCCTCTATGATTCAGCAAAGATTTACAGAATGAAGATACCTTTTACTAAAAAGGAGTTTTTTAAAGCAGTTATCGATACTGTTAAGATAAATAATTTTAAAGAATGTTATATTCGCCCCGTTATTTTCAGGGGTTATGGCAAGATAGGGGTGGACCCTCTCAAGAATCCCGTTAACTGTGTAATCGGTGCATGGGAGTGGGGGGCTTATCTTGGTAAGGATGCACTGGAAAAGGGTGCTTCTGTCCATGTGTCTTCCTGGCGTCGTCCTGCACCTAATACGTTCCCTGCACTTGCAAAGGCAGGCGGTAATTATATGAACTCGCAGCTTATGAAAATGGAAGCTATACATGGCGGTTATGATGAAGCTATTGCTCTGGATGTTTTTGGATATGTTTCAGAAGCGTCGGGTGAAAATATTTTCATAGTTAAAAATGGGGTAATTTTCACACCGCCGACAAGTTCATCAATACTTGCGGGTATTACAAGACACACGATTTTTACACTGGCCAGGGATATGAATATAAGAATAGAACAACACTTCATACCCCGCGAGTCACTTTATATTGCCGATGAGGTTTTTTTAACCGGTACTGCTGCTGAGGTAACACCGGTTTCAAAAATTGATAATATTATAATCGGAGAGGGCCGCTGCGGAAAAATTACGAAAAAGATGCAGACCACATATTTTAATATAATAAAAGGCAAAACAAAAGATAAATATAACTGGCTTACATATCTTAAATGAACCCGGCACTTCCTGGAATTTTCCAGGGGGGAGAAGGGTGATGCTTATTTTAACGGTAATAATGGAGGGGCTGGGTGAAACCGATTCCGCATATTGTAATATCTTTTTCAGTTTCTGCAGTTTTATATACAATATTCCGTTCGTATATACTGGCATTGACAGCATTTCTTTTTGGTATATTCATCGATATTGACCATCTTTTAGATTATTTTAGAGAACAGGGATTTAATTTAGATGTAAGAAATTTTTTCTATTTTTTTACAGAATTCCAGTATAGAAAGGCCGTTATATTTCTTCACAGCTGGGAGTTGTTTTTAATTTATTCTCTGTTGGTTTTTTTAGTACCTGCAAATGAAGTCATGTTCGGTATTTTTATAGGATACTCGGTTCATCTTATTGCTGATCATTTGGGGAATCCTGTCAGCCCACTAGGTTATTTTTTTGTTTATAGATGGAAAAATGATTTTTTGAGAGAAAAATTATTATGGCACATCGAATTACCAGATTACA
>JAFGLF010000016.1 GCA_016928195.1 Elusimicrobiota bacterium
ATTCTTCAATCAATTTCTCAATGAATATACGTTCAGTTTGTCCTTCCACAAAGAATGCGATTTTTTTCATAAAATTATTTATTTACTCTTGAACTAAATAAATCGAAATTATTCAAACCAGTGAGTTTGAATTCATCAAACAGATCTTTGCTGTTGGTATAATTATATGCCTTTACTTCATGCCCGCGGCGTTCCAGTATATTTATGTCTTCCAAATTAAAATTATTTATCAAAAAACGGTCGAACCCCGCAGTTAATTCAAAAGTTAGACGCAATGTTTAGGCGTTCCCGAAAGATCAAGACTACCCGGAACCAGCTTGCTTATCTTATATCTTACACGATTCCTGTAAAAATGCAACAAAAAAATAGATTATTCCAAATTCCTTAAAACGCCGAACAACTTTTATAGTTAAACAATACACCTTCCCATACAATTTCCTATTCGTTGAACCTTCGTTATATTTTATTTGTTGCTATACCTGTAACACCTCCTGATTTACTACGTAACCAATTCTTCAGTTACTACAATACCAGGCTTTTTTCCATACCCCTTTTGAAACCGTACTACCCCGGTCTCAACCAACTCGTTAAGATACACTACACTGGGAAGTCTTTCCAAAGCCTCCCTTACCTTTTTTTCCGACGGATGTATATATATCTCCGTGCTGCGCGGTGTTGAATGGCCAAGTATTCTTTGAAGCACAAGGATGTCCACGCCTTCATCATTCAAATGGCTCGCGCAGGAATGCCTCAATGTATGGGGTGTTATATTAAAACTCACATTGACTGTTGATGTTTCAATTATTTTTTTAAAATTATCTTCCATGGTCCGTATTGCCAATGGATTCCCTTTTTTTGAGATAAAAAGGCTGTCACTTTTATCGCTGTTTAAAAACTTATCTCTTACAGCTAACCAGTCAGTAATAATACCGGCCATTTCATTTGTGATCTGTAAGGTGCGTTCTTTATTCCCCTTCCCGGTGACAGTCACTTTTTTCTTTTTTAATTCGATATCATGTACTTTCAAGCTATGTACTTCTCCCACACGGAGACCAAGACCATACATAAAACCATACACACAGTAATCCCTGATCCCGAGATATGATCCGGTATTTATGTTTTTAAAAAGCCTTTTCACCTGTTCCATGGTTAACGCCTGCGGTCCGTTACTGTACCCAAGTCGTATTTTTAAAATATCCTTAAACGGGAGTTTATCCGCACCTTCCAGACCTCTATTCTTTAAGAATGTACTGTAGCTCCGCAAACTGAACAACTTACGGTTCATCGACCGCCCGGTATTCTCCCGCTGCTTTTTAAGATACATCTGAAACTCCATAACCGCCTGGCCGGTTATTTCCTTGCATTTTTGTTTATTCATATATTTTCTAAACAGGTTGATGTCAATAATATTGCTTTTTGTCGTCTGCTCACTCACCTCATACACCGTTTGTCTGTAGTCGATAAACGGATCAATATAAGTGAAAAATACTTCGGGGTTTGTTGCTAAAGCGCTCATGATACATTCTCCTTTATGCTGATTTTATTCAAAACTTCTGCCATGAGTTCATCGGAAACATGGATATATACGCTGGTTTCCCGTACTGTCTCATGCCCCATCATTTCCTGAATTGCTTCGACCGGGACTTTCTGATGGTACATATTGGTAGCAAAGGTATGCCTGAACACATGGGGTGTTACCCTCGCAGTAGTCCCTATCCGTTTTGCTGCTTCCATTATTAACTGCCTGACCCTTGTTCTACCGATGGTTTTCTCTTTTGTACCCGGAAAAAGGAAAGATCCCTGCCGTTTCTGGGTCTTTTTCAGGCTCAAATACCGGGAAATCACCTCATACAGGGTATCTACGATAAAAAGAGTCCGTTCCTTGCCCCCTTTCCCATGGACCAGCAGCGTACCGGTTTTATGTTCCCGGTCATATTCCAGGTTGATATCCTTGCGTTTCATCTTAAGTAATTCGTTTACCCGTAAGCCCAGGGCCCAGAGGATGGAAACAATAGTGAAGTTACGCATACCCATCCATTTGTTTCTGTCAAAGGATTTCAGTAATGTAAACAGGGTTTCAGTTGCAAGCGGTTTGTTTAAAGTGCTTTTGGGGATTTTCACCCGGGGAAGGGTGTCTGCCGGATTCTTATTTATATAACCTGTTTTAACCAGGAAAGCAAAAAAACTTTTTAAAGCAACCTGTGTATCCTTGATAAAATTGTACCCCTTTTCGATTGTCTTCAAATGATATATCCATTTTAAGATATGACGTGTTTGTGATGTTAGTGGGTTTATATGTAACAGGTTGTGAGCGTAGTTTAAATATTTATATACCATATCCAAATAAACACGGACTGTTGTATCTTTTAAACAAGACACTTTTATTAACTCGATACGGAATAATTCAATAATGTCATTCATTTGTATTCTCCTTAAAATTAAGATTCATATATGGATGACGTTTCATATATTCTGCATAAACATCCGGATTCAGATGCACATACCGTTTTGTACTCTCCCGCCTCCTGTGTCCCAGTACGAACTTTGTTACATCAAGGCCGGCAATCTTGTTAAGGTGCGTTGCGGCGGTATGCCGGAACATACGGCTGCAGATGTGTATACCCAAAACACCGGAAGCTTGCGAAAAAAGGTGTTGTACTGTTCGGTGTGATATTTTCTTATTCTGCTGTGAAAGAAAGAGCGGCCCCAAATTCCTTTTCAGGGATTTTATGTATAGATAAAGGAAAGAGCAAAGTATTTGAGGTAAGAATATTATTCTCTTACGGTTTCCTTTCTCCGTCACCAGCAATGAACTGGTTATAAGGTCGATATCCTGGATGCATATATTGAGTATTGATGTTATTCTTAAACCCATGAAAATGAGGAAAAGGACGATAATAAAATTTCTCATACCAGTGGGTGAGTCTGTAGAGGATATAAAATAGTTGATAATAATTTTCAGTTCTTTAAAAGTGAGGGAATCCGGTTCTTTTTTATTGATTTGGGGGTATGGTATTTTTATGGCAATATTTTCTTTGATAATTTTTTTGTTTTTAAGGTATTGAAAGAATTGCCGCAACGACCATATCCTATGTTTTTTTATATGAGCAGAAGGATTACCGGAAATAACGAAGGAAAGTAAATGCTTGTACGTAATTTCTCGGATAGACCGGATCTTGAATGATTGCAGATGTTCTGCAAACTTTTTAAGCATTGAAGCGAAGACTTCCAAAGACCGTGAACTGAAACCATAGGTCTTGCCGTAGCTTAAGAAGTCTGATATAGTATTAAACAGCATAAGGGGGCCTCCTTTGTGTTTTTTTATAGCGAAATTATTATAAAGCTGGTTCCCTTATGTTTTCAAGTGGCTGCTGGGTGGCCTGCGGCGCGTGATCACGGGCTTACTGCGGGGTTTATGGGTTATGACCAATGCACCTTTATTATTAAGATAAAAATTAAGGTAACTGTATTAAACATCTTTGACCTAAAAGTTATAATCTCCAATAATTTTAATAATATTTTCAGACATTATTTTCTAAATGCTGTCCCCATTCTGATTCTAATATATCAGAGTTTTCACCTACTTGCTTGCAATTAGCTAAACTTCCAGTTATATGAGAGTATTTATCCCATTCTTTAAATTCCTGATCTGTAAGTTTATACATTAAATACTTACCATCCGAATTTTGAGTTACTTCTATTAACTCA
>JAFGLF010000017.1 GCA_016928195.1 Elusimicrobiota bacterium
CTCTTAAATTGTTCTATAATTAAGTATATATTTTAGATTGAAACCGGTAAAAAGTAACAGTTTTTGACTGCTTAATAGAGAAAGCAGTGCTAGAAGCGTTTAATTTGTAGATTTCCCAAACTACTTATTATATTTAAAAGGCGGTTTGGATGAAATTGACATTGAAAAGAAAACTATTTCTGCTTCTTGTTATAGTAAGCCTTGTTATAATAATTTTAATGGGCACCATCCTTGCATTTAATTTGAGACATGACATGTTTCAGATGATCTGCAAAGATTACGAAAGCCAGCTTAAACATATAGACTTTGCAATTTATAATTTCTTCAGTGAAGTTGACAGCAATGTAGAAACACTTGCATCATTAGTGGCAGTAAGGACAAGAGAGGACAGCGAATTTACCAGTTTCCTGAATGCTGATAAGGAAACTTTCCAGTATAACATTGGAAATACCGAGCAGGAAATAATAGATATATTTAATAATTTCAGAATAAACCACCACTATATTAATTCCGTATATATGGGCAGGGAAAATGGCAGTTTTGTAAGATCCCATAAAAGGGCCGAACCAACAAAATATGATCCCAGAGAAAGACCCTGGTATATTATTTCAAAAGAAAATCCGGATAAAGTCGTCAGGACAGAGCCATATGAATCGGTAACCACACCGGATATTAATATAGGGGTAGAGAAAGCACTGGTTGATAAGAATGGAGAATTTTTTGGTGTAGTGGGTATGGACGTTACACTGGAGAATCTAACCAATTATATTTCCGGTATCAAAGTAGGGGAAAAGGGGTGGGCTATTTTAATTGATGAAAATGGTACTATTCTTGTAAGCCGGGATGAGGAAGATCAATTAAAAAATATTTCAGATTTTAAACAGGTAAATCTTGATGTAATTATGGAGCAGTTGCATGGGTATACTGTTTTTAACAAAAATTCAAAGGAAAATTACCTCTTTTTTGACACTTCTGAAAGACTGGGCTGGAAAATAGGCCTGGTTATTCCGGTTAAAGAAATTAATGACAAAGTATGGTCTTTTATATTCGGTAATATTATAGTACTGGGTTTTTCTTTATTTATTCTCGGTCTTTTAATACTTATAGGCCTGCAAAAATTTGTTTTAAATCCTATAAAAAAGCTCAGCGACAGCACAGGTTTAATTGCAAAAACCGGGAACCTGGAGCATTCGATTAAAATAGAATCACAGGATGAAATCGGTAACCTTACCTGGTCTTTCAACCAAATGATGAGGAGTATCAGCAAATCAAATAAAGCCCTTAAAGATTCAGAGAAAGCACTGCGCAGGCTTAATGAAGAATTGGAAGAAAAAGTTAAGAAAAGGACAGGAGATCTGGCCCACGCAAATGACAGACTTAAAGAGCTTGACCGTTTGAAAAGTATGTTTATTGCCAGCATGAGTCATGAATTAAGAACACCGCTAAATTCTATAATTGGCTTTACCGGTTTGATTTTAATGGGTATGGCTGGAAAAATTAACAATGAACAGAAAAAGCAGCTTTTAATGGTAAAAAGCAGTGCCAATCATCTATTAGAACTTATAACAGATGTAATAGATGTTAGTAAAATTGAGGCGGAACAAATAGATCTTTTGATTGAGGACTTTAACCTGGTTGAAACCTTAAGAGAAATAAAAGAATCATTTAAAATTTTGGCGGAGGAAAAGGGTCTCCACCTGACTATGAAAGCTCCGGAGAAACTTATAATAAGAAGTGACAGCCGGAGAGTCAAGCAGATTATAATGAATTTTATAAGCAATTCCTTTAAATTTACCAGTAAAGGTAAAATAGAAATAAAAGCTGAAAAGAAAAACGAAAAAATAAGGGTAACGGTTTCTGATACTGGTATTGGTATAAGAAAAGAAGATATTAAAAAATTATTTAAACAATTCAGCAGAATACATACCAGAGGGGCACCCAAAGCAGAGGGTACCGGTCTCGGGCTTTATCTATCAAAAAAAATGGCCGCTCTTTTAAAAGGAAAGATTAGCGTAGAAAGTGTTTTCGGGAAGGGAAGTGAATTTATCCTGGAATTTCCATCAAAATATGTTGAGGTATGAAATGAAAAAAATCCTGGTAGTGGAAGATAACGAAAAAAATATGTATCTTATAAGTTTTCTTCTGGAAAAAAATAATTATGAGGTGATAAAAGCTACGAGAGGGGAGGAAGGAGTAGAAATTGCATTAAAAGAAAAACCCGATTTAGTCTTAATGGATATCCAACTCCCCGGTATTGACGGTCTGGAAGCAACGAAAAAAATAAGAACATCACAGTCTGGCAGGGAAATTCCGATAATTGCGGTAACTTCATATGCCATGAGTGGTGATAGGGAAAAATTAATTAAGGGAGGCTGTACTGGATATATTGAGAAACCTATAAATATTGAAGCTTTTCTATTGGAAATTAAAAAATATTTATAAAAAGCACTATTGAATTAAAATTAATCAATATTAAAAAATTATTGGATAAGGTGAAAAAAATGAAAGTTTTAATAGTGGATGACAATCCGGAAAGTCTTTATTTGCTTAATACTCTTTTGACCAGGAGCGGTTATACTACCGTAAGTGCTGAAGACGGTGTTGAAGCGCTTGGAAAGCTAAAAAAGAAAAAGATTGACATTATTATTTCCGATATACTGATGCCAAAAATGGATGGATTTCAATTATGCAGAGCATGTAAAAAAGATGATAAATTAAAAAAAATTCCCTTTTTATTCTACACTGCAACCTACAGGAGAAAACAGGATGAGGAGTTTGGTTTGAGCCTGGGTGCAGAAAAATTCATAATAAAACCCCAGGAGCCTGATGTGTTATTAAAAATACTGGGTGATTTTGTAATGGAGCATAAAAAGAAAAAGCCTAAAAGAAGTTTAATAGAACCTATCAGTGAAGATTTATACCTGGCAGAACATAAAAGAAGAATTATAAAAAAATTAGGAGATAAGATAATAAGCCTGGATAAAGAAATTGCAATACGCAAGAAAACCGAAGATGAATTATATATAAGAATTAAAGAATTAAATTACCTTTACTCTATGGTAAACCTTATGATCAAACCGAGTATACAAATGGAAAAGATATTTGAAGAAACGGTAAAGCACATATCTGATGGCATGCAAGACCCGGAATTGACATGCAGCAGGATAATATTTAATAAAAAAGAGTACAAAACAAAGAATTTTAAAGAAACAAAATGGAAAAGTTATCAGGATATTCTGGTAAGGGGGAAGAAAAAGGGAGTAGTAGAAGTATATTATTTGAAGAAAAGATTAAAAAATTCAAAGGATCAATTTTTTAAAGAAGAGAAAAAAATAATCGATGGTGTTTCTAAAATAACAAGTGCATATATTGAGCGGAAATTAACCGAAGAAGAACTCAGGGAAAGTTACCAGAAAATAAAGACAACCCTGAGTGGCGCAATAAAAACCCTGGCCAATATAGTGGAAGTGCGGGACCCTTATACATCCGGCCACCAAAAAAGAGTGGCAATGCTTGCGACTGCCATTGCAGAGAAGTTAGGGCTGGATAAGGATGAAATAGAGGCTATAAATACAACAGCACTGATTCATGATGTTGGAAAAATACAAGTACCTACATCTATATTATCAAAGCCCGGAAAATTGTCTGATGTTGAATTTAAGATGGTAAAAATCCATTCCCGGGTGGGCTATGATATATTAAAGGACATAGAGTTCCCTTACCCGGTTGCAAAAATTGTGGCTCAACATCATGAAAGGCTCGATGGTTCGGGATATCCTGAGGGGCTAAGAAGCAAGGACATAACTATGGAAGCCAAAATAATTGCTGTTGCTGATGCTATGGAAGCAATGATATCTCACAGACCATATAGGCCTGCTCTGGGTATAGATAAGGCTATTGAGGAAATCACCAGAGAAAAGGGTAAATTATATGATTCAAAAATAGTAGATATCTGCATAACATTACTTAAGAAAAAAAGTTTCAGGGATAACCTGGGGAAAGAATAGATAAATAAAGGAAATTTTTTATATCTATTCTTTAACAGACTTTGTTTTAATGGATACCACTAAAACTAAAGAAAGAGCCAGCATCAATCAGGATTACTGAAAGCTGACCTTTTCGGTTCCCTGAACCACTGCTATCCAGGTTGAACCCCCATTAAATGAAACCGTATTACCGGCGCTATCTCTGAAAATGAAAGGCTCATATGTACTTCCGCGCTGCCAGGTACCGCTAATAGCCTTACCATCCTGAAAGATAAAAGCAGTTCCGCTTCC
>JAFGLF010000018.1 GCA_016928195.1 Elusimicrobiota bacterium
AAGCCAAGCAGTTGGCTTGCTCCACCGCAACAAAAAATCCCGAAACCACCCTCTAGGGGTGACTTCGGGATTCTCCGGCGGGAGGATTCGAACCTCCAACCTGTCGGTTACATTTTACCCCTATGTTTCCATAAGGAATGGACTATATTATCATCCTGTAAAATGACTTCAGTCATCACAGGACGGTGAGCGCTTCCCCCCAATGTTTAGCTTTGCAAAACAAAGCTTTAGGGGTACTCCCTTTCAGGATAGTCTCTGCACCTTTCCCGATTTAATATCGGGACTTGGCTCAGGATTACCATATTCTCCGATATTTACCAAAGATTTTAGGCTTCCCTGAATTCACTCACTTTTTCATCCTAAATTACTTTAGAATGCTGCATTCTTCATACAGCCGAACGCTCCACCATTGAGCTACGCCGGATCTATAAACACTGGTCAATAACGACAAGTGTTTAGTGATTTAAAAGAACTGTTCTACAATACTATGATTATACTATATTTTCTTTCTTCCGTCAAGGGCGTTGACAAGTGTAACTTCATCCGCATATTCTATACTGCCGCCGGAAGGGATCCCTTTTGCAAGGCGGGTAACGGTTATGTCATATTTTTTTAGGACATCGGAAATATACATAGCGGTCGCATCGCCTTCTACCGTAGGATTGGTTGCAATTAAAACCTCTTTTACTCCGTCGAGCCGTTTGAGCAGGGATTTTATACTCAAATTATCCTGATAAACCCCGTCAAGAGGAGAAATAACTCCGAGCAAAACATGGTAAAGCCCTTTATACTTGCCTGTTTTCTCTATAACCTGTAAATCCGTATAATTCTCAACTACACAGATTGTCTTTTTATCCCTTTTTTCATCAGAGCAGATTTCGCAGGGATTTTCCTCGCAGAGGGAACAGCAAATAGAACAGGTTTTTATATTTTTTTTTGCATTAACTATGGCGGATGCAAAATTTTCGATACTATCCTCGCTGTTCTTTATTACAAAAAGCGCATAGCGTTCCGCCTGTTTCTGACCTACACTCGGAAGTTTTTTAAATGCCTCTATTAACTGGGTAAGGGCTCTAATCATATTTTGAACGCAGATTACGCTGAGAAAACCGCAGATTACCCCAGCACCAGAGCAGAGCTCGGTGCGGGGCGGAGCACAGATATAAATTTTATTATTCTTCGGTTACTTCGCCGCCGAATAAATCGGTGATAAGTTTGACTGCCGGCTCTTTTTCAAAAACTTTTTTACGGGTTTTTTTCTTTACCGGAGGTTCTGATGATTCCGATTCTTTTTCAGGTCTTGAATCGTCAGCTGTTATATCCCCTCCGTTTATTACAGAGGGTTCTTCTCCTTCGACCGACGGATCTGCTTCTTCCAGTTCTGCATCATCCGCACCGCTGTCTGTCTTTATCTTAGTAACAAACTCGAATCTCCCGCCGATTTTTTTCTCTATTAAAGGCAGCCATAGATCCCTGCTTGAATTTATAAGGTCCATATTTATCGAATTATTAAACTCAATTGTAAAAACACCGTCACTCTGCGAACTTATCCTGCCGCCCAAAATACCGGCTACAATTCTAGGCCTTATTTTTTCTTTAGAAAGCTCGTTCCATGCCTGCTGAGCCCTATCAAGCGGAACTTTACTTGAAGGAACAGATGCCGGCTGAGGTTTTGAAGGGTTAGAAACAGGCACAGCTGAAGATGACCGGGATACTGCGTTATCCTCCGGATATGAAGATGACTCCAATGATTCAAGACGGCTCACCAATTCGTCAAGTCCCACATACTTTTGCGCAAGTTTTACACAGGTAACCTCAAGAACCAAAATCGGCTGTTCGGCATTTTTCATCTGGCGGATACATTCGGAAAGTATACCTGAAAACCTTAACAATACATCAATAGAAAATTCACCGGAATAGGTTTTAAGCTTTTCTGTATCGGAAACCGTAACAACCAGTTCCGGCGATACTTTATAAAGCATAATATTTCTTAAATATTCCTGCAGGTCGGAAACAATATTTAACGGGTCATATCCGGAAACAATTGTTTCATTAACCGCATGCAGAAGATTTTTAGTATCGTTTGCTAAAATATATCCGACCATTCTTGAAAGTATATCTTCTTTTACTATACCAAGAATCGAAATAACATCCTGCGCACCGATTTTTGAACCGCAAAATGATATAACCTGGTCGAAAACGCTCAATGCATCCCTTAAAGCCCCGCCTGCGGACCTTGCTATCAACGCAACCGCCTTTTCATCGATCTTTACATCTTCTTTTTCTGCAATCTTTATAAGCTGTTCGCTTATTTCTTTAATTGATAAAGGTTTAAAATTAAACCGCTGGCATCTCGAGAGAATTGTTGCGGGAATTTTCTGCGTAGAAGTTGTGGCAAATATAAAAATTACATGTGAGGGAGGTTCTTCAAGGGTCTTTAAAAGCGCATTAAACGCCTCGTTGGTGAGCATATGAACTTCATCAATAATATATATTTTGTATTTTGAAACGGAGGGCGCGTATTTAACATTCTCGCGAAGGTCACGGATCTCGTCGATACCGCGGTTCGAAGCAGCATCCAGTTCAAGGAGGTCAAGCGAGGTCCCTTTCAGTATTCCCCGGCAGGAATCACATTTATCGCAAGGTTCTTCTTTTGGACCGTCCTTACAGTTTAGTGCCTTGGCAAAAATTCTGGCTGTTGTAGTTTTTCCCACTCCGCGCTGGCCGGAAAAAATATACCCGTGTGCAATTCTTTCTTCTTTTATTGCGTTTTTTAATACCCTGCAAACGTGTTCCTGTCCGACGATGTCTTCAAACTTCTGCGGGCGGTACTTCCTTGCTAATACTACATATGACATATTATTACCAAAAACCTCAGGGACAGTCCCCGTTCGGGGACAGTCCCTTTGACATATTACTTACCGAATAATCCTTTTAGTTTCGAAAAAAATCCTTCATCTACCCTGTCAAGTTCATATGACGACATCACCGTACGCCTTTCAATCATTTTTTTCATAATATCAGCTGCTGAAGGATTTTTTTTCATAACCATCTCAATATCATACTTATACAGTACAAACAGTTCCGTATCCTCTTCTGCCTTGACGGTAGCGTTTATGGGTGCGTGCTTGATAATCGATGTCTCACCGAAATATTCACCTGAAGATAATTCGCCTACCTTAACCGTGCCCTTACCCGGCTTTTTAATAAACACAGCAACTTTACCTGTATTTATTATAAAGAAAAATCTTCCCGGATCACCCTGTTTAATTATTGTTTCATTCTTTTTAAAAAACTTTTTATCAACTGTTTCAAGAATATTTTCAACTTCGCTCATAGTAAAACCGGAAAAAAACTCGATTTTACGCAGAATTCTTATTAAATTGAGTGCTTCATCTTTTGCAATTTTCATTCTTCATCTCCTAATCGCTGATTACCGCTGTCCGCCATCCGGCTTCGCCGGTTGGCGA
This sequence comes from Elusimicrobiota bacterium, assembly GCA_016928195.1. Classification (GTDB taxonomy): domain Bacteria; phylum Elusimicrobiota; class UBA8919; order UBA8919; family UBA8919; genus JAFGLF01. The sequence goes on from JAFGLF010000018.1 coordinate 3,471, forward strand.
ACGGCGGAGGCAGATTAACCGTCGAGACGGATTGTTTTTTAATAATCTTATTATATCAAATTACGCGATTATGTGTCAATATGTAAACAGTTAAAACAGGCATTATGGCAGGAAATTGTAGTTAAGAAATTGTGGAGGTGAAGGGATTTGAACCCTCGACCCCGTCGTTGCGAACGACGTGCTCTCCCAGCTGAGCTACACCCCCACATCAATGGTCAGTCTATTGGTGTGGGGGTATACCCCCAATACCAATAGTTTTTCATACTAATTATTATAACTTTAAACTATTTTTTATACGTTTTTTCAATTGTGCAAAAGCCCGAGAACGTAACTTTAGCTGTGATTCTCTTAATCTTGCATCAGATTCGACAGAATATGCTTCATAATATACAGGTATAAATGGTATACGGCTTTTGGTTGACTGAACTTTGCCGTTATTGTGTTCTATAAATCTCTTCTGCAAACTTTTAGTAGAACCAATGTATAATTTATCGTCTTTTTTGCTTTTAAGAATATATACATAAAACATAATTTGCAGAATTAAGAGTTAAGAGTTAAGATAAAACCTTAATAAGAACGACTAATTATTGATTTTAGTTTATTAAATCTTGTTTGTTTTGTCAAGTTACTAATATAAAAACCCGCCAACATCCATAAGGTTGTGGCGGGTTCGTGTTGTTCGTACTTTATTGTTTTTTGAACTGCAGCAATATCTCCTCGGTACCGTCTTCTGTTTTTACCTTCATCTTAAGATTTTTCTCTTTGGGTTCAACTGAAGAAACCTCAAGAATACCGGCATCAAGTTTATCCGATGAAGCAATAATTTTTTCCGTTCCGGCTTTATCGCTCTTTACAAATAGTTCCGCGGTACCGGCAGACACTTTTATCTTTATTTTATCATCCCATGATTTTCCATCGTCAGAAAACATCAATGAACCCGATTCGGACCCTACGGTAATCTTGTCATTGGACCCGCTGTCAAGCTTACCATCAGCCCCATAAACCGATACATCTATCTTGAAAGGAACAGAGACAACAGGTTTTGCAACCTTAGTCCCTATTTTAATGGAGCCGGTTTCTTTCATCTCATCTTCCCATTCCTTCTTATCGCTCTTATCCATATCGGTAGGAGGTGCAGGCGGAGCACCGGCACCTGCAGATGATTTTTTACCTTCACCTACATTAACCTCGCCGTGTTTATTTTTTAAATTAACTATTCCTTTTACAACCGAAAGGTCTACCATTCCGTTGCCATAACCGACGCCAAATTCCGTTCCCCTGACTGCCACAATAGCAACAGGGGTATGTATCTCAAACTTTGTTCTTGTACGGACCTTTGACCATATCCGTCCGGAAACCATTCTTACGGTCGACCCGATTTTTTCTATGGTCTTGGTTATATTAAATCCGAACTCCGTGTTACTGCGGAGTTTTAATTCTACACCATTAGTAAGCGTAAACGCCGCACGGGATCTCCTGCCGGTCTTAACCGTATCGCCTTCATGTATATATGTTCCTATTTTAAGTGTATCCCATACCTTTTTCTTGTACGGTAAGATTTCAACCTTGCCGTTGACAGATGTAGAAACTGCAGCTATCCTGGCAGCATGTACAATAGAGTGAGTAGTAAGTAGTGAGTAAGTGAGTAGGAAAATAAAAATTAATGGTTTTTTTATCATATTCATTCCTTTTGTGAAAATTTTTCTGTAATATTATAAATTTGTTTTGTTAATTCTATAGACTTCTGCCAAACTGATAGTCTTTTATGTGGTTTCTTTATTATCCTTACTTACTGGTTATTTCAATATCTAATATCTTTGCTTTTCCCGATTCAATGGCAGCCATTATCTTATTTACATCACCATCGCTGCTGATTTTCTCAAGTTTATATCCTTTAAATTCATCATTGGTTTCCTTGTCCACAACACCGCTGATTATATTCCAGCACTTTTTGGTATCTTTAGTATAATCAAATATCTTCTTTTCCTTCTCTTCTTCTTCGCCGGCCGGCGGGCCCTCTTTTACAGGGTCAAGGCCGATATCCATCCTTATTTCTTTATCCTTAGTGAGGTCAACATTCTTTTTCACCACTTCATATCCTTCTTTGGAAAAAGTTATTAAATATTCATCCGCAGGTATATCTACAAATCTGTAGTATCCCTGCTTGGAAGACAGGAAAGTTGCAAACTCTTTACCGTTCCTCATAAGCACAATATCCACCCCTTCGGCTCCCTCTTTAGTAGTATCATATTTTATCTGTCCTTTAACACTGGCAATACCGGTAACAACTTCTTCTCCTTTCTTTTTCAGTTTAAAATTAATATTTGTATATGCCCTGGCTTTTTCCAGATCTACTGTCCTGCTTTCATTAATATATCCGTCGCAAGAAGCTTCAAGTTTATATTCGCCCAGCGGCAAGTCCTCTATTTTATACTGACCGCCTTTGTTTGTATATTCTTTACCCTTTACTTTTCCGGGTCCGGAATAACTTATAGCCGCACCGTCAAGTTTTTCACCGCCTTCTGAAACTACGCTGCCAATAATTTTTGCTTTTCTTTTTCCCGGCGGTTCGGGCTTAGCGGAAATTAACAACCGCTTGGTAAGAATATTATTCTTGATATAATCATCGTCGAATACAACCGTCGCTATCGCAATTACTTTTCCTGCTATAGTCGGAACAAATTTTATCTTTTTTATTTCGTTGGGCTTAATTGAAATAATATTTTCTTTCTTTTGAGGAATTCCGTTAAGATAAAGCACAACGGGTATCGAATTTTCAGTTTTACCTCCCTGATTCTTCACACTAACCACCACATGCGGACCTACAACATCTATATCTATTACCGCTAAATCTTTTGACGTCGGCGGTAATGCGGTGGCTTTTATTGTAAAGTTGAAGGGAACCGCCGTTTTTGCCACTACACTTCCTGCCGAATCCAGACCCTCTACTTTCCAGTAATATATTGTTCCGGCAGAAAGTTTCTGGCGCGCATCGCTCGGCTCCCCCGGGTATGTATACTGTGTAAGCGTCGTATCGTCTTTAAAAATACAGTTAAAAAACGCGGCATCGTCGTCGACATAAATACGATACTTGGATGCACCGCTTGCGACCCATCTGAATATAAGAGGTTTATCAGGCAAATCACGGGCATAATTTGACGGATATGTCAGTGTTATATTAGGTGAATATGCGGAAAATGTTATTTCCTTAGTGACGGTATTGGCATAAACAACAAGTTTATATTTACCGCTGGTCGAGAAAAAGTTAGCAACCGGAACATATTTTATTGACGACCCTCCTTCGCCGATTGTACCCGGGATAGAGTTGCCTGTATGCGTAAATCTTTTAGCGCCGGCAGGATCATATATTTCAAACTTAAAACTAACCCTGTCGCCAACTGCGGTAATATTTACCACAACATTTAAATTTACTTTTTCCGTGTTTGAGAAAACATCTCTGCTATTACCCAGCGAATCGGTAATTGAAATACTTTTTATTTCCAATGCATTACAGCAGATGACAGATGACAGATAACAGATGACAGATAACAGGAAATATTTAACAAACTTTGATTTTAAAAATTTTTTCATTATATCCTTTATTCTGCGAGATTCTTCCGCTGATTTCAATATTCTTTTTACTTACTCTCTCACTCTCTTACTCTCTATTATCTAATTATTGCTATTTTCTTCTTCACCATTGCTTCTTCGCCTGTAGACAATTCGGTCAATTCAAGAATATAGATATATACACCGCTTGCTACGCCGTCATTATCTTCATTTTTCATATTCCATTCAAACTTGCAGCCGCCGGATGATACCGCATTCTTCTGTATTTCGGTATCAGCAACTTCCCTGACCAGTTCACCTGCTATATTATATATTTTTATAGTCGCTGAATGGTTCAAATTTAGAGTTTTATATTTTATTGTTACTTTTGTTACACCGTTATGACACTGGACGGGATTCGGATATGCATATACATTCTCGCTGAGCAGTGCCAGCGCCCATCTGAAGTTCACATTTAATTTTTCTCCTTCTTTTACGTATACCTCGGCCGGTTCCGACATCTGGACACCGTTATACGCCCTCATTACATATTTACCCGGCAGCAGGTTCGGTATATTATAATTTCCGGATGTATCGGAATCAATCCTTGCAATTACACGGCCACGCTGTATCAGTTCAACATACGGCTGTTGGGTCGGTGCAAACCTTCCAACCATATTGGCACGGCTGCCGAGCGTTATCCGCCCGACAAGTTCTGCTAATGTATACTGGATTTCAAGCGTAAACAACACATCATTACTGTTTTCAGATATATCAGTCAAATATACCATTGCCTCCATTTCATCAACAAGCCAGCTGCACACAAGACGATATAAGCCGTCTTCTATATCTGTAAACTCATATTTGCCTTCCGTATCAGTATATACTTCGGAAATCTTCGCGGTACCGTCATTACTATATAACTCCACCCTGACTCCGGTAATTGTAGAACCGTCTGACTGTGTAACAGAACCCGAAATCGGACCTTTAACTATGGAATTCAATGTTGTTACCGTAAGTTCCGCAGGTCCGGTTTTCACGCTATCGCCGTTAACTGAATATATTCTGTAATAGTATGTTGTTAACTGTTCCAGGTTTTCGTCCTTATGGCTGGTTGTATCTGACGAAATAACAGCGGTGAACGTTACATTATCGGTAGATCTCTGCAGTTCATAGAGTGTACCCGAAGGATTGCTGTTTACAGACCACTGCAGTGCCGCAAAATTGTAGTCCTTGGATGTCACTACGAAACTCGTAGGTATATTGGAAAGAGTGTAACTGGTTACAACTGCGGATGTACTTGTTCCTGCAGCATTGTATGCTTCTACATATACAGAGTAAGCCGTATTCGGCGATAAGTTGATATGTTGATACGTTGATATGTCAGCCGCCAGAACGGCAATCAAGCCATCAGTAGAGTTTCTTACATAATAATTTTCTTCGTTGGCAGCATTATCAGTCCATATCCATTTAATCGATGAAGCAGTTACCTCGGTAGCAGTAAGACCGCTCGGTGCCGTCGGCAATGATGAGGTTATACGGAAGGTTACAGTACTGTAAGATATCTCGGTATTGCCGACATCATCTATAGCACGGCTGTAAACCTCGTAGTCGGTATCGCTTGTCCATGATGTAGGCACATTTGTGGATGTCCAGATATTAGAATCTGTTGATATAGCAACAATCCAGTAATGACCGGCACCCGCCCACGAAGAACCGTTCCAGTATTTTGAATTTGTGGAATCATAGAATGATATCTGCACTCCGCCGTCTGAAACTCCGCTTAAAGCATCATCTGCGGTACCTGATACTGTTTCAAGTGTTGAGTATGTGGAACCGTTAACAGGATATATTATCGTTGACGACGGTAATGACACATCATAAGTAAAGGTCCTTGATGTAATTTCGGTCGTCCAGTTATCCGAAGTATCTGCAGCCGAAGAAAAGATTATATATGTTGTTCCGTCCGTCCATGCAGGAATACTGTCACCGCCGGCAGGATATGTCCACGATGAACTGAATACACCGCAATAACGCCAATCCTGAGAAACCGAATTAAAACCGGAGGAACCGTCCCAGTAATTACCTCCTAAAACCTGAATACTTATACTTACGCTGGATACTGCTACATTGTCATAAGCAGTGCCAAAGATTACCGGAAGCGACATTATATAACCGCTGTCTGTCGGATTGCTTGAATCAACCACTGCATACGGAGGTGTACTCTCGGTTAAAACTGTCACGTATGAACTTGTATATGATTCAAGCGAAGGAGGCAGGTCATATACACTCATGGAGGATGTACCGACGGTAACAAGGGTTATATTGAACATTGTTGTTCCGTTGATTAACGAAAGGTTTGACGGATTTACATCTGCGGTATCATCCGTAAGCACAGAAACCAACGGAGTAGCTGATGTATCAACATTCCAGTAAATATCACACGCATTTACAGTTATGCTGAAAGTTGTGTAACTGCTCTGTGCGGAAGGTGTTCCGGTTTTACCGCTTGCCGAGCCGGGTTCAAGGGTTTCGCCGGGTACCAGTATCAATAGTCTTGTCGCTGTACCCGGACCAACAGGTATATAGGAACTGATTCCGCTTGACAATCCGCCGGTAGTCACAGCTGTTATAGTTGTATTAGTGGATACAATGGGAGTAATTTCAAATATTGTTGTTCCGTTTATCAGTGTCCGTGTTGAAGGTTCGGTATCATATGCATCTGATGTAGTCACATAAGCCGATGTCTGGGTTGTTATATCAACATGGAAATTGGCATTTATCGCATTTACAGTTATTGTAAATGCCACACCTGCTGTCTGGGTATCAGGCGCACCGCTTATACCTGTTCCTCCGATATTGGTTTCTCCTGGGGCCACCACCTGCAGTTGTGTAGCAGGTGCCGGAAGCGTGTCGGTTGAAAGTATGGCATCATACTCCTGATTGACTACCTGGTCAAGATTCCTTGCACGGATTCTGAAATAATATGTTGTGGACGGATTAAGCGAGCTTAATGTATGTGTGGTTGTTGAAGCAATCTCACTTGTTTCATTACCGAAATCTGAACTTGTCGCATACGAGACCAGATACTCTGTTCCGGGCTCGGGGTTACCGTTCGGATCCCAGTCAAACTCCGCACTATATGATGTACGGCTGAGTAATGTACTGTTTGCAGGAGCAGCTGCTGCTGTAGCTGATGTTATCGAAACTGACCATATACTGTCTACTACATTTAGTACTTCGGCATATCTGGTGTATGTTGTATTTGGTGTTAGACCGGTTTCCGTCCAGTAGGTTGTTCCTGTAAATACTGTGTTAGCCAGATTCCCTGATAAACGCATCGATGTATCCGCACCGCTGGAAATGTACAATTCGCTTTCGTTTGTAGAATTATCCTCAACCTGCCAGTATATTGAGGTCTGACCTAACAATACAGATATTTTCAGATCGGACGGAGCTGCAGGAGGACCGACCATAGTCATTGTACTGTCCTGAATATATGCTGTCTGTATCTGGTCTTCGTTGAATGCTATCACCCTGAAGTAATATGTCATCTCAGGTGTAAGCGATACTGTTGTTGTAGATGCTGTTGTATGGTCGTCGGAAAATGTTACTGTTGTGCTTACGTTTATCGCAAAATTTGAATCGGTGGATACCATTACCCCGTACCTTGTCCATGCAGGGTTATCAGGATTGGATACCCACTGGAATGTAACTGAGGAGTAACCAACACTCAAAAATGTTACAGGTGCCAGCGGCGCTGCTGCAAGAGTATATGTTGTTGCAGCATCTGATAATCCGCTCTCGCCTGATGTGTTGGTTGCTACTACCAGTCTGTAATATGATGTGTTGGCTGAAAGTCCGGTCTCAGTCCAAGTAAGTATATCTGCTGCAATTCCAAATGATGCAGGACTACCCTGCGGATCAGTTGAGTACAGTACAAAGTAACCATCCTCACCGGTAACATCTGCCCAGCTCCACTGTATAGAACCTGTAGATAGTGCGGTACCCGAGAAACCTGTAGGAGTACCGGGTAAAGGTTCCCATGCACACGTGCTTACCTGTACAACAGAAAAACTTTCCAATGCTACACTATATAATCCGTTACCCTGGTCACCTGTATCCAGCAGTGAAATGTTATAATAGTATGTTACATTATTTGTAAGTCCTGAATCTAGATACGTGGTTGATGCCATAACCTGGTATGTATATGTATCAAGTATTGTTACGTAGGAATTATTTTTCTCTGACTCTATAAACGAACATGTAGCTCTATAAATAAAAAACTTTTCATAATCATTTATATCGTCAGGCGGATCAGGTATAGTCCATGTAAGAGTTATCTGAGTATCAGCGCCGGCAGCTGTAAGGTCTGTTACTGCATTAGGTTCAAGGTCCTGTGCTGTTGCTGTTGACGCTGTATTTGTATATGTTCCTGTCGACCAGCTAGCCCAATTGTTAGCACCATCTTTGTATTTTAACGCAAAGTAGTAGAATGTACCGGGATTGAGTCCGGTTATTACAGTTGAATATGGCTGTAACGGAACAGTGTCGGTTGCGGAAGTAATCTCATATGTAGCTGAAGTAAATTCCGTTTCATTGCCTATTGCATTGGTTGAGAGTTTCAGTTTAAATTCTCCGCCGGAGATATTGTACGTCGTGCCGTCGTCACCGGGCGAAGTCCATGACAATACCACTTCACCGTCCAAGCTTCCGGCAAGTCCGGTCAAATCCGATATCTGCGCAGGTGGTTCAAGCGGAGCGGATGATGTAACTGTACTTCCCTCGACATAAGCGCTTGGATACTGGTCGCCGTTATACGCTAAAAGACGGAAATAATATGTTGTTCCGGGGTTTAAATTATGAACCATGGTTGTATTTGCAGTGAGTGCTGTGTTCCAGTAAGCAATTACGTCTATACTGGTAACGAACGTGGGGTCAGTGGACTGGGTTATTCCGTATCTTGTGTTATCCGGATTGTCGTTTGCACTCCATATCAATTCTATGGAATCCGGTGAATATGCATTTACCGTAAAGGAAGCCGGGACAGCGGCAAGTGTATATGAGGATATAGAATTTGAGTAAACACTGCCGCATGCATTTGCCGCTTCGGCATATCTTGTGCACAATGTATTTGTTCCTATGTTTACTTCCCACCAGTATGTTGTACCGGTACCGCTTAACGGACCAATATTTCCTGAAATTCTGGTGTAGTCGCCGGAAGATATATATAATTCCTCTTCCAGTATGTTATTATCGTCAAACTGCCACTGTATTGATGTCTGACCTAATAAAGCAGCTGTCAGGTTTGACGGAGCTGTCGGAAGTGCAGGCAATGTCTGAGTAACAACCATCACATCATAGCCGGATTCTATGCCGTCTTCATTGTATGCCTGTATCTTGTACCAGTAATTAGTTTCGTTCACTATACTGATTGTATCCACGAATATTGTGGATGTGTAGTTGTCTCCGAATTCTTTGAGTGTCGTCGTGCTGGTCAGGAATTCTTCAGTAGAGCGGATTACTTCGTAACGGGTGTAACCGGGATTGCCGTTTGCATACCAGTCAACGGTTACGCTGTAGGATGTCCTGTCCAGTACATATGTACCGCTGGATGTATTGGCGCTGGTATATCTAGTTTTAACGGCAGTAGAAGTTGAACCCCATGTGTTATATGCTGTTACATATACACTTGTTGATGCATTTACTCCTATATCGGTAACTATGTAGCTATCTGTGTTGGCATCAAGCACTGCTTTTGTAAACCCGTCTGCTGTATGGAAAGTATAACTGGATTCGTAATTGCAGTCATGCCAGCCGAATCCAATCTGGTCATTCGTAATAGTATAGCTGTAAAATGATATTTCTTCCAGATACGATTGTATGTATTTACACAACCAGAGGTTTGTATTTTCACCAGAGATAGTTTCAAAACCGGAAATATAAACATTTCCGCTATCATCTACTATTATATCATAGCCCGAGTCATCACTATTTCCAGGACTGCTGTATGAAGTGGTCCACTGAAGTAATCCAGTTACACCATCATACTTTGACATCCAAATGTTGTTCCCCTGCACAAGATCCGAACGGGTTTCAGTACCAGTCACATAAACATCTCCATTATCATCTACATCTACACCTTGACCCCAATCGTCACTATTTGCCGGACTGTTATATGTTGTTGTCCATTGAACCAATCCTGCTGAATTATATTTGCGGACCCAAATATTAATACTCTGGCTAATATCCGTGCGAAGTTCATAAGCGGAAACAAACACGTCACCATTATTATCTACTTCAATACTGTTGCCTTGGTCATCATTATTTGCCGGACTGTTATATGTTGTTGTCCATTGTGGTAACCCGTTAGTATCGTATTTCGCTACAAAAACATCAAGATTACCTGAAGTTCCGATAAGACCTGTAATATATACGTTACCATCGCCATCAACCGCTACATTTTCACCAATATCATCGTCACCTTCATATGCACCGTTGTAAATAGTAGTCCATACAAGCAGTCCATTTGTATCATACTTGGATATACTGATATCTTTCTGACCCGAACTTGTTTCATATCCTGTTATATAGCTATTACCATTATTATCCACATCTATATCTCTACTCTCATCACTATTAGTTCCACTACTATGATATGAGGTGGTCCATTGACGCAAGCCATTTGTGTCATATTTAGCAACCCAGATATCAGTACCCTGATTAAGGTCTGTACGCTCTTCAAATCCAGAAACATAAACATTGTTATTGGTATCTACCGCTATACCATAGATTCTATCATCTCCAGCATTCATTGGACTATTGTAGTATCTGGTCCACTGTACCACACCTGCAGAATTATACTTTCTGATAATCATATCATTATTTGAACCATTATAATAATACCCTGCAATATATACATTACCAGAATCATCTTTTGCTATTGAATATCCAACATCGGGACCATTACTTATATTATTATATGTTGTAATCCAGCCGCCGTCCTCCTGCGCAGTAGGTCCTGTGTCGGTTCCTACTGCGGGCGTATTGGCAAAATACGACGCCGAGTTGGAAAGCGTTGAATATGCACCGGGTCCAGTAGAAACCCAAACACGGAAGTAGTAATCAGGTGAAATTATACTACCGCCTCCGTCTCTTCCTGTATCAAGTCCTCCCACACTAACTGCTGCCTGCTGCCCGCCGGTTACTGATGTTGATTTTACAACCTGTGCGCTATTGATACTCCATGCATTGTTAGAATCGGTTGAGTATTCTATATAATATGATGACCCGGCAGAAAGAGCCTCCGGATATGTCCATGTCAACTTAACGGCACAGGGATAAACATCTATGGCTGCATAAAGGTCTGCTATTCCTGTAATCGGTACCGGCAGTACTGTAAAGGTTCCGCCGGATACAGCATATATGTCCGGCTTATTCGCAGCAGATACCCTTACCTTTACGGTTTCGGATGAAACATCCGGTATAGTCCATGTATAGGTTCCGAAAACCGAAGATGTTGATATTGTCGCAATATGGTAAACATTGGAAGTAAAATCATCATTTGAATATTCAAGTACTACATTTTTAATTGAACCGCTGGTATTCCATATAATCTCCGTTGAATCACCTACGGTAAATGTCTCTCCGCCATCCGGTTGCACTATAGAAGCAATACTATCAATACCGTCCCAGAAAATCCTGTCATTCGGGTCATTTTCGTAATCAGGGCCTGCTTTAGCACCAGTTGCCGTACTTACTGTTATAATTCCGTCGGTTAAATTGGGTGCTGCAATATTTGATGAAACGGATGAATCAAAATCACCGGCAAACGTGTATGTACCCTGAACCAACGTAAACAATATATTAAATGCAGTTGCTCCGGATTGAAGTGACCGGAAGCTGACATTTGTTATGGAGTCCTCTAAACCATTTACAACCAATCCGTTATTATCCGCTGACTCAAGTGTCAGACCGGTTACACTTACCGTACCATTATTTACTATGAATGAATAAAATGATGAACCGGGATTAGGAGAAGTTATAATATTATTTGTAGATGCAGATGTAAAGAAACCGGCTGCGTCTATATAAAGAGATGAACTGTCTCCGAGAACCAGTTTGGACTGCTGTACAGAAGAGGTATTTGACATGTTAATTGCCCCGCCATTCATAATAGCTACACCGCCAAGAAGTGTTGTTGTAGAAGTATTTATATCAAGTTCTGCATCTGTGCCTATAATCAGTGTGGGACCGCTGACTGTAATAGACGAACTCTGCATATCCAATGTGTTCGAACTGATAGTTAACCCTGCAGCGGTAATCTCAGTTGATACGATAACCGTATGTCCGCTGGAAAATTCACCTAATTTGAGACCATTGAAGTCAATACCTGCCGAAATAGTGACACTACCGTCAAATGTTACGGTTGAGTTTGTTGTAACAAACGTACCGCTGCTGGAAAGTGTTCCTCCGGTAAAAGTCGGATTACCGTTTGTTGCATCAAATACAGCGCCCTCATGCAGTACAAAATCATCCATAAACCGCGCACTTAAAGCTGTAGCGCAACCCACATATGCGGCAGGTTCAACTTCGAATCTGTTCCAGTTGCCTCCGGACGGAATATACTGGGGTGTACCGTCACCGTCAAAAATAAATGTTCCTGAACCGGAACCCCACATTCCTGAATTCTGAAGAATAAAGCTGCCTCCTAATCTGTGCGTATAACCAAGCGGCTGGTACGTAGAAGCATCTATTGTAAAGTTGCCGTTTATATCAATGTCAGTGTCTGCATAAAGCGTCCCGCCTGACTTATTAATTTTTACACAGTAGAAACTGCTTCCCGGCTGAAGAGTTACTGTGACATCGGTATCTCCGTCAAATGTTATTGTGGAGCCCGTTGCCTCAAATCCTCCTCCTGCCTGGTCAAAATCACTTGAGATAAAATGTTCGTAGTTGCCGGCAACAAATGTTCCGTTCACGATATTAAAATTGCCGTTTATATCAAGCGGCCCTGATGCTATAACATTTGAGGATGAATCTATTACAAAATTGGCAAAAGTTATAGGTGAGGCACTCCCTGAAATGGTCTGGTCCTGGTCGGCCGCAAATACTACACTTGACACAGCAACACCGCATATAAATGACCCGTTCTGTACCCAGCCATATGAACTTACCGTTATGACGTTGTCGTTTGGGTCAAGTGCGCCTCCGTTGTCTATCTGAACATATCTGACAATAATATTTGAATTAAGAGTTGTGGTACCGCCCGACTGCACCATAAATGAACCGCAAAGCGGTTCTGTAGTACTAGTCGACAGAACAACCTTATTTTCCTGCAAACAGAGTGTCCCTGCTATATTCTCAAGTGTTCCGTAATTATAAAATCCTCCGCCGTCTCCGGATGTAATATTAATAGTATACGGGGGATCATTATCCAACGACGCACCATCCTCGACTGTTAGCGAGTAAAGGTCGGATGTATCTGCGTTTAGTGTTACCATCCACGGTGATTCAATATAAACGGCATCACCTTCCAGCGGTATTTCACCGCCGAACCATGTTGCTGTATTGTTCCAGTTGCCGGATGAAATGGATCTCTTTAATCTATATGTGAATGTACTTATGCCAATCATAGACGATTCAACATTCGCTACTGTATCTGATGCTAATGAAACAACCCAGTAGGATGTTCCTGTTGTAAGGTCTGAGTCTGTAAGTCCGTAGTATATCCATGTTTCCCAATCTTGGTTAAAGGTGCCGTCATTGGCTGAGGCATCAAGCCATGTAGGAGCACCCCATGTCCCACCTGTCCAATACTGATTGTCTGAAAGACGCTGTATCTGAAGCTTAACACCATCTACAATATTATTATCGCTTGCTGTTCCGGAAATAAACGGAAGCGAATATACATTTGAGCTATTGCTGGGACTTTCCACTACTGATGCCGGCGTTTCACTGTCTATTAATACATAGAAAGCATCTATAAGTGTTGTCGTGTTACCCGCAAGATCTTTGGCACGGACAGATATATAGTTTGTAGCCGGAAGCGATATAAAAGAGCTGAAATGTATTTCCCACGGAGTTGTATAATACGTTGTTCCTCCCAAAACTGCAATATCAGACCATGATATAACAACGCTTCCGCCTTCTGCAGGTTCTGTATTAGCTTTATATTCTATTCTATCCAGTCCGCCGTCGTCGTAAAAACTGACATTATATGTCGTTCCGGGAGAAGTTCTTACAACATTATCGCCTCCTGATTCATTATTAACAATTGTCGGTAATATTACATCCCCCCGTGCCATAGCAAAAGCATCTACATTGACAGAAGTGTTGTCTACAGAAGAATTCCACACAGACCAGTTGTCTGCATCATCCTGTGTCTTTATGGCAAACCAGAAACTTGTTCCGGGTTGTAAGTTATATAATGTTGTTGTACATGCTGTTAACGGTGTAACTGAACTTGTAGGTATATCTATAAAATATGTTGGAATTGGCGGGGTATCATAATTTGTATTGGTTATGATTCCAATTGACGAAAACTTTATCTGGAACTTACCGGTAAGTGTACCGGTTATGTCGTCATCACCCGGTGAAGTCCATTCCAGTTTTATTTCGCCTTCATTATCCCCGGTAAGTGCGGTCAGGTCGGAAATTCCGGCAGGAGGATCTGCGTCTTCCGTATATTTCCTAACCCAGATATTGTCACCTTGTCCGCTTATATTGACAGAACCTGTAACATAAACATTTCCCGAACCATCTACCGTAATTCCGCGGCCAAAATCACTATTAGTGCCGCCGCTGTTATACGTTGTAGTCCACTGTGTAAGACCACTGGTATCATATTTTCTAATCCAGATATTCGGACCTTCGCCAGCCGTATTTTCATAACCTGTAACATACGCATTACCGTTGATATCTGCGGCTATACCGTATCCGTAATCCGTACTGTTATTCGGGTTGTTATAGCTGGTTGTCCATTGTGTAAGCCCGTTAGTATCATACTTACAGGTCCATATATCATCAAACCAGCTTAGATTTTCGCGTACTCTGCCGGTAACATAAACATTCCCGGCAGGGTCCACGGCTATGCCCTGACCTACATCATTTTCTCCGCCAGCAAGCCCGTTATAACTGGTAGTCCACTGTACCAAGCCACTGTTATCATATTTACGGACCCAGACATCTGTATCTCCGCCGGGTTTAATGCTCCCGGCAACATAAACATTCCCATTTGTATCCACATCTATGGCATATCCGATATCCGACATACCTGCTTCGTTGTATGTGGTAGTCCATTCAATAAGTCCACTGTTATTATATTTGGTGACCCAGACATTTTCCCACTGTCCGGATACATATTCAGAACCTATAGCGTAGATATAACCACCCGGGTCAACTGCTATACCGTAACCCCTGTCATCCAAATTATCGGAACCGTTATGGGTTGTTGTCCATTGAAGTATTCCGTCTGTGTCATATTTGGCAATCCAGATGTTCCAGTTCTGGCCAATATCGTCACGGTCTTCGCTACCTATCACGTATATGTTGTCATATGCATCTACCGCTATACCGGCTCCATTATCATCATTGCCGGCAGCACTGTGATATGCGGTGGTCCATTGCATAATCCCGCTGCTATTATACTTTCTAATCCACACATCATTTCCATTTAACCCGGCGGAAGTATATCCTACAACATAAACATTGCCGGTTACGGTCGAAACAGCGACACTGTTTCCTACGTCGGCCATATTCGCTGCTCCATTGTATGTATCAGTCCAGATATCAGAAACTGCAAGGATATTATTAGTAATTAAAATAAAAACCGCAAAAATAATAACCCCCGCTGCTTTCCTGAAAAAGTCAGAAGCGAGGGTTATCCATTTAAATGACAGTAATATTTTAAATTCTAAATCCATAAAAAAATAATTATTCCATACTTTTGTCCTTGATATATACTGCTTTGATTTCGATAATTCCAGCGACTCGGCAATTCTATCGCCTCGTCACTATAACTATATCTTGCGATGAAGCTAAGCGACTCGGCAATTCTATCGCCTCGTCACTATAACTATAAAGAAAAACGGGTATTTTGTCAATGTGACTTTTTACACATCTTAAAATCAGCTGATATGTTTATATATCGATATGTATAATGGTTTTTACGTGTTTACGTATTTCCGTATAAGCGTATCAGCATATTATCATAATTATGCTTTTCTAAGGTCTTTTGGTGTTTCCCGCGGAGGAATTTTTACACTTTTTAATTCAACTGCACCCGATATTATGGCGCCGATATAATATATTACCCATAGATATGTATAGTAATGTCCGAATAATGCGGCCAACCATGCAATTATTATCGAGACAAGCAAGATTTCAAACCCTGCTTCAAGATACCGCCACTTCAGGGGCATCAAATTATACACACTATCCTTAGGATAGTTGTGGCGGCGGCGGCGTACGATGGCAATCACTAAAACGAAAAACCCGACAGGAGATACAAGCTGAACAAAAAGATGGATCAGCATAAGTTCAATCCTCTTTTCACCGGAAGAAAACCAGACCGCATCATACAGGTTCAACCCGCTGAAAGAAGCAATAACTTTTGAACCATCCACAGCGACAATATTGACAAGTATATATATCAATGCCATTAGAAATCCGACCATATACGAGGCCACCTCGGCTGATTTCGGAATATCACCTTCGTCGGAATCCCAATAAAATATACCGACAAGTATTGCCGGGGAAATTATACTCATAAGAAAAAACTGCCTGATACTGTTTGTTATCATGGGCCAAGGATGCGGACCTATTATGTTCTGTAACGGGCGGGTTATGAAGTATAACCCGAAAAGAATAAATGCATAAAAAACTTTCCTGTAACCGATTTCTCCGAATATAAGCTGTCTTATCTTGCCAAGTTTTTTAATTTCCAATGCCATTACAAAATATATAACTCCCGCAATAACAGGAATGGTAATATTAACCCAGAATCCAACTGACATCTTAATCTCCTCGCTTCGTTCGGCATATCGCAGATTACGCTGAATCCCGCCAGGGCAGGACGCGGATTACGCAGTCCGCGGCGGCGGATCTTGCCTTTTTCTGCGACCTCTGCGAAGATTCTGCGATCTCCGCGAATAGATTCTTCAGTATGACAGGGAAACACCTAAGGATACATTCCATCTTCCGGCAGATTCATCGGTCCTTTTGGCATAATCAACCGTTACAGGAAGCATATATCCCCCTAAAAATAAATATAACCGCATACCGTTACCAACACTATTTTTAATATCACTAATTGTGGTTTCTCTGAACTCTTCAGCCGAATTAAATCCTACCCCGCTATCTGTGAAAAAGAACCAGTTGAGTGATTTCAAAAAGAAGGATGACATAGGCCAGACTTTTTCAAGCGTAAAAACAGGGAACCTGTATTCGACGGTTGCGGCACAAAGACGATTATATTTATATTCGGCACCTGTATGCGAAAAACCTCTTAAAGGAAGCCGAAAATATCTCCTGTTTATACCTTCGCTTGATACTGTAAGAGAACCAAGCACTAACGCACTTTCACAAAAGGCAGGAAAAAACTTTTCATATCTGCCCACATATTCCTTATATTTTATTTCCCCGCCGCGTCCTAAAAATGCCTGTCTGTAAAGTACACGGAAGTCTGAACCAAACCTTGCATAAAGATATTTTCCGGAAACGGTACTTCTGTTGTATGCAACCGAATACCTATTTGTCCTTTCGTCAACAATCAGCGTATCGTCAAGCGTGCGGTTCTTTTCTGTATATTTTTTTGTCGAAACGGCTCCTTCTAAACTATTAAACCTGTCTAATGGATAAATAACCGTCATTATTTGCGTATGTTCTTTCTCTTTCAATATTTCTTCGTTATCAGTCAGATATTCGGCATTTTCACCCGTACTTGAAAACAAAAACTGAGGACGCCACTTTTTATAAAAATACCCAACCGTATACTGCAGTTCTCCGGCTTCGGACGAGTATAAAAGCTGGTTATATATTTCATGGTCACCTAAAAGTTCGGATGCCTGCCAATATGTTGCAAGAAAAAGCCCATATTCAGAATGATATACTATAAAAGGAACCAAAACATCAAGTGAAGGTTTAAACCGATAAGCAAAAACCGGAGATGCTAAAGACAGAGGTGTAATGTGTGTTGATATGTCCACTGAAAAAACTTCAGGTCCTGATCCCAATGCTAACCCCGGATTTTCAAAAGAAGAAACGTCTACAGAATAAATATCTTTTCTAAAATCTCTGTAATACGAAAAAATTACCTCTTTACTATCGGGCGAAAATACAGGAGTAAAGGCAGCTGTCAATAAATTCGTGCATTTCCTTATTTCACGGTTATCAAGTGATATTGTATAAATATTTACCGGCGAACCCGGTTTTTCATCCGCAGTAAAAACTATCTTTTTGCCGTCCGGAGAAAAAGAAGGGCTGACTTTATCTCCCGGGAAATCGGTAAGGTTTGTTTTCTCTCCGGATGTAATGTCAAGCAGGAAAATATCACTCTGCAGTGTTGCGGCATTCTCCTGGGAAAATACAATATACTTTCCGTCAGGACTATAAACAGGCGAGTCCTGATCAGCAGCATCATCAGTTATGCTTTTTACCGAACCGTCTTTAAAATCATACTCATATATATCGTTATAAACCGTCCGCATGCCTATAAAAAGCATCTTCTCCCCATCCGGAGAAAAGGAAGGCGATTTTACCGTAAATATATTAACCGGAAGCTTTAAAAGAGTTTCTTTTTTCAGATTATATATATATATATAATCCTTTTGTGTTTTTTCCCCCGAAAAAGCGATAAGATTGCCGTCGGGTGAAAACGAAACTTTTTCGTTATGAATTAAATCTATACTCGATGTATTCCCTTCAGCGATAACTCTTGTTTTTTCGGAGCGAAGCGGAGATCCCGCAGGGCGGGATAATTCCACAAGCATAAGTTTATTTATCCCATCATCATCGGTAATAAAAGCAATGGATCCGCCGTCAGGAGAAAACACAGGGTTGGTATTAAAATCCGGAATATTATCTCCGGCATCTGCTGTAAGTTTCACACCGTAATCCGATGCATCTTTATACTTTGTTATTTCATCTTCATATTCCTCATAAAGCCATTCCTCCCATCTTTCCATAAATATTTTGGGAGAAATTTTCAACGTGTCATAAAATGCCGCAGACATATCCAGCTTATCACGCAAAACTTTAATTAATTTCTGCGGTTTATCAGGGCCATATTCATCTACAAGGAAACGATATGCTGTTTCGGAAAGTTTATATGCCGGCGTTATCTGGTGAGGTTTAAGATGACCGAAAGTACCCAGGTCTTTCAGCGAAAAAACGGTCCTGCTTGAAACCACATCGCGTATTACCATTTCTCTTGTCGTAGCATCAACATCCCTTGTATTGTACTCCGCCATACCCTCCATCATCCACAGCGGTATAAATATTCCCCGGGCCAAGCGCATAGCTTTCAATAACGCTGCTTCTTCATAAAGGATGGTAAACTGAACAACATGTGTGAATTCATGCGGAATCACGTCCCTCAGCCACTTGTTTGAACCGTTATTATATACAACAAACCTGTTTTTAAATGCTTCGGTAACCCCACCGGTACCCTCGCCTACAGGAACGATATTTGTCTGTTCGAATTCATTGTGGTTTCTATAGATAAAAAACGGTATTTTTTTTGAAGGACGATATTCATAAAAACGGGTGGTTGTATTAAATGTTTCTTCAAGTATATCAGAGAGAACAGGCAGCAGATTACTAGCTTCAGGATAATGGTAAATCCTGAAATGTTCCGTCTCGACGTATTTCCATTTTTTTACATCTGTAATAACCTTGTTGTCAGCATAGAGACAATAACAAATGACAAATGACAAATAACAAATAACAAATGACAATTTTAACAGTTGTTTCATAATTTGCATTAATTCGTGTTATTTTTTAGATAAGTATTCCTTTGCTTCGGAATTTTCAGGGTCTATCCCAATAACCTTTCGAAAACATTTCTCAGCTTCATTTTTTTTGTCCTGTTTTAAATAAATTTCCCCCAATTTTAAAAAAGCAACGGAGGAATCCGGCTTATCATTAATAGCTTTCTCACAATATATCTCAGCATTTTCAAAATCTTCTTTTATAAAATATGTTTCGGCTATCTTTATTAAAATATCTGGGGGCAACGGAGAGTTTAAATTTTCTGCCTGTTTAAATTTTCCCAGCGCCTCATCGTATAATCTCCTTGCCTTGTAGGACAATGCGAGGTTTATTACTGCTGTTTGATTTTTAGGGTCCAAGCCGGTAGCAATCTCATACTGTTTTGACGCCGCAGAATACCTATGTAAACGAAAATACAGATTACCATAACGAATCCGTATATAGACATCTTTAGGACGGTTTCTTAGAAATTTTTCATAATAATTAAATGCCTTTTCAGTAAGATTCATTTCATCATACATTATACCAAGGTAAAACAAAATTCTTGTATCAGCAGCACCAAGTTTTAATGCTTTTTTAAGATAATTAATACCTGCCGGATAAAACTCCTTACCTTTCTGATAATTAGCAATTCCGATTTCTATATATGAAAAAATATCTTCGGGATTTGTTTCTATTCTCAACCGTGAACTTGCTATTATTCTATCAAGTTTTTTAACCGGTAAATATGCTGACGGGTTTTTAATAAGTTTTTCTTTTTTATGTAAACAGATAAATGCAAGAAAAACAGAAAGAATTAAAATACACAGTATATAAGAAAGAATCCTTTTCATTTATAGCCCTACACATCAGTACTGTCTTTCTCTATCAGATCTGCAAATTTTATCTTTGTTTCCTGAGTATTAAGGAAACCTTTTAACTCCTGTTCATCCTGTTCGCGTTCATATTGCTTAATCGATATTTCTATTCTTTTCTTTGATTTATCAATCTTAACAATCTTACCCGTAACATCTTCGCCAATCGCAAGAACATCAGACGGCTTATCTATTCGTGTTTTAGAAATCTCAGATACATGAATAAAACCATGTATACCCCCTTTACTTGCAGGAGAAGGCTGAATGTTCTGTTTTATTTTTATTATACAGCCAAAATCCATTAATTTTATAACATGTCCTGAAACAACATCCCCTATTGTATATTTGTCATACGGATTTTCAAAAACCGCTTTATAACTTAAAGAAATTTTCTGCTTCTGCACACTTGATTCAAGCACTACGGCTTCCACGAATTGCCCTATATCAAAAACATCCTTGGGATGTGTTATCCGTTCTGTCCATGAAATATCAGAAACATGAATCAAACCTTCGATTCCATCCTCAAACATTACAAAAGCACCGAAAGGTGTAATGGTTGTTATTTTCCCCTTAACCTTCATACCTGTTTTATATTTTTCCTCAACATCGTCCCAGGGATTCTTCTGAAGCTGTTTTAAACCAAGAGCAATTTTATCTTTTTCCGGTTCAAATTTTAAAACCTTAACCTTAAGAGTATCGCCAATTTTATAAATATCGGAAAGTTTTTCCGGCCGCACATAGGACACATCATTTATATGCAGCAAACCGTCAATCCCTCCGATATCCAAAAATATACCAAAGTCGGTAATAGTTGTTATTTTCCCCTTAATAACTTCTCCTTCTTTAAGCGTGGAAAATACTTTTTGTTTTCTAAACTCCTGTTTTTCTTTTTCCACAATTTTGTTCGACACAACAATATTTCTGCTCTTCCTATTAAATTCCGTAATCTTTACTTCTACGACATCACTATTATGACTCTTTGAATACTTCTTCGACAATTGAGAACTGGGCATAAACGCAGGTATTCCTATATCGACTTCATATCCACCCTTTATTTTTTTACTAATTTTACCTTTTATAATTTTTTTTAATTTAAAATTTTCTTCCAGCCCGTTCCATATTATTATATCCTTTGCCCTGGTATACGATATAACAGGAGAGCCGTCATGAGGATTCAAACGGGTTATATAAATATCGATTTCCGAACCAATCTGCGGAGGTGTCTGGAAATCACTCAACTGCAGAAAACCATCCCTTTTTAACCCTAAACCAATAACAACCTTACCGTCGTAAATAGCAATTACCTTTGACTTAATGATCTGCCCTGGTTTCAATTCTTGAAATTCAGGCATTTTGTCCATTACTAATTCTTCCATACAACCTCCAAAACACTAGTGATTAGTGATTAGCAAAAATCAATAATCCTTATTATTTCACCGTTTTACTGCTGTCTCTTATTTTATTTACCACTTCTTTTATTATCCAGTCAGGAGTAGAAGCACCCGCTACAATACCGATAGTATCTGTTTCTTTAAACCATTTACTCTTTATCTCATTAGCCATTTCAATATGATACGTATTCGGCTGAATTTCCTTTGAAATCGCGGCAAGACGGTTTGTATTTGCAGAGTTCTTACCTCCGATCACTATCATAACATCAGACCTCTTTGCAAGCTTTACTGCTTCGGTCTGCCTATTAGTGGCGTCCGGGCATATTGTATTGAAAATTTTGAATTCGTTCGAATAATTTAAAAGTTTAGATGTTGTCTTTATAAAATTCTCCGGAGATTGTGTGGTTTGGGTTATTATACCGAGTTTTCTCGACTGTTTAAGACGCAGCTTCTTGTTAATCATTTCTTCCGGCTTCAGTATAACACTGTCACGCGGTGCATAAGAAGCAATGTATTTCATCTCCGGATGATGCGGATTTCCTATAATTATCACACGGTATCCCTCACCGGTAAGTTCTTCAACATATTTCTTTGACCTTGTTACATAAGGACATGTTGCATCCAGGATTTTTATTCCTCTCTTTTTTGCCGATTCTAATGTCTGTCTGGGAATACCATGAGCCCGAATTATAATATTTCCGCTTCTTATATTTCCCAATTTCTTAATTACATTTATTCCTTTTTTTGAAAGTTCCTTAACCACTTGGGGATTATGAATTATCGGACCGATAGTATAAACGTCTCCTGACTTCTCCGAAAGGTTCAGGGCAAGATTTATCGCACGGCGCACACCGAAACAGAAACCGGAATTTTTAGCAACTATTATTCTCATATATCTGCTTATGCTTATATGTTGATACGCTGATAAGCTGATACGGTTGAAGGTTTTTCACATATTACCATATCACCGTATTTCCATATCACCGAGTAATTCAGCTTTTCAGTTTCTCTATATCTGACATTATTTTTTTTGTAATTGTATTATAATCTTCTTTAGAATTATACTCTACAGGAGGACCGAAATTTACTTTCAATCTCTTAAATTTTAAAAGTTTATCCGAATTCAGCACCCCTACGGGAATAATGGGGGAATTTGTTGCAACAGCAAGCATTGCTGCACCATTTTTTAACTTTCTTGTCTTTCCGGGTTTATATCTGGTTCCCTCAGGAAAAACCAGAAGTATACCGTTATTCTGTAAAATCTTTAAAGCATTCCTGTAGGCACCTATATCTGCCGACGCTCTGTCAACTGGAAAAGCATTTGTCTGCTTTATAAACCATCCAAGAACAGGAATATCAAAAAGTTCTTTTTTTGCTATATAATAAACCGGTTCTTTTATACACGATCCGACAAGAGGAGGATCTGCATAACTCTGATGATTTGCAGCCAAAATATATGAACCCGATTTCGGTAAATTTTCTATTCCTGTTATTTTACGGCGATATAATATGCCAAAAACTAATTTAGATATGCTCCAACCGAGCCAGTAAAAAAAGTTCACCCAGCCCCTCCGACATCCATACGCTCACAATTCTTACAAGTCAGTATTGTATACACCCACGCTCCTCCCAATAAACTTCAGGAGGGGCTGGATTTATGGTTTATTAATTTCGTTTAGTATTTTTTGAGCAACCTGATGAAGTGTCAATGCGGTTGAATCAATAACAATAGCATCTTTTGCTTTTATCAGGGGACTTACTCTTCTATTTCTATCACGATAATCCCTTTTTCTAATGGCAGCAGCTATATTTTCCAAAGAACCTCTTTTACCTTCTGCTTTAAGTTCTTTCCATCTTCTTAATGCACGCTCCTTTGGCTTTGCATCAAGATAAAACTTTTTTTCTGCAGACGGGAAAACGGTTGTCCCTATATCCCTGCCCTCCATAACAATTCCGCCCTTCTGACCAATTTTATGCTGTTTACTTCTCAAAACCTTTCTAACACCCTGAATCGCAGCAATAGTGTTTACATTTTTTGTTATAATTTCTGTTCTTATTTTCTTAGTTACATCGGTACCGTCAACAGAAACTTTTAATTTGTCTTTCAATTGCTTAAGCTCTATATTTGTTTTATTGGCAATTTGAATAATTTTATTCTCGTCTTTAAAATTTACTTTACACTTAAGCATTTTCCACGTCATTGCACGATACATGGCACCGGTATCAATATAAAGAAACCCGAGTTCTCTGGCGACAATCTTTGCTATTGTTGATTTCCCTGCACCGGCCGGACCGTCAATCGCTACAATCGGTTTTCTTCTCATTTTTTTAACCGCAGATTACACAGATTTTCATTCTTAATTTATTTTACTATTTTTTTCATTGTCTCAAAAAAACTTGGGAAGGAAATATTTACACATTCTTTATTTAAAATTTCCGCATCGCCTTCTGCGATAAGAGAGGCGACAGCCAATGACATAGCCATCCTATGGTCATTAAAACTGTCAACTTTTGCACCTTTTAACTTTACCGGACCTTTTATTGCAAGACCGTCCTCAAACTCTTCTATATCAGCACCCATTTTCTTAAGTTCGGATGAAACCGCTTTCAGACGATCCGTCTCTTTTACCCTTAACTCACCGGCACCGCTAATTTTTGTAGTGCCGTGTGCCTGGGTTGCCGCCACGGCAATTACAGGTATTTCGTCGATCAACAGAGGAATCTCATTTTTATTAATTTCAGTTGATTTCAAATCAGAGAATTCTATGATTATATCCGCAAGCGGCTCGCCGGCAATCTCTTTTTTATGCTCAATAGATATTTTTGCGCCCATTCTCTTTAAAACATCTATAATCCCCGTTCTTGTCGGGTTTATGCCTACATTCTTGATTCTTAATTCTGAATTCCGATTTATTACTGCAGCAACCATAAAAAAAGCAGCTGCCGAAATATCCCCGGGGATATAAATATCCGACGAATGAAGTTTTGCTATACCCTTTACAGAAACTCTGTTTTTTACCACAGAAACCTCTGCACCAAAATTTTTAAGCATCCTTTCTGTATGGTCACGTGATTTGCACGGTTCTGTAAAACTTGTAATTCCGTTTGCATAAAGTCCGGCAAATAAAACACATGACTTCACCTGTGCCGAAGATATCTCAGAATTATAATCTACAGGTTTTAATCTTCCCCCTTTGACCTCTATCGGCAAGTAACCGTTGTTTGATTTTATTTGTGCACCCATCTTTTCAAGCGGGGCTGTAATTCTTTTCATTGGTCTTTTAGACAAAGATTCATCGCCTGTAATTTTAGTAGCAAATTTTTGTCCTGCAAGAATTCCGGATAAAAGCCGCACAGTAGTTCCCGAATTACCTGCATCCAAAACCTTTTGTGGTCCTTTTAGTTCCAGATTACTCCCACGAACAATTATCTCATCGTCTTTATCGTGTATATCCACCCCGAGATTTCTGAGACAATTCATTGTTGAGATACAATCATCTGCTCTAAGAAAATTTTTTATACGGGAGGTGCCATCGGAAACAGAAGAGATCATTAAAGCTCTGTGTGAAATCGATTTGTCCGGTACAACCTCTATTTCGCCTGCTATTCCATTACTGCTCATATACTATATGCCGCTAAGCTCCCTTCCTTCTTAAGTTTGCTTTTTTTAAAATTGCGATGAGTTCTTTTTTTGTTTTTATATTTTCGATTTTTGTTAATTCTTTTTTAAACTTCTTGATTGCATCTTTAATACGTATACGATTACTAAAAATTATATCAGCCCACATCTCGGGAGCAGATGCTGCAATCCGTGTAGTATCCCTAAATCCGGGACCAATAAATTTTAAATCATCAACGGTATTTACAAGTGAAAAAGCTGCAACATGCGGCAGGTGACTTGTAAAAGACAGAATATTATCGTGTTTAGAAACTGACATAATACTTACTTTTGCTCCGAGTTTTTGCCATATTTTTTTTATAATATTTACCGAATTCTTATCGGTTTTTCTAGTTGGTGTTAAAATGACATTAGCATTCTTATAGAGATCTTTCGAAGCATACTTTACAGAAGTTTTTTCCGAACCGGCAATAGGATGACCGCCAATAAAGGCAGGGGATAGGGGATAGCGGATAGGGAATAGGAACTTCTCAACTTCATTAACAATGGGGGATTTGACACTGCCAACGTCGGTTATAATAGCGTCTTTTTTACAAAATGATAATATTATTTTTACCGTTTTTGGAATTAAATCAACAGGTAGACAAACAAAAATCACATCGGCATCTTTAACACCTTTTTTTATATCGGTTGTAACTTCATCGACAGCACCTAACTTTCTAGCAACCTTCAAACGGTTAATATTCCTGCCGATACCAATGATTTTTCTATTTCGGATTTCGGATTTCGGATTTCGGATTTGTTTTAATGCCATTCCGATAGATCCACCGATGAGGCCGACACCGATTATTGCTATAATCATATTTTTCTTCCTACTGCTTTAGCAACCGATTTTAATTCACTCATCATTTTATCAAACTGCTGCGGTAAAAGTGACTGAGGCCCGTCTGAAAATGCCTTTTCCGGATGGGGATGCACTTCTACCATCAATCCGTCGGCACCGCAGGCAACCGCTGCCTTACACATAGCCGGAACATAGTCGCGCACACCGACGCCGTGAGACGGATCGACAAACACAGGCAAATGTGAAAGTTTTTTGATGGCGGGCACAGCATTCAAATCAAGCGTAAACCGCGTTGCTGTCTCAAAAGTCCTTATACCCCTCTCACAAAGAATAACATCGTAATTACCTTCAGATAAAATATATTCCGCAGACATCAAAAATTCCTCTATGGTTGCGGAAAGTCCCCGTTTAAGCAGAACCGGTTTTCTGATTTTTCCCACCTTTTTTAATAAATCGAAATTCTGCATATTTCTGGCACCAATCTGAATCACATCCGCATATCTTGAAACAAGGCCGACCTGAGATACATTCATGACCTCGGTAATAACCGGAAGTCCGAGATTTTTTTTAATACCGTAAAGATATTTTAACCCTTTTTCCCCGAGACCTTGAAATGCATACGGGGAAGTCCTGGGTTTAAAAGCGCCCCCTCTTATCATTTTGGCACCTGAATTTTTTATAACTTTAGCAGTGGTTACCAACAACTCCTCTGTTTCAACCGAACAGGGTCCGGCAGCAACAATTATGTTACGGGAACCTATCTGCAGATTACCTACTTTTACAACCGTGTCATTTTTTTTGAATTCACGGCTGACCAGTTTATACGGTTTTGAAATCGGAGTAATAAATGCGACAGCATCCATTGATTCGAAAATATCCTTTTTCAAAATCGCATGCGGTCCGATTACACCGATAATAGTTACTTCTTTACCCTGGGAAATATGAGGTTTAAACCCCAGCTCCTTTATTTTTTTACATACCAGGTCAATATCTTTCTTCGTTGATTTGGGCTTTAACGTCAAAATCATACTTAATAATTCTCCTTACTTATTTTTGGGATGAGATAACATGTTAACTTTTTGATTGTATAAAGTTTGATTATTACTTCTTTGATAATAATGATTTTTTTCTATTTTCATATTCTTGATTTTTGCATTTTCATTGTTAATCAATTTTATCTCGCTTTTTTCCAAATCTAATGGGGTTTTAGGTATATCGAAACCTTCTTTGATTTTTTCCCAATCATTACTTTGTATTGTAGTAATTTTATTAAGAAATACACTGACATAACACCCATTTATTGATGTTGCATTAACTTCTTTCAGTTTTTTATTTGTTATTTCCACATAATTAGGGTCAATATCAATCCCGATATATCGCCTTCCTAATTTCTTAGCCGCAATAGCGGTTGTTCCGGTACCCATAAACGGATCAAACACAATATCCCCTTTACCGCTACTCATTAACAGTAACCTTTCAAGCAAGTGAACGGGTAATTGACAGGGATGTTCATCTCTCCTTGTTTTATGACGTATTCTATGAATATCTGTCCAGACATCAGAAATAATAGGACCACATTTATGCAACTGGTCTTTTTTCCCACCATAATCTTTTAAAATATAATGACACTTTCTACAGCGCTTATGTAACATTCTAATATCGTAAAATTTATAATCCAACTTGGATTTTACATAGTATAAAATTCCATAGTGATTAGGCAAAAGTGTTTTACCTAACGGTGTTCCCATGGCATCCCAAGCAATCCAATGTCTAAAAATAGCAATTTCATTAAGATAAGAAGCAAAATAAATTAGCCATTTAGGAATATTATGGACAAAAATCGAGCCAGATGGTTTTGTAATACGAACCATTTCAGATAACCATTTTTTACACCAAATAAGATATTCATTAGCACTCTTTTTATCATTGTAATTATTATAGAGTTTCTTTAGATTAAATGGCGGGTCGGCAAAGGTAATATCAACAGATTCATCAGGTATTTGATGCATCACCTCAATACAATCTCCTTGAATAATCTTGTTAATATAATTTTTTAGCATAAAAAACTTTAGATTTTATAAGCCCACACTTTAATAGCAAGTTCAGCAAGTCTCTTTTGGCGATATTCAATTTCCTTTTTTGTCCATTGAGCATATTGTGCAATTTTCAAGTTTAATTTTAACTTTGATTTCTTATAATAAGGAACTTTGTCCTTAAAACTATCGTTACCACTTTTGGAATTAATTTTATTTTTTAAAAGAGTAAGATTCCCAATTTTTTTATAATAAATTGTCTTTTCATCTAAACTAAAATGATTCCATTTACTAGATGGATTTTCTGGTAGAATGTGTTCTAAATTAATTTCTTCTTTATTATCATTGGGAACCATTTCTATATCCTTACCTCGCAATAACTTCTCTATACACCTCAAGTAATATCTTGCAAGATATGCTTTCGAAACGGTTGCTGTTTCAAAAGCTGACTTAAATTCTGTATCATTAGGTATTACTTTTCGCATGGCCTCAAATAATTCGTTACTATCTTTAATTTCTTTTTTTCTAATTTTAGAAGCGTTATCTGAAATGGTTTGTTCTAAAGTTCCTCCACCGGTACCACATATTAATAATCTAACCGAGGAAGATACTAAAAATTTCAAACTTCTTGCAACAGCATCTTTGGTAAAACTTGACAAAATAGCCAATATTAAAGGTCTAATTTGCCCCATCCTAAACATATTTAATGTCTCTATATTAAGCTTTGCATTATTTCTATATTTACCCCATATTTCATTTGTATTACTCGGGTTTATTATTGCCACATACAACTTAGAATTATCAAATAGTTCCTTAGCAAAATCGATACATTTTTCTCTAGTTGAAATTTCTTTTTTTATTGCTTTGAATAATTCTTTTTCCCGAGTTAAACTATGTTTAGAACACCAAAAGTGATAAATATAAGTAATCATTAATTCATCGGCTTTATCCTCTCTTGCGGTTTCAAGAACGCCCATCATAGATATCCAAAAATTCTTTACTTCATCTATTCTATTACCAGCAAGAGAAAATAAGTGATTTTTTATTAAGTCTGTTATTGCTAATGATAACCCTCTATCATTTAGAGTTTCAAAAATAGTAAAAGCATTAGACTCATCCGGCACTGTTACCAAAATAACTTTAATGCTTGAATCAATATAATTTTTAAATTCCAGCAATGCTTTGCTTTGATCAGATTGACCTGATATAAAATTTATCAGAAATTGCTTTGCTAACTCATCAGCTTTGGCAATCCGACGATGTGAATCTTTAGTCGGTAAAATATTTCGTTCTGGATTACCCGGATGTGACAATATTTTCTTTATGAAGAAATCATTGTCGATTTCATTGGTTTGGAATTGCGGAATATTTTCAAGACTATCAATATCTTTGTTTATTAAATATTTCTTCTCTATGCCATCTGCTCTGTCTTTACCATTTTTGTCTCCTATTGATAAAAAGTAGTTTCTAATCGCTGCTAATAAAATTGTTATGGTTGCAAGTCGCTGTTGACCATCCACGACCTCTGGACATTCTGGTGATCTCTCATTTACAACCACTGAACCTAAAAAGTATTCGCTTTCCTTATTTTTTATAGCCTTGGCTAAATCCTGAAAAAGATTGCTTATATGTTCTTCTTTCCATGCATATGTTCTCTGATAAGTTGGAACGGATAATTTTCTATCAGACAACATATGCCCAATTCCATCTAACTTAATATTAATATTTATACTCATAATTTGTCTCCCCTTATTAGAATTTTCTGCCAAATATACTTTTAAGTAATATTGCAAATCGGTCCAATTCATGTGGGTGAAAGGTAAATACGAAATCATAAGCGACAACCATCCTTTGTAAATCACCTCTCCTGACGTACCATCCAATTCCATCTACAAAACCAACAAAAACTACCTTTGGGTAATTTTTTTTCAAGTAATCAGCGACTACTTTCTCTGTCTTTGCCTTATCGCCCATACCCGAAGCAGTCGTAACTGCATAAGAACATTCCATTATAAGTTTGGGATTCTTTTTGTCGGGTACAATGAAATCCATTGTTCTTGGAATATTACCAGCCGAAGGTATCTTAAACTTACCTCTCTCAAATGGTAATTTATACTTATCCAAGATTCCTTCTATAACTACTTCGGGATTACCGCCTTTATCTGCTTTGTATGCCCCTTTAGTTTTATAACGAATTATTGTATCAACAAGTGATTCAACAGAAAAAGTAAATTTATTGATGTCTAATTTCTTAAACTCAAAGAGTGGTAAGGCAAGTTTTATTGCAGGACTGGTGGAACCCTTAAAAAAGAGATTAACAATTCCTTCTGCAAACTTACGGTTGGTCCTGACATTTTTTTTGATTCTTCCCAGTGTCCACTCGGTGGTAAA
Source organism: Elusimicrobiota bacterium (assembly GCA_016928195.1). Taxonomy (GTDB): domain Bacteria; phylum Elusimicrobiota; class UBA8919; order UBA8919; family UBA8919; genus JAFGLF01. The sequence goes on from JAFGLF010000018.1 coordinate 34,142, forward strand.
ATCTTCCTGCGGCCAATCTGATTTATTAACCAGAATTGATAATTGTTTATCATTATTAACACGGATAAAAGTAACCAATCGTAATAGACTTTCTTTAGAAAATCCAGTTACAGTAAGCAGAGCATCTAAACCATCTTCTACCTTAAGGATATGGTTCAACAACACACCTTCTTTTAGACCATCTTGTTTAACCTTGTTTTTCAGGATAAACAGATTCTGTGCCAAGGACGATATATGCCCTTCGTACTCCTCCTCAAAACGAGGGTTTTGAAAATAAAAAGTATTTTGATCAATAACTGTTTTAAATTTGTCGTTAATTGATGGATATCGCATTTATCACCTTTTAATTAATTTTTTCTCAAAAATAATATATACTCATCTCTCATTGTATTTTGAATTCCCCTTATTGGCTTTGTGATTTTCTGATCAAGAACGAAAGAATGATTTTTTGCCATTTCTTCAACCTTAGTTTCCAATCTTATCCCACCGGTTTGAACATCATTTGAACCGATTATTATAACTGCATATTTCCCAATTTTCAGGACTCTGGACATTTCTGACAATGCCTTGTTCATATCATTAAAATAATTATCAAGTTTTTCTTTTATCCCTCTTCCTTTCAACCCTATCATTTCATTTCCAAGATTAGAAACATTATATCCCAAATATTCTAACTGCGGCCGGTCATTTTCCGCATAATCGATAGCAAATGAATATGGAGGTGAGGTAATAATACCATCAATTGAATTATCGTCTATTGGGAGCGACATGGCATCTCCCAACTTAAATTTAGCCTTACCTATTTTTAAATTTAATTTATTTCTTACTTGTAAAAATGAATTAATCTGGCCAACATACCTTTTTAGCACAGTTGGAAAAAGAATATCTATACTTTTCGAGCATCTTCGAGCATAGCCCATAGCATCTAAAAAAGCTAACAAAGTTATCGCTTTTTCATTATTAAAACAACTTTCAGAATAGAATTCAGAATCTATTTTTTTGCATTTCATTAAACTCTTATAATTTTTAGTCATATTCTCAAGTATACTATTCAAAGTTTTATGGTTTACCCTCAAACATCTATGCTTAACTCTGCTCATTAATATACAAAATGGGCTTTTTTCAACACCAATGGAATCAATCCCTATTACAGAAGCTTCAACATTTAAAGTACCACTTCCACACATAGGATCAAGAACTGTATCTCCTTGTTGAAGACCCAACATATTTAAGAGTCCTTTAATGAGTTGTGGATGAAATTTACCTCTATAAGGAAAAAGACCATGTGTGGCATAACCTGTAGAAAAATTTCCCTCTTTGAAATATGCTTTTGTAATTTCCGATCTTCCTTTCCAAACAAGCGGACTATTATTAGAGCAAATTAAATAATGATTTGTGTCTTGTCCATTAATACTTTTAAAAAATGCTCCCCTTTGAATAATTTCTTTTTTGGTTAATAATTTACTTTCGTAAAAAGCAAATTCTAATTCAAATAATTCAGAAGTATTAGGTAAAATTTTATACTCTTCAGGAAACAAAAAGGAATTTATTTTGGGTAAATTGTTTATCGTAATGTTATTTTGAACTATATTATGCATTGTTTTAATTCCTTAATAAATTTCTTATTTTCAGAAGGCAATCCAATCGTAACCCTGATAAAATCCTTAAAATCGTATTCGTCCATTGCGCGCACTATAATCCCTTTACGTAAAAGTTTATTAAAGATCGTTTTCCCGTCACTTTTCACATTGATGAGTATAAAATTTGCCGCTGTAGGAACATACTCCAAACCAATTTTTTCCAATTCTTTATATAAATATTTTTTCTGACTCAGTACCAGTGCTCTGGATTTTTTCATATGCTGTCTATCACTCAATGCCGCTGCTGCCGCAATCTGTGCAACCGAAGAAACATTGAAGGGCGGTCTGATTCTTTCAATATAGGATATTACTTCTTCAGAAGATATCCCGTATCCTATTCTTAAACCTGCCAGCCCGTATATCTTTGAAAATGTTCTTGCGAACATAACATTCAATCCTTTTTTTAAATACTCCATTCCCACAGGGCAATCATTTTCATCAACATATTCTGCATAGGCCTCGTCAACAAAAGTGAGCGGTGAGTAGTTAGCAGTGAGCAGTTTATTGAAATATTTCTCAAATTCTTGTTTTGTATTATATGTTCCTGTCGGATTATTCGGATTGGCAATAAAAACAATCTTTGTTTTTTCCGTCACAGCATCAGCCATAGCTTCCAGGTCGTGCTTATAGTTTTTCATAGGTACTTCAACAACCTTACAATCCATCAAATCCCCTGCCATTTTATACCTGACAAAAGCATGTTCGGAAACTACTATCTCATCTTCCGGATTTAAAAATGTTTTCCCCAGAAGCTCTATTATTTCATCAATACCGCTTCCGAAAATTATCTGATTTTCACAAACACCATAAATACAGGCAACCTTACTTCTTAAATCAAAACAATATCCATCAGGATAAATATTAACATTATTCAATACTTTTCTCAAAGCCAAAACGGCTTTTTTTGAAGGACCAAGAGAGTTTTCATTAGAAGCCAGTTTTATAACTTCTTTGAGCTTAAACTCACGTTTAACATCTTCCATGGGCTTGCCGGGTATGTACGGCTGACAACTTAAAACATTTTTTCTGACACAATTCTTCATAATTCTATTCTTTTTACCTTTTTAATTGTGGGGCGAGCAAGGAATTTGCTCGGTACCCTTTCATGCCAAAGGCAGATCCGCCTCTGGCGGAAAGGAGCGCCGCCCCTTTGGGGCGAGCCTCGCCCATCTTTGATGGGCGGGACTCAAAAAAGTTTTTCTAAGTGGTTATTCTCCCATCGGATACGAACCAAGTATCTTAAGAACCGAACAATGCTTTTCAAGTTCCAATAGAGCCTTTTTTACATTTTTATTATCGACATGGCCAACGAAATCAACAAAAAATATATATTCCCATGCCTTCTTCTTAGTCGGCCTGGATTCGATTTTCGTAAGGTTTAATTTATATTTTTTGAACGGTATAAGCATATCATGCAACACACCGACCCTGTCTTTAACCGTAAACATAATGGATGTTTTGTCATTTCCGGACGGAGGCGGATTCTTTTTGCCTATTACAAGAAAACGGGTAAAGTTGTTCTTATAATCTTCTATATTTTTTGCAATAATTTTAAGTCCATATAACCTGCTAGCCACTATTGAAGAAACAGCAGCCGTCCTTTGCTCTTTTTTTGCAAGACGGGCAGCTTCAGCAGTGGATGCTACTTCAACAACTTTTACACTCTTCAGGTTCTTATCAATCCAATTCCTTGTTTGTGCTATTGCCTGAGGATGCGAGTAAATCTTTTTTATTCTATCAATAGAGTTTTCACGCGACAGCAAACAATGTGAAATCTCCAGAAACATCTCCGATGTGATTTTCAGATCCGATTCAATAAACATATCAAGTGTATGATTAACAACACCCTCTGTTGAATTCTCTATAGGCACAACACCATAATTTGCACGGTCCTTTTCTATTTCGGTAAAAACATCTTTTATCGATTTCACGGGAATATAAACAGCATGCCTGCCGAAAATTTCAATTGCAGCAAGATGGGTAAACGTGGCTTCGGGTCCAAAATAAGAAATTTTTATCTTCTTCTGAATGGAACGGGAAGCATTAAGTATTTCCTGAAAAATATCCGATAAGAATTCATCCGGTATAGGCCCCATATTGCGTTTTAACAAATTAGAAACAATCTCTTTTTCTCTTACGGGAGCAAAGATTGATTCTTTCTTTTCCGACTTGATTTTTCCTATTTTAATTGCCAGCTTTATCCGCTCGTTCAGAAGTTTTAGGATTTTTTGGTCTAAACCGTCAATCTTCTTCCTGATTCCCTTAATCATTTACTCCCTCCACCAAAACACAAATTACCACAAAGTAATCCGCCGCGGCGGACGGCCATTTGCGATACTTATCTCATCATTATTAAAGATAACATTCTTTCTTTCGTCTTATTTCTCCTGTAAGAAAAAAAATTATTATTATGCGTACATATGTCGGCCAAACTAATCTTTTTCACATCCATACTATGTGCCTGTGCGGAAATAACTTTATCCAGATCAACACCATAACAGCATTTTTTTATATGCGGACCTACCGCAATAAAGATATCCAGAGGTTTTGAACCAAAACTTCTCATAAAAATATCTATTGCTTTTTTGATAATATTTTTTTCAAGACCGGCACGGCCGGCATGAACTAACCCGACTATCTTTTTTACTCTATCATGTATAAATACGGGCAGGCAATCCGCTGTAAAAACAGCAAGGGGAATACCTTTTTTATCAGTTATAAATCCATCTATTGCATGATTTATTTTAAAAATATCTTTTTTAGAAACAATTTTTATATTATCGCTATGTGTCTGAATGCCTGATACAAAATTTTTTATTCCAAAATACTTTAATACTTTTTCACGGTTCTTCTTATACTTCATATTACCATGAAAAACGGTAGTAGTAAAATTTACAATACCTTGTCTTTTAAGCTTATCCTCGTAATAAAAACCGTGTTTTAACTTCCACATTAACCTATCCCGGTTGATTCACTGCCAGAAGTTATTCCTCGTACATTCATCATAAGTTCTTCCGGATTTGATGCGGCTGCAAGAACATCCTCAAGTGCAACATCTCCGGAATTGTAAAGGTTTAGAAGGGCCTGGTTAAACAACTGCATACCATAATAATTACCCTGCTTTATTGCCTGTGTTATTTCCCCCATAGTATTTTGTTCGATATGTTTTTTCACCAATGTTGTGACAACAAGAATTTCACAGGCAGGAACTCTTCCCCTCTTCGTGCTAGGTAAAAGACGCTGGGATATAACCCCTTTCAATGTATCTGCAAGCTGAAGCCTAATCTGATTCTGATGATGCGGAGGAAACATATCAATAATTCTTGTAACCGTCTGAACCGCATCAATTGTATGAATCGTCGAAAGTACAAGATGTCCTGTCTGAGCAGCTGTCAATGCAGCTGCCATTGTTTCATTATCCCGCATCTCTCCGATTAAAATAACATCCGGATCCTGCCTAACAACATGTTTTAATGCCTCGGAATAAGAAAGCGTATCGAGACCAAGTTCGCGCTGTGAAATTATTGAGAGTTTGTCTTTATGCAAAAATTCAATAGGATCCTCAATGGTTATTATATTTGTAGAACGACTGGAGTTTATATAATCAATCATGGCAGCAAGTGTTGTGGACTTCCCGCAGCCGGTTGTACCTGTAACCAATACAAGACCTCTATGATTCTCTGCTATCCTTTTTATAGAATCTGGAAGACCTATTGAATCAAGAGACGGTACTTCACTGGGAACACATCTCATTACTATATTAACAGTTCCCTTCTGGCGATAAACATTCCCTCTAAACCTGCCGATATCAGCAGCAGCATAAGATAAATCACACTCACCTTTCTCCATAAAAACTTCCCGCTGCTTATCATTCATAATCGACTGGGCAATTTTTTCCATCTGTTCTATTGTAAATACCTTATCCTTAATAGGGTTAAGCTTACCATTAATTCTTAAAACGGCCGGCATATCTGCACGTAAATGCAAATCAGATGCTTTCTGGGAAACTGTAATTTTAAGAAGTTCGTTTAATTCTTGCATATTATCCTCGCTTCGTTCGGAACGCGAATTCTCGCGAATCCAACGCTAATTATCGCGAATTATTCGCGTACATTCGCGTTGCCTCTACTATTAGCGTGTATTTGCGTTTACTCATTTAAGTTTTCTTGCTTTTATTCTTTTGTATGCGGGTATATCTAGATCATCACTCTTTTTCTTTTCTTCTTTATAAATAATCTTTTTCTGTTTTGACGCTTTCTTACCGCCTAAGAACCCGGTAGCAATAACGGTAACTCTTAAAGTATCGTTTAAATCATCATCAAATGCCTGTCCATAAATAAGATGTGCCTCTGGCAGTACTGCGTTATGAATTATTGACATTGCCGTATCTATTTCTGACATCTTTAAATCTTTATTGTTTCCCGTAATATTAACCAAAACACCCTTTGCACCGTCAATACTTACATCCTCAAGCAATGGACTGGAAATAGCTCTATTTGTAGCTTCCTTGGCACGGTCATCCCCGGTAGCCTCACCATAACCAAGTAATGCATCCCCTGCATTCTGCATAATAGTTTTGACATCCTGAAAATCAACATTTATCATACCGTGGGACGTTATAACATCTGATATTGCCTGAACAGCCCTTTTAAGGACTTCATTGGCTTTTTCATATGCCTGAGTCGAAAGCGTTTCTTCATCTATTATTGCAAACAATCGTTGATTCGGAATTTCAATTAAAGCATCCGTGTGATTTTTAAATTCCTTTATTCCTTCCTCTGCTATTGTCATTTTAACTTTGCCTTCCCACATAAAAGGTTTTGTTACAACACCAACTGTAAGAATTCCCATTTGCTTTGCTATTCTCGCTACTACAGGAGCACCCCCGGTCCCGGTACCACCGCCCATACCGGCAGTAATTAAAACCATATCGGCTCCTTTTAATATTTGCTCAATAGTAGAAGCACTTTCTTCAGTTGCCTGACGGCCTATTTCCGGCTTAGCTCCTGAACCCTGGCCCTTTGTAAGTTTCGGTCCAAGTTGAATCTTATGTTCTGCTAAAGACTTTGCAAGAGAATCCGAATCAGTATTTGCTGCAATAAACTGAACACTCTTTATATTTGAAACAACCATCAGATTGACGGCATTACCGCCTCCGCCGCCAATGCCGATAACCTTTATATTTGCAGGAATTGTATTAGAATCATCAATAATTTTTAATTTCATATTAGTACTGATTGCGGTGATTTTAACAGCAGATTACAGTGATAATTAACAACCAAAAGAGACACATCACCGTAATCGTTCTTTCCATCGCTGTAATCAATACCGCTTTAGCGGGATTAAATCATTTCTTCAAACATTCGTCTGACTTTTGTAAGAATTCCCGGTTTCTTGGTCTTGCATCTGCCAGACTTTTCAAATTCCGGCAGATATGAATATTTTATGAGCCCCATTCCGCAAGCAAGTGCAGGATCAGCCATACCATTTATAGAACCTTTTACATACTGCGGGATCCCGAGACGAGAAGGCATCTGTAAAACCTCTTCACATGCTTCTTTTAATCCCAAAAGCTGACAGCCACCACCGGTAATTATGGCACCTGCAGAAATCATATCCTTATATTGGGTTTTTATTATCTCATCATCCACAAACGACAGGATTTCTTCAACTCTTGGTTTTATAATATCACAGAGTGTTTTTCTAGTGGTTCTCTTCTGGGTTCTACCGTCTACAGAAAGATATGATATTTCTTCCTTGACATCTATAAGCGAAGTAATAGCGGAGCCGTACTGTTCCTTTAAATCTTGGGCAACCTGATAAGATGTACTCAAACCCCGAGCAATGTCCATTGTTATATTTTTTCCTCCGAGAGGAAGCTCTTTAATACACCGGCTTGAACCATCAAGATAAACTGCAATATCGGTAGTTTGGTCGCCCATATCAATTAACACACAGCCAATTTTCTTTTCCTGCTCTGATACGGTAACCTCAGCGGTTGCCAGAATACTCGAAATAAAATTTTTACATTCAAAACCCGCAGAGCTAACGCACTTACCCAGATTATTTATTGCGGAACTCAGACCTGTGACTATATGTGCATCTACCGACAAGTGTGAACCCTCCAACCCCACAGGGTCGGTTATTCCTCTCTGCCCGTCCACAATAAAATCCTGCGGTATAATATGAATTATTTCTTTATCAAAACCAAGCCGGATCTGCTTAGCGGAACCTATCACATGCGCAACATCATCAGGTGTAATTTCTTTATCTGTTCTTGTAACATTTATTGCTGTAGAATGATTATACGATTCAATATGCTGACCTTTTATGCTGACGATAAGCTCGTCGTCATATATCTTTCCCTCAGCATTCTCTTCCGCCTGGTTGACTGCAGCGGTAATTGCGTGTTCTGTTTCTTTCATATTAACAACGGAACCGTGTTTAAGTCCTTTACAAGGCGTAACGCCTATTCCGATAACTTCAGGTAAATCCAATTCATACTTTTTTGCAATTACACAGGCTACTTTTGAGGAACCGACATCAAGCCCTGCAATTATTTTTTCTCTTGGCATAAAACCACCCCATAAGAAACCAATTTAAAATTTAAAATGTAAAATTAAAAATTTAGGAATACTTTTTTATTGTGTTCTTAAAACGATTTCTTTATACTCATCTGAAAAATCACGCATATTTATATATTCCGCCCTTTCCCCTTTCACTTCCAAATCAGCAAGCACTCTTTCAAGATAAGTAATTTTATAATCAACATCCACGGGCATACCTATACATACCCTGCAGTTATCTGATAAAAAAAATATAATATCATCCGGTGCATTAGCCGTAATACTTTTAATATTTTTATATATCGGCAAACCGCTGACTCTTTTCAAAAATTCCAGACAAGCTTTTTTATTTTCCAAAGCCAAGTCTTTAGTTATACTCGGCAGTAATTTATAATCCTGTGGCAGAACGAACATTTTAAGATATTCATCAATACCTATTCTTTTTTTTGCGATTTTACGTTCTACAAGAGGAACCCTTTCTATAATTTTTGCTGCAATTTTATCCGGTAAACGCCTTTTTATATTAATACTCTCTATTGCAGGAAATTTTTCCCTGAGTAATGATTCAACTTTTCCAATTTTAAGTTGAAAAATATTTTTCCCGTTAAAGTCAATATACCCAAGAACTTCACTTTCCGCAATAATGTTATTGCCTCTAACTTCTATCAATTTTACATTAAAAATAGGAGATGTCAATAGAAATTTTACCGCCCTACTGCCAGCGAAAAAAAGGGCGATAATTACCGCAAGAGATACTATTATTTTAATAGCTATATCTTTTCGTTTTTTATACCGCTCTACCTTTGTTTTATACCGTATTTTTACCTTATATCTCTTCATTTCATATGTAACGAACAACCCGAATGACAACGAACAGCACGAATAATTTTATTTTTTCGTGTGATTCGTATACATATATTCGTGTAATTCGTTATTACCCATTAAGTTTTATTATTTTACCGAAAACTCTATAATCTTTTTCAACATCCTGCCAAAAAATATTCCGTCGAATTTTGCTGCATCAGGGAAAAGCGAAGTATCTGTCATACCGGGTATGGTGTTGACTTCAAGTACGTAAATATTGTTCTTTTTATCAACAATCATATCAACCCTAGACATAGCCCTACAGCCTAATACGCTGTGCGCCAGAAGTCCTATTTTTCCTGCTTTTTCAACAACATTCTTTGGAAGACGGGCAGGTATCAGGTGCCGGGATCCCCCTGAAGCATATTTTGAATAAAAATCATAGAATTCGTTTTTAGGAACAATCTCTATGGGGGTAAGAGTGCTGTTACCCAAAACAGCAACCGTTATCTCTTTGCCATTAATATATTCTTCAATAATCGCCTCATTATTATATTTTAACGCATTTCTAACTGCTTTTCTAAACTGCGGCTTTTTTCTTACCACAGTTACACCTATCGCCGAACCCTCTTGCGCCGGTTTAACAACTACCGGAAACTTAAAGGCAGAAGGTAGAAGGTAGAAGGCAGAAGAAACCACACACCATCTTGGAGTTAAAATATTATTTGATTCAAAAATTCTTTTTGAATAAATCTTATTCATTGATAATGCTGATGCTAAAACTCCGGAGCCGCTGTATGGAATTCCTGAAATTTCCAAAAGACCCTGCATAGTACCATCCTCACCGCCCGGACCATGCAGAGCAATAAATGCAAAATCAATCTTTGCTGATAAAAGTTTTTTTATAAAATCTTTTTTTGCAGAATCCAGAAGCACAACGGTATATCTCTCCTTTTTTAAAGCAGCAGCTATAACGGCACCGGTTTTAAGTGAGATTTCCCTTTCGGAAGATTTTCCGCCGTATATAACACCAATTTTTTTTATCTTCATACAATTAAGAACGCGAATTTCCGCAAATCTAACGCTAATGGTCGCGAATAACTGTCCGTCAGCTGACGGATTAATTCGTGTGTATTCGCGTTGTCTTTCCTGTTCGCGACTATTCGCGTTATACTACTCTCCTACTATCTTTATTTCCAGCTCCAAATTCTTCGAAAATTTTTTCTTAACCTTTTTCTGAATCTTTTTTATAAGTTTTATAACATCGTCTGCTGTGGCGTCGCCTGTATTGTTAATATAATTCGCATGCATATCGGAAACAATAGCCCCGCCGACAGACACACCTTTGAGTCCCGATTTATCTATAAGCCTTGAAGCATAATCATCCGCAGGATTCCGGAAAACACAACCGGCATTATAAGAACCTACGGGCTGCGTTTTTATCCGACCTTTTATCAACTTTCCTATCCTTTTTGCGGTTTCGTTTTTATTTTTCTTTTTCAGTATAAATTCGGCTGAAACTATTATGTTATCTTTAGGAATATTCGAACTTCTATAAGAAAATTTTAGAGATTTCCCGTCAATCTTTTTGATCCGCCACGGCGGACCTTTTTTATCCATTACAGTTACTGACTTTACAATAGAACCTATGCTGCCGTCTTTAGTTCCTGCATTCATTATAACAGCGCCGGCAACAGTACCGGGGATACCTGCCAGAAATTCCATACCGCCGAGACCATGATTGATACACTTTTTAATAAAAACCGGCAATGCACATCCGCCGCCCGCAATAACACTTTTCTTCTTTAAGTCAAAGCTTAAATCACAAAAACTTCCTGTCAATCTGATAACAATACCTCTTATTCCCTTGTCCTTTACCAGAATATTCGAACCGAAACCGATTACCAAACAAGGAATCCCTTTTTCATTTGTAGTTCTGATTACTTCTCTTAGTTCTTCAATAGTTTTTACTTCAATATAAAAATCACAGGGACCACCGATACCAAATGTTGTATGTTTATACATTGGTTCGGATTGGAGTATCTTTCCGGTCACAACTTTAGAAATTTCAAAACGGCTTATCATCATTCAAAACTTTTAAAAACTCCGCAGATTTTTTCCAAATATCTCCTGCACCGAGCGTAAGGACAATATCTCCATTTTTTATTTCCTTAACGATATTTTTTACCGTTTTAAATTTTGCCACATCATTTCCTCCTGTCTTTTTAACGGAATCAATTATTGTCTGTGAGGAAATTCCGGGTATAGGTTTTTCGCTTGCTGCGTAAATATCAAGTATTCTGACTACGTCGGCATCAACAAAGGCAGTACCAAACTCGTCCTGCAAAAGTTGTGTTCTTGTATACCTGTGCGGCTGAAATAAAACAAATAATCTCTTATTAGGATTAATAGATTTAATTGCAGAAAGTGTTGCCTTTATTTCAGTTGGATGATGGCCGTAATCGTCAATAAAAATAACGTCCTTATAACTGCCTTTTCTTTCCAGACGGCGGCCTACTCCGTCAAAATCAAGCAATGCTTTTGCTATTACATCAAATTTAATATCAAGTTCATAACCACACACAATGCCTGCAAGGGCATTCAGGATATTATGTTTACCGGGAATTTTTAAATCAATGTTTCCGAGAATCTTTCCGCGGTAAGAAACATCGAATTTACTGCCGGTAATCGTTGTTTTAACACTTTCGGCCTTAAAATCAGCCGAACCGCTTAAACCGTATGTATAATATCTTCTCTTTATTTTTGGAATTATACTTTTAATGTTTTCATCATCATTACATAAAATAGTATAACCATAAAATGGAATCTTATTTATAAACTGTATAAATGCATCCTTTACGTTTTCAAGAGTACCGTAATGATCAAGATGGTCATTGTCTATATTCGTAACAACTGCAAATGTCGGAAAAAGTTTTAAAAAGGAACCATCTGATTCATCCGCCTCTGCTACAAGATATTCGCCGTTGCCCATTTTAGCACCTGTACCAAAATTATTAAATTTCCCTCCAATAACAGCAGTAGGGTCAAGACCGGCATTCGCCAGAATCAAGGATGTCATAGATGTCACTGTTGTTTTACCATGGCATCCGGCAATTGCTATTGAATATTTTAACCGCATTAATTCGGCAAGCATTTCTGCACGGGGAATAACAGGAATTTTTCTTGAATGTGCCGCTACTACTTCAGGGTTATCTTTTTTAACTGCTGTGGAGGTTACAACTACATCTGCCGGCGCATCTTCGATATTTTCTTTTTTATGTCCTATTTTAACTTTTGCACCAAGACCGGCAAGATGCTTTGTTACATCGGATTCTTTTAAATCAGAACCGCTTACGTTAAAACCAAGATTTAGAAGCACTTCAGCAATACCCGACATACCGCTTCCGCCGATTCCTACAAAATGAATATTACGAAATTTTTTTCTAAACATGATCACAGATTACATTCACCCCGTATGAAGCTCCGCTTTTGTACGGTGCAGGGATTTTTTTTAAAAGACGATTACACAGATTAAAACCCACATTAATAATCGGCTTCTAAGTTTTTTATCTCCTTTATAAGCTCTTTAACCCACTTATCTTGCGGAACTTTTTTAATCGGTTTGCCCTTCTTAAAAAGTAAACCCAATCTCTTTGCTGCAGCTGCAATCCCTATATCCGCATCCCTTGCCTCACCGGGGCCATTAACAATGCAGCCCATGACGGCAACTTTTAGTTGCCGAGTTGAGAGTTGAGTCCGCCAGCCGGCGGATAGAGTTGAGAGTTTTTTTTCAAGCTGGTTAACTATTTTTATTAAGTCGGTTTGACAGCGGCCGCAGGTAGGACAGGAAACTATCTCAATACCTTTTTTTCTTAAACCGACGGCTTTTAATATTTCCCAACCGGCTTTTACCTCTTCTTCCGGGGCGGCAGTCAGCGATACGCGGACAGTATCGCCAATACCCTGGTTTAACAAAATTCCAAAAGCAGCAGCAGATTTTACAACTCCGGTAAATTGCGTGCCTGCTTCGGTAACACCCAGGTGAATAGGATAATTCCTTGCTTTAGAAAAAAGCTGATTTGCCAAAAGCGTAGTCGGGACATCATTTGCTTTTAACGATACAACAATATCGGCAAAATTCATATTTTCAATTATCCTTATATTTTCCATCAACTCCTTTACCATTTGTTTTGCTCTTTGTTTAACCTGCATTTTAAACCAGGAACTTGCGGGAGATTTCAAAATTGTTAAAGAACCGGCATTTACACCGATTCTAATCGGAACTTTCTTTTTCTTAGCAACAGAAACGATCTCCCTTATATTCTCTTTTGAACCGATATTACCGGGATTTATTCTGATTTTATCAGCCCCCTGATTGATTGCTTCAACCGCAAGTCTCCAGTTAAAATGTATATCAGCAACAAGCGGAATATTTATATTCTTTTTTATTTCAGAAATAGCTCTGGCGGAATCCATATCCGGAACCGCAACACGTATAATTTCGCAACCTATATTTTCAAGATTCTTTATCTGTTTAACGGTTGCTTTCCAGTCCGATGTTTTCGTTTTTGTCATTGACTGAACACGAATAGGCGAAGAACCGCCTATATAAATATTCCCTATTTTTACTTTTTTGGTTTCTCGCATGGTTAAACCCATATGGGTTTACCTCGCAGACAGGTTAAATCTTGTCAAAGATTTAACCTTGCGACCCTTCGGGCAGATTTTGTCCAGATATATCTGGACAAAATCTGGGTTAAAAATCTTTCTTAAAAATTTCTTTATTATTTAAATAGTCTATAATTTTTATTTCCTTTTTTTCAAAATCTATAACTCCAAAACTCGGTGAAGCGCCCCTGTTATCATTTAGCTTAAGATGCCCGGGATTCACCCAGATCACACCGTCCTTCTCTTCAATATTAGGTATATGTGTATGCCCGTAAAAAACCATATCAGAATCCTTCAAAGTTATATTCTCAGGTTTTATATCTTCTCCCGGCAAATCATTCTGGTGTGACTTCGGCGTATGAGTAAGAAGAACTCTTACTCCGCTGAACTTTTTAATCAGACGGCGCGGTATAGCCTTGTTTTTATAGTGCTTACAATAAACCCCATGGACTAAAACAATATCTTTAAAACTACCCTTCACAGTTTCGATATCCCCGCATTCGTCACCCAAAAAAACAAGTGTATCCACCCCGTAGTCTCCAATCATTTTTTTTACTGTCTCTTTAAGATATCCGATATTGCCGTGAGTATCGCTTATTAATCCTATTTTCATATACTTTGCCGAATTACACGAATAAAATAAACGAATCACACTAATTTTATATTCGTATAATTCGTTATCATTCGTATTATTCGTGTCCTCCGAATTTATAGACCTTATTTATTTTTTCCAAAACATTCCACTTACATTTGAGACCTTTTGGAAATGTTACAAGGTCGCCTTTATTGATTTCAACGGTACCGTCAGGTGTTTCTACATTAACCTTACCTTCTAAAATATAACAGGTCTCATCATCAGAATATTCCCAGTCAAAACTTGATACCTCACATCCCCATGAACCCCATGCTTTTACATTAAGTTTTTTAAGTTCTTCTTTTGAAGGTCTTTTTACCTTTATTTTCCCCATAATATACCTCTTAATAGTGAGCGAGCAAGAAATTTGCTCGGTACCCTTAAGGAGCGACTACCACCCAGCAGGAGCGACGCCAGAGCGAAGCCGACCCGCTTCGCTCTCGCTTCAGCGAGGCGAGCAGGGTGGTCGGCTGAGCGTGTCCGACAAATTTGCTTGCGAGCGACCGCTAGTCTCCTATTATTTTTACAAGTACCCGTTTTTTTCTTCTTCCGTCAAACTCACCGTAAAAAATCTGCTCCCAGGGACCGAAATCCAGTTTACCTTTGGTTATCGCAATAACCGCTTCTCTGCCCATTATCTGTCTTTTAAGGTGCCCGTCGGCATTGTCTTCAAAACCGTTATGCCTGTACTGGGATACCGGCTCGTGCGGAGCAAGCTTTTCAAGCCATTGTTTAAAATCATTTTTTAAACCTTCTTCCTCATCGTTTATAAACACGCTTGCCGTTATGTGCATAGCATTTACAAGGCAAATACCTTCTTTTACACCGCTTTTACTGACAAGTTCTCCAACCTTATCTGTAATATTTACAAATTCCACCCTGCTTTTTGTATTAAACCATAAATGTTCAGTAAGTGATTTCATTCTACTTTACTCCATCCGCAGGTTTGACTGTTTCTATTTTTTTCCAGAAACCGTTTTTCTCTCTTTTTATATCCTGATATGTCGCGTAAACCATAAGTGTAATTAAAAGTGCAAAACCAACGGAATTTGCGAATTGAATTACTTTAGTATTAAGCGGTCTTCCGGAAATACCTTCAAACAGATAAAACATTATGTGCCCTCCGTCTACAATAGGAATAGGAAGCAGATTGAGCATGCCCAGCGCAACTGATACTATGGCTATAAATGTGAGAAACGCTTTCGGCCCGAGTTTTGCCATAAAATATGCCGCACGCATAATACCGACAGGACCGGAAACCTCGGCCGGGGCTTCAAAAAGCATAAGTTTCATATAAAGATATTTCAACGGCATTACCGTCCAGAAAACTACCTGGTTAAAAGCTTCCTTAACTGCTTTTACCGGTCCGACTTTTACGGTAATTGGTTCGGAAGCCATATCATAAACAATACCGATTCTTGCTGTTTTAACTTTTTTATCATACTCCGGAGTAATCCTGATATCCAAAATACTATCGTCCCGCTTGATAGAAAAAAGAAGTTCATTGTTTTCTGATGACTTTACCATTTCCGAGACCCTATGGGCATCTTCAATGGTCTCTCCATTTATAGCTACAATTTCATCGCCTGCTTCTAAGCCGGAACTAAACGCCGGCATGTCTTTTTCTACAAACTTTACCACAGGCCTTTGATATTGCACCCCCCAGATTATTATAACAAACATAAAAATGAGAAAAGCGGAAATGTAATTCATAGCCGGACCGGCAGCAACAATCCCGATACGCTCATACCATTTCTTTGAAAAAAATTCATCTGAAGCACCGGTGCTTTCCGATATTTCTTCACCTGCCATTTTCACAAAACCGCCAAAAGGAATAGGCCTCACCGAATATCTTGTCTCATCCTCCATACCTTTATCCTGGCTTTTAGAACCAAAGGAAAATTTTTTTCCTGTCCATCCGAAAAGTTCAGGTCCGAATCCAAGAGAAAAGTTCATAACTCTTACTTTCATTTTTTTGGCAATAAAAAAATGACCGGTTTCATGAATAACCACCACAAAACCGAACATTACCATAACAGCAATTACGCCTAAAACTATTGTCATATCATCTCCTCAACAATCTTTCTTGTTTCAGAATCAACCTGTAATATATCTTCCAATAAAGGATTTTTCACTGAACAATGTTTCTTCATTGCTCTCTCTATTAACTTAGGAATCTTAAGAAAATCAATCTTATTTTCTAAAAATTTCCCAACAGCAATCTCATTAGCAGCATTTAAAACAGCCGGCATAGTACCCGATATCTTTGCTGCAGAAAGCGCAAGTTCAAAACACGGAAAATTTCTGGGATTAATCTTAAAAAACTCGAGTTTACCGACTTTTACTAAATCCAATCTTTTTACTGTCGAAATTTTTCTTTCAGGATAGGTAAGTGCATACTGTATAGGAAGACGCATATCCGTTCTTCCCATTTGTGCTATTATAGAGCCATCAACAAACTCAACCCCGCTATGAATTATAGATTGAGGGTGTATTACAACCTCTATTTTACTATAAGGCACCCCAAAAAGATGATGCGCCTCTATTACCTCAAAACCTTTGTTTATAAGCGTAGCTGAATCAACTGTAATCTTTCTACCCATTTTCCATGTCGGATGTTTTAATACGTCTTTAACTGTTACAGCTGAAAGTTTCTTATACGAATAATTTCTAAAAGGACCTCCGGAAGCGGTTAAAATCACTTTTGACAATTCTTTTGGATTTCTACCGTCTATACACTGAAAAATCGCAGAATGTTCACTATCAACAGGAATAATTTTAACGGAATACTTTTTTAATAGTTTTTCTATTAGAACACCGGCAACAACAAGTGATTCTTTATTGGCTAGTGCAATTCTTTTTTTTAACTTAATAGCATTTACAAGGGACGTCAATCCGACGGAACCAACAACGGCAATCAAAACAACATCCGCTTCTTTAATCAAAGAAATATTTTTCAGCCCGTCGCGTCCAACAGCAACAATTTTTGGTTTGTTTTCTTTTATCTGTTTCCTAAGAAGCGTTATATTTTTATTGGCTGAAAGTCCTATAATCTTGAAATTTTTCAGATGAGAAACAACGTCAAGCGCAGATGTCCCGATTGAGCCTGTGGAACCAAGAATAGAAATTTTTATCATTAGAGGACGAAAAACTTTATGTAGTAGTAAAATACCGGGGCGGAAAAAATAAAACTATCAAGTTTATCTAAAACACCTCCATGCTCTTTAAGAAGTGTTGAAGAATCTTTTACGCCTGCAGAACGTTTTATAAGTGATTCTGCCAGATCGCCAAACTGTGACGAAACACTGATTAAAATACCGAGAAAGAAAACATCGGAATATTTTAATGAGCTTATATAGAAAATACTTTTATTTAACGGTTGTATCGATGTTAGGAATTTCCACGCAAAAATTACAAAAATAGCCCCTGCAATAGACGCAACCATACCTTCAATGGATTTTTTGGGGCTTATGCGCGAAAGCCTATGTGTCCCATAGGCTGATCCGAAAAAATAAGCCGCGGAATCTGCAGACCAGACAGTTATAAATAAAAGTAACGTATATTTAAATCCATCGGGTCTTAAATCACGTAAAAGTAAAAAGTGCCCGGGAAGCCAGCCGAGATAAATAATTCCCAAAAAAGTAATTGCAAGCGCAGGAATTGCCGTACGGATATCATACCTTATTATTTCGAAGATAAAAAGGAGGGGAACTGACATTGTAAATATCAGAGTGGTTGTTTCACTTGAATCAAAAGATGCAAATTTCTGACCACTAAAAAATATTGAGGTAATAACTAAAAATATAATTATATTACCAAATATCTTTCGCGGAACAAAGCCCATTTTTGAAACTAAAATCCAGTATTCGTATGCCGCAAAAAGACACGAACCGCAAATTAAAACAAAAAACGGAATATATCCTATGTAAATAGCGACCAACACAACCGGAATCAAACCCAGTGCTATAAGAATTCTATATAACATAACAAAACCTATAAGCCTCCGAACCTTTTAACTCTTTTTTGATATTCGGAAATCGCATTTAAAAAATCATGCTTTTTAAAATCCGGCCACAAAATATCGGTTGTATAGAACTCGGAATATGCCGACTGCCATAAAAGAAAATTGGAAATTCTGTTTTCCCCGGATGTCCTTATAATAAGTTCAGGATCGGGAAGTCCTGCTGTATAAATGTATTTTTTGAAAGTTTCTTCTTTAACATCTTTTATACCGGTTCCAATAATTTTGTTTACAGCATTAACAATCTCCTGACGGCCTCCGTAATTTAAAGCTACATTTAATATCATTCCTGTATTGCCGGCAGTAATATCAACCGCAGAATTTATTTCCTTTACTACATCCTCCGGTAATTCTGTGACGTCCCCTATCACTCTTAATCTTAAATTATTCTTTTTAAATTCTTTAATCTTTTTTCTTAAAAATATTTTTAATAAACCAAAAAGTCCTTTTATCTCAGTCGCAGGTCTTGCCCAATTTTCTGTAGAAAACGCATACAATGTTAAAACTGCAACTCCCAACGCATTAGCAGATCTTATTATTTCCTCGACTCTTTTAACACCTTCTCTATGCCCAGAAAGACGCGGAAGGTTTCTTTTCCGAGCCCAACGGCCATTGCCGTCCATTATTATTGCTATATGCTTTGGTATATCCATTCGCTTTGCGAATACGTTTATATGCTTATATGCTGATACGTTGATACGATTAAATGTTCTTACATATCTACATATCACCGTATTTCCATATCATCGTTACGTTGTCTCCTATTTAGACTTCCATTATTTCTTTTTCTTTATGAAGCAGAATTTCATCTATTTTCTTTACATTACTATCTGTCAATTTCTGTAATTCATCCTGTGATTTAAATCTTTCGTCCTCTGTTATCTTCTTTTCGTTAAAATCTTTCTTAAGAACCTCAATAGCATCTCTCCTTTCGTTTCTCAAAATAACTTTATGCTCTTCGGTAATCTTTTTGGCTGTTTTTATAATGTCTTTTCGCCTTTCCTCTGTTAACTGCGGGATTGGAAGCCGTATAACCCTTCCATCATTCTGCGGAGTTATTCCTATATCTGCCTTTAATATTGCTTTTTCGAGATCGGGAAGTACGCTTTTTTCCCATGGTGTAATAACTATTAATCTGGATTCAGGAATCGAAATACTTGCCACCTGATTTACAGGGACATCAGTGCCGTAGTACTTTACTTTTATACCGTCTAAAACTGCAGGAGTTGCACGACCTGCTTTAAGTGTTTGTAATTCCGACTTCAGATGTTCTATTGTTTTTCTCATTTTTTCTTCAATCTGCATTACAACTTGTTTAGACATCTTCCCCCCTCCACTTTATTAGAAAATACGTTGATAAGGAAATACGGTGATATGGATGAAGGTTTCACATATTTACATATCAGCATATCAACATATCAACATGTATTTACGTTTCTTTTATTCTTCACCGACCTTGAATCTTACAAACTTTTTAACTGAAATATTTTCGCCTATTTTTGCGACAGCGTCTGTAATGAGTTCTTTTACCTTCTTCTTACCGGAGGTATCCCTGATGTACGGCTGTTCAAGAAGGCATATCCTTTCATAAAACTTACTTAAACGCCCGGTGATTATTTTATCAATGATTTTCTCGGGTTTACCTTCTTTCAATGCCTGCGCTTTCAATATTTCTTTTTCTTTTTCTAATTCGCCGTCAGGGACATTTTCTTTACTTATAAAAGAAGGAGTGGATGCTGCTATCTGCATTGTCAGTTCTTTACCCAGATTTTTAAAATCATCGGTTTTGGCGACAAAATCCGTTTCACAGCTTAATTCAAGAAGTACACCGAGTTTATCTCCGGGATGCATATATGAAAAAATTAAACCCTCTTTTGTCGTTCTTGTTGCCTTTTTTAATGCAGTAACAACCCCTTTTTCCCTCAGTTTTATAACAGCTTTTTCTTCGTCGCCATTCGTCTCAACCAATGCTTTTTTACAATCCATCATTCCGCATCCGGTTTTTTCTCTTAAACGTGAAACCATTTCACCTGTTATCTTGGACTTTACATCATTCATTTCTCTTCTACCTCCGTATTAGTTTCTTTTTTTTCTTCTTCTGTGGAGCCAGAATCATCCTGTTTGGTCTCAGAATGCGACTCGTCACTTTTTGTAAGGGGTATTGCCGTATCAGATGCAAACTTTTCCTCTGCAGTTACACCATGACTGCTTGTCTCTTTTATAGCAGATCTACCTTCTAAGACAGCATCGGCAATAATACCTACCAGCAAACTTATAGATTTTATTGCATCATCATTACCGGGAATACAGCAGTCAACAAGATCAGGGTCACTATTGGTATCACATATTGCAACTACCGGAATATTTAAACGGTTAGCCTCGTCAACTGTGGTCTTTTCATTAACAGGATCGACGATAAATATTACACCCGGCAGTTCCTCCATATTTTTAATTCCTGTTAATGTTAAACTTAATTTTTTCATCTCTTTTGTCAGCATGGATATTTCTTTTTTAGGAAGTTTTTCTAAAATACCCTCGGATTTCATTTTCTCAAGTTCCTTAAGGCGCGCAACATTTTTTCTGATTGTTTCAAAATTAGTAAGTGTTCCGCCAAGCCATCTTGTTACTACATAACTGGCTCCGCATCTTATTGCTTCGTTTTTAACAATCTCCTGTGCCTGATGTTTTGTCCCGACAAAAAGAACCGGTGTGCCGTTAGCAGAAATATCCCTGATAAATTTACAAGCTTTCTTCAGTTCCTTAACTGTTTTTGCAAGGTCTATAATATGTACCTTGTTTCTGTGTCCAAAAATAAATTTTGACATTTTGGGATTCCATTGACTTTTTTGATGCCCGAAGTGGACACCGGCTTCGAGCAAACCCTTCATCGATACGCTACTCATTTTTTCCTCCTTTACCGTTATTTGTGCTGATTTTTGTTAATTTTTCTATTATCTCAAAAATTTTGGCAAAAATCAAGTAAAATTTGAACAAAAAGCGATTAACAAACCCCCTTCTCCTGACAAGGGATAATACCTTTATATTTACGTCCTCAGTAATAACCATCTTTCCTACCACACCGGCAGCAAGTCGTACGGTAATTATCAGATTATCCTTTGTTTCCGTAATTTCATGGATCTTCGAAGGAAGTGCCACAGGCATATATGCATTTCGTCCGCCTAAAAGCCCGCTTAAATACTGTGCTATTTCTCTATTATCGTTTATAAGAACAAAAATTTCATCGCCAATCGATAATACCCCAGCTTTTACAAGAGGTCTGCCTTCTGAAAAAGGAACCACATTAATCGAAAGAGGGTCCGTAAAAGTAAGGTCATATTCCTTGAACTTAAACTCCATCTGCTGCGGAATTATTTTATCAGGCATCTTTTTAAACTGTGCCAGATTTAATTCTTCCAATAAAACCTCAAAATTGATTGCTGATGTTTTTAGAGGACCGCTTAAAATATCTTCTAAAATATCAGTAACCTCCATAATATTCCTTTCTTTTACCGCACTAAAAAAACTCTCATTATATTCATCAAGAATCTCGTCTACAATTGTTGATTCAATATTAAGAGTTACATCGGGAATGCTCCCGGAAACCAGTCTGGCCGTGTATAATTTCCTTTCGTACTCATACCAATTCTGCGACAAATCAGATTCATATACTTTCGGATTATACGTCACCAATGCTTTTGTTCTTAAATGATGCTGATGCTTAATATCAACTATTATGGTCAACATCCCGTAAAGATGATATCCGAAAGTATAGAATTTAGTTTTTACTACAATGATGTCTTTTAATAAATCAAAAATCTTTGATATAGACTTTGATATATCATAATTACAGGATTCAAGAGCAAGCATCGCCTGCCCCTCATCACAACCAGTTTCTTCCATAACCAAACGTATACTGTCCTGCATATAGAATACACAAATTACAAATTACGCTCTTGGATGAACTTTATTGTAAATCTTCTTCATTTTTGTTGTGGTTATATGTGTGTATATTTGTGTTGTTGAAAGATTTTTATGTCCCAACATTTCCTGGACACTTCTTATATCACACCCGGCATCGAGAAGATGCGTGGCAAATGTATGTCTTAAAGAATGCGGAGTAATTTTTTTTACTATTCCTGCTTTCTGAAGATATTTATGGATCATTTTCTGTATCCATCTGGCAGATAATTTTCCCGTGTGGTACCCGGCAAAAAGTACCGGGGACGAATCATCCCTCATTTTTAAGTATTTCCTTACAATGGTCAGTGCTGTATCGCCGACAGGCACAAGACGCTGTTTTGACCCCTTCCCGGTCACTTTTATTATACCGGAAAAAAAATCAATATCACTTTTATCCAGCCCAATAAGTTCGGATATTCTTATACCGGACGAATAAAATAATTCGAGGATTGCCCTGTCCCTTAAACCCAAAATATTTGAAGTGTCGGGCACTGAAAGTAAAATCTTTATTTCTTCAACCGTCAAAAAATCCGGAAGGTGATTCTCTTTTTTAGGTGTAACAACCGCATCCATGGGAGACACTCTTAACAGTTTACATTTTACAAGAAACCCTAAAAACCCACGTAATGCCGCAATTTTCCTTATTACCGTTGTTTTCTTTTTTGTCTGTCCAAGAATATTTACAATATAATCCCGAACCACAAGTTTATCAATATTTCTTATGTCGGTTTTCTTCCCGGTAATAAAGCCAAGAAACTGTTTAATATCTCTTCTATAAGCCAATTCTGTATTTTTTGAAATATTTTTCTGAATTTTTAAAAACTGTATATATTTTTCTATTTTCTCATCCTGAATATCAGATTCACTTAATTTTTCTTTGCTGTTTAATAAAATATCACGGGATTTATTAGGTTTTATTTTCACTTTGATTTCCTTTATCTATACTTTTAGTATTCCTGCATTTAGGATAACCACTGCAAGCCAAAAACTTACCTCTTCTGCCGGATCTTATAACCATAGGTTTTCCGCAGTCAGAACATTTTTCTTCAGTTTTTTCAGGAATGATTTTTTCACCTTCTTTATTGAGGGATATGGTGTTTCTACATTTAGGAAAATTCGAACACGCCATAAACTTCCCGAATCTACCGTCACGGATAACCATAGGGGATCCGCACTTGGAACATTTTTCACTGGTTTCTATAACCTGTTTAATATTTTTCATATCTAATCTCGCTTTATCCAATGTTTTTGCAAACGGTGTATGGAAATCAGCCAACATTTTCTTCCATTTTACCCTGCCATCAGCAATTCCGTCAAGTTTTTCTTCCATCTCTGCGGTAAAATTCAAATCCAGAATTTCCATAAAATATTTTTTTAAAACATCCATAACCGTAAAACTGATTTCCTGCGGAATAATTTTTGTTTTTTCAATATTCACATATCCCCTGTGTCTTAAAACCGAAAGCGTAGGAGCATATGTAGAAGGCCGGCCGATACCGCGTTCTTCAAGTGTCTTTATAAGTGAAGCTTCTGTGTATCTCGGAGGAGGTTCGGTAAAATGCTGTTTGGGAGTAAGCTGTTTAAGTGTAACTTTTTCCCCTTCATTCAGTTCTGGAAGCATAGTATCTTTTAAGTCTTCAGGATATATTTTAAGATAACCGGCAAATTTAACCGATGAGCCCGTGGCATGAAAAATATAATCTTTTGCTTTAATATCGACAGCAACGGCATTTATTACTGCAGATGCCATCTGGCTCGCAATAAATCTTAACCATATCAGTTCGTAAAGTTTTTGTGCATCTTTTTCGAGTTTTAGTGTTTTAGGGGTTTTTAAAACATTTGTAGGTCTTATCGCTTCGTGTGCTTCCTGTGCCGATTTACTTTTTGTTTTATATATTTTAATTTTTGGAGGTAAATATTCCTTGCCGTAGTTTTTCAAGATATACTCTGACGCCTGTTTCTGGGCAGCTTTTGCAACATCAAGTGAATCCGTTCTCATATATGTGATAAGACCGTTCTCATATAGTTTCTGGGCAACAGACATTGTCTTTGTGGAATTAAAACCGAGTTTATTTATTGCTTCCCTCTGAAGAGTGGATGTCATAAATGGCGGGAGCGGGTTTTTCCGACGTTCACTCTTTTTAATAGAAGAAACTATAAACTCACTGTTATTCAAATCTGCCATAATTTCTTTGGCAGCGTCTTCCGTTCTTATTGATGTTACTTTTATATTATATTTTTCTGCGAATAACTGATTTGCAATCGTAGAATGGTATTTTTTGCCATCCTTGGAAACAAGATCCGCATTAAAATCCTGTTGTTCCTTCCCGAGTAAAGCAGCTATGGTCCAGTATTCCTGCGGCTTAAAATTTTTAATCTCGTTTTCTCTTTCAACAATCAGCCGCAGAGCAACCGATTGAACCCTGCCTGCCGAAAGACCTTTTCTCACATTCTTTCCTAAAAGCGGGCTTATCTGATAACCGACCAGGCGATCCAAAATCCTTCTTGTCTGCTGAGCATCAACAAGATTAATATTGATGACACGGGGTTCTCTTATTGCTTCTTCGATTGCAGATTGTGTAATCTCATGGAAAACAATCCGTTTGACTTTTTTAATATCAATTTTTGCAAATTCAACTATATGCCATCCAATGGCTTCACCCTCTCTGTCGTAGTCGGTCGCAATAAAAACATCCGGAGCCGACTTTATAGCAGATGCTATTTCACTCATTGCTTTTTCTTTTCCGGGAAGTATCTGATAGGTTGGCTGGAAATCATTTTTCAGATCTACACCAAGTTTTCTCTGAGGCAAATCACGCACATGTCCCATTGAAGCAATAACTTTAAATTTTCCCTTCAGAAAACTCGTTATCATTTTTGCTTTGGTCGGCGATTCAACAATTACTAAAGGATTCCCCATATTCGCTTCGCGAATACACGAATTACCACAAATTAACAACCGAATTGCCGCAAATAATCCTTCAACCTTGCTCAGTATGGTGAGCTTGTCGAACCATTAGCGGTAATTTGGGTTTTGATTCGCGGTCATTTGTATTCCTCTCACTCCTTTCTAATATACATTTTTCCCGGTAGCTCAGAAATAAAACCGTTTATTACAAGCTCCAAAAGAACAGCAGAAAGCTTTTCAACCGGCACTTTTGTTTTCTCGGATAGTAAATCAATATGAACAGGTTCAAAACTTATTGTTTCAAAAATCAATTTTGCTCTTTCGCTTAGATTCTTATTCTCTTTGACAATTTTCAGGTTCCTCCTGGTCCTTTCTACAAAATTTTTCAAAACGCTGATCCCGTCTATAACATCATCTGCCGTCTCTATTAAACCTGCTCCCTGTTTAAGAAGTATATGAGACCCTTTGGAGTATTTTGAAAAAATATTTCCTGGTACAGCAAAAACATCCTTTCCCTGTTCAACAGCATATTTTGCTGTTATCAGTGAACCACTCTTTTCATCAGCCTCAACAACAATAACCCCCAGAGAAAGTCCGCTTATCAGCCGGTTCCTTCTGGGAAAATTCTGTTTATCGGGTCTCATATGCATGTTGAATTCAGAAATGACAGCACCATTCACCGCAATCTTATCTTCAAGCTTCCTGTTTTCCGGAGGATAGTGATGCATAAGCCCATTACCTAAAACTGCAATTGTCCTCCCTTTTTCCTCAACAGCCGTTTTATGTGCTATCATATCAACTCCGCGGGCTAGACCGCTTACAATCGTAATTCCTTCATCACTTAGATCTCTTACGAGATGTTCACATACAATTCTTCCATAGGAAGTAATCTTTCTGGTACCTACAACAGCAACAGAAACGGCATCACTTTTCTTTATATGACCTTTTACATAAAGTATAGGAGGATATCCATAAATTGTTTTTAACATTTCTGGATATTCATCCATAAAAGCGGCAATAATTTTTACTCCATTACTATCCGCAATTCTAACTTCTTTCTGAATATCTATTTTTTTCCGCTCGGCAACAATTGTATCTGCGATTTTTCTTTCAATACCTTCTACCTGCATTAAATCTACGGCAGATACTGATAAGACTTTTTGAGCAGTACCAAAAAAGTCCAGCAGCTTCTTAAATCTGACAGGCCCAATAACTGATATTTGATTTAATATAAGCCAAGATTCTAACTCGGTGGGCATTTAAAATATTATATCAGAAATAAAAAAAAAGTCAACCCCACCACCCCGATAAATCGGGGCTGCGGGGCAACCCTATCTGTTCAAACTTATGATTACACCGATTTGAGCCATTATTACATTGGGCGGCGGGCTCCAACAAACCTTTTACTATAATATCTTTCGTTAAGAGAACTTATAGTGACCTTTCTGGCACCATAAGAAGCATGGATAAACTCATCATTGCCTATATACATCCCGACATGATGAATTCTTGAACCTCTTAAATATTTCTTAAAAAATACCAGATCCCCTGGCATCAATTCGTTTTTTCTTATTCTCTTTCCAATTTTGAATTGTAAACGGGAGGTTCGCGGAAGGATCGTACCCAGTGATTTATATACTGTCTGCATAAAAAAAGAACAATCGATTCCCTGTTCCGGATCCATACCGCCATACTTGTAATTAACCCCTAAAAATTCAAATGCAAAATTAATTAGTTCTCCCAGCATTTCTCCGGAAATATCCAAATCCATTTCAGAAAGCATTACTTTATCGACGTTAGATTCATCCATCAAACTAGCAGATATATTTTCATAAAAATGAAGTTTGGAAATTACAAACTCTGCTTTTTCTTTTTCCTCATAAGGCCCAACAATAACCTTGTAATTATTTTTGAAATAAAGCGATGCCGGGTAATCATGACTGGCAAGATATACAATAAGATTCATAGCAGATGCTTTATCCTTAAAAACCCCTGCACGAATCAAATAATCCCCATAGAGACAGGTTGTAATATAACAAGATAAAAAAATAGAAAATAAAATATTTCTTTTCATTTTAAAAACTCATTAATACGTCCAGCCTGTTTTTAACCCTTTTGATTTCTTCATATTCCGGATATTCCTGTACAATCCTTTTTAAAACTTCTATTGCCTGATGACGCCTCTGTGTTTCTGCATAGACCAGTCCCAATTGATACATAGCTTCGACATTATATTCTGACTCGGGATATTTTTCCGATATACGTTTAAAACAGAGTTCAGCATGTTCATAATTGGACGCTGTTTTGTAAATTTTCCCTAAATTAAACTGAAGTTTAGGTGCCCAGGATTTATCCGAATTCTTATCGATATAATCCTGTAATTTCCCGGTTTTAATAAAATTCGATGCCCAATAAAAAATTCCGAGTACTATAAGAACAAATATTAAAAATTTTCTCACATTAACCTATTGTTAAAATTAATCCTCAGTACTTATCATTGAACCTTCAATTACTTTTTACCTTAGGCTGCTTTTTAATCATATCGCCGACAACAATAGGCTCACGGGACATTAGAACCCTTCCGGTACATGTTTCCTGCTGTATATCGGTTGTAACCTCAACAACACCTATTTTTCTCATAAGAGTACCTATTTTTTTGCCTGTTTCGGGATGATAAATTACTCTGTCTTTTCTATAAACAGTAAACCTATCATGTGATTTTACGTCTTGTTTTTTACCGACATCAAGGAATACGGTATTACCCTGGCCTATAAAAGTTAGTGCATTTTTTTCTCCGGAAACATATCCGTCATACACCCAGTTTTCATCAGCAATAATGGTGTCTTCTTCAATTTCATCGGTTTTTTTCTTTTCTTGTGTAGAAACTGGGGGCTCAAATTCCTCTATTATTTCTTCTTCAGCTTCTGTCTCCCCGCCCGCCTCTTCTATCTCATCCGTAACTTCAATAGGAATAATAAGTGTATCTCCGGGAAATATCCAATGAGAATTTTTAATATATTTATTGTATGAATAAATCTTTTTCCACTCATCCCGGTCGTTATAGAACCTCTGAGCAATCTTTGAAAGCGTATCGCCTTTAACAACGGTATAGACCTTTAGTTCTTCTTTTGAAAAACAGAGATCAATCCCTACGGTTAAGGCGATCAGGATAATTAAAATTCTTTTCATATTACCCTCCGTAAAATCATATTTTAATATTATAGAGAATTTATCACGGTTTGTCAATAGTTTTCTTGGATATCTTGAAAAATAACCAGTTTTTTCCGGCAGGATTGCTTCTTTTAAGTTTAATTAGACAGAATTTGCCCTTTAGTCTTTTACCGCTTAGGTCAAAAACAACCTCATCTTTTTCGAATTTTACAGGGCTATAACTGCCTGTATCCCATATTTCAACTTTACCGGCACCATATTGTCCTTCGGGTATCTCTCCGGAAAAACCCCCATATTCAAGGGTATGATCTGCTACCTGAATAGCCAGACGTTTCACAGATGAATCATTAACAGGTTCTTTAGGTACAGCCCAGCTTTTTAACACCCCGTCTTTTTCCAGACGCAGGTCATAGTGTAGGTTTTTTGCAAAATGTTTATGTATCACAAAAACAGGTTTTTTATCCATAAAAAGAATTTAAAGGAAGTCCGGATGGTGATTTTTAGACTGGTTTTCTATGGACAATAATTATTATTATAAGTAATCCTAAAAAAGAAAAACCTTTTATTTTTATCGATTGTATTGTTGTTCAATATTCAATATGTATTTCTATCAATACTCCGTTGTAAATACCTTATCATCTAAATCAGTATATTCAATCTCTTGGCATTGATAAGTAGTCTCCGTTACAACCATGGATACCTGTTTAGAATAGACACTCTCTATCGATTTAAGTAAAACTCCTGTCTCGGCATCAATCCAGTATTTAGCTGTGACTTCTCCGTCAGGGCGGTTCATCATAAGTCCGTAGACTTTTGTTTCTCTTCCAGCAATCTGTTCCCCTGCCTTCGATTTTCCACGAATCTTCTTATACCAGAATTTCGGATCTGTTACCCTGGCGCCGGTAACCATTTTACTGCTAAATTCTCCGGAACCGTCTGATTTAATATATTTTGTATGCATTTGTGAGCCATCATATATTCTAACATACCTTTCAGTCTGTATTCTATAACGCATACCATCAGACATTACCGTATAGACATATTCATCCTTTGAACCTGTAACCTCACTCTCACTAACTTGTTTCCATTTTCCGATAAATGATACATTATCCTTGCTGTCTCCGCAACCGGAAAATCCGATTACAACCGATATTAATAAAAAATATGCCCCCGCACATCTAATGTGTGTTAAAAACATCTCTCCTCCTATAATATGCCGGACTCAATCTTACTAATTATCAGAATACTTTATATGGCTTTATTATTTCTTTTTCAAAGAATCAACCAGTTCATTAACCCATTTTGCAGCTATATCTTTACAACCCAATCCAAATGCAATAGCAAAAGCAAGACCGAATGATGCTACTATTACTGTAACTATCTTGTTTATTATTTCAGTAGCAATGTTAAGCTGTTCTGCTGCGATTATTACTGAAAAAATAACTATAATTATCGATACAACTTTACCAAGAACTCTAGCATGAATAATACCTGCATTCACACATGCCGTAACAACTATGGAACTGAGAAACGTTGCCAAGAAAAGACCCAAAACAAGAATAAATGCTGCCAATATTACATTGGGAACATAACGTATAATATCATCAAGAATTCCGCTTACGTCAGTAAGTCCCAGAGCATTTACCGCTGTCGTCAGAGTAATAAGAATTACTATCCAATAAAAAATGATTCCTATAACTTCCGGCAGGGTATATTTAATTCCTGCCTTTTCAAGTATCTTCGAAAAACCTACTTTCCCGGATAAAGTACCCAGCTTCAAGAAAAACAAAATCTTAATAATCAGATTTTTCAATGCCAACGCAACAAGCCATCCCACAATAAGAATCAGTAAAAACCCGATGAAAACCGGAACGAACTCTGCAACACGTCCTATCATCATGTTGATAGGTTCAACAAACACAGCCTTCCAATCCATAATCCCTCCTCTATATTTTTAGGGCATTAGCCCTAATATCCGATATATCTATTTTGCAGCCTTATTTTATAAAAAATATATATAAAAAACAACTAAAATCTTATCAAATTTTATTATTTTATCCCTTATATACTTCCTTATTTTTTTGTTACTTCGCCGCAGGCGAACCTACTCGGCTTGTTTTCTTGTTCCCAGTATTATTCCATTCCTTCAATAAAATTGCGTATACATTCAGGCAGATCCGGTGAATAACCACCCTCTAAAACAGCAAAACGTGCGATACCAAGCGATTTAGCTGCTGTTCCTATTTTTTTATAACTATCCTTAGTAAGTTTTATATTTGTAATCGGGTCTTTTATATATGTATCAAATCCTGCGGAAATTGTTATAATATCCGGTCCAAATTTTTTTATTTCCGAAAGGACTGTTCCCAGAGTTTTCAAATATTCACCTTCATCAGTTCCGGGTGCAATAGGAAAATTTTTACAATTCTCCTTTGAAGTCAATCCTGTTCCGGGATATAGGGGAGACTGATGGATAGATGTAAACAGTACATTTTTATCCCCATAAAAAATTTCCTCAGTACCGTTGCCGTGATGACAGTCAACATCCAGAATGGCAACTTTCTTCACAAGTTTTTTTGAAAATAGGTATTTTATTGCAATGGCGATATTATTGAAATAACAGAAACCTCCCAGCGTACCGCTTTCGGCATGATGTCCGGGTGGACGCATAAGTGAAAATGCCGTCTGCCCGTTTATAGCGGATTCCGAAGCCTGTATAGCAGCACCTGCCGATAAGAGTGCATATTTATATATACCTGGAAGTGCCGGAGTATCAGCATCCACAAAATCTTCGGATTTGACCTCTCTAAGTAATTGTTTTGTATGAACCCTAAGAACATCCTCGTCGGAACACGACACAGCTTCCGTAATCTCATATCCTTTGGATTTTAAATAATTATACGAATCCTTTACTCTCTGCGGAGATTCAGGATGCCCGGGAGCGTTATACTCCCATGATTTTGGAGATGAAATTATTTTAACCATTTTAATCTTCCCTTGGAAGCCTAAAGCAGCCAATATCAAGACAGCCAACATCTTCCTCATGAATAATTTTTAACTGCGATATTTATATTAAACTTATATATTTCTTTTATTTTTCCTTAAAATAAGCATTAAAATAATCTTCTATTAAAGCTAATTTATTTTTAGCTATTGAAATAGGGACAAAATCAGCATTAGTATTGAGTGCAACCAGTGCATTGACACTGGCATCCTGGGTTATCGTACTTGAAATTCTTTTACAGAAATTTCTATTGACTATTCTTACTTCCTCGTAAAGTTTAACTAGATTTTTCAGTTCCCAATCCGGAGTTTCACCACGTTTATATAAAAAGTATTGAGCAAGTAAATACATAGATATTGCACGATATCTACCTTCTTCCAGCGTTGCAAAAGGCAGGTGAGAACAAACCATAGGTTTCAACTTTTCCATAATAGGACAGCTGCTTGTAACCATATAAATCCCTAACAGAGAACTTAACCCGACCTGCAGTGCAACATGTTTCATATACTGTCTTGCCTCGGTTTTAATTACTATATCAACCTCTTCATAAGAGACACGGCTTTTAAATGAGTTAACAAACTCTATAAGATTTACCGCTATAGGGCAATATTTATTTTGATTTTCATCCAACGGACAGTTGGGACATTTAAAACATCTCAACTCTGTCCAATCCGGATACGATTCGGGTTTATCGGATATTATACCTAAAGTTTTTTTATCCAGTTTAATGTTAAATTCTTTTTCCTCACCGTTTTTGAACGTAAACCTATAGCAATAAGAAATCACTTCGTTTGAATCACCCATACAAATACCTCCCTTAAAAATCAGAATTTAAGAATTAAAAACTAATTATCTCTCCCGCCATCGTCTCTCATCCATCTTCCATCGTCCATCTGCCGTTTTAGTCCCAGAAAAGATCAGCAATCTTATTATTCTCAATAACTCCTATATTAATAATAAGCCAGCCGGTAGGTGCAACAGCCGGTGCCTCCGAAAACTCATGCGGTACATACATTGTGGAGTAATGAATACCGCCGGTTTCCGAACTATGTCTTAAAACCTCCTTGACTACTTTTTCTCCCTTAGATTTATCACCTATACGTAAATATGCAAGCGATACCCCAAGTGCTCCTTCTGTCCACATCATATTAACATCGTCCCATGATTTTTTTGGATTGCCGGGAAAATAATACTTACCTACTTCATATGTTTCGTATATGGGTTTTCCCAGATAAGGTTTATACCCAATACCTTTTTCTATTCTGCAGGAATATTTTGCTGCTGTCCTTGCCGCTCTAACAGCTTTTTTCTCGTGGTTTCTGGAAAGCAGAAAGAGGGAACCCCACGAAGCACAATCAAGCGCCATTACTTCATCAGACTGGGCAGCACTCTGGCCACGGTTGAACTGTCCGGCTTTTTCATTCCAGCATTGCGCAACAATCCGTTTACCCATTAACTCAGCTGCATCACGATATTTTTGTTTACTTGACAGTTTTCCCAAATCCTTCAGGAAGAAATACATATCAATGTTATGTTCTATGCTGCACCACGTTACTTCATCCGGAACAAACTGTTCCTCAACCTTGTTGATTTCATGATTCAATTTAAGTACATATGTACCTTTGCCCCCGGTAACCAAACCGTATCTTGCATCCTGATTGTCTGTTATTCTGCGTTTCAGCATATTATCGGCAATTAATTCGGCATAACTTAAATAATTTTGTAGTTCTGTGTTTTTAGAAATTATTTCTGGATCATCAAGCAGGCGTGCCCTCAGATAAAAAACAATAGCCTGTCCTGCCCACGCAGATGCACCGGAACGAATAATAGCTCCCCAACTGTCTTCTTTGTTCGGCCAGGTATTATGGGTATTGAATGTGAAAAACAACTCGCCGTCCGTACCGCCCATCCTCATTATAGCATCTATAATTTTACTTGCTTGTTCAAACTGGTGTTCTATGGTAAAGGCTATTACTGCAACACCATTATCATATAACGAGGATTTACTGAAAATATATTTATAAGCATCTGCTGTTTCCGGAAGCTCGTAACTTAATATAAGATTACGGCGGTCATTTGCCGGAGACTGAACGACATCATTCGGTACCATCTGCCGGTTAAGCCACTCAATGGACTTTTTTCTTACATTATAGTACGGACTTGAAGGGTTAGGCAATTCCGATACTGATGCTGCGACAGCAGACGGGGCTTGCCCGGCAGGTTCTATTTCTTCAGCAGAATAATTTGATAACTTATCGATGAAATCCAGTGCATACTCCCTTGCCTGATCTTCAGAGATATCTGTCGCACGGACTGCGATACGGAACATAATACAGCCATCGTTCATGATTCGCTTTGAATCACGCCACATAAACCAGTATAAAAGATAATGTTTCCAGTCGCCTTTATATGCCGTAAAATATTTTGCCTCGAATTTCTTTTCACCGGAAACAATTTGTGTATATCCGCGTTTTTTTACAAGCCAGCTATCGTTTATATAACATACTTCGGGAGTATGAAAACGGCTTTCTACTATTCCATGAACAGCAATAAAATATATTTTAGCATTTTCGTCAACAGAATGCACGTATGCCCTGAAAAAAACAATATTTTCATCATCATGTTCCAGTTCATACCCTTCCCAATCTCCTAACTCATAAGGAATATTTCTAATCTTCTCTTTATCCAGCAGATTGGAAGAAACATTAATTTTACCCTCGTGCGAGGTTGCAAAATAATACCCCGTGTCAGTAATAAAAGTATGCATCTGTTCTGTCTGTGATAAAGCAGATGAAGTATAAAAGGATATGGCTAAAATCACAATCAACGGCATACGTAATCTGTGTTTCACGGAATTATAAGCCTCCTTATTTCAGTTCTATCTTTGTATATACGATGAAATATGTGCCATACCATAAACATTAGTGTCAATGAAACAATATAGAAAAAGTATCCGGCAAAATTATGCCAGAAACGTATTGCCAAATCCATCCCGCCGGCTTTAGCAATGATAAAAATACAGACAATTCTCAAAACATTCGTAAAAAAACCCACGGGCAGTGCTAATAAAAGCATGCTGTATGTTATCATAGGTTTGTTTTTAATTATAATTGCCCAAAGTATTATAATGGTAACAAGTGCAAGAATAGAATTAGCACCGCTGCAATTGATACCTATACTGAATACTACATCCGGCGGAATATATATTTCGATACCATTGACGATAACCGACGGATAAAACAGCTTCAACAGAGAAACCGCAGTTTTTGCTGAAACAAAACTGAAATATCCGGATATCTCATACAGAAAAGGCAGAGGGAATACGAGTATTATCAATAAAAACGGCAAATTTAAATAATATGTATATTCCTGTGCCAGAAAAGTTTTATTAATCGCAAGACAGCATATCGGATATGCCGTTGCTATTAGATACGGGAACCTGTAATACAATCCTAAAAAGATAAATATACAGGCTGCAACCCAGAATAAAATAACTGATTTAAACTTTAATACGATCTTTTTTATTCGGCACCCGTTTATTACAATGAGTATCAGACAGAAAAAAACAATTATAAAACTATGTGTATAAAATGTGTTATGTATCCAGGACTTTACCAGCCAATTAAAAATATCACTGAATACAAACCAGTACAATAGGGAAAAAATACCCGTAATAAGAAGATAATGCATATCGCTTATTGTTTACGGCTTATTGCTGACCGTCCGAAGCGTCTTTATCGCAGCAGCTTTTCTTTTTTGTAAGGAAATAACCTGCTACTCCGATAGCGCCAAGTCCGACTAAAACTGCAGCAGCCATAGGAATACCCGGAACTGAAGGGCCTCTATCTCTGTCTCTTCCTCTACCTCCGCCCCTTCCCCGGCCACTGCCTCTTCCCCGGTCACTGCCTCTTCCCCGGCCACTGCCTCTTCCCCGGTCTTCGTCTCTTTCTCTCGGAGCAGCATAAACATTTTGAACATTATTTATTTTGGTAAATTGGTTCAAAAGACTTATATTTCCTAAACATTCCTGATGTCCCGACGAAGAATCCTGTCTCACATCCGGGATGGAAAACACGGCACATATGAACACTGCAATTATAATACTAACCAGTGTCTTTCTCATAAAAATCACCCCCCCATAACTACGATTTAAACTAATAAAAACGCAGATTCAAACGGATTTACATCTGTCTGAATCCGTGACTACATCTGTTTTCATCTGTGTTTCCCATCTGTCTGCATCTGCGCCTTCATCTGTTTGCATCTGCACTTTCATCTGTCCGAATCGTCTATTCCTCAAATTCGAATACTACTGTTGTAGGATATATCCACTGAAGCAGTGAATCAAAAGAAAGTATAAGCCCATGTTCTTCTATACCAAATAATTTATGGTCAATCGCAAATGAGTCTACATCCCAGTAAACCCCGGAAGAACCATCCCAGTCCTCTTTCCCGCTTATGCTCTGACCGTTTATAAGATTTGTACTTGCATTTCCTTTAAGTCCGTGACCTCCTATAATAGTCAGCCGGACAGGAACAAACGAAGTCCCTTTTTCCAAAATCTTTATATCATATATTTCTCCGGGTCTTAACATAAGAAATTCGCTTTTTATTTGTATCCGCTTTTTATTTGTATCCTCCGGGTTCCTGTAAACTACTATAACGGCATATCCTCCCACTGAACAAAATTCAGCACCTTTTTTCTCAAAAACATCACTTCGCAGATCTTTTATTATATATTTTCCCTTTCCATTATATACAGAAGTTATATCGGCAAAACAGGAATATAATATACCGGAGGAAGCAGATTTATAAACCTTATCGGCCTCAATCTTTTTTGGCCCATTTCCGGGGCTTTGTATTGTTATATTTTTAAAATCATCCGATTTTTTCTTAACCTCTCCAGACCACACAAGTATAACCTTATCAATATTATCAAAACTTCCAATATGAAATTTACTCTGGCTTAAGACCTGTCCGGAGCCGGATATCATGCTTTTACCGTCAACCCATACACTCAATCCCAAATCCTCTTTCTCATAATATGTGTCCATCTGCAGCCCGCAGTAAAGTGCCTGAAAAAAACCAAGAATAATAATACATAAGATAATATTTCTAAAACTGATATTCTGTATAAAATTTATAATAGACATCTTCATCCCTGTCCCCCCTGTGTTCAAAATCACAAGTTATATCTGCACATAGTTTTATCATATCAGTAATATTATAATAAGTAAAAACATTTAAACTATGGGTGCTGGTATCGTAAAGATTATCACTTTCCAGCGAACAAGTAACAGAATAATTAACTTTTGCAAACTGATTTTTATAATTTGTTTTAATGGTATGTATCGCTTCCGAATCATTTGTTAAATGACGGAAATAATAGCCGAGCTCACATTGTTTTAAAAAAGGTAACACATATTTAACACCGGCATTATAATCCTTACGGCTGTAAGTACTGTAGTAATTTTTATAGAACACTGACAACAGAAAACTTAAGTTTTCTGTTGTATCATGCCCTACAGATAATCCGGCATTTTTTAAATATCCTATTTCCAGGTTATTCTCCATGAGCATAGGATACACGGGTTCACTGTCATAATTTACACTAAACACCCACTTATTTAAATCATATTGAGTAAGTATAAATCCGAAAAAACCCGTTTCATCGTCACGAAGCATATAAACCTCACTGTCGTTATCACGATATAAACCCCTAATCAACCTTCCGGTAAGTTTAATTCTTTTACCAAACTGCCTGCTTAGTAACACAGAATATTCATCACCGATTAAACCGTAGTTTCTATCGGCATCTTCCAGTTCTTTCTCAGTAATATGTTTATAGCGGAATCCGGCGGAAAATATCGATGAAAATGATATATCAACCGCCTGAGAATATTCATGACGTACTGTTTTCTCGGCAAACTCCGATAATTCCGAATCATAATTTTTAAGTCCAGCATAATCAAATCTTGTTTCAAATCTGGGTTTTTTCAAATTTTCCAGTTTCTCCAGTTCTTCTGATGCTTCTTTATTAAGAGGATTTATTTCAAGAACTTTTTTAAACTGCCGGCGTGATTCGGACCAGTTCCCGTCATAAAAATATGTCCGTCCGAGCCCTATATATGCTTCCTGGTTATACGGATCAATACGGATTGCCTCCTTATAAAGCTTTATTGATTCTGCAATACGCAGTTTCCAGCTATAAACCCTTCCGAGAGTTATAAGATTTTCAATATCGTTATCCTGTACAGTTAATGCTTTCTGTAGTGTTGTAATGGCTTCATCTATCCTGTCTGTATAACTATACAGAAGTCCCAAACGTGCATCTATCTGCGGTTTATCGCCTCCGAGATCCCTGGCTTTTTCATACCATTTGATCGCTTGTTTATATTTATCCTGCATTTCATATAAAAGTGCTATTTCCATAACTGCAGAAACATTGTTTTTATCCCGTTCAAGAATCTTTTTCTGTATAGCTATTCCTTCTTCATAACGTTCAGCCCATCTATATATACGCGCCAGTGTTTTCGCAGCTTCCAAATCCCCGGGATCTATTTTCAAAGATCTTTCAAAATATGAAACTGCCTCGTTATAATCCCCTCT
The DNA here is from genome assembly GCA_016928195.1 of Elusimicrobiota bacterium. Classification (GTDB taxonomy): domain Bacteria; phylum Elusimicrobiota; class UBA8919; order UBA8919; family UBA8919; genus JAFGLF01. Next base: position 72,127 of record JAFGLF010000018.1, read on the forward strand.
CCAGCTCAGTACTTTTCCAAGTCCGTTCAAAACAGCGGTATTACTTGGATACTCCCGGAGCATTTCTTTATACCGGGCAACAGCACCATCATAGTCGCCCTGGGCTGCAGTCATATCAACCAGAGAAATACGGGCTTTTTTATTACCAGGGTCAATCTCCAAAATCTTTGAATACATAGCCCGGGCTGAAGAATAATCCATATCCCACATAAAAATACGCGCTTTGATTTCATATGCATCTATATATTTAGGATTATTTTTTATTACCTCATCGCATAATACCAGCGATTCTGCACTCTTATCCTGCCAGCTCAAAACACGTGCTTTTGCAAGTTTGGCATCATCATATTGGGGTGTAACGGAAAGAACCTTATCGAAATACCTGATAGATTCATCATACTTCTCAGTCCAGGAAAATAAAATACCTATCTGAAAAAGAATATCGGAATTCTCCGGCTGTAACAATTCGGCTTTCCTAAACCATATTATTGATTCATCAAACATTTTTTTCTCTTTATAGTGTTTTGCAATCTGAATTATATATTCAACAGCTTCAGGATTTTTTTTATGCATTTTCATATAGTAATCTAAATTCAGTTCGATTTTCGAAGTATCTTGAGCAGGAGAGAGAGAGTATATGAAAATAAAAATCAAAACAACTATAATAATGTTTCTTTTCATAAGTAAAATCTAATTATCCGATTCCTGTTCTTTCCATTTTACCCCAGGATTTGCGCCCTAGCATCCAATCGTAGAGACCCTTTGCCCTTACAACCGCCATATACTGGCGGTAGCCGAAATTTTCAAGTATTGCTGCAGACATAAGCTTCAATAAATCCCTCACGCGTTTATATCTGTGATATGTAACCTCTTCCATCAACAATGCAAGCAGTGACAGTACTAATCCGAAAATAACTGCAAGCAGAAAAAATGCTATAAAAGACGTCAGGCTTACTGCTTTCATACAGAACCCTAAAATAAATGTCACATAACCGAATAATTCAATTATAGGACTTATAAACTCAATAAAAAAGAAATAAGGCATGGCTATTAGCCCGACATTTTTATACCTTGGGTTACACAGCATACCTATATGCATAAAAAGACTTTCTGCCAGACCGCGCTGCCACCTGTTACGCTGACGGCTGAGTGTTTTTATGTTTTCAGGAACTTCCGTCCAGCAAACAGTATCCGGCAAGAAATAAATACCGCAAGGTTTTTTATCTCTTCTAAGGTAGTGATGCAGCCGTACCACCAGTTCCATATCCTCTCCCACAATTCCTTTCTTATAACCGCCCACATCAATAACAGATTGTTTCTTAAATAAACCGAATGCTCCGGAAATGACCAGATTACAATCCAGCATACTAAGACCCATACGGCCGGACAAAAAAGCACGGAAATACTCAACCACCTGAAAATTAACAAGCATTTTATTGGAAGTTTTTACATCAGGAACTTCCTTCCCTCTATATTTACATCCATTTGCAACACGGATTAAACCTCCGGTAGCAACAATGTTGGCGTAGGATTCCATAAAAGGATGCACCACTCTTAACAGAGAACTTTGTTCTAAAACCGAATCTGCATCAATACAGCAGAAAAGGGGATATGTACTTACATTTATACCTGCATTCAACGAATCCGCTTTACCTCCGTTCTCTTTATCAACAACTATAAGATTTTTAACGGTCTGGGAACGGTAAATAGCACGGATTTTCTCTGAGGCTAACTGCGGATTATATTTTCTGGAAGTTTTTACAAGTTTAAATTCTTCTTTTAACACATCCATTGTTCTGTCTTTTGAACCGTCGTTTATTACTATAACCTCAAACTGACCATATTGCAGTTCCAGCAGCGATTTAACACTTGCAACAATACTTTTCTCCTCGTTATACCCCGGTGCCATAACTGAAACGGGTGGAGTGATTCTTGCTTTTAAAATCTCATTGGTAGTGGCAAACTTTGTGCGTATTTGGTGCGAAATCAGACCTTTAAAAGAAAGAAGAAAAATAAAAATATAGAATATGCTGACTATAAAAAAGTAAGCAAGAATTAAAAGACTGATAACCTGCATAAAATTATGCATACTCGTCAAGCCATTGTGCAGCCATATCCCTTACAGACTCGGACCGGCTTTCCTTTTCTAATAAAAGAAGGGCTGATTTACCTTTTTCGCCCAATTTTGTCAGAGCTTCACCCGCATTTCTGCGTACCCACCATTTACGGTCATTCATTGCCTCATTCAGCGGACCAACGGCCTCCGGTAATCCTATGAGTCCGAGGCCACGTGCAGACTGCGCACGAACTTCCCATAAAGAATCTTTCAGACCGTCTATAAGACATTGCATACCGGAAGAATCAGCAATCGTTCCGAGTGCTTTATATGCCGCTACGCGAACTTCTTTGTTTTCATCCTGAACAGTTTTATTTATTATTTCCGGAACAGATTGATGGGCCTGTATCTCGCCAAGTAAATGAAGTGAAAGAATACGTACGGCAGAATCTGTATGTTCCAAGGCTTTCGTCAAAACAGGTATTGCTTTTTCTCCCAACTCGAAAACCGTAGAAGAAAGGCGCATACCGGCAAGACGGGATGTATTTACAAGAGCTTCCATACTCGGCACAATAATATCCGGATCACCTATTCTACCCAGCGACCATGCGGCCAGAAGTCTAACCTCAAGAACTTTGTCTTTCAGAACTCTAAGAAGAAACGGCTTTGACCGCTGAGAACGAAGCTGTCCGAGACACCGGGCAGCTTCGGCACGTGTCCACCAGAAAAATGCTTTCAACCGTTTTAAGTCCAGGTCAACAAAACCCAGTTTTTCATATGCTTCCAAAATTATTTCTATATTTCTTCTTGTTTCGCCGAAACTTCTGAAAACAATAAGTTTTTGTACAATAGGCCTGCTGAAAAAGCTTAACGGCCGGAAAGCAGAAAGTTTCGAAATATCCGCAGTTTTAAGATAGTCCTCAAACACGGGCCTCATCCAGCCCAACATTTTATTACTATATCTGTCCCATAACATATTACCCAACTTAACCATTACAAGCACAAAAGTCAAAAAACTAACCAACGACAGCAAAACTATGGCTGCATTGGCGATATATATATGCAGGGTTCTTACAAAATTACTGAATAACTCAATGTTCATTTCAGTCCTTTTCTATACATACCACATCTATTTTATTATATCAATTATGAACCTTTTTTCAAGGTAAAATCTATCGGAGTACTCGAGAGGTATGGTTATCTTTGATATTCCTATCAATATAACTATTTAAATGGTTTCTGACTTTTTTTACTCCAGAGGTATCAGGGAGAGTGTTTATAATTTTATCAATATAATTATGTTCCTGTATATAATGAAATGATGCCGGAAAATTAATATCAAATATCCAGCTTAACTGGAACAGTTTCATATCATTATATGTTTTTATATCGGCTCTGCACGTACAGCGGCAGTTCATGATATCGTCTATAATCGCTGACGAACAGTCCGGTTCATCGGGCAAATCAAATTCCAGAGCCGTATTAGGATGCAACTGGCGTTTTTCGTAGTAATCTGCCACAATAAACCATATATCTATCTTGTCTGCATCACGCAGTAATTTAGTATAAAGTAAAAAATCCGGCAGTTCGTTCTCAGGCAGTTTATAAGCATTATGGTAACGTATCGATTTTAAAATAACTGCCCGCTCTTCTTCCTCCAATCTTTCCAGAACGTTTGTTTCTTTGACTACTTCTACGGATAATTCTGCATGGTTTATGGAACAGCGGTCATTTAATGTTTTATATCTCCTCAACTGCTCAAAACGGCCTATATCATGAAACAGTGCTATTATTTCCGCTGTTTGCAATTTATATTCAACTAAACCTAAATCTTTTCCGAGTTCGACAATACTTCTGCAGACCCTATGAATATGTTCTTCTTTCAATCTAAGATTCAGCTTAACATCGTCATTTCCGGTATAATAAGGTTTTACGTAATTACGGAACCAAGAATGGAAAAAATCTAAATCTTCCTTTTTCATCTCATTATTTTATTCTCCGGATATTTCCGACATTATTTTTACGAAGAACTTTTTGTCTCTATATCCTTCTATTCTGCTAATAATTTCGCCTTTTGAATCCATAAAAACAACTGTCGGCAAACCCTTCACTTTATATTTTCTGGCAGATATTTCATCTCTGGTTGTATCCACTTTCACACATACAAATCCATCAGAAAGCTCTGCTACTTTAGGGTCGGCATAGGTATCCCTATCCAGTTTTTTACACCACCCGCACCAGTCGGCATAAAAATCCACCATCAATGGTTTATTATTTTGTTCCGCTGATAACAAAGCTTCATACAGATTATAAACCCACGTTATTTCCTTTTTTTCGACATTAACGGTTTTCTTGGAAGTACATGCATTTACAGATAAACATAATAATAAAAAAATCAGCAATACTCTAATTTTCATAATCTCTCCATTATAATATACACTGATATGCTGATACGTGAATATGTAAAAACCTTTATACGTATCAGCATACCTGCCCGATCAAGTCGTTCAGGCGGGGTTCCTTATCACTATATAACCGCATCTTACTATCACATATTTTTATCCAATGATCTGTACTGGATAGCCTCCGCTATGTGCTGGGTCTGTATATCTTTCGAAAAATCCAGGTCGGCAATAGTTCTTGCAACCTTAAGAATCCTGTCGTGGGCACGGGCCGAAAAACCGAGTTTTTCCATTGCATGTTTCAAAAGATTCTTGCTGTCATATCCTATTACGCAGTACTTTTTGATATGTTTGGATTCCATATGGGAATTACAATATATATTTTTTTCTGACTCAAATCTCGATTTTTGTATTGTACGGGACTTAACAATTCTCTCTTTTATATCCTTAGACGACTCGACACCCGTAACCGGCATTTCTGAAAGCTCCTCAAATTTCACAGCAGGAACATCTATATGAAGGTCAATTCTATCCATAAGAGGTCCGGAAATTCTTGAAATATATTTCTGTATAGCAAACGGCGTGCAGGTACATTCCCTGGTTGGATGTCCATAGTAACCGCATGGACAAGGATTCATAGCAGCAATGAGCATAAATCTTGCAGGATATGTAAGGGATGCACGGGCACGGGAAACAGTAACAATTCCGTCTTCCAGCGGCTGTCTTAAAACTTCAAGGACATTTCTATGAAATTCCGGAAGTTCATCAAGAAAAAGAACACCGTTATGTGAAAGCGAGACTTCTCCGGGTTTTGGATACGTCCCGCCTCCTATCAATGCAACATCCGAAATTGTATGATGCGGGGACCTGAAAGGCCTGGTAGCCACAAGTGACGCATGTGAAGAGACAAGCCCTTCTATAGAGTGTATTTTGGTGGTTTCAATTGCTTCTTCCAGAGACATAGACGGCAGAATTGTCGGAATTCTTTTTGCCAACATAGTTTTTCCGCCACCCGGTGAACCTATTAACAACATATTATGACCGCCGGCACAAGCTACCTCGATTGCTCTTTTAACAAACGCCTGACCCTTTACATCCTTAAAATCAATATCATAATCCGAGGCTGAAGAAAAAATCTTCATTAAATCAAGTTTATGAGGTAACCCGCCTGCTGTTCCGGAAATTATATTCACTGCTGTTTTCAGATCTTTGACAGGATAAATATTAATACCATCAACTACTGCTCCTTCATTTTTATTAGTTTCGGGAAGAATTAAACCATCGATATTTTCTTCCTTAAGCTTAATTGCTATAGGAAGTACACCGCTTACTTTTCTTATTGAACCGTTAAGCGAGAGTTCCCCTATAAACGAATATTTTCTATTGCTTTGGTTTATCTGCCCCGTTGCAAGAAGTATTCCAATTGCTATAGGCAGATCAAAAATCGCACCTTCTTTCTTTATTCCTGCCGGAGCAAGATTAACAGTAACTTTTTTTGTAGGAAAATCAAAACCTGAATTCTTTATAGCAGAAACTACCCTATCTCTTGATTCTTTTACAGAAGTATCAGGAAGTCCAACTATAGAAAAAGTGGGGAATCCGCTGGATATGTCAACCTCAACCGTAACAATGTACCCATCTATTCCATAAACTGATGCAGAATTAATTTGTGAAAGCATACACTCGAACGCGAATTGTCGCTAATCTAACGCTGATATTCGCGAATATTCGCGTTAGTTCATTTCATTTGCGTAATTTGCGTTTCCTTACTACAGGTTCTCCTCTATAATTTCTTTCAATTCGGAAGGTGACGGTAGTTTATAAATATCCCTTATAAAAATTCCTCGGCGAGTATGCTTCCTCCATGAAAGATAAGCAATTTTTCCCTTTGATGATACGCGCGGAAGTGTTGATGAGAAATATTTACCACCGACTAACACATTTTCTTTCTTAGTTTTAATATTAACAATATATACCCCTTTATTTTCATACAAATCCCTGATTTCCTTATCTTTATCGCGGTATTTCCTGCGCAATGAACCGAGAAAAACAATAAAATTTCCATCTTTTGTAAAATCGGCGAACTTATTATAATATTTATCAGGGACTATTTCCACAGGGTTTCTCTTATCTATATCAACAATATAGATACCGCAAAAATCCAACGCATCAATCCTTCCGTCTCCATTGGTATCCCGACGACGGGACAGATAAACAACTTTTTTGTAATCAGGCGAAAATTCGGGAAAAGAATTATCAAATTTATCTTTAGTAAGCTGGATTACAGATTTGTTTCTAAGATCAGTTATATATACTGCGGACGAATCCCTAAAATCAATCTTACCGTCGCCATATGTATCATCCCTCCACGAGGAATATAATACATATCTGCCGTCTAAAGATATTTTCGCAGATGTATGCTCATAAAAATCATGAACCAATTCCGTTACTGCTTTTGTTTTTATATCAACCGAATAAATACCCGCATGCCCCCCGACTTCACGCCAGGCACAAAATACAACAGATTTGCCGTCAGGAGAAAAAACAGGTTTTTTATTATAAGTTTTATCACTTACAAGTATTTCCTCTATGCCGGATTCCAAATCAAATACATAAATACCGGGCGCATCCCTGTTGTTAATTATTCCGTCTCCGTTTGTGTCACGGCGGCGCGAAAGATAAATAGCATATCTGCCATCCGGCGAAAAAGAGCATTCAGAATTAATATATTTATCGTCCATGATTTGTTTTTCATTTTTACCGTCAGCATCTATTATATAAACACCGCCGTTATCAAGATGGTTTATCCTGCCGTCTCCATTTGTATCGCGTCTTGCAGATATAAAAATTATTTTTTGACCGTCAAAAGAAAAGTTAAGGTATGTATTATAAAACTGGTCGGAAACTATTTTTTTAAAATTTGTAATTTCAGTAATTCCCGAAACAATATCATCTGAAGGATAAAGTTCGGAACATTTTAACAGAGTTTCTTTTGTTTTTACAATGTCATTCTTTTTAAAATATGCTTTCGCAAGCCAGAAATGTGCATAAAAATCTTTAGGATTTTTAGAAATCAACTCAGAAAAGAAAGTTATCGCCTCATCAAAGCGGTCGGAATTTAAAATATCTACTCCTTTCTCTAGTTTTGATTTAAAAAATAACATATTTGTTCACTTTCACACTGTGTATCTTAAAGGCACAAAAGCATTTTTTATATGTTCGATTTTATTACTGCATATTGCAATAATATCAAAACGATAGTCTGAATTTAACAAATTTTTCTTAATGAATGTAAGCGCAGCAAGAGACAAACGTCTCTGTTTATGAATATTTACAGAAAGCTGGGGGACTCCAAAATCACTGTTTTTTCTCGTTCTTACTTCCACGAAAACGATTGTATTCCTATATTCTGAAATAATATCTATTTCCCCGAATTTGGTTCTAAAATTCTTCTCAATAATTTTATAACCGGACTTCTTAAGGAATTTTTCGGCAAGACTCTCGCCGGATCTTCCGATTTCATTTGTATTTTTATTACTATATCGGTACAGATTATCCGTTCTGGCCATAAACTCTTACAGGTTTAAAACTCTTCCTATGAATTTCACAAGGACCGTATGTTTTAATAGCATTTATATGATATTTTGTCCCATATCCTTTATGTTTTGAAAAACCATAATTAGGAAACTTTTTATCCAGTTCTTCCATTAGTAAATCACGGGTTACTTTTGCAATAATAGAAGCAGCAGCAATTGACGCACTTTTAGAATCACCATTTACAATTGCTTTCTGGTTGATTTTTACATCTATCTGCTGGTTACCGTCTATCAGGATTAATTCGGGTTGAATACTTAATTTTTCGGCGGCTATTTTCATCGAAAGCTTGGCAGCCTCAAGAATATTTATACGGTCAATTGTTTGATGGTCAACTATCCCAATCTTCCAATCAACGGCATTTTGAATAATTTCTTTATAAACAGAAAGTCTGACTAACGGGGAGAGTTTTTTCGAATCGTTAAGTTTGTTTATGTTTATATTCTTTTTTAAGATTACTGCAGCTGAAACAACAGGCCCTGCCAGAGGACCGCGGCCGGCTTCGTCCAGACCTGCCAAAAATCCCGAAAGAACACCAGTGGAGTGATAAAATGAATTATCGAAATCAAATAATTCCTTCATTGAGCGGTATCACTACGCCTATTTATTATCTGCTTCCTGCACTGCTTCTTCCGACTGTTTTTTACTTGTTTTCTCTTCTATCTTTGCCGATTTACCCGAAAGCTTTCTTAAATAATACAGGCGGCTTCTTTTTACTTTTCCGCGTTTCACTAACTCTATCTTTTCAAGATGAGGGGAATTCAACAGAAAAACTCTTTCAACTCCAATATTAAAAGATATTTTTCTTACTGTAATGGTTTTTCCAAGGCCGGAACCCCTAATCCTCAAAATAACACCTTCGAAAATCTGAGTTCTTTCAGAATCACCCTCAATAATCTTGTAGTGTACTTTTACCAAATCACCTGATTTAATATCCGGGATTTCTTTTTTTGCACATTCTTTCTCAACAATACTCATTACATCTTCCATATTCTCCCCCATTTATTTCGCAAAAACATGTTGATAAGCTGATACGTTGATACGTAAATATATAAAAACCTTTCTCCGTATCACCATATTCCCATATCAGCGATTTTCACAAACTTTATTTGCGTTCTTTTAGCAACTCCGGTCTCTTTTTTATAGTGTTTTTAACAGCGTTCTGTTTCCGCCACTGCTCAATACTTCTATGATTACCTGATAAAAGAGTCTCCGGAACTTTTAATCCTCTAAAATTGTAAGGTCTTGTATATACAGCACTTGCTAACCTACCATTCCATAATGAATCGTTCTTTACAGAATCTTTTTTACCTACAACCTTAGGTATAAGCCGGACAACTGCATCGACAACAACCATTGCGGGTATTTCCCCGCCGGTTAATACATAATCTCCTATAGATAACTCCTCATCCACAAAATCCAGCACTCTTTCATCCGTACCGCTATAATGTCCACATACAAAAACTAAATGTTTATACTTTGATAATTCTCTTGCTTTTTTTTGTGTAAAAAGTTTTCCCTGCGGAGAAAGCAAAACAATCCTTCTTTTTCTATTTTTTATTTTTTTTCTTACACCCTCTATAGCTTTTACAATCGGCGGGACCATCATAATCATTCCTGCACCCCCGCCATATGCCTTATCATCCACTATCTTATGTTTACCCTCTGCATAATTACGGATATTCGTAATTTTTATATCTATAATTCCCCTGTTTATTGCCTTTTTAATTATACTTTCAGAAAAAACAGACTCAAAAAACGATGGAAAAAGCGTAAGAATATCTATTTGCATACATTTATTCAATAATCTCCACTCTGGAACGTCCGCCGTTTTTGGTTGCGGAAGCAGAAACAACCTGGCGTATAGCTTTTATTATTTTACCCTGTTTACCAATAATTCTACCTTTATCCGATTCATCAACTTTAATTTTTATAAGTTTTCCAAAATCAGAATCTTCAACAGTAACATTAACATTATCGGGTTTATCAACAATTGACTTAACAATATATTCTACAAGTTCTTTCATATATACTCCTCCAGAAACGATTCAAACGGATAAAAATGCAGATTCAGACGGATTATTTTGGATGCAAACAGATTTATATCCCTGCCTGACGACTGCAGGCAGGTGTCTGAATCCGTGACTTCATCTGTTTACATCCGCGCTTACATCTGTCTGCATCGTTGTTTTTTTCAATAAACTTTTTACTGTTTCAGAAACGATTGCACCGCTCTGCTGCCAGTATTTAATCCTTTCAATATTCAATGAAGTATTTTTTTTATTACGCGGATTATACTGACCGACCTCTTCTATAGGGGCACCACCGGTTCGTTTTTTTGAGTCAATTACAACGACTCTGTAAATAGGAGTCAGTGATTTCCCAACTCTTTTAAGCTTAATTGCTACGGCCATTTTCTATCCTCCTTTATTTTCGGTTCTATTATCTTCCTGTTTTTTTTGCTGCAATTCTCAATCTGTTTATACTACCTTTAATTCCATATTTTGACCTAAAAACTGTATTTCCCGCAACAATAATATTCGCACCTGCTCCTACTGCATCAGATATGGTATCAAAGTTTATTCCTCCGTCAATTTCTACTTTAAACTTATTTTTACTTTTATCTGATAACCTTCTTAATTCCCTGACCTTAGATAATACTGACGGCATAAACTTCTGACCGCCAAAACCCGGATTAACGCTCATAACCAATACCAAAAAAACCTTATCAAGATATTGTGATATTTTCGAAACCGGAGTTAAAGGGTTAATGGATACCCCCGGCTTTAGTCCAAGTTTTGTTATTTTTTTTATTATTTCCAATGGTTTCAGGACAGTTTCAGCATGAAATGTTATCCAATCACTCCCTGCTTTAGCAAACGGTTCAACAAAATTTTCCGGATTTTTTATCATTAAATGTGTATCAAGAATCAATTTTGTTCTTTTTCTCAACGACTCAACCACAACCGGACCTATAGTTATGTTTGGAACGAAACAGCCGTCCATAACATCGACGTGTAAAATTTTTATACCTGCTCTCTCGCATTTTTTAACATCATTATTCAAATTCGCAAAATCTGCAGACAACAGTGAAGGAGCAATTTGTATATTCATCACATCTACCTATAAATCAGTTTTCGGAACTTTCATCGACAGCAATCCAAAATTCTATTTCCTGGCTTTCATCCACAACAAGATCATTCTCAGGCACCTGTTTTATTACTGTATTCTCCGTATATGAAGAATCTTTAACCCTATTTATATTTTTTATAGTAACATCATTCAAAATTGCCCACTCTTTTGCTTCTGAAATATCCCTACCCATAAAATCAGGCATCAAAGTTACACCCTCAGGAGGAAGCCCAAGAGAAACCACTATATTTACAAGTCCGTTTTTCTGAATAGGAGTCCTTGGACGCGGTGTTTGTGTAATTATTTTATCCTCTTCAATAATCATGGAATACCTTTCTCCATGTTCACCTAAATCCAAAGTGTTCTTCCTTAAAATCAACTGCGCAGAGCGAACTGTCTGGTTCGTTAAGTCAGGCACAAAAATAACTTCACGTCCGGCAGATACAATAACCTTTACCGCTTTACCTTCTTTAATTACACTTCCTGAAGGCGGAACTTGGGAAATTATCAAGCCGGCTGGAACATCGGGATGGAACTCATCATTGCTCTTTTTTAAATAAAGATTCAGCGGTGATAACATGTCCAATGCATTGTTTATATTTTTCCCTATCAAATTTGGAACAATCCTATCGGTTTTGCTGTGAATTAAAGCATTAATAAGTCTATTAACCCCTATAACGCCAGCAACACTCAATATAAAAAAAAACAAAATCCACTGAAGAATCTTTCTCATAAATTTCCAAATTATTATTATATCAAAAAATCCCGGTTTGTCAACCCCACCACCTGTTTATACACCGAAGGTGTATCTGACTATACACAAACAGGTGGTGGGGTCAACCTAGTTTATCCCCAATCTTGATATTGTGGCCTAAGAGATATGCCCATGCAGACATGACATTTTTTGAGGCAGGTTGTACGGATTTTACAAGCAGGAAACCTTTACCGCATTTAACAATAAACCCTATGTTCTTTTCAATAGCAACGATAGAACCGGCAGGTAGAGAGTGAGAGAGTGAGAGAGTGAGAGAGCGAGAAGGGAAAACTTCAGATTCTATGATTTTTAAATTTTCAATCTTAATCCGCCGGCTGGCGGATTGATTTTTAACCTGCCCGACTGGTCCGGTCAGGCGGGTTTCCGTATACGCTGACGGCCATGGTTTCGTACCACGAACTAAATTATGTACCTCAAAGACAGGTTTACCCCAGTTAATTCTTCCGTCTTCTTTTTTCAATATAGGGGCAAAAGTTGCTTCGCCCTGCTGAATCTCTCCCTGACAACCGTCCTTTACCATAACAATTGTCTCTTTCAGAACATCAATTGTAACAGGAATAAGCTTTTTTCTAAGAACTTCGGTATCGTCATTATTGTCAAGCGCTATCTTTTTCTGAAAAATTATTTTTCCGGTATCCAATCCCTCGTCCAGAAAAAAACTGGTAACGCCTGTTTCTTTTTCACCTCTGATTATCGACCATTGTATTGGTGCAGCGCCCCTGTATTTTGGAAGCAGCGAAAAATGCAGATTTATGCAGCCCTTCGGAAAAATATCAATAATTTCCTTGGGAATTATCTTTCCATAAGCAGCAACAATGGCTAACTGAGGGTTAAAAGCCGATAATCCGGAAATAAAATTCTTGTCCTTAAGCTTTTCAGGTGTAAGAACAGGAATTTCTTTTTCTATCGCGGATTTTTTTATCGGAGATACCACATTATGTAAATGCCTTCCGGAGGGTTTATTGCTTCTTGTAACTACGCAGATAAGCGACTCATTTTTAAATAAATATTCAAAAACAGGATTAACATATTCGGGAGTGCCAAAAAATATTATTTCCACCCAGCCCTTCCTTTCTATTTACATCCCAAACCCTTTTCCATTAAATCTTTTAGGAAGGGCTGGGTTCACCCCACACCTTCTTTTTTTATTATAAATTATTTACCTTGCTGTACTCTTTTTTAAGCTTCCATCTCTTAATGGCATTTACTCTCTCTATATAAAGTATTCCGTCAAGATGGTCTATCTCATGCTGTAAGACTCTGGATAGCAAGCCGTCTACTTCAATTTTTACTTCTTTTCCATCAGGCATCATTCCGGAAACAGTAATTTTTTTCGCACGCTTTACCTTTGCAGAAATACCCGGGACTGAAAGGCATCCTTCTTCCATATAACAGCTGTTTGCTGAAGCCGAAATTTCCGGATTAAAAAGTATTAAAGGTTTTTTCTTGCCATTCGGTCTTATATCGGCCACAACAATTCTTTTAAGCTCTCCGATCTGGTTGGCAGCAAGACCGACGCCATTAAAAAAATACATCGTCTCAAGCATATCCTCTGAAAGTTTAATCAGTTTACTGTCAATCCTCGGTATCTTTTCAGCTTTTGTTTTAAGTATTTTATCCGGATATTTTTTTATCTTTAAAATCGCCACTTCATCCTCACTATGTTCGGAAACGCTAATTATCGCAAATCAAATCCCGATTTATCGGGACGAATAACTGTCCGTCAGCTGACGGATTAATTCGCGTGTATTCGCGTTGTCTTTTTATTCGCGTACATTCGCGTTCCATTTTACCAAAAATCCTATACTGTTTCAAGCGGGTCTACATCAAAAACAACATTTACACTCTTTTTTTGATGCCGTTCCACTATTTCCCTTATATTTTTAACCGAATTTACATACTCATTTTCTTTTAATTTTAAAAGTATCTGCCATCTGTGTTTACCGGCAAGATAAGCAGATACTTTAGGAACAGGCCCGAGCACCGTCAACCCCGTATATATCCCTCCGGGATTCTTCGGGGTCAACCCAATATTCTGTGACAACTTATCCAGTTTTTCTGCAATTTTTTCCGATTCATCAATTACATTCTTTTCATCTTTTCCCGATATAGTAATACTTATTAGTTTTACGAACGGAGGCCACGAAAATTCTTTTCTGAATTTAATCTCTTTTTCAAAAAACATTTCATAATCAAATTCCGCAGCATATTTTATGGAATAATGTTCCGGATTATCCGTCTGAATTATAACCTGACCGGGCGAAGAACCGCGGCCGCATCTTCCGATTGAATGCGTAATAAGCGAAAAATTCCTCTCTGCTGAACGGAAATCCGCGGAATATAACCCTGAGTATGCATTTATTATACCTACTACTGTAATATTTTGAAAATCAAATCCCTTCGCAACAATTTGAGTACCCACCAAAATACAAGGTCTGCCGAGTTTCATAATATTAAACATTTTTGAATATGGTATCTCCGTATCAGCGTCCATCCTTATAATCTCAGCAGATGGGAATAGTTTTTTTACAATATCTTCAATCCTTTCAGTCCCATAGCCGGAAAAAACAATATTACTGTTACAGACAGGACAATTCTTTAATATTTTCTGTCTATACCCGCAATAATGACACAACAACATCTGAGGATTTTTATGGACAATAAGCGGGATCGAACACTTCGGACACTTTATTATATCATTACAGCTGCTGCACCTGGCACTTGTTGCCCAGCCGCGCCTATTAACAAGCAGAAATATCTGTTTTTTCTGCAAAAGGGCATTTGATATAGCATATCTAAGCGGTTTTGTTATAATACGCCAGAATGCATGTATATATTTTAAATCAACAACTGTAACCTTAGGAAGCGGACGGTTATCAATTCTATCGGATAATTTTAGGGTCTCAATTTCTCCGGTTCTGGTCTTATGGTATGTCTCGACGGAAGGCGTTGCAGAGCCAAGCACAACCACTGCACCTGTGAACCCTGCTCTCTGTACCGCTACATCTCTTGCATGGTATTTGGGTGTTTGAACATTTTTATAAAAATCATCATCTTCCTCATCAAGTATAAATAATTTTATATTTTCTAAGGGTAAAAAAACCGCGGAACGGGTACCTAGAACAACTTTTATCTTTTTTAATTTAAGTCTGTGCAGGAACTGTTTCTTTTCTTTCTGTGATAAACCACTATGCCAAACAGCAAGTGATTCACCAAATCTATCACGCAACAACTCTTTAAACTGACTGGTCAACGAAACATCCGGCACCATATATACGGCAGACCTATCATTTCTCAGACACCAGTCAATAGCCTGGAAATAAACCTCGGTTTTTCCCGAATCGTTCATCCCGTATAAAAGAAATGTTTTTTGCTTAGTTTGGTTAAGAGCATTGATAACCTTTTCTGCTGCTGCTTTCTGTTCGCCGGTATGAACAACCTTTTTTTCAGCCTGCCGAAGACGGCGCAACGGTATTTCCATTTCCTTAGAAGAAAGCTTGCTGGCCTGTGGCAAAATGAGATTCAAAGCAGATCCCAAAGAACATAAATAATACTGTGAAATCCATTCGGCAAGTCCTATCAGTTCCGCAGTTATTAACGGTTCCTTATCAACAATTTTTATTACTTTCTTCAGCGGAATTTTTAAGGAAGGTTCGGGCCTGACGGCAACAACAAAACCTGTAAGTTTTTCCTTGTTAAACGGGACAACAACACGGCATCCTATTTTAACATCCTCATCCGAAAGATAATCAAAATTTTTATTAATTTTTAACGGTAAGGCGACTTCTAAAGTCATCTGATTATATTTTTTCGGGACAGTCCCCATTCGGGGACAGTCCCTTTAATCATTTCAGCTCTTTCATAATCTTCTTTATATCTTCCCATGTGTCTCTTTTTAGGTTAGGATTCCTCAAAAGGGCGGCAGGATGGTAGGTCGGCATTATTCTTATCCCTGATTGTGAATATTCATAGAATCTGCCGCGAAGTTTTCCGATAGGAGCTTCAACACCTGTAAGTACTGTTGCAGATACATTTCCGAGTGCACAGATTACTTTCGGGCTGATCAGTTTAATCTGCTTTTCTAAATATGAAATACATGCAGACATTTCATCGGGACTGGGCTTCCTGTCGTTGCCCCTTTTGTCAGGATCGCCCGGGTCTATCATTGGATGACACTTTACAATATTGGCTATATAAACATCATCTCTTTTTAAACCCATTGAATCAATAATTTTATCCAAAAGCTGCCCTGCCCTGCCTACAAAGGGCCTGCCTAACCTATCTTCATGGAAACCAGGCCCCTCACCGACAAACATAAGTTTTGCGCGCGGATTTCCCTCTCCGAATACAGCATTTTTTCTTGATTTTGAAAGCGGACATTTTTTACAATTTCTCACTGTTTTTGATAATTCTAATAAACTATCCTCTGTGTTCCTATTAAAAACTTTCCCGGATTTTTTCACACTCACCCCTTTTCCCGAAGATATCACATCTGCAACTCCGTCGTCACGCAATTGTTCTATATATTTTTTTGTAAGCCCGACTGTTTTATTGAAGTAGTTCATATAGTTCTTATGCTACCTAATATTTTTCTTGCTAAAATTTTCTTAGGAATATTTTCAAACTCTTTAATATAATTCTTTGTTATAATTGCCCCTGTAGTTCTATTGCTGTTCATTACATCAACTCTGTTAGCTATTATCATATCGAGTTTTTTCCGTGTAAGTTTTTTGCTTGCATTCTTTATAAGATTTCCGGTTTCAAGGGCAAAACCTATAACGACATGAGAGATGACAGATGACGGATGCCCGCCTCGCTCCGCGGGCGGAGTGGGACGGATGCGGGAAATTTCATATAAAATATCGGGATTGGGGATTAGTTTTAAGTTTATGGGTTTCCCGGTCTTTTTAATTTTGTTTTTGGAAAATTTTTTAACTCTATAGTCGCTGACTGCGGCACAGGATATGAAAACATCCGACTTGGAATAATATTTCTTTACCTGTTCAAACATCTGTTTTGCCGAGACAACTTTTACTACTCTTACTCCTTTTGGAGTTTTAATATTTACCGGACCGCTTATCAAAATAACCCTTGCACCCAGTTTTTTTGCCTCTTTCGCCAAAAGATATCCCATCCTGCCTGATGAATCATTGGATATAAATCTTACAGGGTCTATATATTCCTTTGTAGGACCCGCAGTAATCAGAATGGTTTTCATGTTTTAATTGAGGATCGACTATATTTCTACACATCCACGAAGGAAAACTTTTTATAGAGCCTTAACCCAGATTCATCTGGGTTTCAGAGTCCGCCGCGGCGGAGTGCCGAGCGTCTCAAGAAAAGTTTTTCCGAGTGGTTATTATTTCAGGATTTTCTTTAGTTCAGAAACAATCTTTCCGGGTTCCGACATTCTTCCTATATCCTCGCTGCCGCAGGCAAGTTCTCCCCTTTCGGGACCGATAAAACGGAATCCGGTTTTTTTAAGATTTGAAATATTCTTCTGTGTTATAGAATTTCTGTACATCTCCGAATTCATTGCAGGGCAGATTACAACAGGACACTTGACCGAAAGCACAAGTGTTGTCAGTGCATCATCTGCGAACCCGGCGGATATTTTTGCAATAACATTTGCGGTAGCAGGTGCTATCAAAAACAAATCAGCTTTCTTTGCTATCGAAATATGTTCGACCTGCCCGCAATCGCTACGCGATAAGCGTTGCAGGCGGGCTTCCCAATTGTCTGGCAATTGAAACATGTTAATATAGACTTTGTTTTGTGAAAGCGTCTGAATAGTCAGAGGAGTAATAAACTCTGCTGCATTTCTTGTCATAACAGGAATTATTTCCGCACCCGATTTCACCAGAAGCCGTACAATCTCGCAGGATTTGTATGCTGCTATGGAACCGCTTATACCAACTATAATTTTTTTACCTTTTAATGTCGACATGTCTCCCTCTCATATATTTTTTTTAATTTTTCAAATGCTTCCTCCAGCGAATCATTTATAATAATATAGTCATAGTATTTTCTATACTTCATTTCTTTTCTTGCATTACGCAACCTCTTTGCAATATCCTTTTCTAAATCGCGGTGACGGGCACGTAACCTATCGGCAAGTATCTTCATGGAAGGCGGAACAACAAAAATCAAAAGCGACTGCGGGTATTTCTTTTTTACATTTAAAGCGCCTACCACATCAATATCAAGGACAACATTTTTTCCGGTTTCAAGCTTCTTCTCAAGCTGTTCATGAAGGGTACCGTAATAATGGCCGTGTACAACAGCTGTCTCGACAAACTTTTTTGACTTTTTTTTCTTTAAAAACTCGCTTTTAGACATAAAAAAATATGATTTTCCATGTTTCTCCTGGGCAGATGGCGGACGCGTTGTGGCCGAAATGGAATATGTAAGACCCTTAAGACGCTTAAGGGCAAGTTTAATAAGTGTGGTCTTGCCGCCGCCGGAAGGGGAAGATATAACAACCGGTATCCCTTTTGTTTTCATCTTTTTCCCGTCTTCATTCTATATGTAAGTTTTCGGATATTTGACAAAGTTATTTTCTGGTCACTATCTTTAGGCAGGCCAAGCTGTACTGCGATATTCCAGTTTGCCAGTGCATTTTTAAAATCACCTTTTATATAATAGCAATTGCCTATATTATTATAAACTTCTCCGTAATTTCTCAAATCAACCGAAATTTTATACGATTCAATCGCTTTGTCATACCGGTCAAGTTTTCTATAAACCTCACCCAGATCATATGCAGTCCTATCGGAATGATAATAGTCAAGCTTTATCGATTTTTCATATTCGTCCATAGCAGTTTTAAGGTCGTCTTCCTGGACAGCTATATCGCCATTTCGCCTTGCACGATCACCTATAAATCGCGGTATTACTGTATAACCAACAAGCAAAACATAAACTACAAACAGAATTATAGAAGCTGACGGGCTTGTATGTTTTCTGGCAAGATGCTTAGGCTCATACTCGGACTGGTCGAAATTTGTCCAGTGTAATTCCGCGAATCCGAAAAATACAAAAACTGTTGAAATAACGGGAACCACCGAAAAAGGAAAATTGGTCAGAGCATATACAAAAACAGAAAATACTCCGGCAAGAATACCTAAAATCATATTGAATTCATATTCTTCTTCTTTGCTTTTTCGGTATAATAACCTCCCGCAATAATAGAAAAAATACAGAAATACGGCTAAAAACACAAGAAGCCCTGTAATTCCAGTCTCGGCGAATATTTGTAAAAATTCATTATGAAGATTGGACTCGCTTGTACCTTTTAACTGTATATCCCTTGTTACTTTTGCCTGGTAATTCGCAAAATTAACTTTTAAGTTACCGGCGCCGACCCCAAAAACAGGATGTTCTTTAATCATCTCCCATCCTGTCTTCCACTTGAAAATTCTTTCGTTTATTGAAGCATCATTGCGGCTAAAGAATCCCTTTAATGTATCAAGTCTGTCAATAGATATAAGAAATATTGCAAAAAATAAAAGAAAAAACCAAAAACTCCCCCTTATCATTCTGTATATGGAATTAAACTTTAATTTTAAATAAACCATCTGACCGATAATCAGCACTAAAACCGTTAGAAAAAAAGCAAGCCATGCCCCCCGGGTTTTAGCAACACCTATATTAAACACTATCAGAAAACAAAATATCATCCAGAAACTATGTTTTACCGATTCTCTGGTTGAAATCATTCTTGCAAAAAACAAAGGAAATACCAGCAAAAGATATCCGGAAAAAAAGTTGGGGTTACCGAAAGAAGAGGAAGACCTGCCGTCAAAACCATAAAACCAGTTAATAGGGTCCAGTTTGAAATACTGTAATGTTCCATATACAATAACAACAAGTGTTGTAACTGCCAGGGTATTCAATATATTTACAAATTCTTTTTTCGAAAATCTTTTTACACTAAGATATACCGAGGTCAGAATCACCCAGAAAAAAAGATATTCAAAAACCAGCTGTATATGAACTGCATTTATAGCTGAAATTATTATTGTAATTAAGTATAAAATTAAAAGCAAGCCAAGCCATGTGTTTTTTATTCTCTGTTTTCCCTGAAATATTTTAAGTATCAGTATTAAAGCGAGAAGCAATCCGAAAACACCAAAAACAGTTTCTTTAATTAAAAAATTATCTTTTGTACCTGTGTAAAATATTATAGGTGTTAGAAAAACTATTAATTTAACACAAATAAAAGCAATTTTATTTGTCATATTAAATGACGATATGTACTTCCACCCGCTCTATTATGCACTCAAAAAACTTTTTGAAGCATTAATAAGACGGTCAAGTTTTTTCTTACTGCTTGCTTCTACATAAATTCTTATAACCGGCTCCGTTCCGGAAAGACGCAATCCGACCCAGGAACCATCTTCAAGAATAAACTTGTAACCATCCAATTTAACCAAATCCTTGACCTTTAACGAACCTATCTCGGACGGCGGATCCTCATCAAGTTTTGATTTTATACTGTTCATTTTTTCCTTCGGCAGATGAAAATTAAGTCTTGTAGATAAAATAGTCCCTACCTGTTTATAAATATCCTGCAATATCTTACTAACAGGTTTCTTATTCACTGCTACTAATTCTGCTGCCAACAGACAAGCAAGAATACCGTCTTTTTCGGGTATATGCCCCATAATAGTAAGCCCGCCGGATTCCTCTCCGCCTATAATCATATCTTCTTTAGTCATAACCTCGCCTATATATTTAAATCCGACCGGGGTTTCCCGCACCTCAATATTATGTTTCTTTGCAACGGCATCAACCAAATGGGTTGTCATAACGGAACGTGCCACTACACCTTTCCATTTTCTGGTCTTAACAAGATGATCAAGCAGAAGTGCTATAGTGTCGTTAGGAGTAATAAAACTCCCATCCCTATCTACAATACCAAACCTATCTGCATCACCGTCAGTTCCCAGTCCCAAATGAAATTTATCCTTCTTAAGTATCTTTAAAAGCTCTCCAAGGTTGTCTTTTGAAGGCTCAGGAGGTCTGCCGCCAAAAAGTACATCACGCCAGCTATGAAGCACTCTTATCCTGCAACCTGCATCTTCAAGTATCTTATCAAGATAACCGCGCCCGGCACCATAAAGAACATCAACCACTATTTTTATATTTGCCTTTTTTATTGCTTTTAAATCGACAAGTTCTTTAATTCTCTTTATATAATTTTTTTCCGGCTTTATTTCCTCTATAAGCCCTTTGTTTTTCCCTTCTTCCAAACTTAAATTTTCAATATCGCTTCCGGTACCACGTTCAATCAACTCTTTACATCTGCTTTCTATAGCATTTGTCGTTTCAGGAAGTGCAGGACCTCCCCATGCCGGCGAAAATTTCAAACCATTATATTCCGGCGGATTATGGCTTGCGGTAAAATTTACTCCGCCGCTGGTTTTTCTGCGCAAAATTTCATATGCTATAACCGGTGTCGGACAATCCCTTTTGGTCAAAAAGACTTTTATTCCGTTGGCAGCAAGTACACCTGCCGATATTTCAGAAAAATTCTCAGAATGAAAACGCGGGTCATATCCCACTATAACCGAAGGGGCTGATTGACTTTCATTCCTTGCTTTCTGTTTCACATAGTCCGCTATCGCCTGACTTACAATTTTAACATTGTCAAAAGTAAAGTCATCCGCAATTATCCCACGCCAACCCGAAGTTCCGAATTTAATCATCTTTTCCTCTCCTCTTCGTCCCAATACATCGGGACTCATACACAAATTACCACAAATTAACTACCGAATTACCGCTAATCTAATCCGCCGCGGCGGACGAATATTCGCGTTACTTTTTCATTTGCGTTTATTCGCGTTCTTCTATTCGGCTTCTCTTATCTTTGTAAACTTTATAATGCTTTCCGAGAAACTATTTAAAATAATCGAAATTATGTACACAAATATTGCCAAGGCAACAGACAGAAAAATAGCAAAAATAATACTCTGCGATAAAAGAGAAATAAAAATCGTTATACCAAGTATAACCCCGGCAACCATCGAAAGCCTTGATAAAAACTTAAACGCATTTGAAATCCTTTCAAGTGAACGATATGGGGTAATCGCCAGTTTTTCTATAGGGGCAGAAACCTGTAATGTATTACCGCAGTTTTTGCAATACCATGATTTTAAAGAATTTTTTGTTTTGCAGGAATCACAGACTTTTATCGCTTCTCCCACCAACTGTTTTCTTTTAAAAATATAAAGCTTCTCAACAAGCCCTATAACAAACCATAAATTCATTCCTGCCACTGCACCGGCAAATGCCTCGATGTATCTTTCGGCAAGCCAACCTGAAGAATGAGTCGGTTGTGCCAATTCCGCCCAGTATAACTCGGAACCTAAAACACCCCCGAATGCTCCTCCTATTATACCGGCAAGTAATCCAATCAAAATTTTATTCCGTTTCTTTTCGATTATACCGCTTGTTGTCCCTATAAAAAGTCCAATAACTGCCCATGAACATGAATGCGCAATTAAATATGCTAATTGAGTAGAAGTGTTAAGCCCGGTAATGATAGGAATATTTATTAAACCTCCAAGTACTCCGCCAATACATCCTAAAATTCCCCCTAAAAATGCTTTATAAGACGAATGCTCAATAATTCCCCCGACACTGCCCAGAAAAGCACCGATAATTGCAAAACGGTAAACCATATGAAATGTCAGAGAATACGATGGTTCTATTATCATTGCACGATTTAATGCTATCGAAACCACCCAGCCGATAATTCCGGCAAACATTCCCCCTAAGGCGCGACGCATAATCCAGCTAAACGTTCCTATTGCATTAAAGAGATGTTGACTTTTAGCCGTCAATGCCAATCCACAGCGATTACAATGTTTATCATTTGATTCTGCAACATTTCCACAACTTGGACAAATCATATCCCCCCCTTTTTTCGTTTTACCGAAAAATACGGTGATACGGAAATACGCTGATACGGATAAAGGTTTTTTACATATCAACGTATCAACATATCAACATATCAGCGTTTATTTGCATTATTAATGATTTCCAGCATCTTTTTATGAATTTTTGAATTTGATGCAATAATACTTCTACCGAATATATAGTTGCTGCCGCCAGCAAAATCAGAAATTTTGCCGCCTGCTTCTTTCAAGATAACCGACCCCGCAGCGACATCCCATGGATTCAGCTTTTCTTCCCAAAAGCCTTCAAAACGTCCGCATGCGACATAACATAAATCACTGGCAGCAGAACCTAACCGTCTTATTCCTTCAGTATATGAATAAAATTTATCAAAATTATTAATAAGTCTTTTTTGTGCCGATGCACCGCGGCTATAAGGAAATCCTGTTACTACAAGCGAATACTTTATATTTTTTATTCCGGAAACCTTTATTTTCTTTCCGTTAAGATACGATCCTCTTCCTTTAATCGCATGAAAAAATTCCTTGCTTATAGGATTATAAACAATCCCTAACAAAACATCCTTACCTTTGCAAAGAGCAAGGGATATGGCAAACAACGGAAGTTTATGTACAAAATTTACAGTACCGTCAAGAGGATCAATTATCCATACCAGTTTCCTGCCTGAAACCATATCCGAATGGCAGCTTTCTTCACACAAAAATTCCGTCTCGGGAAAATTTTTTCTTAAAATTCTTATTATTGTATTTTCCGATTTCTTATCTGCAATTGTAACCGGATTCCTATCACCCTTATAATCGGTTCCTACCTGCCAAGGAGGAAGAAAAAAATATTTTTTAAGTATTTTGCTTGACTCTAAAACAGATTTTCTGGCTATATTAAAATACTCGGAAATATTATGCACAGTTTTTTATTATATAAGATTAAAATTACAGCGTCAACCCTGTACCAGAATAAATTCTCGCCTCGCTTAAGCTTTGGCGGAGCGGGCGGTACAGGGTAAACCCCGAACCGTGCTCTGCTCTGGTTTGGGGCTAAATTTTTATTCTTATTATATCCCCATCTTTAACAATATATTCCTTACCTTCAATACGGGCAAGCCCATTCTCATGTAATTTTTTTTCAGAACCGTATTTTTCGAGTTCCGAAAAATTAAAAATTTCTGCTTTTATAAATTTTTTTTCAAAATCGGTATGAATTTTTCCCGCAGCTTTCTGAACAACCGTTCCGCTTTTTATATTCCATGCCCGAATCTCTGTCCCAACGGTAGTATAAAAAGTTATCAGGTCAAGCAATTTATAACCCGCCAGAATTAATTTATCCAGGTCGGATTTTACCTCCAGCTCCTTTTTCTCATCCTCGGAAAGATCGAGCATTTCATTTTCAATCTTGGCATTTATAGGGACTGAGTTAACCGGGACAACAGCTTTATCATTTATATTTGCTACATAAATTACAGGAATTACAGAAAGAAGGTAGAGGGTAGAGGGTAGAGGGTAGGAGGCAGGAACCTTACCCTGTTCAATATCTGTTTTTATGCGGTATAGAATTTCAAGTTCTTCCTTAGCTTCTTTAATACCGCATTTCGCTTTAGGTGATACCGCTGAAATTCTTTTATTAACAACATCCAGGTCGGCTAAAAAAAGTTCCGTTTTTATTATTTCCGTCTCTTCTTTCTGATTACTATCTTCACGGAAACATCCCATAACATGAATAATTGCATCCATTTCTCTTATATGGGATAAAAACTTATTTCCAAGTCCTTCTCCTTTTGATGCGCCTTTAACAAGACCTGCTATATCGACAAACTTTATAGTAGCAGGCGTTAGTTTCTCCGGCTTACATATTTCACCTAATTTTTCCAAACGCTTATCAGGAACAGTTACTATGCCTATATTGGGTTCTATAGTCGTAAAAGGATAATCAGCTACCGGAGCATGGGCTTTGGTAAGTGCATTAAAAATAGTAGATTTTCCTACATTAGGTAATCCGATAATTCCTATCTGCATAACAGAAACCTAACCTTACTGACACAATTTTTTTACAAGTTTTGCGATTCTTTTTCCAAGGTCAACACATTGTCTTTCAGCACGCTTATCCGGTGCTCCTATTGCAACAGGACCATAATGGTCATTTTTTGACGTACCCTGAACCACCATTCCATGGATCATAAATGCCTGCAGGATAGAAAGAATTGTTGTCTCGTTACCGCCCCCTATATTTCCCGCAGATGTAAATGCTCCTCCGATTCTGCCTTCAAGTCTGCCGTGCAGAATTACCGAGTCATCCAGAAGTTTTTTAACTTGAGCGGCCATCTGACCGTAATATGTCGGTGAACCGAAAATAAACCCGTCATACTGTATAAGCTCATCCGCGGCAACGTCTTCAACTGTTTTTAAAACAACATCTACTCCGGATTCCTTTACACCATCCTCGACAAATTTAGCCATTTTTTTTACACTGCCGCCTTTTGAATAATATGCAATAAGAATTTTCGCCATTTTTTAAACCCCCTTCAAATTTTATCATAATATGAAAAAAAGTACTTGACAAATTATTATTTTATGTTATACTATTAGTGAATCACGATGAGAGGATAGCCGAAGGGTTCGTCCCTAGGTAATGCCTCTCTTTTATTTATATTCCAACTTAGCTCTTAAATCATTCATAAACACCATTTGTGGAACAAATTTTCTAAGTAGCGAAGAATATTTATATCTATTAGGGACAACAATCCTTTCCAGTTTATCACGCTTCTTTAAATATTCAATCAAACAATGAAAATCACCGTCACCTGTCACAATAACTGCCTTCTCATAATTTGAATATTCAATCATTGTATGCAATACCAATTCTGCATCTATATTACCCTTAACTTTGCCATTTGGTAAATACAAAGTCGGTTTAAAAATTAAAATGTACCCATATTCCTGCAACGAAGTATATAAACTCTCATTGGTGGCAATATAACCTATAAAAATAAACGCCTTTTTAATATGAAATTTATCTTCCAAATATTTTCTGAATCTTTTAAAATCAAGTGCCCAGCCCTGATCGCGAATAGCAAGATTCAGATTCTGGCTATCAATAAATGCATAGTTGTTTTTATCTTTTACAATTTTCATTTTTTACCAAACAAGAAACTTATTCCCGCCACACAAAGTCCAGGACGTCCCGGTTTTGCTCCGGGTTTACTCTTAAGGAATACTATTTCTTTGTGTTTCTGCATATTCAATAAAATATTTCTCAGAATTCTCTTCTGAAATTTCTTTAAAATATTTAACATGGGTTCCATATTTTATCGGCACTACCCAAATGCTATGTTCATATAAATTACCGCCAGCACCCCATTTTGAAATCACCCTACCATTTTTAACCTTTCCAGCATGTTTTGGGACTGAGTTTTTATCAAAATAAATTATTATATCGTCATTTTTGATTTTGTTAAATGATATTTTACATAAGTATTTTCTGGAGAGACAAAATTTTACAAATTTATCTGCAACAAATATTTCTGTTTCTTTATTTTTATCGAATTCTTGTTTTAATATTTGCATTATTCTATTATTTTGATTCTCATGATTAATATTGAAGGCGTACATAAAACAATTATATCTAAATGTTTCAGGTTTACCGTTGATTGCCTCTCTAACTACTCTGATGAAAGGATCATAAGTTTTACATAATTCCAGTATTGCCTGTGTTTTATTTGCGTATGTACACTTATCTATAATATTTTGTAGTTTTTCCCTAAATTCTTTTTCGTTCATTTTTTTTAATAATTAATATTAAAAAACTTTTTAAGAGATTCAAGGGAGGAATAATATCCCAAATCAACTGCTCTTTTAAAGTCACTTATTGCTTTATCACACAATCCTTTTTTATAGTAAGCATTTCCGCGCTTGTCATAGCAAGAACCTGTTATTTCTGTGGTTAACTTCGGGAATCTTGGGTCCGGGTTTATTGTTTTTGCAAGACATTTTATTGCTTTTGTAAAGTCCTTTATTGCTTCATCATATAGACCCTTATCATAGTAAGCATCTCCGCGATGGATGTAGTGTATATTATTTGGATCTAATTTAATTACCATTGTAAAATTCTCTATTGCCTCATCATATAATCCTTTATTCTTATAAGCCTCCCCACGATTGTGGTATATTACGGTCTCTTTTGGACTTATCTGTATTGCTTTTGTGTAATCTTCTATTGCCTCATCATATAATCCTTTGTCATCATAAGCCATCCCACGGCAGAAGTACCCGTCCGAATCTTTCGGGTTTAATTTTATTCCTCTTGTATAATATTCTATTGCATCGTCATATAATAATTGAAATAGATAAGCATTTCCAATGAAGAGGTAAGTGTCTGCATCTGCATACTTTGGGTTTATCTGTATTGCCATTGTAGTATCCTCTATTGCCTTGCCATATAATCCTTTGTTATAATAAGCAATCCCGCGGTTATTGTAGGCCTCTGCATATTTTGGGTTTATTTTAATTGCCTTTGTATAATATTCTATTGCTTTATCATAAAGTTTCAAAGTGAGCGCCTCATACCCTTTACTGAACCATTGATATGCAGTAAGGTCTTCGGTTGGATTAACTTTTATTTCCTCTTTCTCTTTTTCGGCAAGGACAATTTTCAAACTATCCATTAAACTAAATGCGATTTCATCCTGAAGTTTAAAAATATCGGAAATCTTTCCGTTTGCCTCCGCCGTATCAATTACTTTTCTGGTTTCAACATCTACAAATCTTGCGGTAACTCTTAAGGTGTCATCCACAATCTGAAAAGAACCGAAAACGAGCACATCAGCACCATACATTTTGCCTTTTTCAACTGCGGTTTCTTCATCAACGGCACCGGAATACTGGAATTTGATTTCCTCCAGTATCTTTGATAGTTGCTCTCTTTCAAGGACAGTTATCTCTTTTACCTTAACTATCTTTGTGGTTAAGGTTTCTGAAAACCCTGCACCGACCCAGTTTTTCTCTTTATCGCCGGTTATATTCTGAAAAGGGATTACTGCAATGTTTTTACAAAACACGGGACAGGTAAAAAACAAGATGAGAACAGCTAGAATTATTTTTCTTAGTTTCATAATTTTCTAAAAACGCAGATTCCTTCGACTACGCTCAGGACAAGTGGGATAGCAATCCCACCGCTACAATACTAAAATTTTTTTGACAGGATTAACTGGATTTAACGTCAGCCTGTTGTAAACTTTAGTAAACAAAGTTTACAAATAAAAGTAAAACAATAACTTTAAATAAAAATCCTGTCAAGAATTGACAGGATTGTAGAGTTCTTAATCCTGTTAATCCTGTCGAAATCTCTTAGGTTATGATTTGCCTGCCTCGCCGTTGTCAGGCGGGCGGTCATTTGCGTTTTTCTATTTCAGAAATGGCAATATATCCGAAAGCCAGATATGCAGTTTGTCAATTGACAACGCAAAAACAAGCGAGACAACCGCCATGAGTTTCAATAAAATATTTATTGACGGGCCGGACGTGTCTTTAAACGGGTCGCCGATTGTGTCCCCTATAACCGTCGCTTTATGAACGTCGGAACCTTTGCCGCCAAGATTACCTTCCTCTACGTATTTTTTCGCGTTATCCCATGCTCCGCCTGCATTTGCCAGAAAGATCGCCAGCGGCACGCCTGTTATAAGAGAACCTACAAGAAATCCGCCTAGCGCTTCCTTTCCGAGTATAATACCGATAATTACCGGAAGAACAACCGCCATAACTCCGGGAACTATCATTTCTTTTAAAGCGCCTTTTGTCGTAATATCCACGATTCTCGCCGAATCGGGTTTTGCTTTACCTTCCATTAAGCCGGGTATCTCTTTCCACTGACGGCGAACCTCAGCAACAACGCCGAATGCCGCACGGCCGACCGCCTGCATAGTTTCGGCACAGAAAACAAACGGTATAATCCCTCCGACAAACATTCCCGCAATAACGGATGATTTCAAGGCATCTATCATGGAAAGACCTGTGATTTGCGAATATGCGGTAAAAAGCGCAAGAGCGGTCAATGCAGCGGAACCGATTGCAAAACCCTTGCCGATTGCTGCGGTAGTATTCCCGACGGCATCCAGTTTTTCGCATCTTTTTCTTGCCTCAGGACCAAGATGTGCCATTTCGGAAATACCGGCAGCATTATCCGCAATTGGGCCGTATGCATCGACGGCAACCGTCATACCTGTTAAAGCAAGCATACCGATGGCTGAAAGCGCAACACCGAAAATCCCTGCCGTTTTATATGCAACAATTGTTGCAAGCGCAATTG
Organism: Elusimicrobiota bacterium; assembly: GCA_016928195.1. Taxonomy (GTDB): domain Bacteria; phylum Elusimicrobiota; class UBA8919; order UBA8919; family UBA8919; genus JAFGLF01. Next base: position 101,303 of record JAFGLF010000018.1, read on the forward strand.
CAATAAGCGGAACTACCGTTGACTTCATCGCTGTTGCCATTCCCTGAATTATGCAGGTTGCAGGACCTGTCTGTGCGGATTCGGCAATTTCTTTAACAGCATTACCGGATGTATAATACTGGGCAATAAAACCTACAATCATACCTGCAGCCAATCCGGATAGGACCGCCCAGAAAAACCCGATATCCCCATACCATACTTTACAGAGCAGGAATGCTCCGATAATCAAAAGAACCGCACTGACAGCCATACCCTGGTTCATCGCTTTCTGAGCATCCGCTTTCTCGCCTGTTGAAACAATAACGTACTGAACACCGATAATAGACGATATTATACCCCATCCGGCTAAAAGGAATGCAAGCTGCATTCCCTTAACTCCGACTGCAAGATTTGCAGCAGCAAGCACCAGTGCCGAAATTATGGCTCCTACATAACTTTCATATAAATCCGCACCCATACCTGCAACATCACCGACGTTATCGCCGACATTGTCCGCTATTACCGCCGGGTTACGCGGGTCGTCCTCCGGAATTCCGGCCTCAACCTTTCCTACCAAATCAGCACCGACATCGGCCGCTTTTGTATAAATTCCGCCTCCGACACGGGCAAAAAGCGCTACGGAAGATGCACCCATTGAAAAACCTGCAACAAGTCTTGTTGCTTCAAACATTGCAAAAACAATATCCGACTGCTGACCCATGCTGTGCCATATAAAAACAAGAAAAACAACCGAAAGCCCTAAAAGCCCCAGAGAAACAACAGCCATCCCCATAACCGAGCCGCCCGGGAATGCTATATCAAGAGCCTCGCCTATCGACTTCACTGACCCCTGCGCCGTCCGGGCATTTGAAGATGTCGCGACCCTCATACCTATGTAACCCGCTATTATGGAACAGAAAGCTCCTGCAATAAATGCAGCCGCAGTCTTCTTTGCAACCCCGAAGAAAATTATGATTGCAAGAATAAAAACAAAGATTCCGATTGATTTATATTCCCTTCTAAGAAAAGCCATAGCCCCTTCCTGAATGGACTTTGATATGGAAACCATACTTTCATTTCCCTGACTTTTCTTCAGAATTCCTGCTGCAAGATAAGCGACAAATCCCATGCCAAGAACCGCTGAAATAACCGCCGCACTTATACTGGTAAAACCGCCAAACAGATCAATCATAATCCTACCTCCTTAAAATAACATATACTATGTATCCGATATAACTAACGAGAAAAAATATTCCTTCCTTTTTTTCCAATATTTTCACTTTCTTTAAAAAAACAAAACAACTAAAAATCAAAATAGCTAAAAGCATAATCATTCCGTCTATAAAAAACCATTTATAAATTTTTAACGGGGAGATAAGTCCTGATATCCCTATAACAAAAAAAATATTAAAAATATTGCTTCCTAAAATATTTCCAAGGGCAAGATCTTTATGTTCTTTTTTCCATGCAACAATAGACGATACGACTTCCGGCAGCGATGTGCCTGTAGAGATTATAGTAATTGCAATAAGTGACACCGGAATCCCCAGCATTTTTGCAAAACTGACGGAATTTTTTACAGTCATTTCACCGCCTAACCACAAAAGAAGTATTCCCGATATTATACTAAAAACCATCTTATATACCGGGCTATTATTTGCTTTCCCGGCTTCTCTGGAATTTAAATATTCGCTATGTGCTTCTTTTACAAGATAATATATAAAATACAAAAAGCAGATTAAAAATATTCCGGCATCTATACGGCCGATTTGAAATGAAATAAATCCTGCAGAAATAAAAATAGCCGTGGCAAATACAGTGAATGGTATATGTCTCGTTATAAATTTTTTGTCAACCGCAAGCGGACTTAAAAACACTGCAATGCCGACAAACACAGCAATATTAAATATATTGGAACCTATAACATTGCTAAGATTTATCTCTGAATGGCCGTTGACTGCAGAAACAACATTTACAACCAGTTCAGGAACGCTTGTTCCGAAGGCAACAATGGTAAGACCAACAATGGTTTTGGAAATACCGTATTTTTCCGCAAGTTTAACAGCACCTTCAACAAGCAAATGCGCTCCCAAAACCAGCACAACAAGTCCTGCTATTATCAGTATAAAAGACATGCCCCTCACTCCGTTCGGGAACACTAATTATCGCGAATCTAATCCCGATTTATCGGGACGAATAACTCCTTTTGATTCGCGTGTATTCGCGTTGACTTCCTATTCGCGACTATTCGCGTTTATTAAAGATATTCATAGCTTTCTGCAATCCGGATTCAAGAAAAAAAGAAATTACATCCTCTGTTTTTGTAATAATCGTTTTCAATTCTTTCTTTTCCCTATTATTAAAATCTGAAAGTACAAAATCAACAGGATCCATAAATTCAGGAGGACGTCCTATACCAATCCGCAACCGTGAGAAATTATCCGTTCCCAGCGTCTCAATAATTGACTGAACCCCGTTATGCCCGCCCGATGAACCGTTCCGTTTCAATCTAATACATCCGAATTCTATATCCATATCATCATGTATAACAATAATATCTTCGGGATCAGGATTACCAGCCTGACCAGTCCGCCAGCTGGCGGAGTCGGGCAGGTATTTTTTAATTAAAGGCTTTACTGCGGAACCGCTATTATTCATAAAAAGAGCGGGTTTTATAAGAAGGAAGTTATCGGAGGGTACTATATCTGCTTTATCTTTATAATTTTTCCACTTCAAAGATTTTCTATCTGCAAAATTATCAACAATGGCAAAACCGATATTGTGGCGTGTTCTTGAATATTTTCTGCCTGGATTCCCCAGTCCAATAATTAACTTCATATTATTTTGGAACGATCTGGACGTAGTCCTTGCCACAAAAGGACGAAAACAGGTTCACGGGTATATATATGCAACTATTACTTCTTCTTTTCTTTTTCTTCTTTCCCGCCTGCATCACCGTGGGCAGGTTCTTTCTTAGCCGGAGCAGATTCTTTTTTGGCTTCGGCAGGTTTTCCGCCTTCTTCAACCTCTTCCTCTTCTTTCTTACCTTTACCTATAACCTCAGGTTCAGCCTCACCTTCAACAGGTGCGCCCGGAACTACCTCTTCTAAAATTGTCGGAGCAACAATATTAACCACTAATTGTTCCGGAGGAATAAGAACCTCAAGTTCTTTCGGAATTATCAGATCCTTTACACTTATAGAGTTTCCTATCTCCAGCCTGGATACGTCAACCTTAATTTTATCCGGAATTTCCGTCGGAAGACATTTTACCTTGAGTTCTCTTACTGTATGGTCAAGAACCCCTCCTGATTTAACCCCGGGAGCCTCGCCTTCCAGAACCACAGGGATAGCAACTTCAATTTTCTTTTTCATACTAATCTGATAAAAATCAGCATGCATAATATCCCTTGTAACAACATTCCTCTGGATATCTTTTACTAAAACTTTCTTTGACGTCTTATCAGGAAAAATCAAATCAAGTATAGCATTATGACCCGCCTCTAAAATCAATAATTTAAATTGCCTGCTATCTACGGTTAGAGGAATACTTTTCTTATCTTCTCCATAAAAAATTGCAGGAATTTTTCCTGATTTTCTCAATTTTTTCATTTCACCTTTTGTAATTTTTTCTCTTAACTCTGCACCCAAAGTAAACTTTTCCATATTAGCTCCTCTTCGTTTTGTAAAAAACGGTGATACGTTGATATGTTTATACGCTGATATGTATATATGTAAAAACCTTTATCCGTATCAGCATATTTCCATATCAGCATTTATTTACGTTATTCTATTCAAACAACTGGGAAACCGATTGCCCCTGATGAATTCTTGTAATTGCATCTGCCAACAATTTGCCTATCGACAAAACCTTAATTCTTCTTGATTTAACTTTTCTATATATAGAATTGGTAACAACAACTTCCTTTATATTGGATTTTTCTATTCTTTTATATGCTTCTCCGGCAAAAATCCCGTGCGCGGCAGCTGCATAAATATTCTTTGCACCGCCTTTTTTTAGCGCAGCAGCTGCTTTAACAAGCGTACCGGCTGTATCAATTAAGTCATCCACAATTATGACATTTTTATCTCTGACATTACCGATAATATTCATTACTGCCGCCTGGTTGGGAGAAAGCCTCCTCTTATCTATAATCGCAAGCCCAAGCCCCAAACACTTTGCAAAAGCGCGCGCACGTTCAACACCGCCCGCATCAGGCGAAACAACAACAAGATTCTGGAGTTTCTTACCTCTAAAATAATCTATAAGTACCGGTCTAACGTATAAATGGTCAACCGGAATATCGAAGAAGCCCTGAATCTGTCCTGCGTGTAAATCAAGCGTAACAACCCTATTTGCACCGGCAACAGTAATAAGATTGGCAACAATCTTTGCACTGATAGGAACCCGAGGCTCGGCTTTCCTGTCCTGTCTGGAATACCCGAAATAAGGGATAATGGCTGTAATACTTGCAGCTGAAGCACGGCGGAGCGCATCAATAATAATCAATAATTCCATCAGGTTTTCATTTGCAGGGGATGATGTCGGCTGTATAACAAAAGTATCGCAATTGCGGACATTTTCGTCTATCTTTACTCTAACTTCTCCGTCAGGGAAACGTCCGACTTTTATGGCACCTTCCGGAATTTTAACAAAACCACAAACCTCTCTTGCCAGACTACGATTTGCCAAACCACTAAAAATTTTTAACTTACCTATAACCACTGTTTTTCCTCCATTAGCTCCGCTAAAAAATATGGTGATACGGAAATACGATGATACGTTTAAAGGTTTTTACATACATACGTATCAACTTATCAACTTATCAACGTTTTTTTTCGTTACCGGTTTTTCGTCCTTTAACTATCTGTCTTGCACGGGCAATAGCAAGGGTTTTAGCAGGAATATCGTCGGTAACCGTAGACCCTGCTGCAATTAAAACACCTTTACCTATTTTAATCGGAGCAATTAAATTTGTATTGCTTCCGATAAATGTATCATCGCCTATTTCAGTTTTATGTTTTAACTTTCCGTCATAATTACATGTTATGGTTCCTGCACCGACGTTTATATTTTTGCCGAGATATGAATCACCTATATATGAAAGGTGCGAAACTTTGGTATTTTTTCCTATATAAGATTTTTTAATTTCCGAAAAATTACCGATTTTTGCCTTTGACGAAATTTTTGTTTCCCTTCTTATATGTGAAAACGGGCCGATTTTCACGCCGTCTCCGATTTCTGCACCGTAAACAAAAGATGCCCTTATTTCAACATCTTTTCCTATTGAACAGTCTTCAATGTAACTGAAAGGTCCTATAACGCTTTTACTTTTTATCTTTGTCCTTCCCTTAATAATGGTTAAAGGCATTATAATGGTATCTTTTTCGACGACTACCGAATCATCAATATACGTTGTCGCCGGATCAATTATTGTTATACCGGAATACATTAATTCTTTTAAAATATCTTTTCTCAAAAAACCCTCCGCCTCGGCAAGTTCATATCTGTTATTTATGCCTGCAATTTCGCTGTCATTATCAATTTTATATGCATACACATTTTCATTCCGGCTTCGTAGAATCGAAATAACATCGGTTAAATAGTATTCCTTTTTTGCATTATCCGGTTTTACCTGTCTAAGTGCTCTAAAAAGTTTTTTTGAAGAGAAAACATACAGTCCGCTGTTAATCTCTTTTATCTTTTTTATCTCAGATGCAGCATCCTTTTCTTCGACTATGGACTGTACAATCCTGCCGCTCCTTATGATTCTGCCGTAGCCGTAAGGGTCTTTGAGTTCACAGGTCAAAACCGTACATGCTGCTTTTGCCTTTTTATGGGCATACAATAAACCTCTAATAGTTTCGGATTTAAGCAGAGGGACATCGCCGTATAGAATGAAAACATTGCCGTCAAAATTTTTCAGGATTTTCTCAGCACATCTTACCGCATGCCCTGAGCCAAGCTGCTTCTTCTGTTCAATAAAAATTATATCTTTATCATTTATTGCTTTTTTTACGGTCCCTGCTTTATGTCCTATAACTACAACTATTTTCTTAAATTTATTTCTTACCTTCTCCAGAACTCTATCTATAAGCGTTTTACCTAAAATCTTATGCAGGACCTTAGGTATTTCCGATTTAAACCTTGTACCCTCACCTGCAGCAAGAATTAATACAACCGTGTTTTTCATAATAACACTTTTTTACTACCATACTGAAACTTTATAATTTTACCAAATATACTGCATAAATGCAAGAAAAAAAACCGAAGGAACTATATCTTTTTCATAGATGTTTCTTCCTGCGGTTTTTCACTTTTTATTATCTTTTCCGTAAAGATATTCGCTGAATTCCCGGGAGTTCATTTCATTTAAAACCAGGTACGGTTATCATCACGAGATACGATATTATCATACTCGTTATTCCTATTATTATGCCTATCCTGAACCATTCACGGAAGCCTATACGGATTCTTTTGTTTTTTTCAAGCAATCCTAAAGCGATAATATTTGCGGTAGAGCCTATCAATGTAATATTCCCTCCGAAACATGCCCCGAATAATATTGACCACCACAGGAAGTTTGAGTTAAGCTGCAGCTGGTCCATACTTTGTACCACCGGTACATATGAAGCAACCACAACGATGTTATCCAGGATACTGGATAAGACGCCGCTTGAAATTAGAATCATGCCGCCCAGGAGTTTCGGATATCTGCCCATAATTCCGATGATTTTCTGGGCGGATATATTAGCCACACCTGAAGCCTGCAGGACTCCTGCCTGAGCAAAAAGGAATAAAAAAAACAGGAGAGAATTCCATTCTACTTCATTTTCTATATAATACCTTGCCTTGTCATTGCGATACAGTAAAACTATGCCTGCATATATTATAGGAAGCATTATAAGCATAGTGTTCTCTTCCAGGGCAAATATTAACTCCAGTCTCTTATGGAATGCAATTGAAAACACGGTTAATCCGAATATTACCATACTTACACGTGTCTTATAATCAGGAGGAATGGATATAAGATGACGGAACCATTCGTTATCTCCGTGAGCTTTCAGTTTATGGGAGATTGTATCCACATATTCTCTATACCAGTGTATTAACACCCATATCGAAAGTATCAGCACAACAACACATATCGGAAGAGAATAAATAATAAAATCTTCAAATGTAAGCCCTCCCCTTACAGCAATAAGAACACCGATAGGATTTCCAAGTATAGTGGAAGCTGAACCTATGTTCGTAGCCAGAACAGAGGAAATAGCCAGAGGTACGACGCTCACTTCAAGAAAATCGCATATTCCGAATATAACAGGAATCATTACCATTATAGAAGATACTTCCCCCATAAGTCCTGATAGCAGCGCTGACATAACCATGATTATTATGAAAATTTTTGTGCCGTTAAGCCCTCTTATCCTCAAGACCACGGTAATGAGCCACGAAAAAAATCCGGCTTCTTTCATCATGGCTACGATTACCATCATACCTATAAGAAAAAGTATAACGTCAAGAGATGCAAATTTTATAAAACTTTCCAGGTCCATGGCGTGAATCAAAAAAAGCACCCCGCTCCCCATAAAAACAAAGCTAAGCCTGAAATCCCAGAAAAAAAGTGTTCCCAAAATCGATACCAGAAATACCGATAAAATGAGCGATTGGTGTGTTGTCAACCCAACAATAATTTTGCCTGCCAGACCCACGGCTGATGAAATCAGCAATAAAAACAGAAGTTTCTTTTTTATCTTAGTCATTTAAGCAACCCTTTCTGATAGTATAATAATATGTAAATATGGGACGTTATCATCGTCCCCTAGATATTCTTTTCCACGAAATTGTAGCAATTGTGGGAAAAATGTTGAGTTCCGAAGTAATGTTGAGGTCGCCGAGCGTGTCACTGCGAGGCGGACGAGCCCAGCCCTTTCACGAAAAGGCTGGGCGAGCATTACCTAATTTGGTTCGTAGTGTTAACGGTAACTGGGGAGGAAGGATTCGAACCTTCGAGTGACGGCTCCAAAGGCCGTTGCCTTACCGCTTGGCTACTCCCCAAATATGTCATCTTATTTGCTGTTTTTTGATTATAGCAAATTCTAATTAAAAAATAAAGTCATTTTACTTTATTTAGCTATTTTTTCTTAAAAAAATCTATTGTTTTTTCTGCAACTTCATTTTTTATATACCGGTTGAGCGTTATCGCATGACGTTTGGTTATTCTATCATCTGTTAAATCAAAAAGATACTTTTCCTTATCAGAAGATGAAATATGATTATATATATAGTCAATGTTCTTATCGGGTACGGTCTTGTCGCCTTTTGCCTGTAAAAGCAGAACCGGGGTTTTTACCTTTGAAAGGTTTCTGTCAATTCCCCGTATTGCTTTCTGCAAACTGTGGACACAGACAGGTATATGAAAACCTTCATATATAATTTCCGGTATAATTTCAAGTTCCTGTTTTGAAGGCGGCGGGTCTGTAATTTTCTTTACAAAAATTTTGATAATACCTAAGAGAAAAAGTCTTATATCGTGAATATTAATTACTTCCGGCGAGATTTTATTGAAGAATACAGGAGTACTTATAAGAACGGCTGCGTCGGGTAATAGTTCCGGCTGTAGTTCTTCTAATAATTTCAGTGTAACTGCTCCTCCCATTGAAAGACCGCAAATATAGAATTTTTTATATTTACCGCGATATCCGACTGCTTCTTTATATACAGCATTGTACCAGTGATAAAAACGGGTTTTAGCAAAATCTTCATAATTGGTACCATGCCCTGGAAGCAACGGAATAATAACGGTGTATCCTTTTGCATGCAGTTTTTCCCCAAGATACTTCATAGACTGCGGAGTGCTTCTAAGACCGTGAACCAATAAAACAGCTTCATCGGAACTTCCTTTTAAAAATACAGGTTCTGCCCCGTTAATAATCTGTGATTTATTGAGTTTCGGTAACGGTAATCTTTTTTCAGGAAGACCGTAATAGCCAATCAGAATAATAAGTACCGTTAATATAAATAATATTGCCGGTATCACCTGTCTTTTAACTCCACTTTTTATTTAGTTTTCATATAAGTAAAATAATAAAAAATTCCTACGAAAAAAGCGCCTCCCGCGATATTTCCAATGGTTACCGGGATTAAATTTTTAATGAATATACCGCTCCATGTAAGATTGGTTAAATCCAATCCGGATTTTACCGCTGCATCAGTTGCTTTAAGAAATATTCCCATCGGTATAAAATACATATTTGCAACGGAGTGTTCAAAACCCGAGGCAACAAATGCCATTATCGGGAAATAAATTCCAAAAATCTTGCCTGTAACGGTTCGTGAAGCACATGCAAGCCAGACAGCAAGACAAACAAGCCAGTTACATCCAATTCCTCTAAAGAACGCTTCTTTCCAGGGAAGATTAACCTTTAAGTTTGCAATTTCCAGGGCCTTTATGCCGACTTCCATTTTATTTATTTTCCAGAGACCGGAATTAAACATTATCCATACTAAAAGAAGCGAACCGATAAAGTTTGCTATATATACCCAGAACCAATTATTAAACATTCCTCTTAAACAGGTTTTATCTGTAGATGCTGACAAAACAATAAGACAATTTCCTGTGAAAAGTTCTGCCCCTCCGATAACTACCAGCATGAGCCCGACACTAAACACACTTCCGGCAAGAAATTTGGAAAATCCTATACCCAGATAACCTGATGTATCATGACTTACTATGGTTGAAAGTTCGGCTCCAAATCCTATATAAGCTCCTGCGAGAATACCGAGAATCATCATATTAATCCAGGAAAGCTTCGTCTTGCCGATACATGTTTCACAAACCTTCTGAGCAGTTTCCTGCGGTGAATTAAATCCAATCATTTCCGCCTCCTAATCTTTTTCTGCATTATTTACATATAATTCTATTTTATCTAAGCAACCACTAAATATCAAGGGAAAAATCTACAATAATTCCTTACTAGTAAAAATTGCTTGACATTACCGATTTAGTTGTTTAAAATAATCGGGTATATGCATTCCATATAATAAACTATGAAAAAAAAATTTAACCTTAAAACCTTTCTTTTACTCTCCCTGCTTTTTCACCTTATTTTAATATTAATGTTTCCCAGAATGAAAGAAACATTATTAAGAAAACGGAAGAAAGATGTCGTTTTAGAAATCACCAGTGTTATCCATAAGAAAATAGTAACTGAGAAAAAAGAACCAAAAAAAAAGACAGAAAAGCAATTAGCGGAAAAAAAGCTGGTTGAATCTGAAGCTATGAAAAAAACACTGGATGAGCTTACTCAAAAAGTTAAATCTTTTAAAGAAAGAAAGGTCTTCGGTATAACGGCAGACCAGCTCCCGAGAGAAATCCAGGGAGTAGACCATACTAAAATCTCAGGAATAGACAGAAGTGCACCCGGACGGGCAAAAGGTATGATGGCGGAACATCTTCAGGGACTGGACGAGCTGAAAGATTTCTGGGATAATTATTTTCTTTCGCAGGAACCTTACCACCGCAAACAATCCTCTGTCTCTTTAGGAACACCCAGACCCGAACTATTCAACTTCAGAGATTTTGTCAACAGATGCTATGTTGTAAACTCAGGGGATAAAGGACAATCGAGATTAAAATATGAATGGGACCTGGATGGAAGCGGAAGTGTCGATACCGATGAATATAGAAAAGCAAAGGCAGCTTTCAAAGAGAAGTATAAATGGTTCATAAGAGAGTACATATGGAAAATGAGATATAACAAATACCCGGAGGATGATTATATAATACTGGTTAACCAGCTTGACAAAGAACCGGACCATTATAATTTAAGAATAAGAAGCCAGCTGGAGACTTACCAGGAAATTATATCAAAATACAAGGAAATACGGGACCCGGACAAGTTAAATAAAAATATAGATTTCCTGACAAAGGGTCGCTTTTATTACTGGGTGGAACCCTACCGGGTACGTACCCTAATCGAATTATTAGACAGACAGGGAGATTTACTGGGTTTATATAAAGACATGCTTGCAGAATTGAACCGCGGGAAAAAACTTACCGAGGAGGAAGAAAAATTTGATAAACTTTTCCGTATGGCACTGGGCGATTCGGAGGGAAAATTAGTTAAAGAAATTATGCAGATACCGGAAAAACCCATGGAAGTGCTTAACTGGCATTTTGAAAGCGACGATCCGGCAAGAAAATCATTAGTACTCTTGCTTTTAAAAAACCAAATGGACAACGAAGAGATTTTTCAGTTTGTTCTAAAAGCTACAGAGGATAAATCTACCAATACACGGCGTCTGGCAGCAAAGCTTTTAGGTGAACACGGAGATTTACGGGCTGTACCGCGCCTGACATACATGGCTAAGCATGACCCGGGTGTGGCAAAAGATTATAATAACAAAGAAATTTTCGTAGCTCGCCAGGCCGCTCAAATAGCTCTATATACAATGTATAATAAGCATAAGCTGGAGATGCGGGTTATAAATCTTGTATTCTTGGCCCGTCCGGAAAATAAAATAGACGCACAATATTTAGAAAAAGAATATTTACCTCTTAACGACAGTATAGTCAGAATCAGCTCATCCACAGGAAATTATATTCGTTTCATCAATAATGCCGGAGGCCCGTCAACCAATAAACACAGAAAATATCTGCGTTATCCTGACTTCGGCAAGAATCTGAATTTCTCCATAAAGACAAGAATTATACAAAATGATTATGCGACGGCAGTAATAAGATGTTATGATAAGGAAGGAAAAAAGCTGTTTTCTGCTTTTTCAGCTAAATCGCTGCAGGAACTACGCGGGGAAGGAGGATTTAAAGTATTATCATCAGACTTTAAAATTCCTTATAACTGTTATGCTATTGATATTAAACTTTTTGTCGCGGGCAAAGCGGACGCAATAATAGATTATGCTCATGTCTCATGGCAGGACATACAGCCGGATAAAGCCGGATTACCCTTAGAAAAACAAAAAGATTATATAAAAACTTCGCGTGATGAAGCTCTCATCCAGGGATTAATAAGCAGGATTGAGGAGCCGGGAACAGTAGAGGAAGATATTATAACCAATATAATAGGAGAACAGGCAATAGAAAATCTTGTTTATGCACTTGGTGATGAAAACAGAATAATTGCAAACAGAGCACGAAGTTTGTTAAAACAGTTGGCGAACACAGAGATGCTCGCCAGGATTCAGGAAAAAATTTTAAAATAAAGACATACTGAAAAGGACAGAATGTCTGATTACAGAGATTAACCCGCCGGCTGGCGGGGCAGATTACACAGACCCGCTCCGCCAAAGCTTAAGCGAGGCGAGTAAAACCGGTTTACTAATCCGTGTAATCGTAAGTTAGAAATCCGTGTAATCGGGTATAACGAAGTTATACCAAGGAGGTAGTGATGAATTTTGCAGAAGTAAGTCAGTGGATTATTAAAGGCGGTCCGATTATGTGGCCTATTATACTGGGATCAATTGTCGGGTTTGCGGTAATCTTGCAGAAGGTTATAGTTTTCTCTCTATGGAAACAGACAGAAAAAAAGAATAATTTCTCCTCAAACTTAGTCAGTAAAATCGAAGAGAAAAATTATGATGAAGCCCTGCAGCTCTGTCAGAGCACGGGAACACCCCTGGGACGGATAATGAGTAAGGGTTTACAGAAACGGAACTTGGACCGAAAAGCTCTGGAGGAAGTCCTGGAAAAAGAGGCGCAGAGAGAGGTAAAAGAAGCCGAAAAGGGCATGGGCCTGCTTCTCACAATTGTGGGAGTGGAACCAATGATGGGATTTTTAGGTACGATTATCGGTTTAATAAAAGCCTTTAAAGCATGGGAAGAACTGGGTAACGCTGTTACGGTCAGCAACCTTTCAGGCGGTATGTACCAGGCAATGATTACCACCGCCGCAGGCCTTATTGTAGCTATTCCGCTGTATCTATGCTACAACTGGATTAGCAATAATATAAAACTGATGATCCACGACTGGCATGAAGTCGGTGAAACTTTTCTGGAAAACCATTCGCAGGAAATAGGAGGTAAAAAATGAAAATAAAAACATCGCATGAACCAAAAGGCGGGCTGGAAAGCGTTGTTTTTACCGATATCATTCTCAATCTTTTCATTTTCTTTTTCGTCTCCTTCAGTCTTATTTATTCTCTGGATTATGCCAAAGAAGAAAAGATTAAGGTAAATCTCCCCAAAGGAGAAGGGGAAGCTATGAAAAAAGAGATTTCTCCTCTGACTTTAACGGTAACCGAAAAGAAGGAACTTTATCTTAACGAAGAAAGGATTAAATATAAAAATATTGGAGAGGAAATAGGTCCTATGCTTGAAAGCAGAACAGACAAAACAGTTTTTCTTAATGCCAGCAAATCGCTTGACTATGGTTTTATCGTTGATATATTGAGTACGCTCCACTCTTCAGGAGCAAGGGTTCTGTCTTTAACCGTAGAATCCAAAGAAGAATAAATAAAATCCGAAATTTTCCTATTTCTTAATTCTCGAAGCAAAGCGTAGATCCCGATTTATCGGGATTAGTTCTGATTTATTCGTACCTCAATCCAAAACCATATTCATACATAGGTTTATAGTTCTTATCACCATAGTTAATCGGCACCTGGCTCATATCCTTCGGCCAGGAATGCGACAACTTACCAGTCGGATTATAGTCTCCGAAAATCACATCTGCAATACCCTGTCCTTCTGTACCAGGCAGCCATGCAGCAACTAATACATCATACATATTACGTCCCGGAAGCGGAATAGGACGACCTGATATTACTATTACTATAACGGGTATACCGGATTGTTTCAGATTTCTCAAGGCATTAATATCAGATTGAGGGAACTCAAGTTTCTGCTTATCACCTTTCATCTCGGCATACGGTTTCTCTGCCAGTACAACTATGCCCACACTGGCCCCGGACGCTCCGGTGCCGTCAACAGAATAAGTTACCATGGTTTCTTTTGATACTGTCTTTCTGATGCCTCCCAGTATTGTTGTACCCTGGGTTATATTGCCGGATTTACCCTGCCACTCTATGGTCCATCCGCCGCATTGTATACCTATATCATTTGCTCCGATTCCGGCTACATGGATTCGCTTGATTTTTTTAGAAAGCGGAAGTGTTTTATTCCTATTTTCCAAAAGAACGCATGACTGGCGTACACACTCACGCGCAACAGTCCGATGTTCCGGACATCCTACCAGCTTTAACAGATTGCGGTCACAATACGGATTTTCAAATAACCCGAGCTTGAATTTTACCGTAAGAATTCTCCTTACCGCATCGTCTATCCTTGATATCGGAATTTTTCCTGTTTTAACCAAATTTGTTAAACTGTTAATAAATTTTTTATAATCGTCAGGTATCATATTCATATCTATACCGGCATTTATAGCATTCTGCATCTGCACATCATAAGTACCCGGAAGTTTCTCAATAGCTTTCCAGTCGGATACCAATAGATATTTAAATCCTAGTTCTTTTTTCAGGACATCTGTCAAAAGATATTTATGTCCGTGCATTTTTTTACCGTTCCAACTGCTGTAAGAAACCATAACAGACCCTGCACCAGCATCTACGGTTTTTTTATAAGCAGGCAGGTGTATACTGCGCAAGATTTCTTCACTGCATTGTGTGTTGCCCTGGTCTATACCGCCTGTAGTACCGCCATCACCGACAAAATGTTTAGGACAGGCAAGTATTGTTTTTCCGTCTGCAAGATTACTGCCCTGGTACCCTTTTACAGCAGCCACTCCCATAATTTCGTTAAGTTCTGCTGTCTCGCCGAATCCTTCGTATGTCCTGCCCCATTTTTCGTCCCGCGGTACCGCTATACACGGTGAGAATGTCCAGTCAATCCCGGTAGCTGCAACTTCAATTGCAGTGATACGGCATGCCTTTTCCATCAACTCGGGATTTCTTGTACATCCCATACCTATATTATGAGGAAATATTACTGCCCCTTTAACATTATTATGTCCGTGTACAGCATCCACCCCATATATAATAGGAATTCCGAGCCGTGACTTAAGTGCGTATGACTGATATAAATCATACATCTTTGCCCATTCAAGCGGTGTGTTTTCTGCCGGACCGGAACCTCCTCCGCTTAAAACAGAACCAATACCCCAGTCCGCAATATCCTTCATGGGCTTGGCATTGACCCTGTCTATCTGCGCCATCTGACCAACCTTCTCCTTAAGAGTCATTCTGGATAAAAGGTCTTCAACACGTTTTTCAATAGGAAGATTTTTATTCTTATACAGAACCTTTGTATCAACTTCAGGCAGATTAACTTCTTCGGGATTAAAAGTTATCTCCCATATAGAATATCCGTACTGAGTAGTCCTTTCCTGGCAATAAATCCTCAGATGTCTTGTACTAATATGCTGTTTTAGCTTTATAAGCCGTTCTTCTGCTTCTTCACCGTCATTTATAAGTGCAACTGTTCGCCAGTTCTTACCGTCCTGCGAAATCTGGACTCTATATACTTTAGCAGATGCTTTTTCCCATGCTATATTTAAAGATGAAAGTTTAACCTGTTTTTTGAAAGTTATCTGGAGCCATGAAGGATCCACGCCATGAGTCGATTCCCAACGGGTATCCATTTTACCGTCAAAAGCAAAACCTGCCTTACTGTCACCTTCAGACGATGATGCTTTCATTCCTGCTACATCGGATATAGTAATCTCCTGCGATACAGGTCCGGCAACCAAAATATTCGTAAAAACAAACACGGAAACAATGAAACTTAAAAATTTCTTAAAACACCCCATCGCCCCTCCTAAATATTTTTTAATATTGTAAAATTCTGTCGAGGTCCAGGTAAAAAAATCTAAAAACCGGAAAAAAACCGTCACCGTTTTACAAGTCAAGTTTGTTCTTAAGGTTTTACCCTTCTAAGGAACTCAAAATTGCATATCCTTATTTCCGGTATACCATGATCATCCGTAATTAAAGAACCTTTGCTATCAAATGAAATAAGCAGATGATTGCCCCTGAGATTGAGGTCTTCAATTTTTACTTTTAATAATTTCTCTCTTGCCACCTGTAACAGAGTAATATATTCTTTTTGTGTAATTATTCCGTCTCTATAGGCACGTAACGCATTTATTCCTTCATAATAATCACCGTCTTTAGCAGCAAGTTTCTCATCAGGCCCATTCCAATAACCCCAGATAATTATATAACTACGATTAACTTTTAATATTGGTAATCCATCCGGAGTGGTATAATTTTTATGAGTCTCATATCTGCTATTATCATAGAGATTGTTTGCAATCTCTGTTTCACTTCCGGTCATATATATTGCTCTGGGATAGATTGTAGGCAATCCCTTACCGCTAAGTTCTACTGCGAGTGAAACTTCCTCAAACGGGCTGTTATAACCATATTCAAGTATTTTTTTTTCATCTTCTTTAAAAGGATCCATATCCGGTTGCATTCCTAACCTGGAGACCTTCCATACAAGATATATATTATCTTTGGTCACCGTATGATACATTTCACTAAACACGGATATTTTAGTTTTTGGAGTATTTTCCCACTCCTCAGGAAGAAAATAATCAAATAGATACGGGTCTTTTCCGACAACCCATAGTCTTCCTTTTGTACTTTCCACATGTCCGTAAACATAATCAACTCCAAAAATTTCTATGTGGTTTAAATGAGGATGAAATTTTTTAGGAATTTCTATATTAAATCTGTCTTTTTGCCTTTTCAAATAATCGGCACGCTTGGACTTTTTGACTACTTTTTCCCGTTCCGGAGTTCTCTCAAGCAACTCAAAATCAACCAAACCGTAAAGAATTCCTCCGCTCTTATATCTTGCCAAACTGCCGCCTTTCTTAGGTCTGATAATAATATGATGGGGTTTTTTGTCTTTTACCACAAACCCATTCTTTTTTATCTTTTCATCGGAATCCATGGTGAGAAATTCCAAATATTTTTCCTCTAATGTACCTTCCTTAAAAGCCTGAGCTGCGTCTATTCCCTGAATCCATTCATAAATAACCGCATATGAACGGTTAATATCCAATACTATTTCCTTATGCGTATCTATCTTTGACCGCATCTTGTATTCTTTTCTTCCGGTCTGCCATAATTCTATAGTTTTCGAGGGTACGTATACAGCAAGGGGTTTCTGTATAAATATTTTTTCGGAAGATTCATATACCGTATTTCTTAATTCCATAACCAGAGAAAATTCTTCAAAAGGACTGTTAAATTCGGCATCCGTCAGTTCATCGGAGTAACATGCAACAGGTATATCCTGCCCCATCCGGTTCCACTTTACGACAACATCTTTATACTTACCGTTAACTTCTTTTGTTCTAACTCTATACAGACTGCTTGTTCCTGTCAATTTTACAGAGTTTCTGAGAAACCAGTCTTCGTCTGTCCAGAAATTCTCCGGTTTTAAGTTTTCAATAAACGGCAGACCATGTTTTGTAATATAAATATCATCTTTGTTTTCTAATATTATATGAGCATATTCTACATTTAATATTTTTACTATTTCATTTTTCTTATGGTCCCTATTTTTATAATACCATTCTTTTATCTGAATATCTTCTATCATAAAATTATAATCTTATAAAGATTCTTCCAGCAAATCAGCCTGCTTCTGTAATTTTATAATTTTGGTCGCAATTGTCTTATCTACTATTCTCCTTTCTATAAATCCTACAACCTTATTATCATCATTAACTACCGGCAGATACTCAAGATGGTGTTTAACCAAAATTTCTTTTAATTCATATATAGAAGATTCAGGCGTAATAGACACCGTAGCGGGTTCCATAAGATCAACTGCCAGAAATAATTCACTGACATCTGTTTCCGTAAAAATTCTTTTAATACCGTCAACCGTTATAATACCGATTAATTTTTTATCAGCATCCACCACAGGATAATATAAATTAGCACTTTCATGAAATATATTAAGGATCTTATCCAGATGCATATTTTCATATATTAGAGGAACTTTTTTATCCATAAAATCCTTAACTTTGGTATCATGTATAAAATCCTCTTCCGTAATATTTAATCCTACCTCACCGGCTCTTGTAACTCCCATTTTAACGAAAGAAGGTCCGATAATCTGGACAACTAAAGTAGTGGCAGTAATTATTACCAGAATTGTACCCCCTATCCTGCCGGGAAAGTAATTGCTTGCTAAAATAGATAAACCAATAGCAACTCCTGCCTGACTAAAAAGACATAACGGCAGGTATTTCTGAACTGATTTTGTCGCACCAGAAAGACGGGCACCAATATTTGCCCCAAACATCTTTCCAGCTGTCCTGCCGATAAGATAAATACAAACAAGCAGAACTATAGGGATCGTCATATTTTTTACATTTAACTTTGCACCTACCAGAACAAAAAAAAGAATATAGATTGGCGGCGTAAAACCTTCTACCAGTTTAAATACTTCTTCACTCTTTCTTGGAATAAAATTTACAACAATAACACCTATAGTCATAGATGCTAATAACATATCAGCATGAACCGTCAGTGCTACTCCTAAAACAATAAAAATCATTCCGATAGAAAAAGTAAGAAGTCGCGACCTTACAGTATATCTTTTAAGAATCCTGCTTAGAATTAATCCCGATACGATTCCAATAATTAATGATACACCGATTTCATACACAGGACTAATAAAAAGTTTCCATATCCCTTTATGGATATTACCCATTAGACTTCCCGCTATACTGGAAGCAACTGCAAAAAGTAGTAATGCCAGCCCATCGTCCATAGCAACAATACCCAGTAAGGTTCTGGTTAAGGGTCCGCGTGCTTTATATTCTACAAGTACATCAGTTGTTGCCGCAGGTGCTGTAGCGGATGAAATTGCACCAAGTAGTAAGCCGAGTGACCATGCAAATCTCCAGTTTTTAAATAGAAAAGTTCCTGCGATTCCCACAAGAACGGAAACCGCTAGAAAAGCAGTAATACCTTCGAACAATAAAATACTTACAAACTGCTTTCCATATTTAATTAAAATACTCTTCTTTAATTCCCCCCCTATCATAAAACCGATTAATCCCAAAGCAAAATAACTAAATGGTTGTAATGCCTGTATTGTATCGTGACCTACAATTTTTAAACCTGATTCTCCGATTATAATCCCCATAGCAATATATCCTACCACCTGAGGAATCCTCAACTTCTGGAATAAACGTCCTCCCATGGTCCCGCCAAATAACGCCAATCCCAAAAGAAACAATATGTTTAAATGCGGAATGGATATTTTGGTTAAACTGTGAGTTAATTGTTCAATCATTATTTACTCCGTAGATTTAACACAGGTTAAGGTAAAGCCAGGTATCGCTTATTTTTATTTCTTTCTATAGGCGTCGAGATATGAATCGCAGTAGATATTTTTGCCCAGAAGAAGTTCTGCTGTTATCATTGAATCCATAAGCGGTTTGTCAAGCGGATTCAATATAGCAGCATCAAGACCTACTCCAAGTGCCATAACAAGGAATGTTCTGTCTACAAGGGGTCTATCAAGTGTACCTTGTGAAACATTTGATAAACCAAGAATTGTTTTTGGGGGCGGGTCGCATATAAGTTTACTTTGTTTGATTGTTTCAATAACTGCAGGGGCATGGTCCTGAGCAACATTTACAGGAAGAATTACAGCATCAATAAAAAGGTCTTCGGTGGGAACTCCGTGTTCCATACAGCCGGCAACTATATCAGCTGCTATCTCCATACGTGAATCTGCATTTGCAGGAACACCTGCCTTGTTCATTGTTAGTGCGATTATTTTTGACTGATACTTTTTAGCGAGAGGAAGCAGTGCATCAAGCTTCTCCTTCTGACCGGAAGCAGAATTGATAATGGAGCCGGGACCTGCAACCTGGAGTCCTTTTTCCATAACGTTGAGTTTTGTTGTGTCCACAGCAAGCGGTTTGTCCGTTACTTCACGCACAGTTGTAATAAGCCATTCCATATCCTTTAACGGATCGGCTGATGCGGGTCCTACATTTATATCAAGTGCATCTGCCCCGGCTTCAAGCTGTTTCTTTGCAAGCTCATGGATTATGGATTTATTTTTTGTCTGAACAGCTTCTCTTACATTCTTAAACATTCCATTAATCTTCTCACCTATGATGAACATATTACCTCCGTTTCCCCATTTGCCGTCATTTGCGCGTAACTACTTCCATGGCTTCTCTTGCAATCAGTATCTTTTCGTTTCTTGGCAGAATAAATATTTTTACCTTTGAATCACTACTGCTTATCTCCTGTTCGTCACCGATTGCTTTTTCATTCTTTTTATTGTCAAGTTTTATCCCAAAACCTTCCAATCCTGAAAGTATTTTGCCCCTTATAATCGGAGAATTATCTCCGATCCTGCCGGTAAAAGAAACAGCGTCAACTTTACCACCCAAAACAAAACAGTACGCACCGAGATACTTCCGTATTCTGTAAGCAAAAACATCTACAGCAAGTTTTGCTTTTTCGTCACCCTTATCGGCTGCTTCAACAATTTCCTTCATTTCATTGCTAATACCTGAAATACCCAAAGTACCGCTCTCTTTGTTCAGACACAGCTCAATCTCATTCAATGTCCAGCCGCTTCTTAAAAGATAAACAATAACACCAGGGTCAACATCACCCGGCCTGTCGGTCATAACAAGTCCTTCCAGAGGCGTAAAACCCATTGAAGTATCTATTGACTTACCGTCTTTAATTGCACACGCACTTGAACCTGCACCCAGATGAAGCGAGATCATTGTTGCATTTTTTTTCTTCAGCAACTCGGCTACACGGTTTGACATATATTTGTGTGAGGTTCCATGGAATCCGTATTTTCTGATTTTATATTCATGATATAACCTCTCGGGCAATGCGTAAGTATATGCCACTTCGGGCATCGTCTGATGAAATGAAGTGTCAAAAACCGCAACATTTGGTTTACCCGGAAAATATGTCTCAGCTGCTTCAACCCCTTTCAAGTTATATGGATTATGTAGAGGCGCAAGTTCAAAATCCTTATAAATCTCTTTTTTCACATCCTCGTCAATTATAACCGAGGATGTAAATGTTCCCCCGCCATGAACAATTCTATGTCCTATGACATCAATATCGTCCTTGGATTTGATAACCCCGTATTCTGTATTAAGCAGAGTTTGGTCTATCAGTTCAAGTGCTTTCTTATGATCCAGAACCGCTTTAACAATCTTTTCGGTTTTATTCTTTGTGGTATGTGTCAATATTGATTGTTCAAATCCGATATGGTCTACAATTCCGTTGCACAGTTCGGTTTCACGTGCCCCGTTTGTCATTTCAAAGACCTCATACTCAATAGAATAAATTCTACAGTTTAATACAAGAATTTTCATAGTTCCTCCGCTTCGCTCCGCTCACACATCCGCCGCGGCGGACGGTCATTTGCATTACTTTTTAACTAATTTGTTTATATAGTTCTTAACTTCTTTGACGGCGCTCGGGTAATTCATAACCAGAACATCACATCCGGACTGAATATATCCGGAAGCTGTAGTAACTTCCCATAGAGTCCCTCTTTTCTTAAGTTCCCCCCATTCCGGCTTTTCTTTTTCATCTGCTTTGCATTCTTTTGTCTTTATAGTTTCCTGACCGACAAAGGTTATTATCGGCTGTGACATCATTTTATCATTTCCTAAAGCAGCAAGACGGGTTCGTTCAATTATCGTATAGCAGTATTCAAACCCGTATCCGAGTCCGCCGGTAGTCGGATGAATAACAATCTTATCCAGTCCGAACCCTTCGTCAGTTATAAGTATGTTCAGCTGTTTTTCAAGATTTATGTCTAGCGGTGTTTCTGCAATAAGAGAATGTCCGCCCGACTGGGCAGCAGCGGTAAAAGTTTTATAGTTTTCCTTAACAGCCATCCCTATAAGACAGTTTTCGCCCTTTGCCGCATGGGCAACATCCATAATAATAGATGAATCTTTTTCATTGTTGCTGCAGCCGATAATTATTAAAGGAAGCGATGTGGCGGAAATAATGTCTTTTACGGATTTTACAACATCTGCTGCAGAAGCATTTTTTCCGTCCGGATTTGCACTTTCAAGTTTCAGACATATTAAATCCGCACCAAATTCCTCGCATTTTTTTGCCCACTGCACCGGATTCTTCAAAACATCACCATACTCACTCTTTAATGCATCCGGCCAATCCGCAGGTTCCGTATCCCAGACCTCAAGAGCAACAACAGGCGGATTACCCGCAGAGCCCGGTTCAGAAGAAAGAAAAGGAAGGGTACTGCCGCCTCCGATTTTTACTTTCTTTGAACGTGTTCCTCCTTCTTCTTTTGTGGCCCCGATGGCTAATTCATAAACCTTTCCGGGCCATTTTTCGATTACTTGTTCCATTTTGTTACCTCCGCTTCACTCACATACAAATTGCCACAAATCAACAACCAAATTACCGCTAATGGTTCGACAAGCTCACCATCCTGAGCCAAAGTCGAAGGATCATTTGCGGAGATTCGGTCCGCCTCCGCCGTTCGCCAACCGGCGAAGGCGGATGGCGGATTGATTTGTGGTCATTTGCGTTGTTTTACCGATGGAAATAAATCTAAATTCGTATGCGGCAAAAACAGTGATGCTGTATAATTATTCATAAAATCACTGTCTGCACTTAAATCGATATAAGTCATTTTTTCAGCAATATCTTCGGCTTTTTTCATTGCAATCTGAGATAGAAGACACATTTTCGCACCTGTAACAGAGGCATTCCCGATAAATAAAAATTTCTCTTTAGACAAATCCGGCAAAAGACCGAGCATAATAGATTTTTCTATATCAAGTGCATTACCGAGCCCGCCGGCAATTATTACTCTGGAGAGATTTTGAAAATCAAAACCCATTTTCTTAAGCAAAATTTCCGCACCTGAATATATTGCACCTTTAGAATTAATGAAATTTTTTATATCAGCCTGTGTAACAGAGATTTCCGGCTTGGTGTCAGTAATAAAAAATTCCAACCCGTCATCGGTTTCTTTGAGATACTTCGACGAACCCTTAACAAAATTACCGGATTTATCAATGATTCCTTCTTTAAAAAATTCCGCTACAACCGAAACTATACCTGCACCACAAATCCCTTTCGGAGATTCATCGTCTATTGTTTCAATTTTTAATTTTTTGTTTTCTTGTGCCTGAGGCAGATCCGCCGTGGCGGAAATTTTTAACTTCTCTATTGCCCCTGATTGTGCACGTATTCCGCATTTTATACCACCACCCTCAAAACAGGGACCTGCGGAAGTTGAACAGCATACAAGAAAATCCTTATTACCCAAAACAACCTCTCCGTTTGTTCCTAAATCTATAAAAAGTGTCAGTCCGGAAAAATTTTCCATACCTGTTGCCAGGACACCTGTTGTTATATCGCCTCCGACATAGGAGGCAACATTAGGAAGTGTAGACAAGAGACCTCTTGGATTTATTTTTATACCTACCTCGGCAGCGCGGATAACGGGAAACGTATTTGCAACCGGAATATACGGCGCACGCCTTATGTATGTAGGATTAACTTTTAAAAGAAGGTGTGTCATTGTTGTATTTCCGGCACAGACAATACAGTTTATATCTGTAAGCGAAATTTTATTTTCAACGACATGAGAAATAATTAAATCGTTTATTGAATCGACAACCGCACGATGCAACCGTTCAAGTCCTATTGACTCACCGGCATAAATTATCCTGGTAATCACATCCTCTCCAAAAGATACCTGCGGGTTGTATATAGCTTTGGCAGAAAGAACCTTCTGGCTGTTCAGATTAACAAGATAAGAAACTATTGTGGTTGTGCCTATATCAACCGCAACACCGAAGTTACTGCCGGATGTATCCCCGGGCTCGATAAGTACGACCTCAGTAGTATTATTTCTATTTCCGAGTGTTACGGTAACTTTAAAATCCGATGACCTTAACAGTTCAGGAAGCTTTTTTATATTAGCAATTCCCATCTGCATAACAGGATTCGCTATTCCGGATTTTCTTATTTCTCTGAATATTCTTTCAAGGTCAGCAGTTGAATCTTCAAGAGACGGTTTCGGAACTTCGATATAAAGTTTTGCGGAAAGCGGACTATATCTGAATACTTTTTCTTCAAAAACCTCAGGTGTAACTTTGGTGGTTTCGGCAGGTGTGTAAATTTCTTCCGTCTTTTCTGTTCCTTTCGTTAAAATTTTAGCGGAATCTAAACGGGATTCTTCCGGAACAAATACCTCTATTTCCCCCTGACCCTCCTGACCGGATTTTGCGGATAGGCAAGTCGTTCTGCAGGCAAGTACATAACCCTCTTTTCTTTCCTTATCGGTAAGAATCTCTGAATCGGTTGCAATGTTACCTTTTATAACTTTTACCTTACACCTTCCGCATACACCATCACCGCCGCAGGAGTTGTAAATATGTATTCCCGCCATAGTTGCGGCATTAAGCAGGTCGGTTCCCGCCTGAACCGTTATTTCCTTGTTATACGGCAAAAACTTTATCTTACATGCCATACTTTTCTACCCGCGTACCATACCGATAAATCGGAAGGTACGGGGTTCCGCAGAGCTTCATTTCCATACAGTTTTAAGATATTTTGGAAGACCGGATGCTTCTTTTGGGCCGACAAGAACCTGCCAGCCGGTTGTATCCTCAAGTTTGCCGCTCATTACAGAAACATATCCCGGAATTATTATTTTTTTATGGGATACTTTGCCTGCAACATCTGCTTTTTTCATTGATGCATCAACTGTCTCGGCATTAAACTTATCAGCAGCCCATGCGGTTAAAACCGACATACCATCAGCATCGCATACTAAAAGCCACGCAGGAACTTTAGCATTTTCTATTTCAGGAGAAACAGTAAAAAATGTCAGTGAAAAATTCGTAGTAACCAAAAGCGGTGATTTGTCGTCCGGAGCACCTATCTGGTACAGTTTAGGTTCCATCATTATAGGTTTTTGGGGATCTGTATAAATATTCAAACGAAGGGTAATAAGCGGAAGGAGTTCTTCAGGTTTATCCATAGGAATAACAAGAATATTTGCGTATTTTAAAATATAAGTTGATGCATCTACGACATTATCGGCAAATGCTATTACAGGATAACCGAGAGGCCTGAAGTTTTTCTTAAGCGCAAGGCGTCTAATCTGTGTATAATCCTGAACACATTTTGAAACTTCACGGCATCCGCAGTCAATAACAATATCCTTAACACCTTTTGCCGAAACTTTCTGGGAAAGCGAAGCTGTTTCATCAAGGTCTTTTCCATATACACAAAGAGGGACAGAATATTTTTTTGCAATATCCGACATCTGTTCGAAGTTATTCTCTTTTGCACAGTAAACCAGAGGCTTTTTTTGTGCGACATTTTTCCCGCCAGAGGCGGGTCCGCCTGTGGCGGATAGTGCCTGTTCAATAGCTGCAGGATTTTCACTAATCAAAACCAGCGGCAGCCCTGTTTTTTCGGAAAGCTCTTTTGATACCGAGGCAAACTTCACCGCATCATTGGAATCGTTTTTTACGGCAACAAGATTAACCCCTACTGTCATTCCTACTCTGTCAAAATTCAGTTTTTTTATCTTTTCGGCTTTACCTGCCAGGTCAGATTCGTTATCCGATACCTGAATAGCTATGGCTGTCGGATGAACGAATGTTTTATCATGTCTGAAAATAACCGTCTCACCGCCAACCTCCACTTTCTTATCGCCTTCGCCTATTGCAACTGTTGCCATCGGAGGAAGAGCAGCGGATTCCAGTGTCATTTTCGCCTGCTCGCTTACATCCGGGCATTTATCCAGCGATGTCTTTTTCTGCGCCAATGCCATTGCAAATGCAAGGCAGGTAGGAAAACCGCATTTCTTACAGTTCGTTTTAGGTAAATGTTTGTAAATATCAAGTCCTGACAGTGCCATAGAAAACCTCCGATAAAAAATGTTCTTGAGTTCTTGAGTTCTTGAGTTCTTGAGTTCGCATATAACAACAATTAGATCAATGGGGGCATTGTAAGTGCAGGGTGATTCACCTTCTGCAAATACTCCAAAAGTTTTTCAGTATCAACTGCGACTGTCTCATCAGCAATCTTATCTGGTAAATCCGGAACACCTTCTTCTTCAGCCGCTTTTTTAAGTCTATCAGCTATTGCATCCTTAAGTTCCTTAGGCATCCAGACAACCCTTTTCAATCCACCGTCTGCTTTAATGAATTTCTTTGAGGTTATATAAAGACGGCCGAAACCCATAAATCCGGGTGTCTGATTCCCCCCTCCGACAGATCCGGCAAGCGTAGAAAAAGACATTCCAAGCGGGGTCATTCCGGAATATTCCCGGTTGACAATAATAAAACCGTTTGCTTCCGGAACAATAGCACCTATACATTCAAAACATCCGCAGGATGTTTCAGGAAATGTCATAATCGAATACCCATGAAAGCGTTCCAGGTGGCCGTTTGATTTCAGTTTTACCCAGTCGTTTATGCCCTGCCATTCCCCTCTTTCTGCATCCGTAACGGTTCCTTTTTTAACCGGCTGGTTTGGACCTGTAGGATTTATTTCAAAAGATGCCTTACAGTCAAGCCAGTTATAAGCTCCGCACAGACCGAGCCGTTCCGGTTTTACAATACACAAATGATTAGGAGCAAATGATTGGCATAGAGTACATGAATAAAATGTGTCGACCGATTCGTCGGTCATTGCACCGATCCTGTCGTCGCGGAATTTATATGCCTCGCGTGCGGAGGAAATCAGCTTATCAACATCCTCCTGTTTTGTATAAATCTTTACCTGAACTTTGTCAATTATCGTACCGAAAACTTCATGTATTCTGGCGTGAATTATAGTTCCCAGATGTTTTATTTTAAAACCTTTTGCTTTTGCTTCTTTCGATATCCGAAGCCATATTAAATCACGCTGACCGGTATGCATAATACCCTGCGCTTCGTTAATAAATGTATGTACCTGCCTTTCAACAATCGATTCAAATTCCTTCTGCATTTTTCTTCCGGCAACATCAACATAAATACCCATAGGAAGCGCAGAACCCTCGCTTACGTCATCTATCTCTGGACCTATAACCTCAATTTTTCCGTCTTCTATTTCATCGGCATTCTTTGTTGTAACATATTCAAATGCGGTCGAATATTTACTGCCAAACTGTATCTGCATCTGTTCCTTTCTTACCCTCTCGCCCTCAAATGCTGCCGAATACGAAACGGGGATTGGCACTTCGGAGATTTTTACTTTTACTCCTCTTACCTCAATACATCTGGGAACGATTTTTTCATGGTCCAGTTCTTTAACCAGGTGTTCATATGTACAAATTCCGCTCGGGAGAATCTCAGGAATATCAGTATCTGCAATAACAGGGAAACCCATATTGATTGCACCTGCACCTGTTGCGTATTTGATATCATCCAGAGGCCCCAGGGTCAATCCAAAAGCAAACACTCTATTCTGACAGTATTTTAAACATTTTAATGCTTCACCTTTTCTGTGGCCACCGAAAGTAAGAGCACCCCTGATTGCCCAATTAAGCGGATAAATTCCCGTAATTGTATCCCTGCCATATGGAACAATGTAGGTATCCCATCCCATTTCCACATTCTCTTCTTTCAGCTGGTCTATAATGGACTTCCCGTTAGACGACGAACCTACAAATGTAAGTATCTGTCTTTTCTGAAGTTCTCTTACGATATTAACCGCTGTTTTGTTGTCGGGAGCAGCACCGAGAATTGCGGCAAAACCCGGCATTCTTCCATCCACAAGCTGTATTCCAAGCTGGCGTAAAATAGTATCCGAAAAAAATCCGTTACAATCAGGCTGAGGTTCCTGCCCGTAAAGATATTTCAATCCGACAATAATTTCTTCTCCAAGAAGTGCTGCGATACCGGAATCAAGAGCATCGCCTAAATAAGGGAACCACAGGTTTTTTGTCGGCGGATTATGTAAAAGTGATTTTGCTTCCTGTAAAACCGGTTTTATTTCACCGAGCGTTTTTACTTCAGCTCCTAACAATGCATAAGCCATCGGGAAGAAATATGCGGTATCCGGGAATTCTATTTTTTGGGACTCGCTTTTTTCGGAAATCGCTTTGTTTAAAAACTCCTCCGCTTCCTTCACAATTTTTTGAGCGCCATTTATCGCGGCAGTAGCAACAATTTTAGACATCTTTTCCCTCCATGAAAATATATTATTTTATTACAATCTCCTGATATTCCTTTTCAGAAAATTTTTCACTATTCTTTTTAACCAACGATAAAATTTTCGCAAAGTTAAAACTATTACCCAACAATTCATTCTTTATAGACAAAATATCAACTTTTTTTCTGATAAGCGAACCGTAAACTCCTGCCTGGTCAACATCTTTCACAAGAACAAACCCCACAATCCGATTGTCCTTAATTACAATTTTCTTATATGTTTCGCTGATAGTGTTTTTCCTAACGAGTATTTCATAATTATTATCCTTTGGTTTTGTAATACCATAAGAAATAGTCGGTAAATCAAAAAATCCGACGGAATTCATAGCCATAGACCCGTCATATATTATGTTCTTTCCGGCCATGTTTAATCCTGCTGTTCTGCCCTGTATAATAGCATCAGGCCAGAGGGCATTTATTGTACTCTCTCCGGTAACCAGATCATTCATCTGTGCAACATCACCTGCGGCATAAATATCGGAAACAGTCGTTTTCAAAAACTCATCGACAATAATCCCCCATTCGGTTTTAACACCGGCATCCTGTACAAGTTCTATATTCGCCTGAACACCTTTCCCTATAATAACAACTCCGCAATCGATTTTCTTCCCGTTGTCAAGCATAACTCCGGTAACATCTTTGCCCCCGAGAATCTCTTTTGCAGAAAGTCCCGTAAGAACTTCTATTCCTTCTCTTTCAATCTTTCTCTGTATAAATCCTGCTCCTTCTTCATCGAGCATCTGTGAAAGCACATGTTTAGACCTTACTACAACCGTTACCTTTACCCCTCTTTTATGCAGTGCATACGCGGCACGAAGACCTATAAGCCCGCCCCCCAGCATAACCGCCGTCTTGGTTTTATCAAGCCGTTTTTCTATTTTTTTTGCATCATCAATATTTCTTAATCCGAATACACCTTCTTTTTCAATTCCCGGAATATTTTCCATTTTAGAACGGGAACCTGTCGCAATCAAAAGTTTATCAAATGATAGGGCACTGCCGTCTGTAAGTTCAACCTTTTTATCCTTCAAAACCTTCCGAACCTTTTTTCCAATGATAGCATTAACTTCATATTTTTCAAAAAAATTATCTTCCCTATATTTAAGTTTTTCTTCGGGAATCGACCCTGCAAGATAATAAGAAAGCATGCATCTTGAATAGATAGGATAATTTTCGTCAGAAACAATGGTAATCTTTCCCTTTTTATCGATAGTCCTTATTGATTCAACTGCAGAAATCCCCGCTGCACTAGCTCCAATTATCAGATAATTCATTTTTTTACCCTCGTTAATTTTTAATCCTGTATTTTTAATGCTTTTGTCGGACATGCTTCAACACATGCGAGACCTTCTTTTCTATCTTTACACAAATCACACTTTAATGCTAGCTGTTTTTGTCTGGATATGGCACCAAAAGGGCAAACCATTATACACATCCAGCATCCTACACACTTTTCCTCATCATGCTGGGTTGAACCATCCTCTGCTTTATACATAGAACCGGACATACATGCCGAAACACAAGGTGCATCTTCACAGTGATGACAGGCATCGGAAATAATCAACTGCTCAACCGCCTGAACTCTTCTCCTATGTATCGGGAGAGGAGTTTCATTTATAGCGAGAAGAAGTGTTTTGCCTTTTGAGTGTTCAACCGCACAGGCAATTTCACAACTCCTGCATCCTAAACACTTTGAAACATCACAATAAACTCTTTTTTTATCAGTTTTTGTTTTAGCTTTAACAGGCATTTTATTCTCCATACATCACAGGTTTAAGTTTTAACGCTTCCCGTTTTTTATCCAAATGTTTTATTATCAAATCAGCTGCTTTTACCGGATCAGGCTCAAAATCAAAATTTGCACCAACAAGTTTTTCTAAATCTTTTGTTAAAAGCTGTGTAATTTTCTTTCCGCCTAAAACCGGAAAAGGAAATCCTAAAACAGTATAAACTCCGGAAGCAGCAACATAAAATCCGATACTGACCGCCTTTTCAGACATCCATTCAGGTGCAGCGCCCGCAACAGGCAAATCCGAAATATCCTCTCCTAAACCGCCTTCCAAAACAACATTGGCAAGTGTAGTCAGAATTCTGCTACAATCAACACAGGACCCTAAATGAAGGACGGGCGGTATTCCTACCGCTTCGCATATTTCCTGTAATCCCCTGCCTGCATATTTCTTTGCAGCCTCCGGAACCAAAAGACCTGCTTTTGCATCAGCAATCGCAGAACACCCTGTTACAACAACAAGCACATCCTTTTTTATAAGTTCCTTTGCAAGAGTCACATGCGCCCAGTCATGTTTAACTTTAGGGTTATTACATCCGACAATACCTGCAGCACCGCGCAAACGTCCCGAAATAATAGCATCATTAAGAGGTCTGTATGTCGAACGATACTTACCGCCAAGCATTTTATAAACATACTCGGCTGTAAAACCAGCAATCAACTCCATTTTATCCTTTGGAATCTTCACAAGTTCTTTCTTTCTGTTTTTGTAGTTTTCAACTGCCATTCTTACAATCTTTTTTGCAATAGGCAACGCATCTTCCTCGGAAAATTCAACATGTTCCGCAAATGGAAATTTTGCTTTTGGGGATGTTGAAACAAACTTGGTATGGAAACACTGACATAGATTACCAAGTGCAGGCATAATACACTGAACATCAACCAACATTAAATCAACCGCACCTGTTATTACTGCAAGTTCCTGTTGCAGAAAATTCCCTGCAACTGAAATACCATGACGCATTAAAATTTCGTTTGCCGTACAACAGATTCCCGCAAGATTTATTCCTTTAGCACCATAACTTTTAGCAAGTTCTAAAAGTTCTTTATCCTGGGAGGCGGCAACAATTACATCGGAAAGTGTCGGTTCGTGACCGTGCACAATAACATTTACCTCATCTTCCTTTAATACACCCAGATTTGTGATAGAGCGAATTGGTTCGGGCATACCGAATATTACATCGGATAAATCGGTCGCAATCATACTTCCGCCCCAACCGTCGCCCAGCGAAGCACGGATCCCCTGCTGAATAAGGTTCTCGTGGTCATTGTCAACACCTATATGTGTCCTGTGCATAATCTCAACTATTTCTCTGTCTATACCTCTCGGCATAAATCTGCCTTTCCGCCATAATTCCTGCCTTTTCTTTGGTGCACGATGTGTAAACTGAAGTTCACCATGCTGCTGGCCGAATTCCGCAAAACATTTCTCGGCAACATCATGTGCTATTTCCTCTATTTTCCTGTTCTCGGTCTTTACATTGAGTTCCTTTGCAAGAGTAAAAAGTTTTTCCTTACCTTTTACCGTATATCCTTTAGTCTTACCCTCGGAAGTCGCAAGCAATGTATGAGCAATATCCCTGCCGTGGTCAGAATGCGCTGCAGCACCCGCCGCAAGCATTCTAATAAGATTTCTGGCTGCAATAACGTCCGCAGTAGCACCGCATATCCCTTCCTTTGCACCTTCACCGAAAGGGTCAATCCTGCACGGCCCCATTACGCAGTTTTTGCAGCATATTCCGAGCTGTCCGAAACCGCATTCCGGCTCCATTACCTCATGTCTGT
Organism: Elusimicrobiota bacterium; assembly: GCA_016928195.1. Taxonomy (GTDB): domain Bacteria; phylum Elusimicrobiota; class UBA8919; order UBA8919; family UBA8919; genus JAFGLF01. The sequence continues at coordinate 133,064 of JAFGLF010000018.1, forward strand.
CAAATGCCGTACAAAAACCTTTCTCTGTTGAGATGTTCAGGATTTCTTTTGATGCACAATCAATACTCTTTTCTTCACAATTATTCATTTTACTCCTCCAGTCTTGGTATCATTTGTTTCATTTCGTCTATTATAAATTCTGTTTTGTCCGAAATTACACCCCTGTTTTCTTCAAATACTTTATTATATGCTATAAAGCGAATAACTCTTGTTCCGCTTAAATTTTGTTTAATGAATTCCTTATCACTCTCACTGCGGACTTTATTTGCAACTACAGAAACTTTTTTTATACCCATAGAACCTGCAAGCAAAATAATCCTTTTAGCTGTTTCTATACCTGCCATACTGGGTTCGGTAACAATCAACAACACATCAACGGCTTTTACCGTACCCCGGGTCAGATGCTCGATACCGGCCTCCATATCCATAAGAAAAATTTCGTTCTGCTTAAGTAATAGATGGCCGACCAGGGATCTGGCAAAAGCGTTTTCAGGACAAAAACAACCGCTGCCGGCAGGCTTTAATTTTCCCATAACCATAAGGTGAATACCCTTATGTTCAACTGAAAACTTTGAAGGAATATCATCAACCTGCGGGTTCATCTTAAAAAAAACAGCAGGACCATTGCCCTTCGCATGGGTACGCTCTTTTATGATTTCTTTGAGTTCTGCTATAGGCTGGAGTTTTTCCGGGTAGGGATATCCTAAAATTGTTGCAAGATTAGCATCCGGATCACAGTCAAGCACCCAAACATTTTTTTTACTATTACTCAGAGCAACCGCCAAGGCAGCAGTAATTGTTGATTTACCGACACCGCCTTTACCTGTTACTGCAATTTTATGCACCAATTCCTCCGAAATCAGTTTTTATAAAGTTGCTTACCCCTCCATTTCTAACAAGTTAAAGAAATTGGCAGGATATAAAAATACAGATCAAATTTAAAATTGGTAGTAAACTGATTGTAACTGGAAAGTTATAACCTAATAATTATATAAAATCCTGGTAAATAATGCAAGTACCCTGCAGTAACCGTTATATATTTATGTAAGATACTCAGGAATGGAATTACAGAATTGAATACTCACCGCCTGCAATGCCCAGATGAGCCTTATATAAATTAAGAATATTTTTTAAAAGCAAAACAGTGGTAACCGCACCGACACCGCCGGGAACAGGAGTAATATAACCCGCAACATTGGATGCCTCGTCAAAAGCAACATCACCGACAGTTTTCATCTTAGGTTTACCGGTTTTTTCATTGATTACAGGATTACCTTTTTCGTCTTTCATAGGGATCCTGTTTATACCGACATCTATAACTATTGCACCTTGTTTAATCATATTTCCTTTTATAAAACCTGCTTTACCTACTGCAACTATTAGTATATCCGCTCTTTTTGTACTGGATGTTAAATCCTTTGTCGCGATATGACACACAGTAGGAGTTGCCGATTCCATAAGAGAAGAAAGCAGCATAAGTGTTACAGGTTTACCTACTATTTCGCTGTGACCTACCATGACTGCTTCTTTGCCTTTTATTTTTTCACCGGTTGATTTTATGCATTCAATAACCGAAAGTGCCGTACAAGGTGCAACGGAAAGTTTAGTATCGGCATATAAAAGTTTCCCCAGGTTCCCTGATGTAATACCTTCAACATCCTTATCAGGCGGGATTGACATCTGGATCTTTCTTGAGTTAATCTGTGGCGGAAGCGGCATCTGCAGAATAATCCCGGTAACATTTTCATCCTTACCTATCTTTTGTATTTCGGCAATAAGATTATCTTCCGAAACTTTTTCGTCCAGCTGGACAAGATTATAGATAATCCCTACCTCTTCACATGAGGCTTTCTGGTTCTTTATATACACACGGCTCGCCGGATTATCGCCTGCCTGAATAGCCACAAGAACAGGTTTTTTATCCTTATATTTTTCAATTAATCCTGCCAGCTCGTTTTTAACCTCTGCCTTTATCCCTTCCGCAATCTTGTTGCCGTCAATAATCTTTGCTGCCATTCCTTCATTCCTCCTTTATTCATTTTTCCCGATTATTCCGTCAATATCGGAAAAAGCTGTCTTTATTATCTTCTCGTATTTATTTTTTGTCTTTTCATTAAACCCAGCATCTTTGATATATTTTAGATTTACATCTATATTAACCTTTGCAGATTCAATTCCGGAACGCAGGAGTGATACTCCGCAGATAACATCGCTTAGAAGGTTTTTATTGCCGATGTCCGAGAGCCGTTCTGCAATAGGCAGTGCCTCAACGGACGCTTCGAGAATCCTGCAGGGAACCGACATAGCATTCTTTAACGCTTCCTGTATTTTTTCATCTCTTTGTTTAATTTCGCTTTCGGTGTTTCTGGGTAACTTATAAGCTCCGGAAAGAATTGTATATGCAGCTACGTCTTCATCTACGAGAGACGAGAGATGAGAGACGAGAGACGAAAGTTGTGTTAGGATTTTTTTTATTTCATCCTGAAACTGCTCATAACCTTTCTTATCAACTGTGAAGTTTGCTACCATTAAAAGGAGTGCTGTTCCGGTAGAGGATGTCAATGCGGACGCACTTCCCCCTCCGGGAGCCGGTAATTTGGCAGAAAGATCATCCAAATATTTTTTAATTGAAGAATTAAGATAGTTCATAACTAATGACAGGACTGGCTGTTTTGTTATGTTACAATCCTGCGAGGTCAAGAATTTGAGGGACTTTGGCATCCCAGCCGAGCGGCATAAGATGCACACCCTGACAGTAAGGCTTGAGCTCTTTTATAAGACGTGCTGCTATTTCTATTCCCGTCTGACCTGATTTTGTTTTTTCTTTATCTTTTTTCAATTCTTCTATAAGATTATCCGGAACATGAACACCTGCTACATTTTCATTCATATACCTTGCCATACCCACGGATTTCAAAATAACTATACCCACCATAACCGGTGCGCCAAGCTGTTCGGCCTTTTCCATAAATTTTACAAACTTATCAACCTCGTAAACCGCCTGGGTCTGGAAAAACTGGGCACCCGCTTTAATCTTTTTTTCCATTTTTATAAGCTGGGGTTCAACAGGGTCCGAACAAGGAGAAACAACGGCACCCTTGCAAAAACCAGGAGGGTCGCCGTCAAGTTTATTACCTGCAATGTCAACACCTTCTTCAAGTTTCTTCACCGTATGTATTAATGAAACAGCGTCAAGGTCAAAAACGGGTTTTGCCTGCGGATGGTCACCAAGTTTTGTATGGTCTCCGGTAAGAAGCAACAGGTTTTCTATACCGAATGCTGCAGCACTTAAGATATCTGATTGAAGTGCAATCCTGTTTCTGTCACGGCATACCACCTGATAAACCGGTTCAATTCCCCTGTCCTTTAAAAAATGGCATGTAGCGAGCGAACCAAACCTCATTACAGATGACTGATTGTCGGTAACATTTATAGCATCGGCTCTGCCTTTGAGCAGTCCGGCTTCATGCAGGGTCTTGTCAATCTGCCAACCTTTCGGAGGACCTACTTCCGAAGTAATAACGAATTTCTTTGAAAATAGTTCTGTAAGTTTCATAAAACAACCTTCCTTTTCTTTTTTATTTTTCTACGTCGTAAAACGTTGTATCCCTTAACTCTTTATTAGGAAACATCTTTGAATAATCCCGTAGTTTGACCAGTTTTCGGAAATTTTCGAGTTTATTCAGTTTTTTAAGCCGGTTATAAATTTTCTCCCAGCCGCAGTCAAGTTCCTTATCAATTTCACATTTGCCGTTTTTGGTACCACCGCAGGCTCCGTTCAAAAGCGATTTTGAACAGTTCGTTACAGGACATATACCTCCGGTAATATCCAGAACACAATCACCGCATTCTGCGCATCTTTCCAAAGACGGCCATGTCCCCTGAAATCCCCCGACAAACATCGTGTTGTTTGCAGGATGAACATATTTATCAACCACAGCGGCAATCGACTGAACTCCTATTCCACAGGTTAATGCTACTACTGAGTCCGCTTTTTCAATCTTTTGTTTATATCTCGATACCTTCAATGCCACTAAAAGTTTGTTACACATAAAATCAACAACAGTACAGCCCACAACATTAATATTAGATTCTTCAAGCTTCTTTTTTAATTCCTCACATGCCTTCTCGCCGCCGGTTTCACAAACTTCCGCACATCCGTTACAACCGACTACAAAAACGCTTTTTTCGCTTTCCAGCATCTTCAATATTTCTTCAATGGATTTCTGTTGAGAGACTACCATATCTCACCTCAAGTTCGGCTAAAATTACCTTCATAATCTTCGGGATTTCTTTTTTGACCGCAGCTGAAAGCTCCATTTTAGGTTTAATATCCTTCGGTTCTATGCCGATAAAAACAATTTCCCTGGGGATCTGTTCAATTGCTTCGGCAATTTTCAATGCCTCGATTACACCCAGATCATGTAAAGATGTATTATTCTTTTCGAGCCTGTCAAATATTTTTTCGACAAGTTTGGAATGAAACCTATAAATATCTCCCGGCCTGCCGCCCTTCTTTATAGTATCTATAATTATAAGTTTATCAACGCTTCCGATAGACATAAGCACATCCAGCGCAGCAGTTCCTCCGTCAATAAATTCAATAGAGTGCTTGGTAGTATTGCTGTCTATTTTAACATGTGCGGAATAGTTTTTCTGCAGTTCCTGAACAACATGAACACCGATTCCTTCGTCGCCCATCAGAATATTTCCAAAACCGACAACAGCTGTTTTTATTTTTTTTAACATAAATTTACTTAGAAAGCCCTAAACTTTCCAATTATATTGCCTCTTAAATCAATCATATGAACTGCACACGCAAGACATGGGTCAAAAGAACGGACAATTCTTACTATTTCAAAAGGATTGTTCCCATCCTTAACCTTTGTTCCTAAAATCGCCTGTTCTACCGGCCCCGGCTGTTCCTTATCGTCTTTCGGAGATGCATTCCATGTAGTAGGAACAACACATTGATAATTTTCAATTTTTTTGTTTTTAATTTTTATCCAGTGTCCCAGTGCACCCCTCGGTGCTTCCGTAAGCCCGAAACCTTCCGATTCTTCCGGGATTTGAAATTCGGTAAAAACCGGATTATCCGGCTTTAATTCCAATACCCATTGCGCCATGTTATCTGCAACAACTTTTGTCTCTATCGCCCTTGCCGCATGCCGTCCCAGTACGGAAAATAATACGCTAGGTTCAGCTTTAAACTCGGAAAGCACGGAATCAACAAGTTTTTTTACAGTTTTATCTCCTGAAACATAGTTTACAAGCATCCTTGCCAACGGCCCGACTTCATAAACCTTACCGTCATATCTTGGTGCTTTAAGCCAGGAATAGCCGCCGCCCTTTTCCGGATCCGGTACTGTTTCCTCGGACAACGGATGTTTATGTGACTGTGCATCATCATACCATGAATGTTTTACGTCTTCGGTAATTTTTAAAGGATCAACCTCATCATATTTTAAATCCGATGATACCCTGCCGGATTTAATAAGCCTGTCTCTCTTTAATAAGTTTTTCTCTTTACCGTCCAGATCAAACGCACCGTAAGAAAGATAATTTTTACAGCCGGCTCCTATCTCAAAATAATCGGAATATTTTTTGGCTACCGCAATAACATCAGGGATATAAACATTATCAATAAACTCTCTTATCTCATTCAGCCGCCAGAGGAAATTCGTAATCTTATCCGTTGTCGGTTTTTCGGTTACTCCGCCTGCAATTATACCGACATTATGAGGTGCTTTGCCGCCGAAAATCGCAAGCATTTCATGCGACTTTTTTCTAATCTCAAGTGCTTTTATATAATGCTGTGTTAATTCAGCGTTCTCTTTTTCAGAAAAACGGTAATCGCCCTCGTATCTTGGAAAAAACGGAGGAGATGACGGGGATTTGACAAAATCAAGTGCAGCAAGATGATAGAAATGCAGGATATGTGACTGTAAATAATTGGAGCCAAGAATTAAATTTCTCAATATGCGGCCGTTATCGGTAATTTTATCATCTATACCGAATGCAGAATCAAGATTAAGCGCGGAAGCCGTTGCATGACATATAGGACAAACACCGCAGATCCTCTGTGTAATCTGTGTAGCATCACGCGGGTCTCTGTTTTTTAAAATTATTTCAAATCCTCTAAAAAGAGTCCCGGATGAGTTGGCCGCCGTCACAACTCCGTTATCAACAGCTGCTTCAATTTTTAAATGTCCTTCTATTCTTGTCACAGGATCAATAACAATTTTTTTTCCGCCGGAGGCGGATTTCGTTTCACTCAACATTTTGTTCACTCCATTTTGTCTTTTTATACATCGCTTCTAAATCCGGGAATTCCGGCTCACAGCATCCTATACAAGGACCTCCCGCCTGTATACACCAGTTAACTCCAGAATTCCAGCTTCTTATGGGACAATCGGCATTCGTATAAGGTCCTTTACATCCGAGTTCGTAGAGACATCCTTCATCGGAAAATTTTTTGGCAAATTTACCTTTATCAAAATAAGGTCTCCTTTCACAGTTTTCGTGAATAAGTTTTCCATAAAAAAGCTTAGGCCTACAAAGCTCGTCAAGTTCAGGCATGCCGAACAACAGCAAATTAGCAACTGTTCCGATAAACCAATCCGGATGCGGAGGACAGCCGGGAATGTTTATTACGGGAACTTTTATATTTTTTTGTTCAAGAAAATCTTTAACATTTCTTACACCGGTCGGATTAGGTTTGCCTTTAGGAATGCCGCCAAAAGCAGAACAGGTACCAAGCGAAATTACTGCAGAAGCATTTTTAGCCAGGTTCTCGACAGCATTTTCCATTGTTTCTCCCCAAACCTCGCCAAAATGACCTACGGGTATGGAACCTTCAACTATCAATATATACTCGCCTTTTTTCGATTTCTCTGTATCTATCAACACATCCACTGCCGGTTTTCCGGAGGCAGTCATTACTGTAGGCATAAATAAAAGATTGATATGTTTGCCGGGAACCAGTTCGTCCAATAAAACATTTTTGATGTTCGGACTCAATGAATTCAGTACAGAAACTGCACATCCGCTGCAAGCAGCACCCTGAAACCATATTACAGGAAATTCTTTTCTCATTTCTTCCTCGCTACGCTCAGAAACGCGAATTGTCGCTAATCTAACGCTGATATTCGCGAATATTTGCGTTGTTTTTCTATTTGCGTGTATTTGCGTTTTTATTAAAATAGTCCTACTATTTTTCCGTTTTTATCAATATCCACCTTGGTACCTGCCGGAACGGAAGGAAGCCCAGGCATTGTTCTCATAGTACCTAAAAGCGGGTACAAAAATCCTGCACCGACTGATGCGCGGATATCTCTTACCGGCACACGGAAACCGCGGGGACGTCCTTTTAATTTCGGGTCGTGCGAAAGAGAAAGATGCGTTTTTGCCATACAAAGAGGAAGTTTGTCATAACCTAGCTTTGTATATAATTTAATCTTTTTCTCTGCATCGGGAAGATAATCCACTCCGTCAGCTCCGTAAATTTTGGTTGCTATTGTTTCAATTTTCTCTTTAATAGGTGCTTCCAGTTCGTATAAAAATTTGAAGTTTGTTTTTTTCTCACACGCCTTTACAACCGCCTCTGCCAGTTTTTTTCCACCGGCACCGCCTTTTTCCCAAACTTCGCTTATCTCTGCAGCATCTGCTCCGGCTTCAAGAGCTTTCTTTTTAACAAGTTTAATTTCTTTATCCGTATCGGTTATAAATTTATTTATTGCAACAACAACCGGAACACCAAAATATTTTGCACTTTCAATATGTTTTTCCAGATTGCAAATTCCTTCTTCGATGGCACTTAGATTTTCTTTTACCAGTTCTTGGTCGAGCGGTTTCCCTGCAACAACCGTGAATTTCCCGGAATGCATCTTAAGGGCCCTTATCGAACAAACAATAACAACACAATTAGGGACGAGTCCGGAATATCTGCATTTTATATTCATAAACTTTTCCATCCCGCAATCAGCGCCAAAACCGCTTTCCGTAACAACATAGTCGCCCAGTTTCAAAGCAACCTGGTCAGCAATAATCGACGAGTTCCCGTGAGCTATATTTGCAAAAGGACCCGCATGAACAAAACATGGTGTATATTCAGTCGTCTGCAGGAGGTTCGGTTTAAGTGCATCTTTCATAAGAACTGTCATTGCGCCAGCAACCTGTAAATCCTCTGCTGTAACAGGTTTACCGTCCGGAGTGAAGGCAACTACCATTCTCCCCAGACGCTCTCTTAAATCTTCAAGCGATGTTGTAAGGGCAAGTATTGCCATTACCTCAGATGCAACCGATATATCAAATCCCGAATCCCTTGGTATTCCGTCTTCTTTGGCGCCAAGACCTATCTTTATATTTCTTAGTGCCCGGTCCGAAACATCTACAACTCTTCTCCATAATATATTATTAATATCAATATTAAGCTTGTTTCCTTTATGAAGAACATTATCGACAAATGCGGCACATAAATTATGTGCAATCGAAACAGCATGAACATCACCTGTTAAGTGCAGGTTGAAATCCTCCATTGGTAGAACCTGTGAGTACCCTCCGCCTGCAGCACCGCCTTTGATACCGAACACCGGCCCTAAAGACGGCTGTCTTATTGCCGTCACAACATTTTTACCGATTTTTGCAAGACCGAGCGACAATCCGATTGTTGTTACCGTTTTTCCCTCGCCAAGCGGGGTAGGAGTAATAGCTGTCACATCAATATATTTGCCTTGAGGTTTATTTTTAAGACGGCCGAGAATCTCAAATTTCGTTTTTGCTTTATAATCACCATACAGTTCAAGGTCGTCTCTTCTGATTCCGATTTTCTCGGCAATTTCGGTTATCGGTTTAAGTTTTATGGATTGTGCTATCTCAATATCGGAAGGTACTTTATGACCCATGATGTCCCCCTTCTATTTTGAAAATATTAAAGATTAGGAACCGGTAAACTATTTTTTCTTCTCGTTTTTTGCAGGAAGTGCTGAACCTGCGTCTTTCTCTTTTATGGTGGGATTTTTTAGTTCCTTTTCATAAGCATCCATAACCGCCTTTTCTATTTTTTGTCTCATTTCGGCATTTATCGGATGCGCTATGTCTTTGTGTGTCCCGTCTTTCATCTTTCGTGACGGCATCGAAACAATGAGTTTGTCATTAACCTTGACAATCTTCATGTTTCTGACAACAAATGCGTTGTCAAATGTTACAGTGGCATACGCCCGCAGCCTTTCCTCATTCTTCAAAAAAACCCTGACTTCTGTAATCTCCATGCTGCACCCCCATAATAACGTCAGGGTATAGGATGTAGGGTATAGGGTGTAGAAAAGTCAATGACTTAACTACTGCCTACTGCCTACTGCCTACTGCCTGACTTTATTGCCTATCCCTAGTTCCTTACACCGTGTGAACCAACCAAACGGAATATCCGTCTTTTTTTAAACTATTTTTTATTTTATTTCCTATCTTATTGTCTTTTACAAAACCAAAAACACAACTTCCGCTTCCTGACATAAGTGAAAATTCTGCACCATAAGAAACCAATTTTTCTTTAATCTTTTCTATCTCAGGATACAGCGGAATTACAACATCTTCCAGTCTGTTATAGTACTTGTCAATATTACTATATTGTCTTTGTTTTGTCAACCCCGTATATATCCCTCTGGGATTCTTCGGGGTCAACCCCTTTCGTTTAAACAAATTTAGACGGGAATAAACAAATTTCGTGGATATATTAAACGATGGTTTGACAATAACATACCACTCTTTTTTCCCTGCAGAAAGAGGTGTAAGTATATCGCCGATACCCATAGCCATACACTTTTTCAGCCCGCTGGCAAAAAAAGGGACATCTGCACCTATTTTCTTTGCTATTTTTATTAGATTCTTTTTCGAAAGTTTGAGATTCCAAAGCCTATTTAACCCTTTTAACACTTCCGCAGCATCCGAAGAGCCGCCGCCCAGACCGGCACCGACAGGAATTCCTTTTTTTATTCTAATCAAAACCCCTTTTTTTATTCTGGAATATTTCTTTACTAGAACAGCTGCTTTATAAGCAATATTTTCTTTCCCTGTCGGGATACCCGGGTCATCACAAGAAACTTTTATCCCGCTTTCTGTTTCTTTTATACTTATATCATCGAACAAGGAAACTCTCTGAAAAACCGTTTTCAGATTATGGTATCCGTCTTTTCTTTTATTTAAGATATCAAGGAACAAATTTATTTTTGCGGGCGCTTTCAGTTTCATATTTACACATAGATTACACGGATTTTAAACTGCGATTACACAGATTAAAACCTTTTAACTGACTACTTATTCCATAAAAAGAGTCCTGTTTTTCTATCGAATTTTCGTATAAATTTTGTATTATTCTTCAATATAACAGCTTCGCAGGCAAAAACTGTTGTCGGAGAAAAAAGATGTCCGCCGAGTAATTTCCCGTTTTTATCTGCCAAAGAAATATGTGCATGAAAAAACAGCTTTCCGTCTTTCAGCGAGATATTTCCTATGCCCGAAACAATTTCCATCGGCTTATTTATCATCATTTTTTTATATTTTTTACTCTTTTGGTTGTAGAAGCCAATTACCGCTTTTTGTACGGCACCGATAAAAAAAACAACTCCTGATTCTATTTTTTTACTTTTACATTTATCTATAACTGCTCCGGTAATGTCTTCGCCGTGCTTCAATCTGAAAATCATCTCTTCTCCGATTAAGCCCTTAGTATTTTTTCAATTTCAGGATTATATACCTTTGCAAAAATTTTCATCAGCAGAAACGACGTAAAGAATAATATAACACCAGTCAGTATTGCCGATATATCCGAATCAAACAAAAAATATCCGCAAAATATACCTATAATCAACACTAAAGAAGGCACGCCATATATAAAAACTGAAATTTTAAGCCCGGACGGCCTGATTTTAAGAAGAACCTTATCCCCTATTTTTGCACTAACCGTGTTATCAACTTCAAGATACCTGCTGCCGTCTTCAGATATATGGCATGCACCGCATCTTTTACAGAGCGCATGATGCGAAAAAGACAATCTTATCTTATTTCCGGAAACATCAACTACAGTAGCTATCTCTTCCATATAAAAGACGATTCAAACTGATAAAAGCTGTGACTTTATCTGTTTGCATCCGCGTTTCTTATCCGTCTTCATTGTCTCACTATCGCTTCCATTGAATACACTTGGTCGGACATACCTTGAAACACTCGCCGGTATTTTTACATTTTGTATAGTCGATTTTTGAAAGGCTTTTTTCCAGTACAATTGCTTTCTCAGGACATTTTTTTACACAGAGCCCGCAGCCAATACACCCTACATCACAAACCTGCTTGACAATCCTTCCTTTATCATGTGAAGAACAGGCAACAATAAACCTTTTATCTTTAGGTACAAGTTTTATTAAATTCTTAGGGCAGGCTTTTACACATAAACCGCATGATGTACATTTTTCCTCATCGATTTCCGGGGGCAAGTTTTCATTGAATTTTATTGCACCAAAAGGACATGCATATACACAATCACCAAAACCAATACACCCGTAATTGCATGATACCGTTCCGCCGCTTATCAAGGTCGCCGACAAACATGTTTTAACGCCTTCATAAATACCTTTCTGTCTTCTTTCCGAGGTATTTCCGCCACAATGAACTCGTGCCACAAGCTTTTGCTGTTCGGAAATTTCAATACCCAGAATAGACGAAATTTCTTTAGAAACCGGTTCGCCGCCGACAGGACATGCACCGGGCTTGGCAGTCCCTTCAACAACCGCCTTTGCATAAGCCATGCAGCCGGCAAATCCGCAAGCGCCGCAATTTGCTCCGGGAAGTATTTCCGTTATTTTCTCAATCCTTGGATCAATTTGGACGGCAAACCGCTTTGAAGCAATAGCAAGCCCCGCTCCCATCAAAAGACCGAGCAAACCAAGAACCAAAAGCGGAATAATTATAAAATTCATTACAACCTTAACCTTTTACATCATTCCCGAAAATCCCATAAATGCTATCGCAATAAGTCCGGCAACAATAAAAGAAATGGGCTCATTTTTTAACGGCTTGGGCACATCAGCAAGATCAAGTTTTTCTCTTACAGACGACATCAGAATCAATGCAAGCATAAATCCTAAACCTGCACCAACCGTAAAAGTAACGGTCTTCAACAAATCATGACTCTCTCTGATGTTTAAAATTGCCACAGCAAGGATCATACAATTAGTTGTAATCAGAGGTATATAAATTCCCAATGCTTTATAAAGCACAGGAGATGTTTTTAATATAACCATTTCAACAAACTGGACAAGCGTTGCAATTACTAAAATAAAAACAATTGTCTGCAGATATTCTATATGAAGCGGTGCAAGAATAAAGTGATGTATGAAAAACGAAGAAATAGCAGCAATAAGAAGTACGAAAATTACAGCCAGACCCATACCGATGGCATCGGATATTTTTCTGGACACTCCTATATACGGACAAAGCCCCAGAAATTTTGCAAAAACAAAATTATTAACAAAAATCGTAGCTAACAGCAACAAAATTAATTCTTTCATAATCAAAATTTATTTTTTAATTACCCTAAGTACAGCCATCATTAATCCTATAGTTATAAATGCACCTGCCGGAAGTATCATAATCAAAACCGGATTAAAACCTTCAAAAAATTTTATTCCCCAAAATGTTCCGTTACCAAAAATTTCTCTTATAGCAGCTAAAATAAACATAGCTAGGGTATATCCCAATCCCATTCCAAACGCATCAACAATCGCTATGCCGACAGGATTTTTAGAGGCAAATGCTTCGGCACGTGCTATTATTATACAGTTTACAACAATCAACGGTATGAAAATTCCAAGATTCTTATGTATTGCCGGAAAATAAGCGTTCATTACTAAATCTACAATTGTCGTAAAAGACGCAATTACAACTATAAATACAGGAAGCCTGATTTTTTTTGGTATAGAATTTCGCAGTAGAGATACCAGAATATTCGAACCAAGAAGTACAAACGTCATAGCAGCGCCCATACCGACTGCATTTTTTACTTCAGTGGATACAGCAAGCACGGAACATAATCCCAGCATTAATCCTAATACAGGATTTTCTTTTATAATACCTTTGGAAAATTCATTTCCGCCGCGGCGGATTATTTTTAAATTCATCTATCCTCTTTTTCACTGCATCTGTAACTGCACGCGACGAAATAGTCGCAGATGTAATAGCGTCTATCTTACCACCGTCATTTTTCAGCAAAACCTTATCCGGCTGTAAACCAACGAACTGGCTTAAAAAGTCATTTTCCGTTATCTTAGAACCAAGTCCCGGAGTCTCTGCCTGGGAAAGAATTTTTATACCGGTTATATTAAAATCGTTATCAATACCTACAAGAATTTCAATCTGACTTGAATATCCGGCTGCATCTGTTTTTAAAACATATCCTATCAAATTATTTTCCGAATCGAAACCTTCGACAAAACTATCTTTCTGACGGGTCTTTTCGGCAAGCGGTAAAACTTCTTTTAACGCATTGTTTATTATGTCCTTTTTCTGTCTTTCAATTTTCTGTGAGGTAAAATAATTTGTAGCAGAAAGTGCAATACCTGCAACAGCACAAACTATAAAAAGATAAGATCCGAGTTTTATTGTTTCTTTCATAATTCTATGTACCGAAAACCCTGGGTTTTGTATATCGGTCTATCAGAGGTACCAGAATATTCATAATTAAAATTGAATAACAGACGCCCTCCGGATAAGCACCGAGGTTTCTTATTAGAACGGTTAAAATCCCACAGCCGAATCCAAAAACAATCTTACCCTTAATAAACATAGGTGATGTCACATAATCTGTTGCCATAAAAAATGCACCTAATACCAATCCGCCTGATAGAATCTGAAAAACAGGGTCCTGTTTAAACAGAAAAGATAAAAGGGCAACTGTACCAATATATGTAAATGGTATGTGCCAGGTAATTATTCTGCGGTAAAACAGAAAAATTACACCTAGTATAAGCAAAAATTTTGAGACCTCACCTAAAGAACCGGGAATATTACCCATAAATAAATCCATATATGAAGGCAGCTGATCTGTCAATTTTTCCTTCAATATTCCAAGAGGTGAAGCACGGGTAATACCGTCTACCTGCCACTTTGTCATAGCATTAGGAAAGGAAGTAAGTAGTACTGCTCTTCCTATTAATGCGGGATTAAAAATATTAAAACCCAAACCGCCAAAACATTCCTTGGTTATGAAAATTGCAAAAAATGAACCAACCATAACCTTCCATAAAGCAATATCCGGAGGTAAGCAATAAGCCATAAGAAGCCCCGTAAGAGCCGCACTGCCGTTTGTAATTTTTATATTCGTTTTAAATATAAATTTCTGTGAAATAAATTCTATAAGAACACAGCTAATAATCGATGTTAAAATAACATATGCAGTATGTATTCCAAATCTATATACACCCAGAATACCAGCCGGTAAAAGTGCGATAAAAACAGACAGCATTATTTTTAATGTTGTTTCTTTTGATTTTATATGGGGTGACGGTGAGATTGCAAATTTCATATTTTTCTATTCTGTACTATCATCTTTGCCAGTTTAATATTTTGCACCAAATGAATTTTTGCAGGACATTCGTAAGCACAAGACCCGCATTCCATACAGTCCAGTGGATTAAAATTCTTAAGATCCTCAACTGATACTATTGACCTTTTTTCTGCAAACCGTGAAATGAAAGCCGGAACAAGCCCCATGGGGCATACATCTATACACCTGCCGCACTTTATACAGTTGGAAGGTTCATAATATTTTGATTCTTCTTCAGTTAAAATAACAACCCCCGACGTACCTTTTACGACAGGTACATCAAGAGAGAATTGAGAAATACCCATCATAGGACCGCCGGCAATGACTTTTCTAACATTTCCTATTAATCCGCCGCAATAGTCAATAACCTCAGCCAGTGGTGTTCCGAAACGGACTCTAAGATTTCCCGGACGTCTTACGCTCCCAGCAACAGTTATAACTCTTTCATATAACGGCTTGCCTTTATAAACAGCATCATAAATTACTTTCGCCGTCTGGACATTCTGAACGATACAACCGACATCCATAGGAAGTTTTCCGGAAGGAACATTTTTTTTCAGGATCGCTTTTATAAGCTGTTTTTCCGCACCCTGCGGATATTTTGTTTTAAGTTTGACAATTTTAAGTTTTTCCTTGAATGCCGGATCCTCCGCAGAGGAAACATTAAATGCTTTTATCGCATCCCTCTTATTATCTTCAATTCCTATATAGCCATGCTCTATATTTAAAATCTTTATTATCAGCTTTAACCCGCCGAGAATCTCTTTTGTTTCTTCAAGCATAACCCTGTAGTCACAGGTTAAATACGGCTCACATTCACAACCGTTCAGTATTACCGAATTAATTGTCTTTCCCTGAGGAGGGGAAAGCTTTACATGGGTAGGAAAAGCAGCTCCTCCCAAACCAACTATTCCGGCATTTTTTATCAGTTCGACCATTTCGTCCGGGAAAAGTTTATCCGGGTCATTTGGAATAAACTCAACTTTTTCATCTTTACCGTCTGATTCAATAATTATTGATTCAACATTATATCCCGACGGATGAAGACATGGCTCGATTGACAAAATCTTTCCTGAAACAGGCGAGTGAATTTTTGCGGATATAAAACCCGCGACATCAGCAATAAGTTGTCCGGTTTTTACGATATCACCGGCCTTAACAACTGGTTTGGAGGGTGCACCGGTATGCTGTGATAACGGAATAACCACTTTTTTTGGTAGAGGAATTTCTTCTATTCGTACTGAGGAGGTATTTTTTGTTTCCGGAGGATGAATCCCACCGCTGAAGCTATTCATATTTTGAAAATCCCGGTGATTTGTATATTCTTCTTTCCTTGTCTATTATTAAGTATTCGGTATTTTTAAGATTTTTAATAAATCCGGAAGCTTTTTCAGGACCTAATACAAAGGTTATTGTCGCCAAGGCATCGGCATCAGTGGCATTTTCAGCGATTATTGTGGAACTTATCGACTTCTCAGCTGAATGGCCTGTCAATGGATTTATTATATGCGAAATTTTTTCTTTGTCAAGCAAAAAATATCTCTCATAATCTCCGGAGGTTGTAATAGATTTATCTTTAACTTTCAGTACTGTAATATAATCCTTTTTACTCCGCGGATTCTGCAGGGCAATCTTCCATATTTTCTTACCGAAACACCTTATATCACCGCCGGCATTAACCATCCCTGTGTTTATCCCGCTCTCCTTAAGAACCCCAACTGCCCTGTCGACAGCATATCCTTTGGCAATACCGCCTAAATCGATTTTCATTCCTTTTTTTCTAAATGAAATTCTTCTATTTTTCTCATCAATCAGAACATTCTGCCAGCCGACAAGCTTTCTTGTGTCTTCAATTTTTTGTTTCCGGGGTTTTATTCCCATTTTCGCACAATATTTCCATAGATTGATTACAGGTAAAACCGTTATATCAAAAACACCTTCTGAAATTTCCGAAAAATGGTTCGCCTTTTTCACAAGACGAATTACCTCATCAGAAACGATTTCCGAACCCTTCTTATTGAGCATTGAAACTTCAGAATATGGCTTATATACTGAAAAAGTATCTTCGATACGGGCAATCTCATTAAAAGCAGAATATATTGATTCCTTTGCAGATGCTTCATTATTCGCTATAACCTTTATTTCAACAGTTGTTCCTATTAGAATTTTTGAATACGAGAACTCTTTTGACCCGACAGAACAACCTGCTAAAAATATTCCAAAAATCAAATAAATTTTTTTTATATTTATCATTCTTTATCTTTCATATTAGTTTCGCGTCTGTTCCGCGTACTAGTTCTGCGTCTGTTTAGCGTGCCTCTTTTATTGCAGCATCTTCAGATTTTCCTGAACCAGAATAACAACCTTGGCAAGCCATTCGCTTATAATGGGAATATTTGCATGTGTAATTTTCTTTAACGTACTCATAAGTACCACAAAAACTATTGCGCCTACGATTGTCATACCGAGAAAAAACCCTATTCCGCGGACAACACCCATGAGAAAATTTAAGCCAATAAGCTTCCACGGTTTTTTGACATAATACATAATATCAAAAGTAAAAAGCTTTTTCATTTCAGTAACAACATCCTCAACCAACTGAGGATTATTGTTTACCTCTTCTTTTTGTTCATGTTTTTTTACGGACATCTTTATTTCTCCTTACATAGGATTAATACAACAAGTTTAATGAATATATTTTACCTTTTTTCGGGTAGGATTTCAAGGGGAAATGGTCAATCTATTGGTATAGGGATTTATTTTGTCTTAAACTCAAGTTTGTCGGATTGGGCGGGTTTATCAATGACAATCCGGTTTGCTTGTTTTATACTGCCTGATAGAATTTTCTGGCTCAATCTATCCACTATCTCGCGCTGAATAGTCCTTTTTAACGGACGAGCCCCATATACCGGATCAAAACCTACATTAGCTAAAAATTCCTTTGCTTTATCGGTAAGTTCAATTCCGATTTTTTTATCGGAAAGCCGTCTATTGACAAGTTCCATCTGGAGGTCAACAATTTTCCTGATATGTTCAATATTGAGATAGTGAAATATTATAACCTCATCCACACGGTTTAAAAACTCGGGACGAAAATACTGTCTTAAAACCGTCATAAGTTTATCTTTTATTTCTTTTTCCATGAACTCCAAAACCTGTGACGCCGCTTTCTGGTAAAGTTCACTACCCAGGTTGGATGTCATAATGATTACGGTGTTCTTAAAATCAACCGTTCTGCCCTGACCGTCGGTAAGGCGGCCGTCATCCAGAATCTGCAAAAGCATATTAAAAACGTCTGAATGGGCTTTTTCTATTTCGTCAAAAAGTATAACCGAATACGGTTTTCTGCGAACAGTCTCTGTAAGCTGACCGCCCTCTTCATAACCGACATATCCGGGAGGAGCACCGACAAGACGAGAAACTGCATGTTTTTCCATATACTCGGACATATCAATACGTATCATATTTTTTTCATTATTGAACAAAAACTCGGCAAGTGTTCTTGCAAGTTCGGTTTTACCTACACCCGTTGGACCTAGAAAAATAAATGAACCTATCGGTCTATTAGGGTCTGAAAGACCGCTGCGTGAACGGCGGATAGCATTTGCAATTGCATTTATTGCTTCGTCCTGGCCAACAATCCTTTTCTTTAAAACATCCTCTATTCTTAAAAGCTTCTGTGTTTCTGTTTCAAGCATTTTTGAAACAGGTATACCTGTCCATTTCGAGACAACTTCTGCTATATCTTCATCATCAACTTCCTCTTTAAGCATTTTAACATTCTTTTGAATTTCAAAGAGATTTTTACTTTCGGTATCAAGATGTTTCTGGAGTTCTCTTATTTTTCCGTAACGCAGTTCCGCGACTCTTCCCAGATCGCCTGTCCTTTCAGCCTGCTGTTCTTCCATCTTTGTATCTTCAATATCCTTTTTAAGTTTTCTTATTTTTGTAATAGATGCTTTTTCTTTCTCCCACTGTTTAGACAGTTTTTCCCTTTCTTTTTTAAGTTCATCTAGTTTCTTATCTACTTCTTCCGTACGGGACCTTTCTTTTTTCAGACCCTGTTTCTCAATTTCAAGTTGTCTGATTTTCCGCTCTATATCGTCAAGTTCCGAAGGCATAGAATCAATCTCTATACGAAGCCGGGAAGCCGACTCATCAACAAGATCAATCGCCTTGTCAGGCAGAAATCTGTCTGAAATATACCTGTTCGATAAAACTGCGGCAGAAACAAGAGCAGAATCCTTTATCTTCACACCGTGATGAACCTCATACCTTTCCTTCAGCCCCCTAAGAATTGCAATAGTATCGTCAACAGTTGGCGCATTAACTACTATCGGCTGAAATCTTCTTTCCAATGCAGCATCCTTTTCGATATGTTTTCTATATTCATCAAGCGTAGTTGCACCTATACACCTCAATTCACCACGGGCTAGCATAGGTTTCATAATGTTTGCCGCATCGATAGCACCTTCAGCTGCTCCGGCTCCGACTAGTGTGTGTATCTCGTCAATAAAAAGAATTATCTCACCGCCACGCGCAACAATCTCCTTCAAGACAGCTTTCAGGCGGTCTTCAAACTCACCCCTAAATTTGGCACCTGCAATAAGAGCTCCCATATCCAGTGAAAGGACTCTCTTATTCTTAAGCATTTCCGGAACGTCGCCGGAGGTTATTCTTCTAGCAAGCCCTTCGGCTATGGCAGTCTTACCCACACCGGGCTCACCGATTAAAACAGGATTGTTTTTTGTACGGCGCGATAGAACCTGCATAACCCGGCGGATCTCATCCCCCCTGCCTATTACAGGATCAAGTTTTTCTTTTTTGGCAAGATCTGTCAAATCGCGGGTATATTTCTCTAATGCCTGATATTTATCTTCAGGATTCTGATCAGTAACTTTCATATTGCCTCTCACATCAACAAGAACTCTTAATATTCTTTCTTTTGTTACACCATTTCTAGAAAGTATCTCGTTGGACTTTGTTCTGGATGCAGTTACAGCAAGAAGAAAATGCTCGGTTGATACAAACTCATCCTTTAATGCAACAGCTTCGGATTTCGACTCTTCAATAATTCCGGCGATCTCAGGAGAACCGTATGTTTGGCCGTAACCTTCAACTTGAGGCAGCTTCTCAATCTCTTTTTTTGTCTCTCTTTTTAGATGCGGAATATCTACAGAAAGTTTCACCAGAATTACTGGGACTGTTCCGCCCTCTTGTTCAATTAATGAATAAAGAAGATGTAAGTCGGTGATTTGCTGGTTATGATATTTTTCGGAAATTACCTGTGATGCCGCAAGAACCTCTTGTGCTTTAATCGTAAATCTTTCCAAATTCATTTTGTGATTGTTAAAACAATCTCTGATTACAGCGATTTTAAAAGACGATTACATAGATTACCGGCAATGGTTTTATCTGTGTAATCAAGACCTTTGCCGCCTTTGGCGAGCCTCGCCCCGATGTAACGTTGGCAGGGCGGGAGGACTCTTTCAATGGTCTTTTAGATTTTTCTTTTCATTGCACAGAATTTACCGCACATGGAACAAACATCCTTTTTTCTGGCAGAAAAACGTTCTTCGAATTTATATGGGTCTATCGATAGTGCCTTTTGCTTTTTCCAGTCAAAATTTTTTCTTGCTTCAGAAATCTTATAATCAACCTTTTCTGATGAATTATTATTCCTTGCTATTTCAGCCGAATGAGCGGCTATTCTTGAAGCGATTACTCCGGTTCTCACATCTTCTATATTAGGAAGTGATAAATGTTCGGCAGGAGTAACATAACACAGAAAATCAGCGCCATAATACCCGGCCAGTGCGCCACCAATAGCTGAAGTTATATGATCATACCCCGGAGCAATATCTGTCGTAAGAGGCCCTAGGACGTAAA
The DNA here is from genome assembly GCA_016928195.1 of Elusimicrobiota bacterium. GTDB lineage: Bacteria > Elusimicrobiota > UBA8919 > UBA8919 > UBA8919 > JAFGLF01. Next base: position 153,546 of record JAFGLF010000018.1, read on the forward strand.
ACGGTGCATTCCGGCAATATTTTTTCTGAAGCTTAATATTCTTTTCAATCCGGTTTAATGGAATATGCCCGGGTCCTTCAATCATTGTCTGCACACCTCTTTTCAGGGCATATCTATGCAATCTCCCGAGTGTTTTAAGCTCCTCAATCTGTGCGGCATCGGTATTATCAGCAATGCATCCGGGGCGAAGACCGTCGCCAAGTGAAATAACAGCATCATACTTTTTCACAATTTTTAACAATTCGTCAAAATGCTCATACAATGGATTTTCTTTTTTATTACAGGTCATCCATTCTGCAAGAAAAGCTCCGCCGCGGGAGACAATACCTACAAGCCTTTTATTCTTTTTCAAAATATCAAGTGCTTTATATGTTAAACCGCAGTGAACAGTTATAAAATCCACTCCGTCATCAAGCTGTTTTTCTATTTCATAAAACATTTCCGTTACATTGGTATCATAAAATTCCCTTCTTTTTTGCGATAAACTGCAAATTAATCCATAAACAGGAACGGTACCCACAGGAATTGCAGATGTCTTTATAATCATTTTTCTTATTCTGGAAATATCGCCGCCGGTAGAAAGATCCATAACTGTATCCGCACCGTATTTTACTGAGGTCAGAAGTTTTTTTCTTTCATAAGACATACTGCAGTTCATAGGAGATGTACCTATATTTGCATTAACTTTTATTTTAAGTCCTTTTCCAACGCCGGTTATCCGGATTCCGTCCGCCGCGGCGGACGGATTTCGGATTTTATTTTTAAGAATAACCGCTGTGCCTTCTGCGACGGAATTACAGACAAATCCTGCAGAAACGTTTTCGCATTTTGCAACAGCACGCATTTCCTTTGTAATTACTTTATTCTTAGCAAATTCTATCTGTGTCATTTTTCCAATATAAAGTTAATTTCAACCGGTACACCTTTTTTAAAATCGACTTTTTTACTTATTGATTTATAGCCTGAACGCCATGCTTTTATATCATACATACCAGAAATCTCTTCTCTTATCTTAAAATTACCGTTTTTATCGCTGAGTACCCGCAACTCTTCTTTACCGTTTTGAGAAACTTTTATTGTAACACTATGTACCGGCTGTCTTTCAGAATCAACAACGTTACCATATATATAATAATCAACCGGAACCGGAATGGCGGATTTATCAACAGAAACAGGTTTTTTTTTAGGTATAGCCTTTTTTATCGTACATGACTGTTCTGCATTAACAATGGATATCTGTGATACTATCATTTGTTTTAACTTTCCGGTTAATATAAGGGATGTTAGAAAACTAGAAACCAATAGTATCCCGACAACACCGGTAAGTATAGCACCTCTTATACTGGGAGGATGGTATGTTTCATTATTTTTAAAAAGTCTGAGGTTTTTATAAACAAGATAACTAAAAATAGCGGCAAAAGGTATGAGAAAAAGCGCCAGCCATTGTCCTATCACGGGTATAACAAAAATAATGCCCCATCCAAGCCAAACAGCAGACAATCTTCCTAACACACCCCACCCTTTCCCTTTTACATAATATATGCTTCTTTTGAGAGCATCCATTCCCCGGGCTCCTTCAGCAACAAATGTAAACGGTGCAAAGAAAAACCATACACTAAAAACCAATCCGGGAACAAAAAATAAAACACAACCCCCGGTTATTAAAAAACACATTAAGGTCATAAGCCATGAGAAAGAAAGAGTTTTGGACTTGGTACGCATAAAGGATTCTTTTATACCCACATTTTCGTCTGCAATAGCCACAGTAAATGCCAGCTGAAAGAGGTTTGCAAAAAAGAAAAAAATTATTATTGCTATACCGGCTGTAACGAGTATAATTATATCTTCAAAAGCTGTAAGAAATTTTGATACAGCCAGTCCTAATCCAAAAAAAACCACTGCAGGAACACATGTAAGAACTAAACCAATAATTCCTATAAGGAGTAATACCCATATGCGTTTTCTAAAAATACCCCATGTATTTTTAAATAAAATACCAACTCCTGAAAATTCTCTTACATTATAATTTTGGGCTGTATTATCCATTTTAATTTTCAGAAATATTCCACTACCTTTTTTTCTATATCATAAACACTGAACCTGACTTTCTTAATCTTCAGGCCTGCTGTCGCAGAAATCATCTTAGAAAATTCTTCAAGCACTCTTAACGACTCCTCCACTCTTTTAATATTGGATATAACGATGGAACGGCCGGTTTTTTTCCGTGATTCTTTTACCGTACGGAAAACATCTTTTTTACTGTTACGCGAAAAAACTATTTTCGGATAAATACCCCGGGCTATTTTATCTATTTGATGTCTTATTCTTTTTATGCATGATGCCAGCTTCTTATTATCAAGTGCAAACCTCACAAAATCCTCAACAACCCTTAACCCTTCTTTTGATCTGTTAAAATTAGCATCAATAATCCTATAAATTCCGTTGTTTGTCCTGGAATTTTTATTTTTTTCCCGCATATTAAAGATTTCCCAGTTTTTTTATGGTCTTCGTGGTGGAGCGACCCTTAACGAGTGCAACTCTTTTTACTTGTTTTGAAAATTCACTTCCTATTATCTTTCCGCTTTTCCAGTCGGCTCCTTTTACCAGTACATCGGGTTTGATTTTTTTGATAAGTTCGTATGGGGCGGATGCGGAAAATTTTACGACAAAATCAACCATATTAAGCGCAGAAAGAATTTCTGCTCTTTCATTTTCCTGAATTATAGGCCTGCCGTCGGTTTTGATTCTTCTGACGGATGAATCGGTATTCAACCCTATCACTAAAATTTCGCCAAATGACTTTGCTTTCTGAAGAAGCCTTATATGCCCGATATGAAGGATATCAAAACAGCCGTTTGTAAAAACTATTTTTTTACCGGATTTTTTAAGTCTGGAAATAATTCTTGTAATTTGTTTTATTGACTTAACTTTAGAAGAGTTCATCTTCGATAAGTTTGCAGATAATATGGCCGGCCGTAATGTGCATTTCCTGAATGCGGGCGGTACAGTTTGAAGGGATCATTAGTGTTATATTACAAACTTCTTTTAACTTTCCTCCGGTAGCTCCTGCAAAACCAACAACGACCGCGCCACGCTTTTTTGACTGTTTTGCGGCGTCTATAACATTTACAGAATTCCCGCTGGTTGAAATTGCTATAACAACATCGCCCTTTTGGACTAACGATTCAGCCTGCCTTGTAAAGATTTTATCAAAACTATAATCATTCCCAATGGCTGTAAGCATCGAGGTGTTTGTGGTAAGGGCAATAGCAGGCAGAGATCTTCTTTCTTTTTCAAAACGAGATACGAATTCAGTTGCTATATGCTGGGCATCGGCGGCAGAACCGCCGTTGCCGAAAATTACAACTTTTTTCCCGCGCCGATAACACTTAACAATTTCATCAGCAATCTTTTCAATCGTACCGGAAAGCTTCTTCGACTTTTCCTTTACTATTATGCTCTCGTTAATAATATCCAGGATCTTCTTATTCATCTCTATTTTTCTTCGTATATCCTTTTATTCACAAAATTTGTATAAATTTCACCTTTCTTAAAATAATCATTTGCAAGTGCTTTCTTATGAAAAGGAATCGTTGTTTTTATCCCTGAAATTTTAAACTCATTAAGTGCACGTTTCATTTTCAAAATTGCCTTTTCTCTTGTCGAATCTGCAACAAGAAGTTTCGCAATTAAACTATCATATGTTGCAGGAAAATCATAGCCACTGTAGATATGCGTATCCAGCCTTACACCCGGTCCTCCGGGAAAAACTACCGAACTAATCCTGCCGGGACTCGGAATAAAATTTTTCTCAGGATCTTCAGCATTAATCCTGCATTCTATCACATGACCGTTAGTCTTTACATCACCATAATCATATCCCAGAGTTTCTCCTGCAGCCAAGCGAATCTGCTCTTTTACAAGATCAATTCCTGTTATCATTTCAGTCACTGGATGTTCAACCTGTATTCTGGTGTTCATTTCCATAAAATAGAAATTTTCATGCTTATCAACCAAAAATTCGATTGTACCTGCAGTAAAATATTTAACAGCCTTTGTAGCAAGCCTGGCATAATGTCCCATCTTTTTTCTCAATTTAGAAGAAATCATAGACGGGGATTCTTCAATTAGTTTCTGATGTCTCCGCTGGATCGAACAATCTCTCTCAGGGAATGAAACCACATTACCCTTAACATCACCGAGCACCTGAAATTCTATATGCTTTGGTTCATCAAAAAACTTTTCAAGATAAACATCCCCGTTGCCAAATGATGATTTTGCCTCTGATTCTGCTGTAAAAATTGCATTTCTAAGCGCATCTTCGGATTGAACAATCCTCATTCCCTTACCACCGCCGCCTGCACATGCTTTAACAATCAAAGGATATCCGAGTTTTCTCGCAATCTTAAGAAGTTTCGGATTATCGGCAGTAATACATGCGTCCGTTCCCGGGATCGGAGGGATACCTGCTTTTTTCATTGTTTTTTTTGCAATCAGTTTGTCACCCATCATCTGAATCGTTGATTTTGACGGACCTATAAATTTTATACTGCACGACTCACAAATATCCGCAAAATGTGTATTCTCCGATAAAAAACCATAACCGGGATGTATTGCATCCGCACCTGTAATTTCGGCAGCGGAAATTATATTGGCAATATTCAAATAACTTTCCTGAGGGTTAGCCGGACCTATACAAACAGACTCATCGGCAAGCTTTACATGGAGACACTCGATGTCAACATCCGAATGAACTGCAACGGTTCTTATCCCCATCTCGTTACAGGCACGAATTATCCTTACTGCTATTTCCCCGCGATTTGCTATTAAAACTTTATTAAACATGTTTAGCTGAAACACATTGAAATTTATAGAAACTCATAGAAATTCAATTGTATTTCCACCGTGTTTCTACTATATTTCCACCGCATTTCTACTGTGTTTCCTTCCCTTTACGATCCGTATTCACCTCAAAAATAGGCTGACCATACTCCACAGGATGATTATCCTGGATCAGAATTTTTATAATCTTACCTTCATATGGCGACGTTATCTCTTTCATTACTTTCATCGCTTCTATAATGCAGAGCTTTTGTCCCACAGTTACAAAATCGCCTTCATCAATAAACGGTTCCCCACCCGGAGAAGAAGAGCGGAAAAATGTCCCCACCATTGGTGACTTTATATACTGCTCGGGCGGTGGTGAGGCTGAATGAACAGATTCTTTATGTTCAGATTCTTGTTTTTTCGGACTAATCTTTTTTGGCTCTATAAACGGATTTTCCGAAACATCCTTTCTCTTAAAACCGGATTTATGCCCGTCTTTTTCAAGCCAGATCTCTTCTATATCGGTATCCTTGATTGCATCTAATAAAGATTTAATCTTTTCTATATTCATTGTCCGCTCTATTTCGAGACTCTTTCCACATACTCGCCGGTATGCGAATTAATCTTAACAGTATCCCCTTCTTTTATAAACAACGGGACCTGAACCTCCGCACCGGTCTCAAGAGTGGCAGGTTTAACCAAATTTGATACTGTATCCCCACGAACACCCGGAATGGTCGAGGTAACCTTTAATGTAATATTTTGCGGCAACTCCACAGCCAGCAGTCTGTCATCAACATAAAGTGCTTCAGCTTCAGAGTCGGGTTTTAAAAATTTTATTGCATCGCCGATTCTATCTTTCGTGACATTTATCTGTTCATAAGTTTCCATATCCATAAAAACATAATCATTAGATACAGAATATAAAAATTGTTTCTTTTTTCTTACAACCGAAACCTCTTCAAATTTTTCTCCGGATTTAAATGTCCTCTCGGTAATTGCACCTGTCTCATAATTTCTCAGTTTTACCCGCATTACGGCACCGCCCTTACCGGGTTTGTGGTGCTGGAACCATACAATCTGGCACGGAGAACCGTTTACTTTGATATTCTTACCATTTTTAAAATCAGATGTTGTAATCATGTCATCACCTTGCAGCCGTTTTCTGTCACAAGAACAGTATCCTCTATGCGAACACCGAATCTGTCCGGAATATAAATCCCGGGTTCAACACTTACGACCATTCCTTTTTTTAAAATTTTATCCGACCCTGCAGAAAGCATCGGCTCTTCATGGATATCAATCCCTATACCGTGTCCTGTAGAGTGGATAAAATGCTTTTTAAAACCGTTTTTATTTATAATACTTCTTGCAGTAAAATCAACCCTCATACAGGCAACACCGTCTTTAATCATGCCTATTGCCTTTATATAAGCATCACTAACAGTATTTAAAACCTTTTTTACGTAATTGTTAATTTTACCTAAAAAAAATGTTCTTGTCAAGTCAGAATTATACCCTTTGTAAATGCACCCTAAATCGACAACTATAATATCATTTTTTTGAAATTTTCTATTCGTTGGACTATGGTGTGGTTTTGCAGAATTTTTACCCGATGCAACTATGATATCAAATGACGATTTTTCGGCACCATTTTTTCTCAAAAAATGTTCCAAATCGTCTGCAAGACTCTTTTCGGTCAATCCCGTTTTTATTTTATCTTCGGCAAACCTTATCGCTTTCTTTGAAATTTTACAGGCGGTCCTTATTTTTGATATCTCATCTTTATCCTTCGTAATACGCATATCCTCAATCAAATTACCATAATTTTTAACCTTTACAACCTGATCCAGTTTCTTTAAATACTTATACGGGATAGAATCCTCTAATCCTATTTTTTTATACTTATATTTCTTAAAAAAATCTATATAGTCATTTATAACTTTTACCTGCCACGGCGGATGCTTTGCTAATTCTTTTACCGATGGATAAATAAGCTTCGGAACAACAAGCATGGCTTCGCCCGGTGAAACAAAAATAAAAGCATTCTCAGCATAAAAACCGGTCAAATAGAAAATATTTGACGGATTAAATGAAACCAATCCATCAAGATTTTTTAATTCGATTTTTTCACGAAGTTTTTTCAATCTCAAATTCATTTATTAATCAGCTCAACGGCAGCCAAAAAACCTAAGAGGTATGAATTTGCACCAAAACCGGAAATTTGTCCTGTTGCAACACCCGCGATAAGCGATTTCTGTCTAAACTCTTCACGATGATAAATATTAGAAAGATGAACCTCTACAACAGGAACATCAATCGCAGAAACAGCATCCCTTATAGCAACCGATGTGTGGGTATATGCGGCGGGATTTATCACTATTGCACTGTATTTTTTCGAGGAACTGCCTATTGCATCAACTATCTCTCCTTCATGATTCGATTGTAATATATCAACTGCAACCTTTTTTTCTTTTGCAAGTTTTTTTATTTCTTTATTTATATCTTCAAGCGAGAATTTTCCATAAATTTCAGGTTCCCTTTTACCGAGCAGATTAAGATTAGGTCCGTGAATAATAAGAATTCTTCGATTTCGCGCTTCGATACTTCGACTACGCTCAGTACAGGCAAGCTCAGCGCTTCGCTTAGGACTAGTTTTCTTCATAATTCCTCCATTTCATTCGTGCGCGCACCGCACCGAGCTCTGCTCTGGTGCTGGGGTTATTCAGTGCCTTCTTTTTGTCCTTCCAAAACCTTTTTAATTACTTCTTCAGGAACATCATCTCTTATTACGGTTCTTCCGGGACGCCCGTTTGTCAATACAAATCTGACCTTTCCATCCAATACTTTTTTATCAAAAATAAGGTTCTTGATTATCTTGTCAACCTTTAAATTATGTTTTACCGGCAAACCGGAACGTACCAAAATCTTTTCAATTCTGCGCACCCACATATCATTAAGCAGATTCAGTTCTTTTGATATTTTTGCCGCACATACCATACCTATGGAAATCGCCTCACCATGCAGATAGGTCTTATAATTCGTTGCTGATTCAATGGCATGGCCTATTGTATGTCCAAAATTCAATATCGCTCTTAATCCCGATTCTTTTTCATCCAATTCAACCACCCATTTTTTTATCTGACAACTCCGCCACACTGTGTATTCCGTACGTTCAAGATGCAATGATTTAATTTTCATTAAATCTCTTTCCAGAACACTAAAATGTCTTTTGTCCCTGATAATCCCGTATTTGATTGCTTCTGCAAGCCCCGCGTTAAACTCCCTTTCGGGCAGTGTCTTTAAGGTAGAAATATCTATATAGACCATAACCGGCTGATAAAATGACCCTATCATATTTTTTGATTTTGGATGATTTACCCCTACCTTACCTCCGACGGAAGAATCAACCTGTGAAAGAAGAGTGGTCGGCACCTGAACAAACGGAATACCTCGCATAAAAGTCGCAGCCACAAATCCTGCTGTATCCCCGACAACACCGCCTCCGAGTGCAACTATGAGCGAATTCCGCTCAAGCTTTTTTTCCATGCAAACCTGGTAAAGGGAATTAGCCGTTTCAAGCGTTTTATATTTTTCACCGTCAGGAATTTTTGTAATTGAAACCTCAAAACCGGCACGGGATATACTGTCAAACACCATATCTCCGTAAAGTTTAGCGACAGTAGTATTTGTTATTATAAGAACCTTGCCAAAAAATTTTCTTTCCCTAAGATAATCTCCTATACGTGTCAAAGAAACACCAATATATATAGGATAGGTTCTTTCACCGAGTTTTATTTCAACTGTCTTCATTGTTCGCTTCGCTCACACGCGAATAGTCGCAAATCTAATGCGAATTTCCGCAAATTATTTGTGTTGTTCTATTAGTTTTATAATACCTTCTGCGGCTTCAGTAGGTGTTGTATTTGTTGTATCAAATGAAAAATCACATTTTTCATAATGCGGTTTTCTTATATTTAAAAGCTTCTCTATCTCCGATTTTTTGTCCTTAACATTCATAAGCGGTCTGTCTGTATTTCCGGATACTCTTTCCAGGATTTTTTCAACCGAAGTTTTCAAATTGATAATTCTGCCGTTTCTTCTCAGATTATCAATATTTTCCTGCTTTAAAACAATTCCCCCGCCGGTAGAAATAACATAATTATCATAATTGCCGACTTCTATTGCTATCTCTGATTCAATATTTCTGAAATATTTTTCTCCTTTTTGGGCAAAAATATCTGAAATTTTCATACCGGTTTTCTTTTCAATTAAAAAATCCGTATCAGTAAAATCCATCTTTAAAAGCCGGGCTATTTCTCTGCCTACCTCGCTTTTGCCGGTAGCCATAAAACCAGTTAAAATTATGTTCACCCCGCCCTTCCTCTGTCCATGTTATTCCCCTGCCCTTCTGTTTTATTTAGGAAGAGCGGGGTTCATGTTTTTATTTACACTTGTTATATGATTTTATCAAAATTAACTTGAATTGTCAACGAATTTTGGGTATAATGTTCAACAACTTAACAATAAGGAGGGACTAAGTATGTGGAAACGTATTATGGCACTTACTTTCATCTTTGTCTGCACAAGTATTGCATGGTTTATTCTGGGCGGGGCGACCAGTGTGCGTACTCATAAACAGGATAATAAGTTAAAAAAAGCTGTGCGACAACTATGGGGAACCATCCAAAAACAGCAGGCACCTTATGTATACTACCAGACAAAAACAGATAAACAAGTCGAAAAAACCCTTGGAGATGAAACAACTACAGAGACAAAAACAATAACAAAAAATCACCCCATTATACTTGACAGTAGCGACATTTTAGTAAGTTTTAACATTGAACATAGAAAAAAAGGTCTTCTATGGTATCCTACATACCGGGTTGTATATTCCGGACAATATACTATTAAAAATGATGCTGAAAAAAATAGAAAAATCTTCTTTAGCTATTCATTCCCTACCAGAAACGGGATCTATGATAATTTCTGTTTTTTTATCAACGGGAAAAAAATTGAAAAATTACAGCCATACGGCGGCGAAATACTAAAAGAATTTAACTTTGGCCCGGGTGAAACAAAAAAAATTAAGATTACTTATGAATCACAGGGAATGGGTGAGTGGTGGTATCTTTTCGGTTCAGATGTCTCCCAAATCCGTAATTTCAATCTGACAATGATAACAGATTTTGATGATATTGATTTTCCGGAAAATAGTATTTCCCCTCAAAAGAAGGAAAAAACCGATAAAGGGTGGAAACTTACATGGCAATATGCTGATTTAATATCCGGTATTCAAATAGGCATGGACATGCCGCAGAAGTTGAATCCGGGTCCATTTGTCAGCAGGGTCAGCTTTTTTGCACCGGTTTCTCTGTTCCTTTTCTTATTTTTAATGTTTATAATTACAACTATAAAGAAAATAAACATCCATCCAATGAATTATTTCTTTCTTTCAGCAGCATTTTTCAGTTTTCATCTGCTTCTGGCGTATTTGGTAGACCACATTGATATTCATCTGGCTTTTGCAATTTGCACAGTGGTATCCATATCTCTTGTAATTTCCTATATGCGGCTTGTAGTTGGAACGCGTTTTGCACTTTTAGAAACAGGGTTATCGCAATTTGTATATTTGGTACTCTTTTCATATGCTTTTTTTCTTGAGGGTTACACAGGATTAGCAATAACTATCTGCTGTATTCTGACATTATTTGTAGCAATGCAGTTTACCGGAAAAATCGACTGGGATAAACAATTCGAAACTAATAAATAATATGAAAAAACATGTTAACCGTTTATATAGCGACCTTGCGTGGCTATGGCCGATGTGGGGCAATCCAAAAGAAGAATATAAGCAGTGGTGCGACCTTGTTGTCAAAATCACAAAACGGTATGCAAAACGCAGGGTGCGTTCTTTGTTGAATATGGGATGTGGCGGCGGAAAAAATGCATTCAATTTAAAAAAACATTTTAACGTAACAGGTATTGATATCAGCAAACCTATGCTTAAACTTGCAAAAAGACTCAATCCGGAATGTACATTCCGGTACAGGGATATGAGAAACTGTTCTTTGAAACGCCAGTTTGATTCTGTATTAATTGATGACTCAGTCTCATACTTGCTAACCGAAACAGATTTACTTAGAACATTCCGGACCGCATATAAACATCTTGCTGACGGCGGCATTATGATTGTTTCACCCGACAATTGCAAAGAGACGTTTCGCCAAAATACTGCACGGACTTCTACTGCTGCCCCTGCTTCAAAACCCGACAACACTGATGTAGTGTTTATTGAGAATTATTACGACCCAGATAAAAGAGATACCACATACGAAGGAACTTTAATATACTTAATCCGTAAAAACGGGAAATTAAGGGTGGAACAGGACATGCATATCCTCGGATTATTCTCTTTAAATGTCTGGAGGAAAAAACTGTGTGAATCCGGATTCAAAATATCTGCAGAAATTTATGAAGACAGATGGGAAAATATTCCGACATTTGTTTGTACCAAACCATTATGAAAACTATTAACATATTGTTTATTGGCGACTATTATACAAGCTGTAATAACCTTCCGTTTATGGTTAGCCAGTTAGCATTGTCCGCAAGCGAACCTAACGAGGCTTTTGCACAGGCAATTACCCGCGAAGAAGCAACTCTGGAATGGCATTGCACCCGTAAAAAAGCTTTAAAAATGATAGGAGAAAAGAGATGGGATTTTGCGGTTCTGCAGGAACAAAGCATCCGTTCTATTGAAGATAAAACGAAAATGTACGAGCACGCAGAAATCCTTGATTCTGAAATTAAAAAAAGCGGAGCTGAAACTATCCTTTATATTCCATGGGTAAAACAGGATACACGGGGAACACAGGAAAAATTAACACAAATATACATTGATTTGGGTAAAAAGATAGGAGCACGTGTTGCACCTGTCGGTACCGCATGGGCAAATGCCTTAAAGACATCTCCTGAATTAATTCTCTATGGAGAAGATAAAAGCCACCCAATGCCTACGGGAACATATCTGGCAGCATGTGTTTTCTATTCCATATTCTTTGGATATTCACCTGTAGGGCTAACCGGAAATATTTACGTAAATGTAGACATAAATCTAAATCTTCCGGGAGATAAAGCTAATTTACTTCAATCTATTGCATGGCAAACTGTGCAAAAATTCAACAAATAACTATGATAAAAGCATTTTTAACCGATCTGGATAATACACTGCTTGATTTTATGAGAATGAAACGTACAGCGGTTGAAATGGCATGTAATTATATGATAAATGTCGGACTTGAGGTTCCATACCGAGAAATATATGATGAAATCTTTAAGATATATCATGCAACAGATATCGAAAGCCAATCTGTAATTGAGCAGGCACTTGTAAAAAAAACAGGAAAAATTGACAAAAAACTCCTGTCTGCAGGAATAATAGGATACCAGCGCGGACGTGACATGGCAACATATACATATCCGCACGTTGAAATTACCTTTAAGGAACTTTTGCGAATGGGATTAAAAATCGGAGTAATCTCAGATGCGCCCGGAGAACAAGCATATAACCGTCTTACCCGGCTGCATCTGACACCATGGCTTGATTTAATTGTCAGTTTTGACGATACCGGAGAAAGAAAACCATCCACAAAACCATTTTTATTTGCTCTTAAAAAATTAAAACTAAGACCGGATGAAGTTATTTACTGCGGCGATTGGCCCGAACGGGATATATCCGGTGCAAAAGAGGTAGGAATAATCACCGTATTTGCGAGATGGGGCGATCAGCATATAAATGTATCTCCTGCTAATGCTGACTATGATTTTAAGGATATTTATGGAATTGTCGGTCTGGTAAAAAAACTTAACAGCAAAAAAACTGCATCTTTTCAAAAAATAAGGCATCTAAATAAATGAAAGAACTTGAAAAAATATTGATTGAAAAATCAAAAAACGGAGATACCCGTGCTTTCGAGCAATTAATAAGAAAACACGAACAGAAAATATATAATCTCTTGCTGAATATGACTGGCAATAAAACAGCTACCGATGATTTTTTTCAGGAAACATTTATTACAGCATGGCAGAAGATAAGAAGTTTTCGCGGAGATTCGGAATTTTCCACATGGCTTTACCGTCTTGCAGTTAATCTTGTTTTAATGAGACAGCGGAGAAAGAAAGTAATCCGCCCCGTTTCAATAGACGCACCAATCATTACTTTGAAAGGAGATATAAAACGGGATTTTGCTGATGACTGGTCAAAAAACCCATTGGCAACACTGGAAAACAGAGAGCTTAAAAAACGGCTTCATGAAGCTATAGAATCTCTCCCGGAAAAATACAAAACAGTTCTGATTTTAAGGGATATTGAGGGCGTATCAAACGAAGAGATAAAAAATATTCTAAAGATTTCTCTACCGTCCGTAAAATCAAGAATTCACAGAGCAAGATTATTTTTAAGAGACAGTCTTTCAAAATATTTTCAACATAAATAATAAAGGATACTAATGTATTTTAAAGATTTTTTTGATTTATTATCAGACTTCATGGATGATGAAATGGATTTCGACTTATTTGATGAGTTTGAAAGAACTCTTGAAGATGAGTTTTGCTGCCATTATTTTAATACATTCAGAAAAACGGTTGAACTTTGCCATCTAATTGAAATACAAGAAGTTCCGGAAACACTGCATTACAGAATAATACAGACAATAGAAAATATCCCCCAAAAGAAAACCCGCAAAAAAATCTCCACAGGCAGACCCTCTAAAAAGCGTTCCGGATAGTTTTCTGAAACTTTTCAAAAAAAATTGCATCTAAATATGTGGGAGGTGATAGCTATGGCAAACTTATTAAAATTGGAACCTCATAGGGATTTTTGGGGTATTCAGGACATATTTGACAACTTTATAGGCAGGCATTGGGCGGATAAGAAACTGGGTGAAGCAATTTTATCACCAAAAATCGAGCTTCAGGACAAAAAGGACGCCATCACCATAAGGGCAGAGATTCCCGGAGTAGACAAAAAGGACATTAAATTAACCTTGGACCATGGCAACCTTATAGTGAGCGGTGAGACTAAAAAAGAAGAGGAAACCAACAAGAAGGATTACTACTACTCTGAAAGAACTTACGGAAGTTTCTATCGTTCAATACCATTACCGGTAGATGTTGATGAGAAAACCGTAAAAGCAAACTACAAAGATGGGATTCTAAACATAACTCTACCAAAAACAAAAGAAGCAAAAGAAAAACTGAAAGAAATAACAATAGAATAACCAAAAAATCCTAAACAAAAACCCCCCGATGTGCATCGGGGGGTTTTTCAATTCTTATATTTTGCATTTAAACACTATTTCAAAGTAAAATAAAAGTAAAGAAATGCCACTACCCCTCCAATAACCGAACCGACAAATGCCTCAAAAATAGTATGCCCCAAAACAACTTCAAGTTTTTTTAAATCTTCCATTTGTTTTTTCATCTTCTTTATCTGTTTTAAACTTGTCTCATAGTTATCTTCAGAAATCTGCTTAATATCTTTCTCCAGCATAAGCAATTTCTCATTCTTTTTGATATACTCATTTTCAATAATATCTACAATATAATTCCTTATAGTTTTGGTGTTCTGGCTTATAGAACCTCTTACTTTAACTGCATCATAAATTATCGCAACTGAAAATATTGCACCCATAGCAAAAAAGGGAGATGTAAATCCATACATCATTCCCATACCGACGGCAAATGAAACCGCAATAGCGGAATGAGTCGAAGGCATTCCGCCTTCAACAAAATAAGTCCTAAAAATTATCTTCCTTTCAAAAATAGCAACCATTATAAACTTAAGAGTTTGTGTAATAAACCATACACAGAACGAAACAAGCAAAATAATAATAGCATTTTCCTGCATAATTTTTTCCCTATATTATGTAATTTTTCTTTTTCTGTTTTCTTCTAGAATTTTTACTGCCTCTATTGCTACTCTAATCGCGTTTTCCATTCCGACTTTTTTTACAATCGGCTTATCGGAATATGTTAATCCTATTATAGCAAGAATCTCTCCGGCATATACATTTTTGATTGAAGAAATAACGAAAAGTGCAGCAGATTCCATCGAGGTTGCCAGAACATTTGAACGATACCATGTCTGCCACATCTGTTCATTGTGTTCTGCAAGGGGTAGGCCCCGTAAATTTTTCATTCGGGGCAGGTTTTTTACCCTTTCTGTATAAAAAGCATCTTTACAATGAGAAATACCCGTATGATACCTAACTTTTAACTTTTTTGCTGCTTTAACTAGAGAAGAAGTAACACCAAAATCTGCAACAGCCGGATATGATAGCGGCACATACTGACGTGTAGTCCCTTCTTCACGGACCGAAGATGTGGAAATAACTAAATTCCCAAGCCCTACTTTCTTTTGAAGAGAACCTGCTGTTCCTATTCTTATAAAAGTATCAGCCCCTATCTTTATTAACTCTTCAACCGCAATTGCGGCTGAAGGACATCCAATACCTGTTGATGTTGTGGATATTTTTATCTTTTTGCCGTCATTGCCGGTAATACTGCCGGTAAATGTTCTATATTCACGATTGAATGCTATTTCCTTTGAATCATCAAAAAATTCTGCTATTAATGATGTCCTGCCAGGATCACCGGGTAAAAGAACATATCTTCCGACATCACCTTTACCCAATGCTATATGATATTCTTTGCTTTTTTTCATCAAAATTTTCCTATATTTACACCCCAAAAATCCGAAGAAAGCCCATACACTCAACGGTTGCCGTAAATTTTCAGACAAGCGTTATTATAACATAATCTTTGGAAAATTTCAAATGATTTTTTAAGAAAAAAACCCTTGACAAAACACAAAAAATTCTTTATACTTATAGTGGGAAGCAACAGTTAGTCTCCCCTGCAATGCTATAACATTGCAGGCAGGCTACTTAATACGATAAAGGCAAACCCCGATTAAAATCGGGGGGCGCAAAACCGCGGGCTCTCACAAGGAGTTGTCGGGTTACCGGAATAACCTTCTGTTATAGGAATAAGAGCGGCCGGGTTACCGAAATTAGTTTAGAAATATTTAGAGATAAAGACATTATCCCTCTAAATCAAATAATCTAAGCTAATTTAGATAACCCGGTTTTTTATTGTACATTGCACAAAAAATATACTAAATCTGTCAAAAAAACCGTGGAGCGGATATGAAAATAAGAAATATACTGTTTCCTATATGTCTTATATATCTCTTATCTCATATTTACCTATATGCTGAGGATGACTTTATCATTATCCAACCAGAACCGGATCCAATAATTGATATTCCTTCTGACCAACCTGATACAACACCTCCAACAGGTTCAATAGTAATTAATAACGGCAATCCAGAGATTACATATTCAGAAAATGTAATTCTTTACCTGACCTGTAATGACGAAGGTTCAGGTGTCGATAAAGTAAGATATAGTAATGATGCAGTTACATGGACACCATGGGAAGTTCCGGTTTCAACCAAGGAATGGACACTAACATCGGAAAACGGTACAAAAACCGTATATTACGAAATAAAGGATGCTGCAGGCAATACTACACAGCTTAACGATACAATAAATCTAGGAATAACATTCCCAACAGGTTCAATAGTAATTAATAGCGATAATCCCGATTATTCCCACTCAGAAAACGCAATTCTTTACCTGACCTATAATGACGAAGGTTCAGGTGTCGATAAAGTAAGATA
>JAFGLF010000019.1 GCA_016928195.1 Elusimicrobiota bacterium
CTGATATATTGGCATTGGCATGCAGAATAACCGCAAAACTTCCTAACGGAAAGGTTGACGACCCTGATGACTCCGGTGATATTACCATAGGAAGCGGTCAGGCATATATAGAATTGACCAACTATCTTGATTATTATATGCTTGAAAAAACCTGGGTATTAAGCGGTATGGTAAGGTTCAATCTACAGCTTGAAGGCGAGTATGATGCTGCACAGTCACAAAAAGCCCTTCTGGGCGACACCTATAAAAAAGATCCCGGGGATGATTTATGGATAGCAGCCGGTATAGAAAGACGTAATATTATTATTCCCGGATTATCATCAAGCGTAAGACTGGAGGAGCGGTTCGATTCAAAGGATGATTACAGTTCAAATTCCCAGTCATATGATGAATCAAAAGAAGCAAATACTTCAGGTCAGCTTCTGTTTATCCAGCCCGAGATAAAATACAGTGCCTATACGACTTATAAAATCCCGATAAGGGTTTATAGTAACTACAGAATGCCTATATCAGGCAAAAACAATTATGCCTTTAGACGTCTTGAAGCAGGGGTAGATATTTTCTTTTGATTGGTTAAGTCAGAAGAAAAAAGGTTTTTGAGATGTTAGAAGATAAATACCGGAAAAGGTTTGAAAAAATTAAGCCTGTGTTGCAGTATAGATGGAAAATAGGTTATGGAGACCATAATCAACAGTTGGTTTATTATGGCTTAAGAAACCTTCCGTTTTTAGAGAGAAAGATTTTAATAGACAGAGATGTTGCGTCGATAATATCGGCTTTTAATGGAAACCATACACTTAGAGAAATTATAGAGAAGAAAAAAGGTGTGGAGAATGTATCACAATGTATAGAAGTTTTAGAGGGGTTAATTGAGAAAAAAGTGATTGTTGATAAAAGGGATTTGAAACAACCGGCCACCTTGGAAAATTATCAGACATGCGTGAAATGTGTCAATAATAATTATGTGTTACCCGGTTTGGAGTTTAATGAAGAGGGTATTTGTGTTTTTTGTCAGCTGTTCGAAAAGGCAAAAGGTATTGAAAAAAGATATACTATTAGCGGAGAAGAAATCCTGGAATTTATAAAAGACAATAATTCCCGTTTTGATGTTATGGTACTTTACACCGGCGGTAAGGATTCTTCTTTTTTACTTTGGTATTTAGCCAAGAAATTAGGTGTTCGGGTTCTTGCCGTTACATGGGATTTACCTTTTGCTAATGAATCGGCGCGTAGGAATATGCGGGAAGCACGGCGAATACTGTCTAATGTAGAGTTTATTGAAAGAACAATGCCATGGGATATAATCAAATCTGCTCTCCGGACTGTATTCAGTGTTTCAGGCATGCCTTGTATTTGTCCGATTATATCAAATGTCTTGTTCTATCCGGTAGCTGTTCAAGAGGGTATACCCTTGATTATGGATGGCATCGAGGCTCCCCAGGCCGCTTTGCTTAATTTTATGGACTCAACACTGTTCGGCAGTAAGAGCCATATGTCTGACCGGGAAATTACCTTATTCCAGATGAAGAAATTATCCTCTCCTTGTAATGGTAAACAAAAAACAGACCTTGATATAATATTAGCCGGTGCCAGGGAAGTTTTGTGGCCGGCGTATACCCCTATAAACCATATCATAGAAAATGCAGATAAATATAGATTGCCTGTATTGAAACGGCTCAGGACCGAAAATGTTTATAGCAGATGGAAAGAAGTGGTGGGAATTATTAAGAGAGAACTCAACTGGCAGATGCCTGCAGGGCAGGAAGGTTTTCTCCATACAAGTTGTCAGATTGAAACAGTTAAGGATTTCTGTCAATTCCAGCGTTTTAAGCAGATGAGAACCACAATGATGCCTCAATCAATTATCGAGATTAGTTTAGCCGTTAGATTTGGCCAGATTACACGGGAGGAAGGATTTAAGGAACTGGGGGAACGTGGTTATTTCAGCCAACCTGACGCATTTAAAATATTATTGGAAAAACTGGAGCTAACTGAAGAAAAAATAGAAAACACAGGCGAAGAATTACCGTATGTGTTTCAAGGTTGCCGGATATGAAATCAGAGGATAAATATCTGAAAAGGTTTCAAAGAAATATCGGAATATTAACCGAAGAAGAGCAAAAAAAACTGAAAGAATCAACTGTAACAATAGCCGGCATAGGCGGTGTCGGGGGTATAACTGCCGAAAGATTGACAAGGGTTGGTATAGGCCGCCTTAAAATTGCAGACCCCGAGGTTTTTACAGAAACCGACCTGAACAGGCAATTCGGAGCAACAACAAAAACCATAGGTGTAAAAAAGGTGGAAGCAGTGGGTAAAATAATGAAAGAAATAAATCCGGAATTACAGTTAGATGTGTTCCCGGAAGGTGTAGCAGAAAGTAATATTTCTGATTTTTTGGATGGTGCTGATTTAGTCATTGACGCCATAGAATTTTTCACTTTTAAAGAAAGATTATACCTTTATCCGGAAGCCAGGAAGAAAAAAATTCCTGTAATTCTTTCAGGAGCCCCTGCATTTGGTTCCCCTCTTTTTGTGTTTTCTCCGAATGGAATGACGATGGAAGAGTTTTTTGAAGTACCTGCAGGCACCAAATCTCTTGAAAATTTTCATTTTCCGCCGCATAAGATTTGTCCTAAAATGCCTGAATATATTTCTCCGGAAATAATTAAAAAAGTAATAAACCGGGAAATGCATGCATCAGCATTAAGCTCGATATGCGGGTTAGCCGGTTCTTTATTGACTACAGAGGTAATATTTATACTGCTGGATAAAAGAAAGCCAGTAGAGGTTCCGGAGTGTATACTGATTGATTTCTACAGGCAGGAATTGGTTAAAATGGACTTGTCTAAACGTTCTTAGCGGTCTATGTGGATGTTTTGCGACCAGTAGTTAACTATTAGCGGTCATTTGGTCGTTGATTTGCGGAAATTTGTGCTTAGTTATATCCTATGAAAATACTCCTAATCCAGCCGCCGCTCAATCCTAATATTATCGGAGCGGGGATCGGTTATCTTACCGAACCCCTTGCTTTGGAGATAATAGCTGCTTCCATCCCGCATCATACCGTAGAAATACTTGATATGAGAATAGAGCCGGACCTTGAAAAAAAACTTCATAGCTTTAATCCTGATATTGTAGGTATTACAGGATATACATGCGATGTTTACAGTATAATTAAAATATTAAAAAATATTAAAAAATATAATAATTATATTCTTACAGTTGTGGGCGGTCACCATGCAACTATGATGCCTGAAGATTTTTATAAGGATTCTGTAGATGCAATAGCTATAGGCGAGGGAGAGATAACCTTTAGAGAACTTGTTGACGCATATTCTGAGCGGCAGGATTTAAGAAAGATAAAAGGGTTGGCTCTGCCGGATAACGGCAGATTGGTATTTACGGAAAAAAGGGATACAATTGACAATTTAGACCTGATGCCGCTTGCAGACAGAAAACTCACCAGCCGGTATCGTAACCATTATTTTCGCGGAACATGGCGGCCTGTTGCTTCATTGATGACATCAAAGGGTTGTCCTTTCAGATGTAACTTTTGTGCATTATGGAAAGTTATGGGGGGTAAATACAAAACCCGTAGCGCAGAATCCGTTGTAAACGAACTCAGACAAATAGAAGAACACTATATTGATTTTGCAGAAGACAATGCCCTGCATGACCTCCAACGTGCAGAAAAAATCTATGAAATAATAAAAGCAGAAGGTATAAAAAAAACCTACAAACTTTACGGCCGTTCCGATACAATAGTTAAAAGACCTGATATCATTGAAAAATGGAAGGAAATCGGGATGGATCTTATACTTATCGGGCTTGAATCCTACAATGACAAAGGTTTAGAAAATTTGAACAAGAAAAATTCTATAAAAAACAACGAAGAAGCCATTCGTATTCTGCAGGCAAATGGAGTAGAAATTGCTGCTTATTTTATCGTTGACCCCGATTATACACGCGAAGATTTCGAAAGATTGGCCGACTATGTTGTAAAACTGAAACTGACCCAGCCGATTTTTACGGTTCTTACACCTTTACCTGGCACAGAGCTTTATGAACAAAAGCACAACGAATTAATAACACATAATTACGAACTATTTGATTTTATTCATACAGTTTTACCGACACGCCTGCCAAAACAGGAATTTTATCAGTGTTTAGCAGATTTATACCGCAGGACATATTCATCAGCAATGACAAATAAAGTAAAAGATGAAAAGGGTTCTATGGAGTCGGAAAAAATCACTAAACAGTTATTCACGCTTTTATCCAAAGCCCATTCGGCATAAACGGTTTTAAAATGAAAATCCTATTTGTACAACCTTTACAGAGTTTAGATATGGTTAGCATGAGCGGTACTTTTTATTTATCAGAACCGCTAGCTTTGGAGACCATTGCTGCAACTGTCCAGGAACATGAGAGAAAAATACTGGACATGAGGTTAGAACCTAATCTTGAACAGGAATTAATTAATTTTAAACCCGATATAGTAGCTACCACAAGCTATACACCGGAAGTATACAGAGCGTGTAAGGTTTTAGAAAAAGTAAAGAAGTTTAGTCCTGATATCTTGACTGTAGTTGGGGGGCATCATGCAACTATTATGCCTCAGGATTTTAAAAAAGAATATATTGATGTTATTGTTATAGGCGAAGGAGAAATTACTTTCCCTGAATTTGTAACGGCGTATGAAAATAATAAGGATATAAAAGGTATCTCAGGATTAGCACTTAATAAAAATAGTGATTTGTTTTTTACTCAACCGAGAAAAATGTTGGGTAATCTTGACGAAACTCCGCTTCCGGATAGAAATTTAACTCAACAATACCGGAATAAATATTTCCGATTATCATGGCATCCAGTAGCTTGTCTAATGACTTCTAGAGGGTGTGTGTTTAGATGTAATTTCTGTTCGGTATGGAAACATGAGCATGGTAAATTTAGGGTAAGGACTCCGGAAAGAACAATAAGAGAGATAATGGATATAAAAGAGAAATATATAAGTGTTTCTGATGATGATTTTTTCCAAAATCCCCGCAGGGCTAAGGAAATATATAAAGCAATTAAAGAACACAACATACAAAAAGAGTATAAAGTAATAGCACGGTCTGATTCGATAATTCATTCCCAGGATATTATGAAAAAATGGAAAGAAATAGGTTTAGAGACCGTAACTTTAGGATTGGAATCATTTAGAGATGAGGAGTTAGTAGCACTTAATAAACGCAATACTATTCGTAATAATGAAGAGGCAGTAAATATTTTACACAGAAATGGAATATCAGTAACAGGACATTTTATAGTTAACCCGGCCTATCAGAAAGAGGATTTTAAGGATTTAATTAGTTATGTAAAAAAAATTGAACTTGATTATCCAATGTTTTCTATATTAACTCCTTTGCCTGGAACCGATCTTTTTAAAGAAGTCAAAGATCAGATTTTGACTGATAATTTGGAAATGTTTGACTATGCCCATGCAGTTATTCCTACGAAATTACCTCAAAAGGAATTTTATAAATACTTTATTGATTTAATTTATGAATCCTATTCTGATATAATTAATAAACGTAAGAGTAAGACTATGGAAAAAATAATAAAAGGGGTGTGTGAATCTTTAGAAAGGAGTTATCAACTATTGTGAAAAAAAATACCGAGAAAAGGATAATATTTAATAACAATATATATATAAAATATTTTATTTATTCCTTTCTTGCTCTTATAATTATAGGTTTGTTTGTTATTAGTAGCATAATTAATCCTCACTCCATACCTAACTTTATTGCTTCAGTATGTTTGCTTTGGTTGTCATGGTTTGTTTATAACAATAATAGAAAGTCACGTATTAATAGAATTTTTGCATTTACAATTCTCTGTTTTGCTGTAATAAATATTGATGTATACGGATTTTATATTGCCAATTCAGTTACTTTTATTACCTTATGGGTTAAAGTATTCAGAAATGGAATAATGTTTATTGCCCCGTCATTTCTTCATTTTTCCCTTATAATGACAGAAAATCGAAATAGAATAGAGAGGAAAATATTGTATACTTCATATGGGTTAGCAATTGTCTTTACTTTGATCAACTGGTTTGGTGGGTTTAACGATGAATTTGTTAGAATAGATTGGAAATATGTAACAAAAAGCAGTACAGTATATTTATCACTTTTACTTAATTTGGCGCTTTTTGCATTCTATTCTTTATTTGTACTTATAAAAGGTTACAGAAAAACTATCTCTATTAGAAAGAGAACTCAGATCCGATATGTGTTTCTTGCTGGAGCAATAGCCTTGGTTATCGGTTTTGTTAACTTATTTTCGTCGTTTGGTATTAAAGTATATCCTTTTGGGAGTTTAGGGTATATTGCTTTTACAAGCATTATCGCTTACGCCATTGTTAAGCATCAGCTGATGGATATTGAAGTTATAATCAGGAAAGGTGTTTTTTACGCATCTTTGACCGCTTCAATAACAGTAATATATGCTATTACCGTCGGGATTTCAAATGCTATATTCGGTATCGCTCATATTCACGGGGGAGGAAGGTCTTTGTTAATAGAAGGTTTAGCTGCCATGATTATTGCTATCAGCTTTTTACCGTTAAGAAATAAAATACAATTGATAGTAGATAAATTGTTTTTCAGGGAAAAACACGATTATTATAAAACACTAAGGGAATTCAGCGGTGCTTTGAGGTCAGTCATAGGCCTTGATAAATTATTGGATTTGCTCATTAATACTATAACGGAAACCATACACATAGACAAGGCTTCTTTAATGCTGCTGGATAGAGATACCGGACGGCTTAATATTAAATATTCCAAAGGATTGGATAAAGGAATTATTGATAATGTATATTTTAAAAAAGATGATTATTTGCCTAAGTGGTTAAGGGAAAACAGAAGAATACTGATACTGGAAGGAGCTAATTTAAATAACAATATTTTATCGGATGATTTACGAAAATTGGATATAGCCATATCTATTCCTCTGTTGATAAAAGATAAACTTATAGGTATTTTCAATTTAGGCAGTAAAATGTCGGAAGATACATTTAATCCTGAAGATTTGGAGTTGCTTTTAAGTATAGCCGACCAGGCAGCCGTTGCCATTGAGAATGCACGGTTATATGAAGAGATGAGAGATTTAGAGAGAGGATTGGACCACGCTGATAAATTGGCAGCCCTTGGGGCGTTAGCTTCAAGTATTGCCCATGAAATAAAAAATCCTTTAGTTTCCGTAAAGACGTTTACTCAGCTGGTACCTCGTAAATTCGGGAATCCGGATTTTCTTAATAAATTTAATAACGTTGTACCGCAGGAGTTGGAGAGATTGGAGAATGTATTGGAAGAACTTTTAAGTTTTGGCCGTAACGTTAAAACGAATTTACATTCTATAAAGATTGAGAATATCATTGATAACTTACTATTGTTAATGCAAAGAGAAGCATCTAAGAGAAATATAAGAATTGTTAAAAAATACGATACTAATATTCCTGAAATAGTATCTGACGATGAACAGCTTAAGCAGGTTTTTATGAATATAGTTTTAAATGCTATACAGGCAATGCCCAATGGCGGTAATCTTACGATTGTTACCAGTGCTCAACTCTCAACTCTGAACCCTGAACAAAAATCTGATTTTATAGAAATCAGATTTTCGGATACCGGTTGCGGAATTTCCAAAGAAAATATTGAAAAGGTGTTTAAGACGTCTTTTACTACAAAAGCCAGCGGTACCGGGTTGGGTTTAGCCATAAGCCAGAAGATTATAAAAGAACTTGAGGGAACAATAAGAGTGGAAAGTGAGGTGAATAAAGGTACGACTTTTATTGTTGAACTACCTATAAATTCATAATTTTAAGGAATATGTTGCACAAAAAAATGTGCAATATCTATTAATATGTGCAGGTTTAACTTAATTTAATTAAGTTTTAGGCGCTTTAAATTGCATATTTTCAATTTAACCCTTTAAAAAAACACTTTTAAAGGGTTTTTTTATTTCCAGGAAATTGGCAACATTATTGTAACATATTTAGATGGGATAGTATCTTTAGTTAAGTAAACCTTCCTCTATTGAGACTATCAAATTATGAATAAACAGAAAAAAATACTTATCGTTGAAGATGAGAGAAATTTAAGCCAGATATACAAAAGTGAACTTGAAGAAGCAGGGTATAGTGTCTATATTGCCAACACAGGGTTCTCCGCTATTGATTATGTAAAAACAACAAAACCGGATTTGGTTATACTGGATGTAAAACTTCCTGACATAAATGGAATAAAAGTTTTACAGAGAATAAAGCAGCAGTATAATGATTTGTCCGTGGTAATGTGTACGGCATATGAACAGTTTGAGGATTATTATAAGAGATTTACTGATAACAATACAAAGTTTTACAGTTATCTTACAAAACCGGTTTCACTTGAAGCACTTAGAGAAGAAGTAAAGAGAGCAATTGGTGGACCAACCACCTGATTATAATAAAAGGAGGCATGGTATGAGCACATTGCCGAAAATATTGTTGGTTGATGACGAAAAGGGTGTCCGGGAGTCAATGAAAGAATTGTTGGAAGAGGATTATTGCGTAATTAATGCAGATAGCGGTGAGGCTGCCGTAGAAGTTATGAAGAAAACACGCCCGGATTTGATTATCCTGGATGTAAAATTACCGGGGGTTGACGGCATCAAAACCCTTCAGATAATCAAAAATATTGACAGTTCGATTCCCGTAATAATGCTTTCCGTTGTAAACACTATAAGCACAATTACAAAATTGTTCAAATTGGGAGCGTATGACTATTTCGATAAACCATTCAGTATATACGAACTGAAGAAATCCATAAAAGGAGCGATAGACTACGGAATGCGCAGTAAGAAATGTGAAAATTATGACGTGCCCGCAGAAATAGAACTATTTATCAAAAAATCTGCAGATGATATGCTTAAAGATAAAGTAGGGCTCAAACATGCTTTAGAAAGATTTGATTCTGAATATGTAGATTTGATATCAAGAAAATGTATAAATGAACACTCGAAGAATTAGTTCTAAGAAAAGGGGATGATGAAGTATGAAGAAAGCTAAAGTAATCAGCGTGATTGATGGGAATACTTTTAGAATTAATCCGATGTGGAATTTTGCAGGTAATACAGATAATAAAATCAGGATATTGGGACTGGATTATTTGGAACCCAATGAACGGAGCGATATTGAAATTAAAAGGAAACTCGAGCAGTTAATTTTAGGTAAACAGGTAGAATATATACCAATAAGATTATCTTTTGATAGACTACTGGCTAATGTATATATAAATGATATTGACATCACAACCTTGCTCTAAATGTGGGGACGGAATCCTTCGGGATGGTTCGACGAACTCGCCGCGGATACTCATGATAAATTGTCTTAGTTTACTTAAAAGGAGGAGACAATGAAAACAATGATAAGGAAGTTTGGGTTAAGATCGGACGGGTTAAGTTTTGATGAGAAGATAATTAATGCCGTTTGGAGAAAAGGAAAGATTATCTGGGGAGATGATCCGGACCATAAAAGAAAAGATATTTACGGAACAGTAATTAGAAAAGACAAATATGGCGAAATAATAGAAAACGGAGAGGGTTGGGAGATAGATCATATTAAACCGGTTTCGAAAGGCGGAACAGACGATTTAGCTAACCTTCAGCCTCTGCAGTGGCAGAACAACAGGAAAAAGGGCGATAGTTATCTGGAATAATAAGGGGAATTGCTAAAATGAAAGATAAGAAAAAAGAACAGCCCTGTGATATGAACTCGTCGGAATTTATGATCAGAATACTTGATCTGCTTAATAAATTCGATAAAAAAGTCGATATTATTCATGAGATACTTTTATTGATAAAAGAGTTTACAAAGTTTGAAGCAGTCGGTATTCGTGTAAAAGAGGGAGAATACTATCCGTATTATGAAACCGATACATCCCCTCAGGATTTTATAGAAGCTGAAAGATACTTGCATACGCTTAATAATGCAGGAGATACAATACGGGATTCAAATGGGAATGCATATCTTGAATGCATGTGCGGGAATATAATTAATGGAAAAATAGATGCTTCACGACCTTTTTTTACTAAAGGGGGTAGTTTCTGGTCAAACTGTATGGCCGATCTGTTTGCATCTGCAACGGAAAAAGAGTGTAGGGCTCTCAACCGTTTTAAAGATAAAGGTTATGAATCAGTGGCGATTATACCGCTGCGTTCCGGTTCTAAGACAATCGGACTCCTGCAGTTTAATGATAAAAGAAAAGAAATGTTCACTCTGGAAATAATAGAGTTTTTTGAAAAAATAGGAGTCGGTATAGGGATAGCTTTAGCACGCAAACAGATGGAAGAAGCATTAAAAAAAGTACATGATGAGTTGGAAATTCAGATTAAGGAGCGCACAGCCAGTTTGCAACATAAGGTTGCCGAGCACAGAAAAGTGAAGGAAGAGCTCGTTAAGTTATCTACTGCCATTAAACAGAGCCCGAGCGCTATAGTAATTACAGATGTTAAAGGCAATATTGAATATGTTAATCCAAAGTTTACCAAAATGACAGGTTATTCAACGGAAGAAGTGATGGGAAAAAATTGCCGCTTTTTAAAATCAGGCGAAACATCTCCGGAGGAATATAAACAGTTGTGGAACATAGTCACTTCATGTAAGGAATGGTGGGGAGAATTCCATAATAAGAGAAAAGACGGCAGCTTATATTGGGAAGATGCATCCATCTCTGCAGTCAAGAATTCCAAAGGAGTGATTACGCATTTTATTAAAGTGGCGGAGGATATTACCATACGCAAGCAGATAGAGAAGGAAAAAGAAAAACTTCGTCAACAGCTTGTTTTGCAGGGACGGCTGGCGACACTGGGAGAGCTTTCGTCGGGGTTAGCTCACGAGATAGGTAATCCCCTGCAGACAATTCTTGGCAATACTGAATTACTTTTAATGGATTCGCAGTCAGAAGAATTATTGTCAATAAAAAGCGCCACTCTTCATGCCAAAAATATCATAGAAAACCTTCTCAATTTTGCAAAACAGAGAAAAACATATTTTAGCAAGGAAAATATAAATAATATTTTAGACAGGACATTTTCCCTATACGGGAAACAGTTTAAATTTAAAAAAATAAATATTGTAAAAAATTATAGTGATTTGCCAAAAACAAGGATATCTCCTCCGCACATAGAACAGGTATTTTTGAATTTGATTGCAAACGCTACCAAAGCAATGCCGAATGGGGGAACATTAACAGTGGCAACACGTGTAGTCATTGCGAGTTCACCGGAATGGATGGAACCTGCCCCGTACAAATCCTTCCAGGATTTTACCCTAGTCTGCCAGCCGGCGGACCAGTCAGGTGACCAGTCATGCCCCGATGAGAATCGGGGCACTCGCAATGGCAAAAAGAAGTTTATTGAGATTTCATTTAAAGATACAGGTGTCGGTATTCCGAAGGAAAATATTAATCAGCTTTTCGAGCCGTTTTTTACAACGGGAAAAGAAGGAACCGGTCTCGGTCTGGCTGTTTCATATGATATTATAAAACAGCATAGTGGTGAAATTTCGGTCTTTTCTGAAGGCATGAAAAAAGGCACAGAATTCGTCGTTAAACTCCCGGTTCATACTTAACTAAAAATAATACGTTGGCGGATTAAAATCTCGTCATTACAAAGACGGGGTTTTTCTTTTTTTGTAATTTTTGAGGATTTATGTTGACTAAAACGTTGAAAATCCAACATGGTGGAAAATCTGCCTCCCGACCCGATAAATCGGGGCGAGGCTCGCCACAGGCGGCTGGCGGATTGAACAAAATAAAATTTATTTCTCTTTTATATCTTTTAATATTCTTTATATTTTATAACCATAGTTATTCGGCAGTAGTTATAAATGAGTTTGTTTATGATGCTGTCGGAAGTGACACCGGACTTGAATGGATAGAATTATATAATAACGGAACGTCGGACGTTGATTTAACAGACTGGACAATTGAAAAAGCAGGCGATACATTTTCATTGATTAAAACAATCCCTTCCGGTACGATTCCCGCAGGTGGTTATTTTTTAATTGAAGAAACAGAAGCTGCAACTTCAGCCGCAGGTAATTATATTTCAGGCACAATGGCTTTGCAGAATGGAGGTACAGAATCTGACGGTATTAGAATTAAGAATGCTTCCGGTATAGTCCAGGATACAGTTCTCTATGACAGTCCAAATACAAATAATTTGCAGGGCGACGATGCTAATCCCGGGGCTGAATTATGCCCTGATGTATTATCAGGACATAGTTTAAGCCGTACTACGGCAGGTGTTGACAATAATTTGGCAGCTGATTTTGAAGATTTGGCTGTACCAACACCGCAAGCTTCCGAACTGATTCCCGTGGTTTCCAGCGGGACTATTTACGGCAAGATTACCGAGGTTGCCCCTGCTATCAGTGCCGGTGATTTTATAGAAATATATTCCACAGCTGCTTGTGTATTTGCCGGTGGTTGCAAAATTTATGAAGGTACAAACCTGATTAAAACTTTTTCGGATGATATAGGGTCGGTTCCGTCTGATATGGTCATGGTTTTGTGGGCATCCAAATCCAATACTCCTGCGGGTACCCGCGGGATCGATAGAGATGAAACCTCAGCTGATGAAAACGGAAATGGGTATATAGATTTATATTCTGACGAAAGCACTCCGGGTCTTACCGGGACCTGCAATAATTTTACATTAATGAATTCCAGCGGAACGATTATTGATTTTATAAGTTTTGCAAGAGAGGGTTACGATTCATATACAGGTTCTGAGACCTCATATGATTCTGCGGTAACAGCAGGACAATGGTTGCCGTCTGCTGCAACGGAACAACAGTATTTGGACGGATCGGTTGCTTTTACCGGTTCATCTGCAAAATCCCTGTGTCGCTTGGCAATAAACAATTTGCCGGTCGATAGAAATACAAAATCCGACTGGACCGAAAGTTCTCCTACAGTCGGTTATGGTGATTACGGCATAAGCATGGTAGTCACATCAAAAACTTTGGAAGTTTTTCAGTCGCCGTTTTCTCCGTATAATGACGGCACTTATACACAGGCGAAGTTTTCGTATTGCCTCGGTGGTATACCCGGGGACTACCAGCTCACATTGCAGGTATTTGATATTAGGGGCAGGAATATTAAGGTTCTGCTAGATAGTATTGATGCAGGCGGAGGCTCTACTACTGTCAGTTGGGACGGCAGAGACGATAACGGCAATATTGTCAGAACGGGGATATATATAGTTCATCTCGAAGCAATTAATAAAACAACGGGCTCGTCAAAAAGATCGTCAAAAAGAGTGGTAGTTGCAAGAAAAATGTAAATAAAAAAATGTTGAGTGAAACGTCGAAGATCCGCCGTGGTGGAAAATCCCTGCCTGACTGCGTCATTCAGGCAGGCGCCTCTGGCGGAAAAACAAAAAAATCAGTGCAGAGTGCAGAGTGCAGAGTGCAGAGGAAAACCATAACCAAATGGTCAATCTTTTTACTTACTCACTTACTCACTTACTCACTTAGTCACTGTCTCTATGGTGCTTTTGAAACAAAGCCGCCGGCAGGCAGGACGTTAGGCATGGGGGGAGCATTTGTCGGTTTTTCAAATGACATAAACGCAATTGATTATAATCCCGCTGGGTTAAGACTTATACCTGCCTTTCAGTTTTCATCCACCTATTCAAATATTTATTCCGTTGCCGGATTGAATTATTCACAGGTAAAATTTGCATTCCCGGTTCGTGGGTGTGGAAGTACCGGAATACTATATTCTGATTTTGGTCCCTCTGAATATAAAGAGCAGGTTTTCATTTTTTCTCATGGTTTTGGTATTTCCAAAGGTATAATGTTTGGTTATAACATTAAATCAATGTGTATAAAGATTAGTGAATATGGCGATGATTCTGCGCTTGGTCTGGATATCGGAGCATTGGCACAGATATCGGAAGATTTTATGTTTGGTGTTTCTGCTAAAAATATAAACGAGCCGGAAATATCCAGAGGACATGAAAAACTCACAGAAGAGTTTTTGACAGGTTTTTTCTATAGACCTTTAGCAGGTTTAAATCTAGCATTTGATATAGAAAAAGTTTTGGATAAACCGGTTGCACTGCATATGGGCGCAGAGTTCAGATTGACTGGGTTTTTTATGTTCAGAACCGGACTACAGACAAACCCTTCTCAGTATACATTGGGTATGGGTGTTAATTATGAGAAAATTTATATGGATTACGCTTATGTTTCACATGCTACTCTTGACGGAATGCATATTTTTTCTCTGTCCGTTAAATACGGCGGTAAAAAAGAAAGAAAGAAAAAGTGAAAAATAAGTTTTTATCAATTATAATTTACTTAATAATTGTATTTCTACTGCTTTCTATTAATATTTGTCTATATTCTTACGAGAATGAGCCGGATGATTTGTCTTTATGGGAAAGTGATTCAGACATTGAAGAAGCATATCAGAGCGGAGATATTGAATATGACGAATATGAAAAATTGCTTACAATTTATAATGATAAAATAGATATAAATACCGCAGATGTTTTTCAGCTTCAGACACTTCCGGGATTAACCCCGTTTTATGCCTCAAAAATTGTAGAATATCGTCTTAAACATGATTATTATAAAAATATAAATGAACTTGTTAGCCTGCAAATTATAGACAATATTACCTATGATAAAATAAAGATTTTTATAGTTGCGGAACAATCGGAGGGAATGAAGACAACGGGAGACATAATTCTTATGACAAAATCAAATTCGTATGTTGAAATAAATACAACCGGTTATCCAAGAACTTATGATCTGTTACGTCTACGGCTGAAAAAATTCAATGATTATCTAAGGTTTGGAGCTATTGTTGAAGGTGATACAAGATATGAAAATTATTATTACACAAATGAGTGTATTACAGACGGTGAATTTGTGCATAGTTACCGTATAAATAAATCATATATAGGTTATGAGGGGGGACCGGTAATCGAACAGGCATACATAGGTAATTTCCGTGCAGGTTTTGGGCAAGGACTCACATTCGATAATTCGGGGAAAAGTTCTCCCAACGGACTTTATCCTGACGACAGCTATTCAAAACAAACCCAGACAACCGTTTATACTGCAAACATGAAAGATAAATATGTATTTGGTTCTACACCCGTAAATCTTAAGGGGCTGGGGGGCCGTATTAAACAGGAACGGTTTGATTTGACAGGTTTTTATTCTCGTTCGAAGTATCCTCTAAAGACATTGGTTTATATGGATGATGATAAAACACACTATGTTACAGTAGAAGATGTATATGAAGAGAGACTTATCGGTACTAATTTCAGATATAAAATTTTGGAACAAACCGGATATATTAATACAACACATATAGGAGCCACATTATATACTTCAAAGAGGAAATCTCTTGTTGGTGAAGATATTGATATACAAACATGGCGTTGGCCTCCGGAGCGCTCGTTTGCTGTTTATGGAGCGGATTTTACGACTGGCTGCGGATATTTTAATATTGCCTGTGAGGCGTCAAAGGTCCGCGATTGGGGCAGTGCATGGTATATAAAGATATTTAAAAGAACAGGTGGGTTGGATATGATTTATTCTCACCGGGATTACGATGTTGATTTTTATAATTCGTGGGCGCGCGGGTATTCAAAGCACACGGATTTGGCAAAGTTTCGTAACAGGGACGAAAAGGGGGATTTTTTGGAGTTAAGCTTAGATTTTTTAAAAGTTATGAGATTGAAATTATCTTTTGATCAGTTTAAACATGTGGCAAAGATAGAAAAAGATTATTCAACCGGTCTATATTATACCGTGTATGAAACTCCGACTGTTGATAGAGAAATTAATTTGAAATATAACTGGAGACTCCCGCACAATGTACAGTTACAGATTGACAGAAAATTGAAAGATAAAGATATATATAAAAAAGAAGAATTCTCGGAGAAAATGACGGTTACAACTGCATGCAGAGTAAAGGTTAGACCGTCAAAAGTAACATGTGTATCGGTCAGATATAGCTATATTGAGGATTATTATGATATATCCGAGAAATATAAGCCAAAAGATGAAGTAAAAAGTAAACTTACGTATGATATAACGGATAGCCTTGAAATATCAGGGGAGCTAAAATTTTCCGACTCTGATTTAAATAAAAGCGGCAAAGAATCGCGGCAGTATGTTTTACAGATCAGAAATAGTCTTTCAAAAAACGCAGAAGTGAAGGTTTGTTTTAGAAATAGATATAGATGGTCTGAAGATGAATTTGTTTCTGATGAATATTTTACTGCAACCGATGCAGGTTATATAAATAGATGGGAGATAAGGATGGATTATAAATGGTAAAAACAATCAAATGTTTTTCTATGTTTTATCTGTTATCCGCTACCTTCTACCTGCTACCTTCTACCTGCCTTTACAGTTATACCTATCGCGGGGCATTTTTACAGCTTGGCGACACTGTTGTTGGGCTTACAGCGTCAGGTGCTTCAGGAGTGTATATAACCGATGAGCCGAGCACAATTTTTAAAAATCCTGCTGCCATTTCAGTGTGTGATGGAAAAGCCGTAATTTCAAACAGTTTACTTTCAATATATGAGAGAAGAGCACTTAATGATGAGGATGGAACAACTCTAAGTAATAACAATATGTTTTTACGATTTTCTAATGTTGGAGTATCCCATCCGGCAATAAAAGGTAAACTTTCAGTTGCTATATGTATGTCGGAACTTTATGATTTTAATTATTTTTATGAGAAGTATAGTTTTGCTTCAAACATTGCAGCTCCGCAGATAATAGGAAAAAAACTGGTTAAGTCAAAGGGATTTGTCTATGGAATTGGCTGCGGATTTTCACATACTCCTGTTGATAGAGTTATACTTGGTTTTTCTGCATATAATATTTTCGGCAGTCCGGAGAGAGAAATTAATGAAATTGATTATGGACAGATACTTTCAGAGAAAGGTTTGGTAACCACAGATGTTTCAACAATTACAGCCCACTCATTTAACGGGATGTTTTTTGTATTGGGAGGGGCATACAACCTTACAAAAAAAATTAAGGTGAATATTGCATATCGTCCCGGAAGAGAGATTGAAGATGAGTTAACAACGGTGTATAAAGATGATATTGTAGGCAGTTCTTCTGAAACAAAGGTAACAAACAGATATAAATTTCCTGCCTCTATTTCTGCCGGGGTGACATTTGAGTTCCCCGGAGCACCCCAATCCATACTATCACTTAATTTCGTTCATACCAGATGGTCAAAAGCAAGAATTAAGTCCGGGAACAGTGACTGGACTGACTGCGAATGGACAGATACATTGTCCTGGCAGGCAGGTGTCCGGCATAGAGTTAAAGAGAATTTTGTTTTCAGCTACGGAGTCGGATTTTTGCCGGATTATTCAAAAAAAGGGTCTCAGTCAGTGGTTGTCTCAGGTGGTATAAGTTTTAAGGTATGGGTAACGGAATTAGGGGTTTCGGCACAGTATTTTATGAGAAGAAATACACTTGAAGACCGGCTTTTCCCTGTTGAAGATGACCCGGAATATCCCCGCCTGAACAAGGTAACAATCGACGATTACACAAAAAGATTCCTTTTAACAACAAAAATAAAATGGTAAACTATTAAAAAAGGACTTGACATTTTGTTAAAAATATGTTAACCTATGTTAACTAATGGTCTATTGGTTAACCTATGTTAACCAATATAAGTCAAAATTGTGCTATAATTTGGCACTTTTAATTAAATTAGGAGCAAATGTTATGGAAAAGAAAAAGTATCTGACAATTCCGCAGTTAGCTAAAATTTTAGGGATAACCAGGATTGCTGTTTATAAAAAAGTCAAAAGCGGGGAGATAAAATCTATAAGGATCGGAAGGAATTTTGCTATACCCGTAGAAGAAGATGTTTCTGGTGAAACCCTAAGTAAAGAAGATAAAAGAAGCATAGATAAAGCTGTTAAAAAAACTGTCAGGGAATACGGTGAGGTTTTAAAGAAATTAGGAAAAGAGTAAGTATGAAAAGGGTAAAAAGATTATATATAAAAGATGTACAGTATTTAGCTTTTAAACTGGCACAGGAACATATGGCTTTTAATGAGTCCATCCCTGATTTTTCAACTCGTTTCCCGAATATTTTGGAAAGTTGTCTTGCAACACCTTTTCAGAGTTTTATGAGAAAATCTCTGTATCCTGATCTTATTTCAAAGGCAAGTATTTTATTTTACTTGATGATTAAAAATCACCCTTTTCAGAATGGCAATAAAAGAATTGCAATGACGGCTTTATTTGTGTTTTTGCATAGAAACAACAAATGGTTAAAAGTGGATGCTCAGGAACTTTATAATTTTGCTATGTATGTGACTACAAGTCCCAGCAGGTTTAAAGAGCAAACAGTTAAAGCTATTGAGAAATTTATCAAAGATTGTCTCGTTAATAGGTAATGGGGGAAATTTTTGGGATTCTTTGGAAATTGGCATGATTATTTTGTAAAACTCGGAACAGTCGAAAAGGACATTTGTCCTTTTAAAAAAAGTGTTGACTATGGCTAAAAAATAGTATAAAATATATATATGCTATACAAGGTTCTTGTAGTTGATGATGACGAAGACATACTTGAACTGATCAAAGAAACCCTCCATAGAGAAAACATATCTGTAATAACCGCAAAAACCGGTGAGGCAGGCATTAAAAGAGCCGAAACATCCCAGCCGGATTTAATAATTCTTGACCTTACTCTTCCTGATATACCCGGAATAAAAGTATACAGAGTATTAAAGAATGAAAAAAGGACTACTCATATCCCTGTGATGATTCTTACAGGAACACGGAAATCGGCTAAAGATATGGTATTCGGTTTTGAGGAAGGTGTTTGTGAATATATGGTAAAACCGTTTGACCCTAAGGTATTTGCAGCAAGAGTAAAAAATATTTTTCAATTATTGGAGAATAAGGAGAAAATAAGGGAGATAGTAAAGAAATGCGGTGTTCAGATGGATGCAGAAGAAAGAAAAATAAAAGTAAAGGATAAAATAGTTAATTTAACCCAGAAGGAATTTGACCTTATTTCTGTGCTGGTAAGGGAAAGCGGCAGAGTACTCAGCAGGGAGTATCTTTTAGAAACAGTATGGGGATATGAGGATAATGTGGAAACCCACACACTGGAAAGCCATCTCTTCAGCATAAAGAAGAAAGTCGGTCCGGACTGCGCCAAAAAGATAATCACAATAAAAGGCAAAGGCTACAAACTAAACCCTTAACCCTACCCAATTAAGAGTATGAAAAAGACAAAAGAAATTTTTGTAGTATCAATAATATTGCTTACATTGCTGTTTATTTTTTTTTGGAAAACAGCAACCCTGCAAGATTTGTTTATTACCCCAGATATTAATGCAAATGATATAATGGGACTCAACTATCCATATAAAAATTTTCTCTCTGAATGTTTGAAACAAAAAAAATCATTTCTCTGGGCATCTGATATATACTGTGGTTATCCAATACATGCTGAAGGACAAGGTGGATTTTGTTATCCGCTAAACGTATTATTATTCCGGTTCTTACCGACTTATGCTGCTTTTAATTATAGTGTTATTTTGACATTTTTTTTTACCGGATTTTTTACATATCTTTATGCGCGATTATTAGATTTAAGCAAGACTTCATCACTTTTTTCAGCTATAGCATTTATGTTTTCAGGTTTTTTTGTTATGCATGTGAGACATTTGAATATGATACAAACTGCTTGTTGGCTGCCACTGTTGTTTTATCTGCTTGAAAAATACTTTCAAACAGATAGAACAATTTATGTGATTTTAACAGGAGTAATTTTTTCTTTTCAGATACTGGCAGGTTTTCCACAGATAGCATATTATTCTTTTTTAGCAATATTAGTGTATTTTTTATTTGGCATTTTTAGAAAGAAAAAAATTGTTCAGATGCTTCTTTCAATATTAATTGTTGTAATAGTTGGCATTGGTCTCTCAGCAATACAATGGATACCAACGTATGAATTAACAAAACTGAGTGTTCGCGATGGGGGAATATCAAAGTTTTTTTTAACTGAATGGGCATATAGATTTAAGGATCTAATAATGTTTTTAGGTCCATTTTATTATGGAAATATTGTTGATGCTACTTATCCTTTTCCAGTTAAAGGTGGGTTATTTTGGGAAAACTCATTTTATTTTGGAATTCTTCCTTTAATTCTTGGGTTATTTATTTTTATTTTTAAGTTAAGAAAGAATCAGTACTTAAAATTCTTTTTAATTCTAATACTTATTTCTCTTATAATAGCACTACACAATGTTTTTTCTCTGACAGGAATATTTATGAATATTCTTCCAGGGTTTAAGTATTTTAGAATTCACCATAGAATTTTATTTATTGGAGTATTCTCTTTTTGTATAGTATCTGGTTTTGGCTTTGAATTTATTGATAAAAGGATTACACAAAGATTCCGTAGGGGTTTAATTTTTTTGATTTTAATAATAATTTTTGAGTTGTTTAAATTTGGAATAAAGCAAAATCTTACTTATAACACAGGCAAATGGTTGTCTAAAACAAAAACAGTAAGTATTCTAAAAAATCTGGAAAAAGATAATTTATTCAGAATTATATCGCTAGATACAAATCAACATAGAAATTGCTTTAAAAACTCAAAAGGTTATTTAAACTCAGAGTTATATTTTTTGTATCGGGAATTCCTGCCCCTACATTTTAATATGATATATGATATTGCAGCAATAGGAGGTAGGGCAGGCTTAGAAATAAAAAGGATGGTAGATTTTAATACATTTTTTCATCCCAATATTATACTCTCAAATAATGAGAATGTAGCAGTTTTTCTACCAGCCGCAATTAAATTAATTAGTTTGATGAATTGTAAGTATATTATTACTAAAAATACTATGGGTGGTAGATACAATATCAATAATAATATTATTGAAAATACTGATTTTATAAAAGTATCAGAAATACTACCTAATAAGATAGGTCTATATAGAAATGATAAATGCTTGCCCAGAACTTTTATTGTTCACCATGCGAAGTTTGTTTTAGAAAAAGAAAAAGTATTGGAGATTGTCACAGATAAAAATTTTGATACTAGAAATATGATGATTTTAGAAGAGGGTGTAGAGTTTAATCCTATCCTAATAAATAATTCAAAAGCAATAATAACTAAACTGGAAAACACGGAGGTATCTATAGAAGCAAAACTTATAGATGACGGTATTTTATTTTTAAGTGATACATATTATCCAGGATGGAAGGTTTTTGTTGATAATAAAGAAGAAAAAATATATAGAGCAAACTATTTATTTAGAGCAGTTCCATTGAAAAAAGGAAGCCATGTTGTTAAGTTTATTTTTGAGCCACTTTCTTATAAAATCGGTAAGTATATAAGCATAATTACTTTTTTACTAGTGGTATTGTCAATAATAGGTATTTATCTTAAATTACCCAAAAAATCCTAATTTTCCCAATTTTACCGACGAGACACAAAAAAACCTCGTCGGAAAATCGCCTCAGGGTACCCTCAAAAAATTTGATAAAGATTTGTTGAAAGAGTCCTCCTCGGAAGACGACTGAAATCCGCCGTGGCGGAAAGTAGAATTTAATGCATACCTTGAAAAAACCTCAGAATTTGATATAATCATAAATATGAAAAAACTTTTAGAAAATAGCATTCAGAGTCATTTTTGTAGACAATGTATTGCAATTGGGATAATATTCTTGGCAACAACAGTTGTATATTATAATTCCTTACATGTTCCGTTTCTACTTGATGATATAGCAAAGATTGTAAATAATCCTGACATAAAAAACCTAAGTAATCTCAAAACAAAGCTTATCTATCCATACAGTAAAAATAAAGTTTATGAAAGAAATGATCCTTCCAGGCCCGTGGTATATTTTACCTACGCATTAAATTATTATTTTGGAAAGTTAAACACTTTTGGATATCATCTATTTAATATCATCATACATGTATTTAATGCAATATTGCTGTTCTTTTTGACAAAGAAAATAATTTCACTTATTTTAA
>JAFGLF010000002.1 GCA_016928195.1 Elusimicrobiota bacterium
AGTCCTCCGGTACCCTGTACAGTTGCCGAACTCTGTATCACTGCCGAACTTATGTTGACTATGTTAAAAGTATTCATATCCAAATCCCGGGTTGCCGTGTGGCTACCAAGGTTATCCCCTGATGTGGTGACAGGCCCTGTTCCTATCTGCACCCAGCCGTCACTGACATCATATAGTTTTAACTGCCCGTCATCACTATTATAGTATAATACACCTTCTTCGGCTGCCGGTGCATCTGTACGGGGTACGTATTTAACCGACTCACTGGATATTATGGTTCCTATTACGCGAACATTGGAGGAAAATTCGGTAGCATAGCTGCTGTCCCACAGGTAGCGGTCGGTATTTATTCCCGCATCTGAACCAGGATATACCTTTCCGGTTTCAGCTACGCGGAATATTTCGTTCCCGGCACCTTCTAAAACTTTTAAGGCCTCATCGCTGGCGTTATCCAAGTCAATTCTTATCCTGATATCACCCAAACCTCTTAAATCTCCGTCAATAGGTATAAGTATATTAGTGGATACATTTATTGCGGAATTTGCAGAGTCATAGCCGATGAAATGAACGCTCTGCCCTCCCGGATGAAAGCTGGAATCAATATAAAGATTACCGTCGGAGCTCAGAGCCATCTCAGAATCGTTCATCGTTTCACCGTCTGCAAACCAGTGAAACTCGCTGTTGTCAGTTGTAAAACGCATATAGTTACTGCCGGTATCTACAAACGCTAAATCACTTCCGCCGGCATCATAGTATAATCCGATATACTGTTCAGTATCATCGTTAAAATATACTTTTCCGCCTTTTACGGTAACAGAGGAGGCTTTCACATCACCTGTAAAGGATGCGGTAGCACCCGATATACCGTATGTTACTTCCAATCCTCCTTCTCCGGTAACTGTTGCTGAACCTATTTTAATAATACTGTTGTCATCCATGTCCAGGTTCTGTGTCGCAGTATGATTACCAAGGTCATCAGCACCTGCTGCTGCTGCAACAACCGGACCTGTCCCTATCTGGACCCAGCTACCGCTATCATCATAGAGCTTGAGCTGCTTATCAGTGGAATCATAATAGACCATTCCCTCCGCTGATTCAGGTGCAGAAGCAGGTGTAAATACTGCTGTAGATGTATTAATCCCCTTACTTGTCATGTTGCCCTGTAACAACACCATATTACCGGTTGTATCTACGGTAAGAATACTGGTCCATGGTAAGCTGTGCATTATGTCAAATCCTACTCCACCTTTGGGTATAAGTATCCTTGCACGGCCTTCATCACCCTCCTCATTTATGCCGTATAATTCTATCCCGCCACCGTTTTCGTTAGAAGAACCGCCGTAAAGCCGGAGATTACTGGTATCAATTGTCCTGTCTATCACAGAAGCATCATGCAGGAATTGATTATTGACACTGAGGTTACCCATAACGATAACATGTGATGAGAACTTTATAGCACTGTTTGCAGAGTCATCCTCAATAGCACGCGCTGCATTGCCGAAACACATCGAACCGCCGGTTACATCAAACTTGGTCGCAGGCTCCGAAGTACCGATACCGACATTACCGTAGGGGAATGTTATACTTGAAACATTAACTCCTGACCTGCCAACTTGCATTATCTCTGCCCAACTTCCAAATTCATCGTCTGAAGTCATAATAGAAAATATATCATTATTCGCTTTTACAACCCACTTTTTTGCATTAGAAGAACCGGCGGAGTCTTCAAGTATCAACTGATCGTTTGAAGCTCTAATATGCATTAAACCATTAAGGTTCGTCGCACCAACACCGACTCTGCCCGATGTTGAAATTACCATACTGTATCCTGCTACGGTATTGCTGGATGAAAATGTATAGGGTATTGTATCATCGCTGACCACATGAAGCATTCCTTCAGCTGAGGCTGGCCCTATTGTTACTGAACTTATATTGACAATATTAAACTTAGCCATATTCAAATCCTGGGTTGCTGTATGATTACCCAGATCATCCGCACCTGCTGCTGCTGCAACAACCGGTCCTGTTCCTATCTGCACCCAGCCGTCACTGACATCATATAGTTTTAAATGGCCGTCATCACTGTCATAGTATAACACACCTTCTTCGGCTGCCGGTGCATCCGTATGGGGTACATATTTAACCGACTCACTGGATATTATGGTTCCTATTACGCGAACATTTGAAGAAAACTCGGTAGCATAGTTGCTATCCCACATATATCTGTTATCCTGGTTGCCCATCAAAAGACGTTTATTGACATCAAGCTGCATTGCTTCATCACTGCTGTTGGCTATACCATCAACAAACCAATGGAATGAACCGCCGTCAACAATAAACCTCATCCAGCCGGAATGCATTGAAACCAACGCCAAATCTTCATTAGCCAGTCCGAGGTACTCATTACTGCTGTCTCCGACATATACATTGCTTGAAATTCTTAGTGCACCACTATAATCAAGATTAAGTTTTGTATTCCAGCCACCGGCGTCACGATATAGGCATTGAAACGTACCCATATTATTGGTATCGTTGGTTCCTCCGTAAATTATTTTGGCAGTACCTGAGGATGAATTATCTTCTCCGTAAAGTTCTATACAGGCACCGTCCTCACTGCTTGTACCGCCAGCTACTCTTAACTGATCACCTGTTTGGCCGCGGTTGATATACGGAGTTCCATAGTTCAACACTATACCGTCTCCTTTTATTGTTATCGAACTTTCCAATATCATATATCCATCGGAATTTACGGACCCTACGGTTGCCCCGTCCGAATCCTGAATAGCAAATGTTGACGAACCGTCGTTAGAGTTAAGTTTTGCTTTGATGTCCTCTGCACCATAGAGGCAGATTGCCAGATAGCTAGATAGAAAGATAGATAGAAAACCATAGCTGAATAGGCAGAGTACACCCCTGTATAGGCGTCTCGCCGTCGGACGGTTCAGCCGCCCCTGCCCGACGGATGTCAGGCGGGCGAGTACATGATTAATTAATAATTTTTTCAACATAATAATACCCCCGATTTCTGTTGTTTTAATAAATAATTTGTTAAACCCGCCGCAGGCGGATTTTATTTCACTCAACATAACGGTACCTCCCGTTCTTTTAATTAAGGAATTTTCATTTTTATTTTGCTCTTTATATTTAAAACATCCTTCTTTAATGCAAACTTTTTCATTTAAAGGATTCTGCCCTTCAACAGCTCTCGTCATAAACGGAGTCCCGTCTGAAAGTGAAAAACCGACCCTTACAGGCCGGCCGTGATAAATTATCATTCCAAATTTTTTAAGAATTATATCCAGCCCCCTTTTAACCCAGGTCCTATACAGAGTGACTGAGTTGATATCCTTCAGAAAGGGGCGGGATTTATTTATTATAGCTTTTATACGGTTTTTCATAATTACCGTTGAATACTTATACTATTAAGGATGACCCGCCAAAAGCTCCGCATTTAGGCGGGTTACTTTACTAATTCTACTTTTCCTAAAACTTCGTTTATTTTTGTTCTCAATTCCTCAGGGGTAAACGGTTTAGGCAGATAACCGTCTGCACCCGATTTTATAATCTTTTCTTTATATTCCGGAGTATCATAAGCTGTTATTGAAATAATCTTTATACTCTTTGTACGCGGGTCCTTTCTTATGTTCTGACAAACCTTAAACCCGTCCATTCCGGGCATAACAAGGTCAAGGGTAATCAAATCCGGCAAATAATCCAGAAGTATTGTGCCTGCTTCAAATCCGTCCGACGCATGTTTAAACTCCCAGTCCTCGGCTTTTAATATTGTTTTAATTAAGTCAACAACGTCAGGGTCATCGTCAATTATCAATACTCTCTTCTTCAACCCGCCGGCAAAAATATCTTTTATCTGATTAAGCGTGTACCCGCGTGAAGAAAGATGTTTTATTTTTGCCAGAGTATTGAATGTTTTTTCTTCATCATACAAACGCTGCCCCCCATCCGTTCTATCCGACACCTCCAAAAGCCCCAAATCGGTATAATGCCTTATTGTGCTCGGTAAAACCCTTGCCTTAACCGCAACTTCAGAAATCTTGACATTTCCCATAGTCACCTCTCCTTAATTGAATAATAATTAATTTACATGCAATAATATTATCCAATATTATCGTACCATATCCTCTAATTATGAATTATAATAAATAAATCTAACTTTAACTGTTTAGTTTAACTTTTAAACAAAAAAAACACAGAATTCCGCAATATTAGTATAACAAAAAAAGGGTATTTTGTCAAGTATTTTATTAATATCAAAAATTTTTAATAATTGACCAAAAAAATGCTAAATATACCCTTTTTTGCCAATATAAAAAAAGTCCTCCCCCATGTTCCGATTTATGGAATAAAACTGGGGGGAGGATTTGTATCAAAATTGGGCTTTTTTACTACTCTATCTTACTGTTTATCCGCTCAAGCATTTCCTTTGACTGCGTATGTTCCGGGTCAATTTTCAAAACCTCTTTAAATTCGGAGGCTGATTTTTCGTATTCCCTTTTCTTATAAAAATCAATACCCGCCATATAATGTTTTCTCATAAGTTTCAACTTTTCCTGCTGTGAAAGGTTCGATGGTACTTCGGAAGTCCGCGGTTCCCGACTCTGGTTAGCAGACCGGGACTTCACCTCTTTTATTTTTTTGCCTTTTGGTGCCCCCCCTCTGTTTTTCTCAAGTATTTTTATTATAGCATCATTGAAAGGTTTTTTATCATCGCCTTTAACCTTATTACTAATTTCAACAAGCGCCGGGATTGCCGATTTATGTCCAATTGCAACAAGTGCCTCTGCAACGGTTTTATGAATTACAATATCCCTTTTCTGTTTTAAAACAGCTGTCAAAAGCGGGATTGCATCTTCATATCCGAGAGCACCAAGAACTCTTACGGCTGCAATACTGACTTCATTTCTCTTATCATCCAATGCAGAAGAAAGAGCACGAACCGCATCAATTCCCCCAATACTGCCTATGGCATAAACCGTCGCAATCCTTATTTCATCACTTTTGTCCGAAAGCAACTGCGAAATTGGCTGGATTACGGATGCATCGCCGATTGCACCAAGCAGAATCACCGCAGGTCTTTTTATATTATCATCTTTATCTTTTGTTGCCTCTATAAGAGGACTTATTGCGGCTTTACTTTCACTCCCGGATAATCCATCGACCGCAGCAAGCCGGACTTCTTCTTCATCATCACGAACAGCAACAGCAAGAGCAGCAACAGCTGCATCATCACGAATCTTTGAAAGAGCATATACCGCTTCCAAACGTACATCATCATCTTTATCATTCAACGCATCCCTCAGAACAGGAACAACTTCCGGGTCCCCTGATTCCCCTAACGCCCTTGCAGATTCAATACGCACATCAGACTTTTTATGCTTCAATCCATTAATATGCTGTTGAATCATTAACTCATCAGAACAAACGACAGTGCAAAGTGCAAAGTGC
Organism: Elusimicrobiota bacterium; assembly: GCA_016928195.1. GTDB lineage: Bacteria > Elusimicrobiota > UBA8919 > UBA8919 > UBA8919 > JAFGLF01. The sequence goes on from JAFGLF010000002.1 coordinate 5,464, forward strand.
AAAGTGCAAAGTAAAGACAAAAAAACAACTGCCCCTAATCCTGTAAATTTTACCCTGTCCATCATTCCTTTTCCCATACCCACCTCCATAAGCTCAGGAACGAATCACGATAGACGATGGACGATTTTTCGTCTCTCGTCTCTCATCCCTCGGCCCTATCTACATCCTTTCAGGGGCCGATACCCCTAAAATATCTAATCCGCTTTTTATAATACTTCTTATTGCTTTACACATTTGAAGACGCGCAAGTGTAAGCCCGGCATCCTGGGTTATAACTCTGTTCTTATTATAGTATGAATGAAAGTCAGATGCAATATTCTGTAAATACTTTGTCAAATAATGCGGTGCATAATCCTTTACGGCTATTTCAATAATATCCTCGAAAAATAAAACCTTTTTTATAATTTCCCTCTCCTGCTTCTCCTTCAAGAGTTCTAATTTGTAATTTGTCATTTGTAATTTGTCATTTGATTTTCCCGCTTCTCTGAATATAGAACAGATTCTGGCATGGGCATACTGCACATAATAAACCGGATTTTCAGGTGCCTGTTTCTTTGCCAGATCCAGATTAAAATCAAGATGACTTTCAGGACTTCTCATTAAAAGAAAAAATCTTGTAGCATCAACACCAACTTCGTTTAAAACCTCCTTGAGCGTTATAAACTCACCTGCCCTTGTAGACATTGTTACTTTCTTTCCCTCTTTTATAATATTAACAAGCTGATACAGAACTATTTTAAATTTCTTTTCATCACAGCCCAGAGCCCTTACAACCCCCTTCATTCTTTCAACATATCCATGATGATCGGCACCCCATATATCTATATACTTATCAAATCCTCTTTTGTATTTATTATAATGATATGCTGTGTCAGATGCAAGGTATGTATGTCTGCCGTCCTCACGTATAATTACCCTATCCTTATCATCACTAAAATCAGTTGATTTGAACCATACAGCACCGTCTTTTTTATAAGCAAAACCTTTTTCTAAAAGCTTTTCCGCAGCCGCATCAACCTCATTGTTTTTATAAAGAGACGATTCTCTAAACCAATTCTTAAAATTGACCCTGAAATCTTCCAGATCACTTTTTATCCATTCAAGAATCTTATTTACTGTAAATTCCTTTACCTTTGTCATTTGTAATTTGTCATTTGTAATTTGCAACTCACTGGCTATTTCCTCAATATATTTTCCTTTATACCCACCGTCAGGCAAAGGTTTATCCGACAGGTATGATAAAACTGAATCTGCAAGGAGGTCTATCTGTCTGCCTATATCATTTACATAATACTCACGCTCAACATCCCCTCCGGAAAATTCAAGAAGGCGTGCCAGTGAATCACCATAAGCAGCACCCCTGCCGTGCCCTATATGCAAAGGGCCGGTCGGATTTGCAGAAACAAATTCAATAAGAATTTTTTTATTTTGCAGAATATCCCTCTTACCAAAGGTTTCATCTTTGGAAAGAATCGTCCTAAGCTTTTCAAAAATATAATCATCAGAAAGAATTATATTTATAAAACCGGATTGGAATTTTACATCTGATATTATCCGATTTCCCTTAATATGCCCAATAATTTCATCTGCAATTTCCTTTGGATTCCTCTTCAGTCTTTTTGAAAGAAGTAGTGCTAAATTCGTGGAAACATCTGCGGCAATCTGTCCCGGAGGCAGTTCAACCGAATAATCAACCTTATCATTGATATTAAATTTTCCCAAATTTTTATCGATTATATTTTTTATTTCTTCTAACATAATATATACCGCAGATTACGCGGAATCCGCCAACTGGCGGATACAGATTACGCAGAAAAAGACAATGATTACGTAGAAACACTTATCTCCGGGATTTTTGTTTTCTTATTCCGCGTATTCTGTGTTTTTTCTGTGGTTTTATAACAACTTTTTTTGCAGCTGCCCAGTTACCTTCCAGATTATAAAACTTTCTAACTGCATCGTGGAATATATGAACAACCACACCGCCATAATCTATAACCACCCATTTAGTTTTATGTTTTGTTTCTTTTTTATACGGACTAAATTTTATATTCTCCTCTATTTCTATAAGCAGTGTTTTTATATGCGTATCCGATGTGCCGCTCGCAAGAACAAGGTAATCTGTAAAATCCGAAATTTTTCTTACATCGAGTATCAGAATATCACGACCCTTTTTACTTCTTAATATTTCCGCAGATTTTTTTGCAATTTTTCTAAAATCCAATTTCCCTCCTATAATTACCCGCAGATTACGCAGAAGAATCCGCCGCGGCGGACAGATTACGCTGAATTATGTGAATTCTGCGACCTCTGCGGATCCCCCGATGGACATCGGGGGACTCTGCGTTCTCTGCGATATGCCTTCTTAGCGGTCGTTCCATATATTATTTTTTAACCCCTGCCAGTCACGACCGATAATTACTGTTACATCGACTCCGCGCGATTCGTCAACTTTTGTTATTACCTCTTTTGCACCTATTGCAGCAGCAACATTCTGGGCCTTTTTTAATTGCCCCATTCTGTCTATGACAACCGTTTTTTCATACCTTGAATCCCGCGAAAAATTACCGATTTTAATTACATCAAAATTTTCTTTAAGCAGGGCACGCCGCATCATTGATGCACGTTTTGATTTTCCCGATGCATTGAATATCTCGACAACAACATCAGAATATGTATGTAGTTTTTTTATATTGCCCACAGAACCGGTCATAACAAGGTCTACTGATTTCTGAATCGAGCTGAAACTTGGAACCCATGACCCTCGCGACGGATAACCGGCAAGTGATTGTAAACGAATATTTGAAAGTTTAAAATCTTTAAGCTCATATACTACTGTTAATATATCCCAAATAGAGATATTTGTATGTATGTTTCTATAAAGAATTTTTGCAATCTTAGGAAATCCTATAATAACACTCGGATTTTTCATTCTGTTCATAATTTCACGTACAAAACTCTGTTGTCTTAAAATCCTGTCCAGGTCGCCGCGGTCGCCTTTTCTATATCTTATATACTCCAGGGCTTTCTGGCCGTTTAGAAAATGAACACCGGTGGAAAAATGTATATGAAGTTTGCCCCAGTTATCATCATAGTCCATAGGATAATTGACTTTTATTCTCAAACCGCCGATTACATCAATAAAATTTCTAAAACCATCGTAATCAATCTGTGCATAATATGGTATTTCCACACCCAAAATTTCCTGTATTTTATCTCTCACACTATTAGCAGCCTCTTTATGGCTTTTTGTATTTTTATAAGTATAGGCATAAAGCTGATTAATTCTTCTTATTGCCAATCCTTTGATTGTAACTCTTGTATCGCGCGGGATAGAAATTATGTCCAGAAACCTCGTTTTAGGATTATATGACAAAAAAATTATAACATCGGCATGTTTCGCATAATCCACCTCGTCTGTACCTATAATAATACCATTGATGCGTTTACCCGATACTATATCAATAGTAAGATCATTTATAATTGTAAGCAGTATTGATATAAAAAAAACTATTACAAAAAAAATCAGATATTTTTTCATAGTTCTATCGCAGAGAACGCAGAATTCCGATAAATCGGAACCGCTGATTACGCAGTCCTCCGCGGAGGATTTTTCTGTGTAATCTGTGATTTTTTCAGCGTAATCTGCGAATTTTCAGCGTAATCTGCGGTTTATCAATTTATTATATAATATAACCCCTTCTAAAGACAGAGGTTTCTTTTCATCCAAAACATATTTCATTTTTGTCGACAAGGCAAGCAGCATTGCTTTATCAAGATTTTCAAATGCATATTTTCTTATACGCTTGGCTTCTTTGAATTTTCTTGAAGGTTCGGAAATATCTGCTACATAGATTACTTTTGAAAACTTATTCATCTTTCTACTGCCGTATGTATGATACTTAATCGCATTTAAAATATCCTTGTCTTTAACGGAAAATTTTTTCTTTGCAATTTTTGTTGCTAAAAAAGAATGCTTATCACAATCCCCCAAGCCTTTTCCGCAATCATGTAAAAGAGCAGCAGTTTCTATTTCTGAAAGCTTTTTTATCCGATGATGTTTTGCCAGTTTTAATGCAAGCTTTGTAAGATTTAACGTATGTATATATCTTTTCTTTGATATATGTTTTCTCAGATATTTTTTAATTCGCCGATGCAGATCCATGAACCAGCCCTTTACTAACCCAACCTCTTATTTGACTATATAACCCTGCTTTAAATACAATCCCTAAAATCCTTATAAGTAAGGAATATATTTAAAGGGCTGGGTAAAGTCCATTTCTTTTAATATACTTTTCCACATTAAAAGGCACTAAACCCTTCAAAGCAAATCCGTTTCTGATTCTACTGCGTACTACCGTCGACGAAATATTCTTAATCTTTCCGGAAAGTTCAGTAAAATATCTCTTTTTATAAAAATTATACGACTCTCTCCTGCCGACAACAATCTTATTATGCCGTACAAGTTTTTCAAATCTCCTCCAGTTTACCAGCTCTTTTGCCGAATCGGAACCTATAATAAGATAAAACTCTGCACCAGGATATTTCTTCCGGAAATATTCCAATGTCTGATATGTATATACCTTTTTTTTCAATTTTAACTCAAAATCCGAAATTGTAAATTTCTTCCGGCCGGCTATAGCCAACCGCAGCATCTTTTTTCTATGAAATGCAGATGTCATCTTTCTGGATTTATGTGGAGGTGAATATGCGGGCACAAAAACTATCTGATTCAGTTTCAACTGCTTTATGGCCTTCTCAGCAAGTAAAATATGTCCATTATGTATAGGGTCAAAACTTCCACCAAAAAGTCCAATTTTTACCATTTAATCACACGTGAGGGAAAAAATTTCTCCAGACCCTTAATTTGCGACTACACTTCACGGAGCAAATTCTGGAGTGAGGGCAACAGGGCGGTTGACCGAACGTGTCTGGAAAATTTTATCCCGAACAACTATTCTCTGATTTGGCCGTTCCCTCTTATAACAAACTTATATGATGTTAGTTCCTTTAATCCCATAGGACCCCTGGCATGCATTTTTTGGGTTGATATACCAATCTCGGCACCGAGACCGAACTCTCCGCCATCGGTAAATCTTGTCGATGCATTCCAATAAACCGATGAAGAGTCAACCTCTTTCAGGAATCTTTCTGCCGAATCCTCATTTTCAGTAATAATTGCATCAGAGTGATGAGAACCATACTTTTCAATATGTGCAATTGCATCATCAATAGAATCTACAATTTTAACGGATAACACCAAATCGAGATATTCTGCGGACCAATCTTTTTCGGTTGCCGATTTTATACCGCTGATAATTTTTTTTGTATTCTTACAGCCGCGTATCTCAACACCCGCAGCTTTATATTTACTAATCATCGAAGGTAAAAATCTTTCCGCAATATTCCTATGGACAAGCAGTGTTTCCATAGCATTACAGACACCAGGCCTCTGAACCTTTGCATTAAAAGAAATCTTTACCGCTTTCTCTATATCTGCATCTCTATCCACAAAGGTATGGCACACTCCTTTGCCATGAGCAATCACCGGAATGGAAGAATTTTTCCTTATATATTCTATTAGCCCTGCACCACCGCGCGGAATTATACAATCAATATATTCTGCAAGCTGTATCATCTGCAGAATAATTTTTCTATCTGTTTTATCAATAAACTGTATACTCCCCTCGGGTATTCCTGATGCATAAGCAGAGGCGCAGATTATTTCTGCCAGTATTTTATTTGAATTTATTGCCTCACTGCCACCCCGTAAAACCATACAGTTCCCGGATTTAAGGCAAAGACCTACGGAATCTGCGGTTACATTCGGACGGGATTCATAAATTATACCAATAACACCTAGAGGCACACGGACTTTTTCTATTACCAATCCATTGGGCCTTTCGGTTCCTTCTATAACCTCGCCGACAGGGTCAGGCAGTCTTGCTACCTGTCTCAATCCATCAGCCATAGACCGAATCCGCTTATTGTTTAATCTAAGACGGTCAATCAGTGAAACCGATAATTTCTTTTTTTCGGCATTTTTGATATCTTTTAGATTTTCAGAGATTATTTTTTCGGAATTTTCCAGGATATCGTCGGCAATATTTAAAAGTGCCTGGTTTTTTATATCAGACGGAGTCCATCCCAACCGGGCATTCTTTGCCTTTTCCGCCTTTTTTAGTATATAATTCCTTATATTCATGACTTTTGTTTACGAATAACACGAATTCCAAATATTTACTACTGGAACGAATGCCACGAATCACTTTTATTCGAGGAATTCGAAGGTTTATTCGTGTGGTTCGGTTTCTTTTATTTTATAATATTTAACAAAAAAAAGCAACCCCTATAATCCTCTAAAGGCCGCAATCAGAATTAATCCATACAATGCTTTAAGCAATATTTTTTACCAATTCAAATAAGCTTTGTACCGGCAGGGAATCGGAAAGTTTCCTGTATGATTCCGACATATTCAGTAGGGCTTGAGGATGATTTACTAACTCTAAGAGCATATCAGGAAGTTTTTTTATTTCTTTTTCTTCTAAAATTACGGCGGAACCCGAACGGCTTAAATAATCTGCATTTGCTTTCTGATGCCCTTCAGTCGAATAGGGGTATGGAATGAGAATAGCAGGCAACTTAAGTGCTATTAATTCCGCTACAGTCGTAGCACCGGAACGGCAAATAACAAGTGAAGCCCTATTATAAACACTTTCTATATTATCAATATACCTATAAACTTCTGCAGATAAACCTTTGGCACTATAAGCATTTTTTACCATTTCATAATCGTTTTCCCCTGTTATATGTACAAAGCGGATCTTTTCAGGTATATTTAAAAATTTCCCAAGTGAATTTATAATTGTAAAATTTATACTATGTGCCCCCTGACTGCCGCCAAAAATAAGAACAGTGAGCAGTGAGCAGTGAGCAGTGAGCAGTAGAGGAGTAATATCTAATATCTGTTTACGTATGGGATTGCCGGTATAAACAACTTTTTCAGACGGAAAATACTTCTTTGATTCCTTAAAGCTTACACATATTTTATCGGAAAATCCTGCGGAAAGCTTATTTGCAAGTCCCGGAATAAAATTTTGTTCATGTATTATATTAACCGTACCTTTTTTAATATTGCAGAATCGGGACGCTAAAATTACGGGAAATGATACATACCCGCCGAAACCTATTATAATATCAGGTTTTTCTTTTTTCAGGATTTTTATTGACTGCATTACCGAATATAAAAAACTGAAAAAGAAACCAAGCATTTTTATTGAGAGCCGCCTTGGAAAGCCAACGGCAGATATGTTGTAAAATCTGTAACCTTCCTTCAATATTATCTCATTTCTCTTTCCCACAAATAAAACATCATACCCGTTCCTTTTAAGCTCATCTGCTATTGCAAGTCCGGGATATATATGTCCGCCTGTAGATGATACCGCAATAAGAATCTTCTTTTTATTCTCTTCGTTCATACGCTAATTGTCGCTAATCTAATCCGCCGCGGCGGACGTGTATTCGCGTTTTATTTTAACTGTTTGCCTATATTTAAAAGTATGCCTATACTTGTCATCATCATGAAAATCGATGAACCTCCGAATGATATAAACGGAAGCGGAAGACCCTTTGTCGGCAAAAGGCCGACACTGACCGACATATTAAACAAAGCCTGCATAGTAATCATTATTATAATTCCAAATGCAAGGATACTTCCAAAAAGATCCTTTGCATTTAATGCAACCTTCATCCCATAATAAAATAAAATAATAAAAAGTATCAAAACGGTCATAGTACCGATTAATCCGCCTTCCTCACCTATAATCGGAAATATAAAATCCGTGTGAGGAGAAGGCAAAAAAAGCATTTTTATTTTAGATGAACCAAGTCCTTTGCCAAAAATACCCCCGGAACCCATTGCAATCATTGATTGAACCAACTGATAACCGGAACCTTCCGGATCGGCCCAGGGATTTATAAAAGCTGCTATTCTTTTAAGACGGTAAGGTTCTTTCAATATTCCATAAATTATAACCGGTAAGGCGGTTATAAACGCCGAACAGACATGTAAAAGCCTTATGCCCCCTATAAACAAAAGAATCGTGGTTATCAAAAAAATAAGCACCGGGGTTCCTATATCACGTTCAAGAAAAACTAAAATCATTATAATACCTACAACACCGAAAGGCTTAAGCAGGCCTTCTTTAAGATTTTTCATCCTACTCTGTCTTCTATCGATATACCATGCCAAAAAGACTATAACAACCAGTTTGGCTACTTCAGACGGCTGGAAGCCCAAAGGTCCAAATCTTAGCCATCTCTTCGCACCGCCGACAGTAGAACCGAATATCAAAACAAATATAAGCAGAAAAATCGTCAATACCAAAAGCGGAATTACAAAATTCCGCAATTTTCTATAATCAATATATGAAAAAAATACCATTGAAAATCCGCCTAATAAAACCCAGACAATCTGTTTTCTGAAAAATAATGAGGCGCTACCATATTTATAATCTGCCATTACTCCGCTGGCCGAATATATCATGATTATACCTATGGCCACTAATATAAGCATTACAATCCAAATACCCAAATTATACGATTTCGCTTTATTCATATTATAAATACTGATTACAGTGATTCTAACTACAGATTACAGTGATAAATCTTTATTACTTCCGAAACCATTTCCTCATCACTGTAATCGTTTTTTTTATCACCGTAATCACAGGTTTTTTACGACCTCTTTAAAAAAGTCTCCTCTTTCTTCATAATTTTTGAATTGGTCAAATGAAGCACATGCAGGAGATAATAAAACTATGTCTCCGGGTAATGCAACCTGATTTGCTTTTTTTACCGCCTGTTCTATATTATCCAGAATAATTATTTCTGCTGACCCTTTAAGTTCGGAAAGTATCTTTTCTTTCGCTTCGCCGATAACAATAACTTTTTTGACATTCCTCTTTATCAAAGGTATTAACGGTGCATATGATGACCCCTTGTCGCGGCCCCCAAGAATCAACACAATCGGCTGTTCAAAGGCCTTTATGGCTGTCTCTGTAGATGAGACATTTGTTCCCTTAGAGTCATTTATATATTTTACCCCTTTTATTTCCCTTACAAATTCCAACCGGTGTTCAACACCGCTAAAACCGTATAATGCTTTTAAAATTTCATTATCCGGCCTGCCCATGGCTTTTATAACTTCAATTGATGCCAGTGCATTCTCTATATTATGGTCACCGGGTACTTTAAGCTCTAATTTCTTTTTATTTTCTTTTAGTGAAAAAAATTTTCTTTGCGATATACACTTATTAGAAAGATTATAACAAAGCATATCTTCTTTATTAAATATACTAAAATCTTCTTTATTCTGATTCAGAAAAATCTTTGCCTTAATATCGGCATAATTCTCCATTGTTTTATGCCTTTCCAAATGATCAGGTGTAATATTCAGAATAACGGATATATGAGGTGTAAATTTATTGGTATACTCGAGCTGATAACTCGAAACCTCCATAATAATACTGGTATTTTTATCTGATTTTTCTATAAAATCGCATACAGGAGCCCCTATATTGCCGCAAACAACCGCTTTTTCTCCCAAGTTTTTCAATATATATTCGAGCATGGAAACTGTGGTTGTCTTTCCGTTGGTCCCGGTAACCGCAATAATCATTCTATATTTTGCCAGTAGATAAAATATTTCTATATCTGAAATGATTTCTATATTTTTCTTTCTTGCTTCACGGAGGATCGAACTGTCAAACGGTACACCGGGGCTTGGCACAATCAGGTCTGCTTCGAGGACTTTTTTAGAATGGCCTCCGAATTCGGTTTCAATACCATACGGAATTTTCAATCCGGTTTCTTCTTTTTTTTTTACTCCCACACCAATAAATTGGCGGCGGGGGTTTATTTCACTTAATAAAACATGACAGTCTTGTGATGAAAAAAAACTGGCACATGAAATACCAGTTCTTGCCGCACCCAAAACCGCAACTTTTTTCCATTTTAATTCCATATTATTACCGCGGATTACGCAGAAAACAACGCGGATTACGCAGAATTATGTGTATTCTGCGACTTCTGCGGATCCCCCGATGTACATCGGGGGACTCTGCGTTCTCTGCGTTCCTCACTTTATCTTATTTTTAATGAACTCAGGGCAAATAGAGCTAAAATAATCGCTATTATCCAGAATCTAACTACAACTTTACTTTCTGCATACCCGGAAAGTTCATAATGATGGTGAATAGGGGCCATTTTAAAAATCCTCTTTTTACGCATACGAAATGACCCTACCTGCAGCAATACAGACAATGCTTCTATAACAAATATTCCGCCTGCTATTATCAAAATCAATTCCTGTTTCACGAGAACACTTATAATTCCTATACTACCCCCCAAAAAAAGCGAGCCGGTATCCCCCATAAAAATTTCGGCAGGATGGCAGTTGAACCACAAAAAGCCCAGGCATGCTCCGATCATCGCAGTCAAAAATATAGTAATCTCGCCGGCTCCGGGAACATAAATTATTTTTAAATATTCGCTGAATTTTATATTACCCGCCATATAGGCAAACACAACATAAACCAACCCGGAAAATATAATTGCACCAACGGCAAGGCCGTCAAGCCCGTCAGAGACATTCACCGCATTTGATGAACTCATGATTATAAAATAAGAGAAAAATATATACATAACTCCAATATTTAAAAATGTTCCTTTCAGGTATGGAATATTCACTGAAGTGGCATATTGGGCATTCGGCGGGAAAATATATACATATCCGGCAATAACAACCGCCATAATTGACAAACAAAGTATTTTCATAGAAGCGGACATTCCCGATGAATGCTTTTTTATGAGTTTCAGATAATCATCCATGAAGCCCAGAATACCAAGATACGTGGCTGATATCACCAAAATCCAAATAAATCTATTTTCCAACCGGGCCCATAAAATCGTTGATATCAAAAGCGAGACAAGAATTAATATTCCTCCCATGGTAGGGGTACCGGCTTTAGCAAGGTGAGATTGAGGGCCGTCCTGTCTTATAGTTTGCTTTATTTTTAAATTACCCAACTTTCTTATAAGTACCGGTCCAAAAATAATAGAGATACAAAGTGCCGTAAAAAGCGCCCCACCGGCACGAAAAGTTATATACTGAAAAACATTAAAAGGCGAAAAATAATCCGATAAATAATAGAAATAATAAAACATTTTACTCCGTAAACGATTACAGTGATAAACTAACGATTACAGCGATAAGCCTTTCTATCTCCGCTATCTTTCGTTCATCTTTGTTATCTTTCTTTCTTATCACCGCAATCTCTCAATAACCTTCTCAAGAGCCATTTTCCTGGATGCCTTAAATAATACCGCATCTCCTTTTTTTAGATTTTTTTTCAAATATTCCGACAATTCATCTATATTCTTAAACCATTTACCGCCGGCTGCTTCCGCAGTATTTTTCGACAAATCCCCGACAGCATAAACCACATCGGCTAATTTATTCTTATATAAAAACTCCCCGAGTTTTCTATGCTCCTCTATTTCATAATCACCCAGCTCCAGCATATCACCCAAAACCAGTATTCTTTTTTTATTATAAAATATTTTTGCAAAATTTTCAATCGCATTCTGCATGGATGCCGGATTAGCATTGTATGCATCATTCAATACAACTATCCCTCCTTTTAAAGTGACCACTTCCATTCTGCTCTTTTGAGGCATAAAATTTTTAATTCCATTAATGATTTTATCGTCCGGAAGCCCGAGCAGAACCGCACAAGCCGAGGCAGCAATAGCATTATAGACATTAAACAGCCCGCATAAGGGTATTTCAGTTCTCAACCTTCTCCCGTTAATTTTAAGTGTAAAAATTGTTCTATCAATTTTAAGAGAAATATCATATGCCATTACATCTGAATTATTTTTGATACCGAATGTTTTTTTACTGCATCTTAACTTCTTAACAGCCGGTAAGAGTAATTTATCGTCGTTATTCACAACAGCAGCACCTTTATCTTTCAGGTATTTAAAGAGTTCTGTCTTCGTACTCAGTACATTTTTTATCGAACCAAAATTACCGATATGGGCCGATGAAATATTTGTAATTATTCCATAGTCAGGGTCAGCTATTTCGCAAAGATACTCAATTTCTCCGGTATGATTTGCTCCCATTTCCACAACGCAATACTTGTGTTTTTTATTAATATTAAATAGTGTAAGCGGAACACCTATATGATTATTAAGGTTACCTTGTGTTGCAACTACAGGGAACTGTTTGGCAATAATTAAACTTAATATATCCTTTGTTGTTGTTTTTCCGTTAGAACCGGTAATCCCTATAACTTTTATGTTAAATCTGCGCCTATATTGTTTAGCAAAATCCTGAAGCGCTTTTATGGTATTTTTTACAATAATACTTGGAATTTGGCATTTGGTATTTGATATTTCCGACACTACTGCAGCCGCGCCATTAGAAACCGCATTGGCTATAAAATTATACCCATCATAGTTTTCACCCTTTATGGCAAAAAACACATCGCCTTTTTTTATCGTACGTGAATCAATAGATACACCGCTTATAAAACACTTCTTATCACCGGATAGGCGTCCATTAACTATTTTTGCTATTTCTTTTATTTCTATCTTTTCCATAGTTAAACGCTAATCTCCGCGAATCTTAAAACCAACGCGAATTCCCACAAATTATATTTTCCGCCGCGGCGGATACCTGCCCGACTGTCTTGGTCAGGCGGGTTTCTATTGTATTTCTATTTCCTTCCGTATTTCTCAGATAATATTTTACGAACAACTTCTGTGTCATTAAAATGTATTCTATCATCCCCTATAATTTGATAATCCTCGTGGCCCTTTCCTGCTACTAAAAGAATATCATCGGGATTACACATAGAAATTGCTTTTTCAATTGCTTCGGTTCTGTCAATTACAATTTCATAATTTTCACATTTTATCCTCTGCAGACCTATTTCTATATCAAGTGCGATTCTTTCAGGAACTTCTGAGCGCGGATTATCCGAAGTAATTATTGTATAATCAGATAACCTGCCGGAAATTTCTCCCATTAACGGCCTTTTTGAACGGTCACGGTCACCGCCACAGCCAAATACCGTAATAACTCTCTTATGCTTTATTGTTCTTGCAGCATGAATAAGATTTCCCAGTGCATCCGGGGTATGCGCATAATCTACTATTACGGTGAAGGGTTGACCAACCTCAACCGCTTCAAATCTTCCCGGAGCAGTTTTAAAGTTTCTTAAACTATCAGAAATTGTTTCAGAATTTATCCCCTGACTATAGGCACAGGCAAAAGCGGCAAGCATATTATAAATATTGTGCCGGCCAAGTAATCTGGCTTCTATCTTCACTTTTTTATTCCCAATATTTATAAAAAACTCGGTTTTATTCCTAAGTGTTTTAATGTCTGTCGCTTTTATCTGCGCATTACTTTTTATCCCGTAAGTTATTAATGTACCGGGAACTTTTTTTTCTAATTCTCTACCCTTACTATCGTCCATATTTATGATAGAAACCTTTTCCTTTTTCCCGGAATTTGCCAAAAACTTTTCAAAAAGTAAAAATTTCGACTTCTTATACTCTTCCATTGTTTTATGATAATCCAGATGGTCACGGGTAAGATTTGTAAATATTGCTACATCAATATCGCACCCCGAAATACGGTTTTGTACAAGCCCATGAGACGATACTTCCATAACAACCGTAGAAGAACCCATTTGCTTCATTTTTGACAAAAGTTCGTGTAAATCGGAGGATTGAGGAGTCGTGGTTGTAGCTGAGACCTTCATATTCCCAAACCTGTAAAAAATAGTACCTATGACCCCTAACTTTATACCTGCATTTTGAAATATTTCTTCCAATAAGTATGTGATTGTAGTTTTACCATTTGTACCTGTAACAGCAAAAATCTTCATATCTTTTGAAGGGTTACTATAAAAATGTGATGCCATTTTTCCTAAAGAATCCGAAATATCCGCTGAAATCAGATATGTTGCATCATTAGCCACTGATTTTTTATCATCTGTCAGCACAGCAACAGCGCCTTTCGATATTGCATCTTTAATATATCTCCTACCGTCATCTCTGGCCCCGCGAAAAGCAGCAAAAATATAATCCTTAGAAACTTTCCTGGAATCATATGTAATACCGGAGACCTCTTTTTCACAGTTCCCATAAACTTCTACATTATCTAAATCTTTTATAATTTCGGAGATTTTCATATTAGTTCTTTTTACAACCTGACTCTACGAGAGAGCACAGCAATTTCACAAGACTACTTCGTATTGAATAGATCCCGAATCAAGTTCGGGATGCTCCGCCACAGCTTCGGAGATGTGGGCGGCTCACTTCATAGCAATTTCTTTTACCGGATGAATATTCATGTAATCAAGAATTCGCAGGGCAATCTTCCTAAAAACCGGCGCTGCTACAGATGATGCCCAGTATCCCCCCTGCGGTTCATCTATAACAACAAGTATTGTAATTTTAGGATCATCGGCCGGTAAAAACCCTCCAAAGAGCGAAACGTATTTTGTTTCAGAATACTTTTTTAGTTTTTTATCATATTTTTGTGCTGTACCGGTTTTACCCGCAATATTTATTCCTTTAATCTTTGCTTTACTTCCGGTACCATACTCTACTACGGCTTCAAGCATATCTTTTACATGTGATGCTGTTTTCTGCGATATAACTCTTCTTACCTTAGTCGGTTTAAAAATCTGTTCTTCTTTATCACCGCAAAAAACCGACTTTATTATTTTAGATTCCATAAGTACTCCGCCGTTAGCTATTACGGAAAATGAATTAGCAATCTGTAAAGGAGTAGCGGATATCTCTTGACCAAACGACAGCATTTCGCACGAAACACCTGACCATCTTCCTGTTGGCAGCAATCTCCCTTGATTTTCCCCTGTAAGTTCTATACCGGTAGTCATTCCGAATCCAAAAGACCTTATATATTGCCATAGACTCCGTTCACCAATACGCCGGGACAGCTTTGCAAAACCTATATTTGAAGAATATGCAAACATTTCTTCAAAAGACAGCTCTCCGTATTTTTCATGGTCGTGAATAGTAACATCTTTTACTAGTTCGTATTCGCCATTTTCACAGAAAAATTTCTCATTTAAAATATCGGGATACTTCTCTATTGCCGCAGCAGCTGATACAATCTTGAATACGCTGCCCGGTTCAATAGCATCACTTATCGCAGAATTCTTTAACATTTTAGTGGTAATCTTTTTATTAGGATTATCTGACGGATATGACGCCATAGCAAGTATCTCCCCTGTCTTAGGGTTTTGTACGATACATGTTAACATACTGGCAGAATTATATTCATGCGCCCTTTTAAGCTCCTGTTCCACAGCATGCTGTATTCTATTATCTATAGTCAATACGACTCTTCTAATTTCATCCTCAGCTTTTTCACTGAAATTTATTATCCTGCCCTGACCGTCTCTTGTGAGTACATATTTTACCGCTTCACCTGCCAGGAAATTATCGAATAAATATTCAACTCCGGATAAGCCTTTATTATCAACACCTACCACACCTACAACATAATTCGCAAGTGAGTTTTCAGGATAAAACCTCAACTGTTCTTTATCGAAGTATACACCGGGAAAATTTTTTGATTTAATCTTCAGAGATTCTTCCGGCAAGAGCTTTCTTTTTATCAATACATATCTTCTTTTTTGGTTAAGTTTTGAGGATATTTCTACCGGTGAAAGTCCGGTACATTCAGCAAAAAGATTAATATCTATTCTTCCCCTGGCCTCTTCCATGTCAATATAACACGAGTCTACCATCATGCTGGTGGCAAGAAGACGCATTCGTCTGTCATATATATCCCCTCTCAAAGAGATGTGCTTTTCAGTTCTTCTTGCCTGTATGGAAACTTTTTTCAAAAAGAAATTATGATTTACGACCTGTATCTGAAAAAGCCGGAATCCAATAACTAAAAAAACAAGCAATGTAACTGTAAAAACTGTGATAATTCTAAGTTTTGTAACTTTCATATATAATACGATTCAAACAGATGACTGACGAATTCATACGGATAAAGACTTAAAATCTGTCTACATCCGTGACTTTTATCTGTGTGAATCGTTTTACTCCTCTATCACTACAATATCCGATGATTTTGGGGTTACCAATCCTAATTCTTTTTTTGCAACCTTTTCAAGTTTATCCATAGCCATAATATCCATTATCTTCATCTCAAGATATTTATTTTCCTCTGATAGCATATAAATCTTATCCTTTATTTCCCTGATTTCATACCCAAGTTTAATAGCTGTATTTTTCTGCCAAACCCAGATTGCACCGCACAGAATTACAAAAACAACAATTCCGGAATAATAACCCGCACCTTTCTTTTTCCTATCTCTCATAACCTTTCTACAATCCTCATCTGGGCAGAACGCGAACGATGGTTTAATCTTATTTCTTCATATCCGGGAAAAATAGGTTTTTTGACTATAAGTTTTATCAAATTATTCTTTAATGCGGCTTTAAAAATATTCTTCAGCAACCTGTGCTCAATAGAATGAAATGATATCGCGATAATTCTTCCGCCCGGAGAAACTATCTTAAGTGCCGATTCGAATCCGGCCACTATATTCTCTACTTCCCTGTTGACGGCAATCCTTAACGCCTGAAAGGTTTTTGTAGCAAAATGTATCCGCTTATTATGATACCACGCAGGAGTTGCTTTTCTAATAATATCTACCAATTCTTTTGTTGTTTCTATTTTTTTAGCTCTCCTGAAAAAAACCACTTTTTTAGCTATATTATCAGCAAATCGCTCTTCTGCGTACTCTTTTAATATTCCGGATAATTTTTCTTCAGAATAAACATTTAACATTTCCCCTGCTGTAATCGGATTGTCTTTAGCAAACCTCATATCCAGCGGCGCATCATAATTAAAACTAAATCCTCTTGCCTCGTCATCGATTTGCAGAGATGAAAAACCCAAATCAAACAGTATTCCGTTTACTTTATTAATTTTATATCTCTTACAAATATTCTCAATATTTGCAAAATTGTCGTTGATGAATACTATGTTTTTATATTGTTTAAACCTGTTTTTTGATTTTTTTACTGCATCCTCATCCCAATCTATACAAAAAAGCTTTCCCTTATTGGAAAGTTTCTTAATAATCTCAGCAGTATGTCCGGCACCGCCGAGAGTACAGTCAATATATGTCCCATTTTTTTTAATGTCTAAATATTGTAAAACTTCATTCAGCATTACAGGAAAATGTATAGACATAGTACATTGATTACAGCGATTTAGAAAAAGCGATTACATTGATAAATCTTTATCATTTATGATTTTCATCTCCGTAATCTCAGTCTTTATCACCGGAATTCCGCCATGGCGGATTAGATTTTTTAACAATCTTATATCTCAAGTGAACTTATGTGTTTTTTAAATAATTTTTGGGCGGATCTAGTATATTTTTCCCAAAGATCTTTAGCCCATATTTCTATCCTGTTAGATACCCCTATAATAACAACAGCATCTTTTATAGCGGCATATTGTCTTAAGTTAGACGGCAATAAAATTCTTCCCTGAAAATCAGATCTAACTTCTGTTGCGCCGGATAAAATTATTCGCTTAAACGCACGTTCTTCGGATTTATTCTTAAAAGGCAGGTCTTCCAGTCGTTCCTCAAGTTTAGACCACTTCTCAAAAGGATAGATGTATAGACACTGGTCAAGCCCTATGGTTACGATAAAATTTTTATTCTTTCCTTTTCTAAATCTGGAAGGTATAAACAAACGTCCTTTAGGATCAACTGAATACTTATATAAACCTATCAGCATAAATTAACCTTCACTTCGTTCAGGAACGCAAATTGTCGCAAATCCAACGCAAATCATCGCAAACCATCTGACCAATTCAGTCAACCTGGTTATTCGCGTACATTCGCGTTATTTTTTTATATTAGCGTTTATTCGCGTGTACCGGATGAAACTCCGGTACTCATAGACACTATTGGGGATAATCCACCACTATTCACCACTTTAATACAGTATAAAGAAATTAATGGCATTTGTCAAGATATTTTTAGAATATTTTAAAATTTTTTACGGAAGGTATACCTGAAAGACAGGTCTTATGGTTTTGTACGCCATGTTTTTCTGTAAATGTAAACATAACTTGAATGTTCAACGCCGTTTGCCTTACCATCTGTTCCCAGATAATTAACAAAGTAGTGTCCGACATTCCTTGCTGTTTCGTCGTTAGTCTGTATATAAAGCCAGGAGTTTTTATTTTTATCTACCTTGTGTTCTCCAAAAAGCCTACTTTCAGGGTCAGAAGTAATGCCTACATACCAATCCAAAAGCGAACCTCCATATTTACGCATATGGTTTTTAATTTCATTCTTGATGTCTTCTTCTGTATTTGCCATATTTATACACCCCCCAAAAATATTCTCCAGACAATCAACCAGTCACACAGATATGTACAAGTCATATACATATGGGGTTTGTTTCTTTCATCCCACCATCTCCTTAGACACTGAAAGTGTGTCTGCCGTCACACAAGGAGGCGGTGGGGTCACTATAGTTATAACGCAAAAATTTTATTTTGTCAAGGTTTTAGTGGGGGGTGTGACATTTATCACATATTCGAAGAAATCTCTCTCAGAGGTATAAAAAACAGGGGGCGTGTAAGCCGGATTCTGTTTCAAAACAACGCAAATTGTCGCCCGCCTGACCAAGACAGTCGGGCAGGCAAATCTAATCCCGATTAATCGGGACGTTTATTCGCGGTCTCTAAGGAATCATTTCTCTAAGCCCCGATGTTACCATCGGGGTCAAGCGGTCAAAATAGAAAATTTTAACGGAGCGAACAACTCCTCTTTTCATACTGGCCTTGCTCCGGGTGGGGTTTACCATGTCCCCCGATATCACTATCGGAGCGGTGCGCTCTTACCGTCCCGATATTCGGCAGAACCGAATTCCGGGATCCCGAAAATCATCGGGACACCTTTTCACCTTTGCCCTTTAACCTTTAGGGTTAAAAAAGGCCGTGTTTTTTCTGTGGCACTTTCCCTATCCACCAGCAACTGCGTAGCTGTTGGCGGACGGTGGCCGTTAACCATCACCCTGTTCTATGGAGTCCGGACTTTCCTCCCCCACTGATTCGTTTTGTTTTGCCCCATGAAATGCGAAGCATTTCCGGGACTAAAGTCCTTGAAATCACTTCATGATTTCTAAGGGCAAAAGCGAATCAAAACGGTGGGGGCGATTCCTCAGCCCCCTGTTATATACTACATGTAAAATCTAAAATTGAAAATATAAAATTTGAAGTCAAATCTGCCAGCTGGCGGACTATATATTTTACTTTTTACATTTTCCATTTTACATGCCCTCTATGAGGTTTCACCTATGTTTACGGCGATATTTGCAAGCTTATCAGCTTCTTTATTATTTTCTCTTAAAATATGTTTAACTTCAATACATTCAAACTTTTTTTCCTGTTCTCTTACTCTCTTCAAAAGCTCCCTTAGATTATCATCCTTTGTTTTATATTCCCCTAAATACTGCTTAAATACCAGTTCCGAATCAAGAAAAATTTTTATTTTCTTTGCCCCAAGTTTTTCTGCCTCATACAGAGCAGTTAAGAATGCATTATACTCTGCAACATTATTAGTTGTTTTACCAATATATTTTTTTATATCCTTAATCTTTTTCGGGGGGTCTGAAATACTATACAAGACGACTCCGATTCCTGCATGACCCGGATTCCCCCGTGATGCACCATCAACATATGCAGTCAACGCTTCCATCAAATCCCCCTATCCGGCGACAGGATCCGCTTTCTTCTGATATAAAATCCTTAGACAGTAATTACAGGTAATTATTTCTTTGTCCTTCTGGACTTCGTCAACAATGTGGATCGGCAAATTTCTATGACAACCGCCGCAATTTGTTTTTTCTATCGGAACAACAGCAGCGCCCTTCTTATTCTTCCTTATATTTTCATATTTACTGGCTATTCCCTGGGGCAATTTATCAAGTTTTACTTTCCTCTCTTCTTCAAACCCGGCAATATCTTCCCTGTGTTTCTTTAAGTCATTTTCAAACGATGTCTTCTTACCAGCAAACTCTTTCTCTGATTTTGAGAGTTCCAATTGTATACTATTTATATTAGCAGCCTGCTTCTCGTCATCCTCCATCATCTTTAACAATTCATCTTCTATACCAGTTTTTAATTTTTTATCATTCTCTATTTCCACAACAAGCGCTTTATACGCATCATTTGTCTTAACAGAGTTTAACTCCATATTATGTTTTTTTATTCTTTCCTCAACGGCCGACACTTCCATTTCCTTTGACTTTTTAGAAACATTATTTTTCGTAATTTCTTTTTTTAAATTTTCAACATTGTCTCTTTTATCTTTAATAACATTTTTCAATAAATCAATTTCATTATTAATACTCTCAATACACTTATTGGCATTGTCTATTTTAAAATCAATTCCCTGTAATTCTATTAAAATAGATAGTTTTTCATTCACAAAATAGCCCTCATTCAGTAAGTATGTTTAAACAACAAAAGTTACCCGCAAAATTTCTTAACTGTTTTTTCAAGCACCTCAATATCAAATGGTTTCGGTATATACTCGTTTGCAGAAAGTTCAATTCCCAGAAGCTTGTCGGCAGCCGCACTTTTTGCCGTGAGCATTATCACGGGGATATCCTTCGTTTTTTTATCTGCTCTCAGACGTTTTAACACCATATGCCCGGTAAGACGGGGAAGCATTACATCAAGGAGGACAACAGAAGGTATTCTTCGATGAATAATCTTTAAGGCGGTTAACCCATCCCTTGCAGTAAGAACAGTATAATCCTCCTCAAACATGTCCTCTAACAATCCCAGCAAACTCGCATCATCATCAACAAGCAGGATTATCTTCTTATCGGCATATTTTTCTTCTTGTGAACTGTTCTTTTTTAATTCAAGGGCTTCTTTAAATTCCTCAAACCCGGAAACATCCACCCATTCGTTTTTCTTATCATCCCAGAGCTTATCGTCTTCTTTAACATCACCAATCAGTATCAAACTTTTAATATTTTCGAAATCTAAAGGGCCTTCCTGTTCACCATAAGAATATTGTATATAATATTTTTCCATCTGATACTTTTTCTAAACACTGGTTATACCTAAAGTTTTTTATGTCTTATTTAAAAGTGAATTTACTTTTTTAAGCATCTCATCTAAATTAGCGGGTTTATCAAATACAGCATTTACATATTTATCAAAATATTTTTTATACTTTTCGTATCCCACAGAACTACACACAATAATAGGAACATTTAAATCTACCTGCCTAATCTGCATCAAAACTTCAACCCCTGTCATACCGCCAAGCTTCATATCTGTGATGATTATATCCGGCTGTTCCGTTTCAAAAGATTCAAGGGCAGAAACCCCGTCTTTTGCAATAACTACATCAAAACCGCTATCGCTGAAAAAATCAAAATAAATATCAGAAAGAGTTTTTTCATCTTCAACTATAAGAATTTTCTTATTCTTTCCGCTTTCTGACATAACTTTATGCGTTATATTATTGTTTCTTCGGTCTCTTTATCAAAGATGTGAATCTTTTTCATATCGAAGACCAGTTCCATTTTCTGATTTGCCCTTATGGTTGTATGTGCATCAACTTTTGCTACAAACCTATTAATTCCTGTTGTTAAATAAAGATACGCTTCGGAACCCATTAACTCAACTATTTCCACCACCGCAACAACCGTATTAGTCGGAGTTGCTCCACGGGCATAAAGCTTATCATAAATATTTTCAGGTCTTATGCCCAACAGGACATTTCTATCAACATGTTTTTGCAGCCGTTCAACATGTTCGTCCAGAACTTTCACTTTTATTTTCCCCTCATCAATCCATAATCCACCGGAATCTTTCACTATTTTACAATCAAAGAAATTTATCGGAGGAGAGCCGATAAATCCTGCAACAAACTTGTTTTTGGGCGTATCATAAACTTTGAGCGGAGATTCTGTCTGTTGTTCTACACCATCTTTCAGGACACAAATCTTATCACCCATTGCAATTGCTTCTGTCTGGTCATGGGTAACATAAATTGTCGTCGCATCAAGCCGTTCCTGTAACTTTTTAATCTCGGCTCTCATTATAACCCTTACCTTGGCATCCAGGTTACTCAAAGGCTCATCGAATAAAAATACTTTAGGTTTCCTTACTATTGCTCGCCCGACGGCAACACGCTGCCTCTGCCCTCCGGAAAGCTGTTTAGGATATCTTTTCAACAACGGTGTTATACCTAAAATTTCAGCTGCATCTCTAACCCGTTTATCTATCTCGGGTTTTGAATATCCACGCAGCTTAAGTCCAAAAGCCATATTATCATACACTCTCATATGAGGATAAAGCGCATAATTCTGGAATACCATGGCTATATCTCTATCCTTAGGAGGAACTTCATTCATTCTTTTATTATCCAGATAAAGGTCTCCGGATGTAATTTCTTCAAGACCGGCAATCATTCTAAGTATCGTAGATTTACCGCATCCCGAAGGACCGACGAGGACAAAAAACTCCTTGTCTTCAATACAAATATCAATATCCCTTACTGCAGGCACATTCCCCGAATAAACCTTTGAAACATTTTTCAGTCTTACTTCAGCCATAGATCACTCCTTTTTAAATTTTTTTAAATACCTACGTTATTTGTTAATTATACATAATCTGTACGGAAATTTCAAGTGAAAATTTAAATTTTATTTATTTTTCCGCATACATTATAAGACAGGCTGATTTCTACTTTTTATCTTCGAATCTATATCCCAACTTTCCGACAGTCTGTATTATCTTCCCGTCATCTTTAATTTTTTTTCTTAATTGCTGTATATGAACATCTACCGTTCTTGTGGTGCCAAAATAACTGTATTCCCAAACACTCTGCAGAATTGTATTCCTATCGAGCGCAAAACCTCTTTTTTTCATAAGATAAACAAGCAAATCGAATTCTTTCGGCGTAAGCCTAATTTCTTTACCTTTTAAATATACACTCCTTTTCTTCAAATCAACTTTTATATTCCCGGATTCAATAATATCCTGTTCTATAAATGTCCCGGCTGTTCTTCTTAATATCGCTTTTACCCTTGCAACAAGAATATCAACATCAAAAGGTTTGGTAATAAAATCATCGGCACCTAAAGAAAGTCCTGTAACTATACTCTGTGTATCTATAAATTTTGCACTTACAATAATTATCGGAATATTCTTTGTTTTTTCATCTTTTTTTATAATCTTAGTCAGCTCAAATCCGTCAATTCCCGGCAGCATTAAATCTAGAATTATAAGAGCAGGATGGATGGACTCAATTTTCTCCATCGCACTATCCGCATTTTTGGCAGTAAAAACCTTAAGGCCTGAAAGTTCCAGCATTTCCTTTATTAAATCTAACATTATCTTATCATCATCAACTACAAGAATTTTTTCCTTCATTGTTCACTCCATTCACACGCTAATTGTCTCTAATCAAATCCGCCACGGCGGACGTTTATTCGCGTTCGGCCCTGCATCTCTCCAAAACCCTTTCTATTCTGGCTACAAGCTCTTTAGGTTCAAACGGTTTCAAAATATAATCATCAGCACCAACATTCAAACCTTTTAGCTGGTCTTCCTTTCTATGTCTTATGGTAAGCATTATAACGGGAAGTTTTTTTAACTTTTCATCATTTCTTATTCTCTGACACAATGTGTACCCGCCGACCTTCGGAAGATTTATATCAAGCAATAGTAAATCAGGCGTATTTTCCTGAAGTATCTTCCATCCGTCATCTGCATTTTCCGAAGCAATAACTTCAAATTTCTTCGACAAAATTTTTTTAGCTATTTCCCTAAAATCTTCCTCGTCGTCAATAATCATAATTTTGTTCATTTTACACCTCGCTGATTTATGCTGTCCGCCAACCGGCGGATTTATCTGCCTGCCTCGCTCGCCTCGTCTCCGCTTCGGAGGAGCGGGCCGTCGTCAGGCGGGCGTTCATCTGTGTTGTTATCCGCGTTTATCCGCTTCTACTTTTTTAACCGGTAATGTAAATAAAAATTTGGTCCCTTTTCCTTCTTTAGATTCAACCCATATTTTTCCGTTATGTTCTTCAATAATACCTTTAACAATAGCAAGTCCTAATCCGGTACCCTTATGTTCTTTTAATTCATCAACAGTGCCTTTAACCTGATAAAATTTATCAAAAATTTTTTCATATTGACCCTCGGGTATTCCCCTGCCCGTATCAGAAACACTAACCACGATAGACGATGGATGACGGATGAACACTTCGTTGGGATGATGGCTCTCGTCCCTCGTCTCTCGTCCCTCGTCTCTCGTCCCATATTTTGCATCTACTTGTATTATTCCACCGGCGGGAGTAAACTTTATTGCATTGGAAATAAGATTTGTAAATACCTGTTTAAGCCGTTCGGAGTTCGCCCAGACGTCCGGAAGCTCTAATGGTATATTGCTCTCAACTTTAATACTTTTTTCTTCTGCTTTCGGCTTAAACAACATAACGACATCATCAACACTATCACGAAGTTTAATTAATTTTTTTTCTGACTCATACTCTTCGCGCTCAATCCTTGCCACACTCAGCAAATCCCCTATAAATCTCGACAGCCGGGCAGAATTGTTTTTAATCCTCATCAGGTTTTCCAAGTTAAACTCTTTTTTATCTTCAATCATAAGATTTATATAACTCTCAATTGCAGCAATCGGGCTTTTCAGTTCATGCGAAACATTGGATACAAAATCGGACTTCATATGGTCAAGTATTTTTAATGCATTGGTCATCCTGTTAAATTCTCCCGATAAATTTCCGACTTCATCTTTAGAATCAATATCTATTTTAGTATCAAGGTTCCCGTCGGCAATAGACCGTACTTCCCTGACAAGTTTTCTAATCGGTTTTGAAATCTGCTCTGCAAAAAATACTGCGATAATAATTCCTATAACAAGAACTATTAATGATGTTTGCTGAATCTGCTTTTTAAGTTCCTTTATATTTTCTTCTATTCTTCTATTTAAAATATCCGAAGAAAAATCGATATAGACCTTTCCGATATTCTTACTTCCCGAAATAACATCCTTTTCAATTCTTATTATACCATATTTTTCCTTCTCTGAAAACTTTTTTCTTAAAAATTCGGATTCTGTCGTAGCTATTATAATACCCGATTCGTTAAGTATATACCCCTCAACAAATCCGGGCACAGTTTCTTTAAGCACTTTCAAATAATTAAAAGCCAGAATATCATCTTTAACGATAATTGATTCCCTTGCAACAGTGGCAAACTGGGAAATTGTTTTTTTAAGCTCTTTTTCCTGCCTTTCAAAAAAAATTCTTTTCTCAATCAGGAATATTGTATAACTAATACTGACTATACAAATAAAAATAACTATTACAGTAAAAATAGAGAATTTCGTTTTTATCTCCATTCGTTACCTCAAACGCGAATTATCGCTAATCCCTGCCCCGTATAAAGCTTCGCTTTTGTACGGGGCAACGCTGATATTCGCGAATATTCGCGTACGGTACTTCATTTGCGTTTATTCGCGTTGCTTTTCTTATTTGCGTTTATTTGCGTTACTTTAACTCTTCTCCTGCTTTCTTAAGTGCATCTTTTATTTTTACATCTTCATGGGTAAGTTCATATGCTTTCTCCCATAACAAAACAGCACCCTCAAAATTGCCCTTTGTATATTCTTCAAGACCTTTATTATAAAGCTCCGTTGACACTTCATCAATCTTTACCTTACACTGTTCTATAAGACGTTTGGATTGCGGATGGTTTTTCTCTAATTTAAGAATTTTTTCGAACTGGGCTATTGCTTCGTTATACTTACCATCGTTGTAATATTTTAGCCCTTCTAAATAATGTTCTCTCATCATTTTCTTCTTCTCAATTTCCCTTTCAACTCCAGTCATTCTCATCATTCTTAACTTTCTATTAATATAAAGATTCTCATCTTCCATCTCCTTTAGATCTTTTTCCAGAATCATTATTTCCTCGGTTAGTCTTCCAATCTCTCCTCTCGAATCGGCAACTTCATCCTCAGGTGTAGGGCCAAACTTAAAACCAAAAGAGACCTTATGGGTACCCATTGACCCTTTTATACCCAAAAAGGGATATAAAAATGCATAATCTACCGAAAATTTGTCTGTCAGTTTATTCCCAAAACCAATTGCAAGATTTCTTAAATCATCTTTGCCGAATTCAAAACTCCCCCTGACCGCAAGAGTATCAAATGTCTTCTCCCCGCCAATCGATATCCCGTACCGGTTGTCCTTGTAAAACGTATCTACACCTATGTTCAGGTCTTTTATCCTGTAAGCTCCTGCCAGTTTGACCATTATAGGAAGTTTATCCGTATACTTCAAGCCAACATCAGGCTGGTTTACATCCGCCATAAACAAAGCAGCGCTCCAGACCTTCTCACTGTATAAAAACCCTATATCGGAACTAAA
>JAFGLF010000020.1 GCA_016928195.1 Elusimicrobiota bacterium
AAATATTCTTATTTTCGACAGATTAGATTTTACAAGATGGGTAATAAATAAAATCCCTATAATAATAAAAATCAGGACTATTAAAATCTGTAAATTATTTCTCCCCAACACCCTGTATAAAAAATTCAGAACGGACCTCATGAAACTTGCAGATAAAACAATAAACACCCCAAACCCAATTGTCAACTTCGATAATCTTATATTGCCGTCCATCCGTGTAATCCACGTTCTTAATCCGTGCAATCCGTATTTTTATAAGAACTTGTTCTTATTTATATAAAGCACAAACATGCAGTCAAAATATCTTGCAGCTTTTTTTAAATGCATCATCCTTTCAAGAAATATTTCGAAATATTCACCGATATCAACAATTTCGGTATCAGTGGTTAGTTCCAGTGAAACGGTCTTTTCCTTTGCATTAACTCTTAAAAAAGAATTCTTGCAGGCAAGGTTTACTCTTGTATGTTTATCAAGTCCGGTGCGTTTCTCCGTTCTTACTCTTGAGTGATGAACATCCGTTTTATCCCCCAAAATTACTGCAGCTGTAATATGGGAATTCGGTATCATATCTTTTTCCTCATGTGAGCCGACAGCGCTCATAATCATAAGAATTTCATTATAGCTCATACCAAGACGGTCAAGAATTCTTTTTGCTATAATTGCACCGGATAACGCCTGCTGGTGCCTTTCTATAGAGTTTCCAATATCGTGAAGATACCCGGCTATTCTTGCCAGTTCAATATCTCTTTTAGAATAATTCAGGTGTGACAGAACATTCCCTGCCACTTTAGATGTAAACTTTGCATGTCTTAAACCATGTTCCTTGTAGCCAATGGCAGCAAAATTCTTATCAGCAGCCTCAAGATAGGTCTTAATATAAGGGTCATTCACTATAGCGGAAAGTGTTATATTATCCATAATACCACCGGAATAAAAAATACACTCAAAGCCGTTCCGACTGCAATCATCGACGATGCAAATGATGAATCAGCATCATATTTTTTAGTAAGAATATATGTATTTACCGCAGAAGGCATAGAGCTGGAAATCAGACAAACACCCCTCACAGCACCGGTCAGTCCGAATATCTCACAAAGCGAAAGTGCAATTATGAATCCACCGACCATACGTACGGAGACTGCGGCAAGAATTTTCTTAATTATACCAAAATTAACCGATTTTATCTGATATCCGACAAAACACAGCATTATCGGAAGGGTTATAATGTTCAGTGTTTCCGGTATCCTACTCAACCCGGTAGGCATTGCATTACCGGTTAAATTCAGCAGAATTCCGAAAATCGCAAAATACAATATTGGCAACCGGACCACTTCTTTTAAAGAACTGCTTACAATCCATAATCCTACACTAAAATGAAAGAACGCTATTATGATATTATATAGTATGCTGTAAAAAGTTCCCATACTTCCAAAAAACACTGTATTGAGCGGTATGGCAAGATATGCTGAATTCATAAAAATAATGGGCAGGGCAACATTTCTGAATTCCATATTAAAAATTCTTGAATACGCAAGAGCAAATACTGCTCCGAAAAATATTATTATTGCCGCTACCAGAATAATATTGCCCGAATTACCAAGATTTTCTTTTATCGGAGCAGACCACATTGCAAAAAACATAAAAACAGGGAATAAAAAATACATGGCAAAATCTATAAAATACTTAAGAAAGATTTCTGCCTTGTCAAATTTCAGTTTTGCTAGAATCCAACCTATAATAATAAACGGTATTACTTTTGCAACGAGATTAAATAATATCTCCATAATAAATAGCGAACCACACTAATCTAAGTCCGAATTACACTAATACATACCAAAAAGTATTCGTATAATTCGTTACCATTCGTGCTATTCGTGATTTAATTATACAAAAATTCCTTGACTTTTGGAAGCAAAATATTTATAATATTAATGGAGACGATGCAAACAGATAAAAACGCAGATTCAGACAGATATAAATCAGTTTAAATCTGTAAGTTATCCGTATGAATCGTTTTAATTATATGATGGAATTTATAAGAGAACACAAAAAAACCATTTTCTGGATAACACTTATCGGATTTTTATTCGCAACATTTGCTTATTTCGGCGCGGGCGGGTCGTTGGTAAGCGGCCAGGATACAGTTGCGACCGTGAACTCAAAAAAGGTTTCTTATTCGGAATATATTAAAGCTGTTTCACGGGCAATTGACAACGCAAGACAGGATAAAAAAGATACTGAGCTTACTGACGCCGAAATACAACAGATAAAAAGAAACACTCTTCAGGATATGATTTCCGAAGAGGCATTCTATCAATTGGCACTAAAATACGGGATAAAGGTAACGGACGGAGAACTCAAGGCACACTTGCAGCAAATACCGGCATTCCAGAAAGACGGACATTTCGACCACCGTAAATATTACCAGATATTGGCATACGGCCTGAAAATGACGCCGTCAGAATTTGAAGAATCAAGAAAAAGAGCCATTGCAGTAGATAAGGTAAGATTTCTGATTTACCTCCTCTCTAAAGTCTCGGAAAAAGAAGCTGAACTTGAATACCTGCGAAGAAACGGAAATTTAAAAAATTGGTCAAAGGAAAAAAATGAATTTATTATGACACTGCAAAGTGAAAAAAGGGTGCAGTTGTTCCAGCAGTGGATAACCCAACTCCAACAGAAAGTAAAAATTAAAGATTACCTTGGGAAATTTGAGAACGTCCAAAGCAGGTAAAGTCTATAGGAAACGTTGATATGGAAATACGTTGATAAGTATATATGTGTATATATTTAAAAATCTTTAACCGTATCAGCGTATCAACCTATCAACATATTTTCTTGTAAAATATAATGGAGGGACTATGAGTGAAATTACTATAACATCAACCAACTTTGAACAAGAGGTTTTAAAATCTCCTATTCCTGTACTTGTGGATTTTTGGGCAACATGGTGCGGTCCATGTCAGATGGTTGCACCGGTTCTCGGAGAAATCGCAAAAGAATTTGAAGGAAAACTTAAAGTCGGCAAACTAAATGTGGATGAAAATCAGGATAAAGCAGGAGAGTTTGGAATTTCCGCAATACCCGCGCTTTTGATTTTCAAGAATGGCCAGGAAGTCAAAAGAATTGTGGGTTTTTCAGGCAAGCCTAAACTGGTTCAGGAAATAAATTCTATTCTTTGATGCTTAAGAGGATTACTGGAAAATATCCCGTACCGCACGTACGTAATAGCTCTCACCTTTATCATAAGAGTTACTACCACCGTAATTTCTTGCATCTACTGTCCACGCAAGACCATAGTAATCAACACCGCCTTGAGTATAGTGAGCTTCTGTATCTGTCCAGTAAGAACCAATAGCAGAATCAACATATGCACCGCCATAGGAATAAAGTTCTCTCAGTTCTTCCTGTGTCGGAAGCCTCCAGTCATCATAACCCTTGTAAACCAGTTCCTCAGCCCACTTGAATGCCGGGAAGTCATTGGCGGTTTTCCCCGCCGGATAAACATAGGTCTTACTTGCATTGCTCCAGGTCGGCTGTGTTGATACCAATTGATTGCCCGCGACCTCCCAAACCAATTTTTGATTATTATTTGTAGCTAAGCTCGTTTTCTGGCGAGGCCATATTAAATATCCGACTTCTGTCTGTTGCTGCAACAAATCATCGTCTATAATCTGCCAGAGCCCTTGTTGTTGCTCTACAATGTCTTGTGCAATTTCTAATGTAGCTTCTTCGTCCAGTTCATCTACTTTATCTTTAATTATAGAAGGCATTCCGAGTTTAAAGCCAGCATCCAGTTTTATACTAAATATCATTAACAGCAAAAGCGGGATTATATATTTTTTAACATTTCGTTTAATTGACATCTCTCTATATCCCCCCTAAATTCTAATTATTTAAAATAATAATATACTCCTACGTTGCCACCTATATCAGTACCCGACACAGAAGCATCAGAATTATCATCATCCAGCATTACAAATACAGGACCTAAATCAATCTGTACAGAGAGATGTTTTGAAACAAAACATTCTATCCCGCCAAATAATTGACCGGCACCTCCCACACCCTCGCTTACTTCGCCCTCAAAAGCAACATAGTCAAGTTCAAAACCGACGAAAAACAAACACATCCAATCTCTATTTAAATAAAAGTTGGATCTTATACCATACACCTGAATATCATCTTCAAATTGATACTTAGGTTCAAGGCAAAAACTGTTACCTAAAAAGGCTTTTATGCTGGTACCGGGATAATTTAATCCTATACCGAAATTATTTTCTTTTTTGGTCTTTCTTCCTTTTATTTCTACATCTCCTGCTAAAATTCTCGCAAGATATTCAGATTGTTCCGGTAGTTCTTCAATAGATTGCGCATTAACCTTAGCTGATTTTACAATTTCCCCTGTTTCTATGTCCACCATATTCGCATTGATAATGTAAAGTGTTCCCAGCTTCATTAAACTTCCGACGATAACTCTCTGTGCATTTAACAGTTTTCCTATTCTTACTGCACATTCCTGAGTGGTACATCCGGACATTTGCAGACTTTGTTCAGCCAGAATCTGTTCCATATTTGCACGGTTAACCACGTTGAATTTCTGCGTCTTGACTAACTCAGTTCTCAACAAATCGCTTACCGTAGAAGCATCCATAGCGGAAACATTTTTGCCTGAAAATTCTGCTACAGCTATATTTATCCTTTTCTCCGCATAAAGATTACATGATAAAAATATCAGAATTAAGCTGATAAGAAATGCCTTATACCTAATTAACAATTGACTGTTCATACAAACCTTTTTATACCTTTTACAATACCTATTTCGGAGTATATTAATAAAAACCTAACTTGTCAAGCATTCTTTTGAATTTGTTTAACGGGAATCCTACCACATTCGTATAATCACCATCGATATTTTTAACAAAAAGATCCCCCTGCTCCTGTATTGCATATGCCCCGGCTTTATCAAGATATTTTTTATAAACATTTCTTATGTCATTACTTGATAATTTTCTAAATATTATCTTTGTCTTTTCATAATCAACCAGTTTCTTATCTTCGTTTTTCAGAATCGCAATACCGGTATAGACATAATGGGTCGAACCGGAAAGTTTCTTTAAAATTCTTTTTGCATCATATATATTTCTTGGTTTCCCTATAATTTTTCCATTCAGAACAACAACCGTATCAGCCCCCACAACCAACCATTCACTTGTAATTTGTAATTTGCCCGCTTCGCCAAAGCTCCCGCTTCGACAAGTCGAAGACGAGGCGAGTAAGCGAGGCGAGTAATTTGTAATTTGTCCTTTAACTGCTTCTGCTTTTTTAAGAGCAAGCCGTTTTACCAAATTAGACGGCCTCCCGCGAAAAATACCTTCTTTTACATTCGGGTCAACCACAATAAATTTAAACCCGGCGTCTTTTAATATCTTCTTTCTTTGCGGGGAACGCGACGCAAGTATAAGTTTTATCATATATGAAGGGTGGCTATTTTATATCCGCATTTTTGGCAATGTCCCCTCTCCAAACCCACATTCTGTGTATGATACCCTCTCCTCTCGATCAGAATTTCTTTGCATTGCGGGCAGTAGGTCCTATTATATTCCGCCTCCAGAACATTTCCCAAATAAACATGTTTCAATTTTTTCAGTGCAATTTTTCTTGCTTTTTCAAGTATAGAAAACGGGGTCGATTTTACATTCATTTTATAACATGGAAAATATCTTGAAAAATGCAAAGGGGTTTCCTCCCCCAATGAGTATACCCAGTCAACCAGATCGTGTATTTCTTCATCGCTGTCATTTAGACCCGGAATAACCAAATTTGTAATCTCAACATGTTTTTTCCTTTTTATCATTATTTCAACGGTTCTTAAAACAGGAGCAAGTTTGCCCCCACAGTATTTTTTATAAAAATCGTCTCTGAATGACTTTACATCCACATTTGCAGCATCGATATTTTCTATAATATTAAAAAACGGCTCCTCGTTTATAAAACCGTTTGTTACCAAAACGTTTTTTAATCCGTATTTTCTTGCTTCAGCCATTGTTTCCTTAAGCCATTCATAATTTATTAACGGTTCATTGTATGTATAGGCTATTCCTATTGAATTATATTGTTTGGCAAGTGCAACCGCTTCCGAAGCAGACACGCTTTTCATAAAGGTTTCGTCATAATGTGCCTGTGAGATTTCGAAGTTCTGGCAGAATTGACAGCTAAAATTACAGCCAAGCGTACCAAGTGACAGAATATTGCTTTTAGGATAGAAGTGATAGAGAGGTTTTTTTTCTATTGGATCCATAGAAACAGAGGTAAATTTACCGTAAGTAAGCGGATAGAGCTTGCTTTTGACATTTTTTCTTATACGGCAATTACCCGTTTTACCGTCAGAAATTATGCATCTATGCGGGCAGAGATTACATTTTATAATTTTCTTCTCTTTATTATAAATTTCAAAATACAACGCTTCTTTCACCCCACCACCTGCCTTTGGCCTATAGGGCCAATATAATTTAAACTATTTAACTCTCCAAACTTCCTAATCATCATAAATCCACACTTATAAACCCACCCACCTGTGGTGGGTAGGTAGGTGATGGGGTCACTTTGTTTCAGCTCCTACCCATTTAAGATAATCCTTATTCCCTGCCATTATCGGTAAAAATATTATCTCCGGTACAGTGTAAGAATGAAGTTTCTTTATTCTATCTATAAGTTTCCTTTTCAGAGACACTTTTGTTTTCATTATTAGCATGGATTCCGGTGAGTTTTCTATTTTATCCTGCCACCAGTATACAGATTCAATTTTTGGAACAATATTGACACAGGCCACCAATCTCTCTCTTATGACACCCTGTGCAATTTTTCTTGCTGCTTTAATATTTTCTGCTGTTACAAAAACGACTGCGCACTTCTTTGATAAACCCATCCCTGCACCTCCTGCATAAATCACGGCTTCCATTTTTTCCCATACATACAATTCCTTAATATAGGACAATTTTTATCCGCCTTAATCCGTCGCTGCGGATTATGGCGGATGTCGCAGACAGAGTTAGTACTCTCAACTTTTTCCAATGGGGCCCCACACTCCGGTTTTTTCCTGCAAAACCTTTTAGCGAGTTCGACTATCAATGCATGGTATTCTCTATAAATATTGACTCTTCTCGGAATGTTTTTCTCGAAATATCTCTGAATTTCATCATAATCTTTACCTTTGAAAATACCAAGCCTGTCCGTCAGCCTTTTTGTATAGGCGTCAACAACAAAATAGGGCTTTCCCAGGGCATAAAGCATAATTGAATCAGCGGTTTCAGGACCTATGCCGTTAATAGAAAGCAATACCTCACGGGTTATATTTTCTAAAACCCGGACTTGTTTTAACCGGTTTTGAACTGATATAGCAAAATTTTTTAGACGAATAGCTTTCTGTTTATAGAATCCGGATGGTTTAATCAGTTTCTGGAGTTTTTTTAAATTTATTCTGGAAATTTTATAGATATCCAGAAAATTTTCTTTTCGCAGGTTTGCAAGTGCCTTTTCGACGTTATTCCATGAGGTATTTTGGGTAAGTATAGCGCCGGTCATTATTTCAAATTTTTCTTTATCAGAAAATGATTTTTTCTTGGGGTTATATATACCGGCTATCGGCCACCAGCCCTGCGGACCGAAATGTTTTAGAAGTTCTTTGTAAATTTTATATAGCAATTCCCCGCACATTATGATTTGGCACTCATCAATAAAAACATAACGGCTTTTTGAACATGGAGCCGGTTTTCTGCCTGGTCAAAAACTACGGAATTTTTGCTATCTATTACTTCGTCTGTAATCTCTTCCCCTCTCTTTGCAGGAAGACAATGCATTACAAGACAGTCAGATTTTGCCCTTGAAAGTAAAGATGCATTTATCTGATATGTCTTAAAAATGTTTATCCGCTTTTCTCTTTCAGCTTCTTTGCCCATTGATGCCCAGACATCCGTATATAAAATATCTGCATTTTTTACATCCTCCGGATTGTCTGAAAGTACAGGTTTTGCACCTGTCGTTTTTGAAATTTCCATTGCCTGTTTATAAATATTCTTATCAGGTTCATAGCCTTTTGGAGTAATGGCAGTAAACGG
The DNA here is from genome assembly GCA_016928195.1 of Elusimicrobiota bacterium. Taxonomy (GTDB): domain Bacteria; phylum Elusimicrobiota; class UBA8919; order UBA8919; family UBA8919; genus JAFGLF01. The sequence goes on from JAFGLF010000020.1 coordinate 8,118, forward strand.
AATTGAAAGTTTTGCACAAATAAGCATAAGTGAATTGGTAACATTGTTCCCATCACCGATATAAACAAATTTCAACTTATTTAAAGTATCAATTTGTCCCTTCTTTTCGACTATTGTAAAAACATCACATAAAGCCTGACAGGGGTGTTCCAAATCGGTTAAGCCGTTTATTACCGGAATTGTTGAATAGTTAACAAGATCTTCGGCATCCTTATGTTTAAAGGTTCTTATCATTATTCCATTAACATATCTTGAAAGTGTTTTTGCGGTATCAGCAATGCTTTCTCCTCTTTTAAGCTGAAGATCCTGACCGCTCAAAAAGAAAGCAAGCCCGCCTAACTGGAACATCCCCACTTCAAAGGAAACCCTTGTTCTTGTTGACGGTTTCGCAAAAATCATAGCAAGAGTTTTCCTCTTAAGCGGTGTATATTTATCTCCTTCTTTCTGTTTTTTCTTCAGGAGTTTCGTCGTTGAAAATATTTCTATTATATCTTCTTTTGTTAAATCTGAAATTGAAATTAAATTCTTTGCCTTCATGTATACATCCTGATTACAGTGATTAATCCGCCAGCTAGCGGAAACGATTCCGGTGATTAAAATCACTGTAATCTCAGTTAATAATCATCGTAATCAATTCCGTTTTTAAAGAATTATTATATCAAATTAGAGTAAAAAGCGAAGGGGGATACGAAATCCCCCATCTGCTTTTTTAAAATAAAACGTTTTACTTCTTCTTTGTATTTACGACTGTTCCTTCAATCTTGTACCCCATCTGTCCAAAGACTAAGATGGTCCAAAAATTACTGTAAAGAACACCGTCTACTAAACAGTCTCCATTTCCTTTTTCAATAGCCTGGTCACATGCTTCTTTAATGTTAGGCTGGCCAAGAGGAATACCAAGTATCATAGGTATCATGTGTTTACCGGTAACACGTGCACCTCTTTCACCTGGGATATCGCAGTTCTTTGAACTGATTGCAGTAAAATCAATCAGCCTGGTTGTGCAACCAACTAAAGAAATACAAAATGCCGCAAGAACCAATACTGCTACTTTCTTCATTCTTCATCACCCCCTTTTTTTTATTTTACAACAAGTCTCTTTGCAATCACGTTTGCTATGTACTGAAAATCCTGGTCAGCACCTGATTTTACCGATTCCGCATTTACGATCTGGGCGGTTTCAACATCAACAAGATTAATTGTTATATAATACGAGTCCATCAGTTTTGAAAAAGAACCGACAACGATTTTTTGTGCATTCAGTATCTTCCCGATTTCTGCCGCATTTTTGGGACTTGTAACCCCTGCACGCTGGAATTTATGTTCCTCCAAAATTTTATCCATATTTGCCTTATCAATAACGGAAAATCCGACATTTACGAGTGCAGTTCTTATTAAATCGGAAATGGTTGCGGCATCCTGTTCCGAAACATTTCTTGCTTCCAGATTTAATACGGCGATGTTTTCTGTCCCGTCAACTTTTTTGGATACTTTGGTTGTTTTTATTTCTGTCGGAGGGAGATATTCTTCTTTTTGAATCCTCTTTTTTAATTCCGTAACTACCGATTGGGCTGTAGCCTTCCATCTATTCTTGCCCATTACATTGTCTGCAATAATTATTATTTTACCAAGCTTTATGTTTGAAGACTTATCATAAAGTTCAAATGATACATTGCTGGCCTGGCTTAAATCAGAAATGGCATCAAGACCGGTATTCTGGAAATAATCAAGAGAACCTTTTATAACAAGAACCGGTCCTTTTGACTTTCCATCGTAAAAATTAAACCCTCCCTCTGCCAGCTTTTCCTTTAGATGCTTTGTAAGTTCATCGCAAATTGGATATCCTTTATCTATATGGGTACTGTTTACCACAAAAGGAACCTCAATCATTTTATAGTTTTTAATACGGGCATCATTATCAATTCTGACAGTTGGTTCTATTGATGCACAGCCATTCAGCAGCAGGACGAGTAAAAGAATCAGTATTTGCATAGTATGGTTATTTTACAATTTTTATTATTTACTGTCAACCCCACCATCCCGATGAATCGGGGTGGTGGGGCAATCCTTAATCACTTTTTCAAATCTTCGGATCTATCAGAACCAATTCTGTATTTTTCTAGAATTTTTTCTCCGTTCCTGTCAACTTTATCCTTATTCAGAACAATCTGACTATTATCCTCATCTACTATGATATGATATTCTCCTTTATGGTCTTCAAAAGCATTTACTAAATCTCTCATTGAGGAAATTTTTTTACCGTTTACGTAAGAAATTACGTCATATCTCCAATTATGATAACCTATATTAATCTCGTCAGCAAGAACTTTAACCAGCACAACTACTTCTTTTTGGTCTTCAGCAGGGTCTTTATAATAATAATAATTTAACAGATTAACCGGAGCATTATCATACCATTTACCACCCCATGTTTCCAGAAAATTTTTTGTTAAAGGTTCAAACACCAAGCCGCCCAATATATAATATGTCGGAGCTACATCATACTGCTGATACGGAACCAATCTCCACATATTCGAAGGTATTGATAATCTAACTTCAACATTTTTAACCTTGCCTTCTCTCAGGATTTCAATAGTAACGACATCCCCTATATATTTATTCTGTATTGCATATACAAAGGATGTCCTTTCGCCTTTTCTGAATTCAATGGTCCCGTCATTCTCAACATTTTTACCGTCAATCGAAAGAATTACGTCTCCTGGTTTTAGTACATTATGTGCAGGGGTACCAAAATAAGTTCTATCTATAAGGATACCTGTCTGCTTTCCGCTCATAGAATATTTAAGCCGGATATCCGGATTTTCCATCTCCTGATAGAATATTCCAAGAGCCGGGGTTCCATCGCATTTTCCATCCTTTATGTCTTCCAGAAAATGATTAATAACCGGGACAGGAACCATATATCCTATATTTTCACCTCCGCCGGCCTGAAATGCTATCCCGACGATTTTGTCATTTTTGATAACAGGGCCTCCGCTGCTTCCTGAATTAATTGCAGCATCGATCTGGCACGTGAGTAAATATGCACTACTATGGGAATATCTATGATGTTCCACTCTGGAAACCACCCCTTCGGTGATACACAACTCATCACCGCCCGTAGGAAAACCATAAACAGCAACCTTATCCCTAACCTCGGCCAAATCTCCTATTTTAAGCGGTTCGCTATCGGTAAAAAAAGAATTATCACTAACCTCTAAAATTGCTAAATCACGTTCATGCGATACTACTTTTACCTGTGCCGTATACTTCTCTGGCCTGCCGGCACGTTTCACCTGTATAAATGTCTTATCACCTACCACATGCGCATTTGTCAAAATTCTCCTTCCGCTGATAATACAACCGGAACCATTGCGATTTCTCTGGCCATACATCTGCCATGGTTCATAATAATTGTATTGATTATAAACAGTATATATTTTTACTATTGCCTCTTTTACATTTACCGTTGCCGAAATTTTCGGGACAATAATACAACTTAATATTACTGCTGGAATAATATTCTTTAATAGTTTCATTTAGTTTCTTCTTCTTTTTTTTCAGCAGGTTCTTCTTTTACTGCTTCCTTTTTGGCCGGTTCCTCTGGCTCTTCTTTGACAACTTCTTCTTTAGCGGGTTCTTCCTTTTCTATGACTTCAGGTGCCGCTTCCTTTTCTTCCATACCAGTCATACCGGCAGGAACCGATTCTTTTTTCTCTATGGCAGGCGGTGCTGCAGGGACGGGTTCGTCCTCCGTTACAACCAAAGATTCTGGCGCCCATTTTCCCTTATGATGAGTCTGTGCAAGTTTTTCGCTTCTTTTTAACAGCTTCTTTATAAATTTACCGATTTCTTCCGGAGTAACTTCTTCTTTGAAATCAAAAATCCTCATAGTCCATACAACAGAACCGGTTTCAAGATGAATAAGTTTTATAAAATGATGAATACAGCAGCCTTGTCCTTTGAGTTCCTGCTTAACCTTTCCGCTAAAAATCATACCGTCTATTCCGTAAAGCTTGCCGATTTTCTTCATATCCTTCTGGTTCAACATACCGGATGCCGAAAGTCCGAGTTCCTTCATAATCTTCTCAAGCTGTCTTCTCTCAATAACATCATATCCTGCCGAAAGAAGCGGAGCCATTAAGTCATGCTGGGTTTTCGGAGACAATGCAACTTTTTTAATCGTCCTTTGATCAAATCCGGGTATCCATGACGCTTTAAATCTATCAAGTGTAATATTGTTTTTATTAACAACATATGGTTTCCCGATCAGATATGACCCCCATGTATAAAATGGTTTTTTATAAAAATATTCCCATTTCTTTTTCTTAAGTACTTTACTAAGCGGCTTATATAAATCATACACTGCGGTCGGATTAGCGGTAAAGACAACTCTTCCTGAATTTACATTCACCAAATGGACCTGTCCGTATTTTTCTGAGAACCAATCCTGAATACCTTTATCAACAAAAAGTATCGCATCCACTCCGAGCAGTTTGCCTATTTTCATTACATCGTCACTGCGGGTAGCACCGGATAAGGAAAGACCCTGTTCCTTAATAATACTGTCAATATTCCCTCTATCTACCACAATAAATCCTAAAGAAATCAGGTCGCCTTCCCACTGCCCTGCTGCCACTTCGAATTCAGGAGTTTTTTCTACCGTAGCAACCGCTACCTTTCTGATAAGATTAATATCTGATTCTGGATTTAGGGTTACTCTTGAGGGCCCGCACCCGTTAATCATCAAACAAAATGAAACAACTAAAATTCCGATTAAACTAAATCTACTCATCTTTACCTCCCGAATCTATATTAAAATCGTATAAATCGTTTCCATAAATGTCGTTTACAACAATTGCCGGGAAATTCTCAACTTCCAACTTATAAACTGCTTCGGGGCCTAAATCTTTGTAGGCGATTATCTCAGATTTTTTTATACATTTTGAAAGCAATACACCGGCACCGCCGACAGCAGCAAAATATACCGCTTTATATTTTTTAATAGCATCTTTTACTTCTTTTGAACGCTTTCCCTTGCCTATCATACCTTTGAGGCCATGCTTGATAAGAACCGGCGAGTATATGTCCATTCGATAAGAGGTTGTGGGACCGGCTGAACCAATAGACATGCCAGGCTTGGCAGGTGTCGGACCAACGTAGTAAATTATAGCATTTTCCATTTTAAAAGGCAATCCTGTTTTTAAAGATTCTACTAATCGTTTATGTGCGGCATCCCGGGCGGTATAAATCGTTCCGCTTATTAAAACAGAATCGCCTGCTTTAAGTTCAGATATAACTTTATTATTTAACGGTGTTTTTATTTTCTTCATATTACAGCGGTTTTCCGTCTGCATGCATGGCATTGCATATTCACGGCAACAGGTATAGATGTAATATGACAGGGACCGGTTTCAATCAGAACTGCCAATGCGGTTATTTTACCGCCGAAACCCTGCGGACCTATTCCCAGATTGTTTATTTCTTTAACAAGTTCTTTTTCCAGATCAGCATAAATCTTTTCAGGATGATGAGAATTTAATTTCCTTAGAAGTGATTTTTTAGCCAGATAAGCCGCGCCGTCAAAACCGCCTCCAATACCAACCCCTACAACAACAGGAGGACAGGGATTCGGGCCTGCTTTTTTAACAACATCAATTATAAACTTTTTTACACCTTTAACCCCGGCGAAAGGAGATAACATTGCAATCTGTGACATGTTTTCAGCACCGCCGCCTTTAGGTAAAACAGTAATCTTTATCTTATCCCCGGATACAATCTCCGTGTGAATTATAGCAGGTGTATTATCCTGGGTATTCTTTCTCTCCAGAGGGCCGGTAACAACTGATTTTCTTAAGTACCCTTCCTTGTATCCTTCACGCACACCCTGATTTACCGCATCAGTAAGATTCCCGCCTGTAATATGCACATCCTGACCTATTTCCAAAAAGACAACGGCAAGTCCTGTATCCTGACACATCGGGATTTTTTCTTTTTCCGCAAGACGGTCATTTTCCATTATTTGATCAAGGACTTCCCTGCCGAGCTTCGATCTTTCTTCCCTGCGTGCTTCCTCTAATGCCTCCCAAACGTCTTTAGGAAGCAGGAAATTTGCATCAAGGCACAAACTTTTTACCGCTTCTGTTATTTTTTTAGTATTTATTTCACGCATAACAGGTCCTCAGGGAAAATATTACCTCTGTTCAAAATACATTTTGGGTCAAAACTCTTTTTAAGCTCAGCCATCTGTTTAAGTCCGTCTTTTCCGTACATTACTTCCAGATACGGATGCTTGATTTTTCCGATACCGTGTTCTGCGGAAACCGTACCGCCCAAAGAAACCGCCTTTTTTGCAAAATTAAAATGCAGTTCTTTTGCCTTTGAAAATTCCCCATCATTCCTCGGGATAATATTCATATGCAGATGATTTTCTCCGATATGCCCGAACATAGTAGTCTGCAGTTTCAAAGGTTCAAGGATTGATTTATAATATTCAATAAGTTCCGAAAATTTTTCATCCGGGACTGCAATATCAGCGGAAATTTTATGGATATTGGGAAATTTTTGTTTTCTTTTTGCAAGTATTTCATTAATCGTTTCGGGGATTGCATGTCTTATTTCCCTTATTCTTTCCATATCCTTCTTCTCAAAACCGCCCCATGTATTATCCATGGACGAATTGTTATCCTTAAGAAGTTTTTCTATTATTGAAGAAATATCGTCAATTGTATTGTCATTAAACTCGGCTTCAAAAAAAATTGCGGAATTTTTATCTTCTGGAAGTTCCGGCAACTTGGGTCTTAGAAGCTCAAAAGCACCGCTGTCAAAATATTCAAAAACAATAGCGGTTTTTAATTCTTTTTTTGCAGAAGAGAAAAAACTTAAAGCATCCTTTTCGTCTGCAAAAAATGCAAGCAATGCCATAACATTTTCCGGCTTTTTGGTTAGCGCAACCTCAACCTCGCTGACTACACCAAGCGTACCTTCCGAGCCGATAAAAAGGTCAATTAAATCCATATTTTCTTTTACATAATATCCGGCAGCATTTTTTATAGAGGGCATTTTATATGAAGGAATCTTTACGGTTATTTTTTTATTATTAGCGATAGTAACCTCAAATTCATTTTCTTTACTTGCAAATATCTTACCTCTTTCAATTTCAAGAATATCTCCTGTAGACAAAACAATCCTAAGCCTGCGAATCCATTTTCTTGTAGAACCGTATTTAAAACTTCTTTCGCCGGAAGCATTAGTTGATACATTACCCCCTATTCTTGTACTTGTTTCCGTCACATCTACAGGATAAAAATATTCTTCGGAATTTGAAAATGTATAATTTTCAATTTTTTTATTCAGCTCGGAAAGTACGGTTCCTGCCTGACAGACAACACGCCATTCGTCACCGATTTTTTTAATATCGGTTATTTTATCCATTTTTTCTACCGAAAGAAGTGCTCCGGACAGGGGTACGGCACCGCCCACAACACCTGTCTTTCCGTTTGAAACCGTAACGGATACGTTTTTTCCGGACATCTGTTTGAGAAATTCTGCAATATCCTTCTCTGTCTCAGGAAATGCAAGATACTGGATTTCGCCTGCCGAAAGTTTTGACTCGTCCTGCAGGTAAGCCGAATATCCTGATAATATTTTTTCCTTGCCTTCAATAATCTGCATTTGGTCTACTTTGTTTTAACTTTGTGGTTTTAATAAATAGCCGGGGTTGTCTATGACTGTAACTGTTTTATTTTCTAAATATTTTTCCAGCCAGGAGTTTAACCGTTCTTTTACCGGCTGAGAACTGTTCCCCCAGAAAGAAAACGGAGTCAGCCCGTAATCGGCCTTGGGGATACCATCCTGGATTATATGCAGGTTCCCCCAGCCGACAAAATTTAATATCTGAAAAACATCAATAGGTTTCTGTTTCCCTATTCTAAAATCCTTTTTTACAATATTTACAACCAGCTCCAATGCTTTTTTAATTCCTGCTGATTTGTTCTTGGCTTTATTTAATTCATCCATCCCCATTTTCATAAATTTTTTATATTCTTCGTTTCCCCAGCCCTGACTGCACGGCGCAACATTAAGAATTATACCGCCTTTTTTAACCGCGTTATACGCGGAATGTGTTGCTTTGCCCATTTGATAAAAATTAACACCCCAAACACTCGCACCTGCTATTACTATATCCGGCCTCTCCCTAAGCTGTACCGTCCAGATATCCTTTAATACCTTTGCAGCATTTCTGTGGCTCTCAAAGAGTTCTCCACCCCTAAGATAAACCAAATCATCCTCAGTATCAATAATGGATACTATCGAATAAATCTCTCTTTTATTTTCTTTTAAGGCTTCGACAATTTTACCGACAATTTCTTTCTTTGCTTCAAAAACAGGATTGCCGTCAATAATACCCAGCCCTACATTCTTTGCAAAACCATCAGGGCTTAGCATCTGCAGGTGTTCATATGTTATTGTATCTATATCACAAATGCCCGGACAAAACACCTTTGGTCCGCCGGCAACACCTGTAAAATAGTGATTCTCGACATCAGTCAGGGGTATTAATATATCCGAGTTAAATGCAGCGCTGTTTATCCTTATGGGCATCTCTCCGATTTTTCCCACTTCCGTAAGATTATTCCTGCAGTCATGAATCTCCACACCCACCCTTTCAAAAACATCCTTTCCAAGTATCCGCTTAAGTTCTTCTGTTGTAGATGCACGGTGTATGCCCGTTGCTATAACAATCCTGATTTTCTCATCAGGTATTTTGTACTTTCTGTTTAATATTTCAATAAGTACCGGAAGTATAAGACGTGTGTGTATGTTAGGCCTATCGTGATCATCCGTAATAACTGCAATATCACCGTTTCTATAAGAGTGTTTAATAATCTGGGACAGCGGTTTCTGGGAGCCGATTGGTTTCTCAAGTGCCTCCAGCAATAAACTTTTTATTTCCTTGATTACCGGTTTTTTTTTAGGCAGGATTAGCGGTATGAATTTTCCATTATCAAATGCTTCTTGCGGAATAAATCCGGATATCGTCTGGTTGCCGTAAGTTAAACAAACTTCTTTTTTCATAGTTACTGATTACTGCGGAGGTTTAGGAATAAAACCTTTCTGCATAAGCATTTCTGTAGTAGCACGTGCTTTTTTGATTGTTGCTTCTGCTTTTTTGTAAAGTTCTTTGCGGGAAATTTTTATCCGGGCTACACCCTGTTCAACTGCTTTCATCCCTACTGCGACCGCCTCTCTGGGAAAGACCTCCCAGTCGTCCATTGTCGGTAAAAGATGTTCTTCGTCAAGCCCTTTATCCTGCTGGACCCTCGCCAGCTCATAAGCTGCCTCAAGACACATTTCATCAGTTATTGTTTTTGCCCTTACATCAAGTGTACCGCGGAATATTCCGGGAAATCCCAGCGAGTTGTTGACTTGATTTGGGAAATCACTGCGTCCGGTTGCGACAACTTTGGCCCCTGCTTCCTTTGCATCCCAGGGCCATATTTCCGGAATAGGATTAGCACATACAAAAACAACCGCGTCCTTTGCCATTGTCTTAACCCATTCCTTCTTAACAACATCCGGACCGGGTGTTGAAAGGGCGATAAGCACATCAGCACCTTTTATTGCATCCGGAGGACCGCCTGTTATATTTTCCGTGTTTGTTTTTTGACACATCTCCCATTTTTCTTTATGTGTTGCCTGTAATTCAGTTCTTTGTTTATTTAATGTACCTCTTGTATCGCACATTATAATATTTCCTGCTTCGACCCCTGCAGATATAAGCAGACGCGCTATACAGATATTTGAAGCGCCGGCACCGAGCATAGCAACCTTAACTGCATTTATTTTCTTATTAACAATTTTTAATGCATTGATGAACCCTGCAACTGTAACGGCTGCGGTTCCCTGCTGGTCATCATGCCATACAGGAATTTCACATTCCCTGCGCAATGTATCAAGTATATCAAAACACTTCGGTTGGCTTATGTCTTCAAGATTAAAACCCCCAAAAGACGGCTGAAGGTTTTTGCATATATTTATGAATTCTTTCGGGTCTTTGGTATTAAGACATATCGGTACAGCATCAACACCGCCAAGGTATTTAAAAATCAGCGCTTTACCTTCCATAACAGGTATCGCGGCTTCAGGACCGATATCACCAAGTCCCAGTACACGCGTACCGTCAGAAATAACGGCTATTGTATTTTCCTTGTTTGTGTATTCATAAACAAGTTCTTTATTTTTGTTTATTGCCAGACATGGTTCGGCAACTCCCGGAGTATACCAGACCGCAAAATCATCAATGCTGCGAATTATACATTTCGGGACGGTCTGCATCTTTCCCCTGTAAAAAGGATGAAGCTTCATAGCATCTTCCGCGGGTTTTTTTGCCTTTGCCAGCAATTCTTCCTTGGAAACTTTTTTGTTTTTCATCATGATTTTTCTGAAAATGTCAATGGAAATGCAGAATAAAACTTAATCGATTTCAGTATGTCTTTAAACCTTATCTGTTCATTGGATGTATGAGCATACTTTTCCTCGCCGGGACCAAATCCTATGCTCGGGATATGTTTCTCCCCCATTGTGAACGAACCGTTTGTACAGAACGGCCATAGCACAACCTCCGGATTTTTACTGCCTGCCCGCCAAGACTTATTGGCGAGGCCTGCTTTTTTATAGGATAGGACTGCAGATTTAAGCAAACTATGGTTTTTCGGCAAGATCCATGCTTTAAAAAATTTCTTTATATACTCGGTTTTTGCTCTTTTACCGCATATTTTCTTAATTTCATTCTCGACTTTTTTTGCTGTTTCACCTTCAACGGTTCTTCTGTCTATATAGAATGAACAGTTATCCGGTATTGTATTTGTCGAGGCATTTTCTGCTCCGATCTGTGTAACGGATATCACGGGATTACCAAGCTCACTCTGCTTCAGGCGGGTATATTTTTTATTAAGTAAATCTATATTTTTTACTAACGGTATTGCATTATAAATTGCATTTTCGCCTTCTTCCGGGACACTCGCATGGCACGCTTTACCCACGGCTGTGACTTTCAGTTCCGCACGGCCTTTATGGCCCCTTACAATTTTTAAATTTGACGGCTCGCCGATTATTACACAGTCAGGTCTAAATCCCAGATTCTTTAATACATAGTCTATCCCATAGCCCTCAGCAACCTCTTCCTGCGCAGATGCGGAAACATATAAAGTAAAATTCCCTAAAAGCCCGAGTTTTTTTATAAGTGCACCCGAATAAACCATAGAAGCGACGCATCCTTTGTCGTCACATGAGCCCCTGCCGTAAACAACACCGTTTTTATAAACCGCTTTAAACGGATTTGTCTTCCATCGTTTTATATCGGCAACTCCGACTGTATCTATATGTGCATCATACAGGATTTTCTTTTTTCCGTTTCCTATCCGTCCTACAACGCTGCCGAGTTTATCTGTTTTAACAGAATCATACCCGAGATGCTTCATTTCTTTTGCAACGAGTTTAGAAACTGCTTTTTCCTGTTTAGACAAACTTGGTGTTGAAACCATCTTTAATAAAAATTTAAGACAATCGTTTTCAAATTTTTTCATATTATACAAAACAGTTTTAGTATCCTTAATTTAGAATAGATATACCACATTAGGGTTAGCGGGGGATCACTCCAGCATGTAATCTTCGAATGGAATGTTTTTCTTTTTTAAATCTGCTTTCCACTTCTCCAATGCATCGGGCAGCTTTTGTTTTGACATTTTTACCCATTTTGAATTAGGCGGTGAGAACTGTTCAACAGCGGTCTGGTACCACACATACGCCATTTTCCAGTCATTTTTACCTGCAGCCTTTTCTGCTTCCATATATGAGTGTTTTGCACGGAACCACACATCAATATAAATCATAATGTACATTACAATAATTGTTAAACCAACAGTAACTGTAATGCGCACCCATTTTTTTTCAAACATTTTTACCCTCCAGAACCTTTTTTATATCCAAAGCAAAAACTGCAGGGTCTATAGGCTTGGAATAAAAACCTTTTACATTGGGCTGCGAACGTAAAAATTCATATGTAGTTCCATCAGAGAATTTACCTGTAATTATCATAACCGGTATCGATTTGGTTATCTCGTTTTGACGAAGTTCTTTTAATACCTGGAAACCGCCCTGTTTGGGAAGCATTAAATCAAGTATTATAATATCCGGTTTTGCCTCCGGAATCTTTTTTAACGCTTCTTCGCCGTCATAAGCCTCGGAAACCTCCAGGTTTTCTCTTGTAAGAATATGTTTAAAAAGTTCCACAATGGTTGCATCATCATCTACAATAAATGCTTTTTTACCCATAAACTCTCCCATTCGTTTTATTCATAAACAAATTACCCCGCCACTAAACCTTGGCGGGCAGGCACAAATTAATCCGCCAGCTGGCGGACCAAATTGCCGCTAATCACTTATTTGTGGACATTCGGTCCGCCTCCGCCAGTTAGCGGATGGCGGATTAATCTGCGTTAATTTGCGTTTCTTATATAATTCTATCACTTTTCCCCTTTCTTGTCAACCCCGCTTCCGATGTTCATCAGCGGGCTGGGTCAACGATAAAAATGCTTATCGGGGTACTCGTACCGGTATTTTCCCAGATATCAACAGCAGAAATCCTGATGTAAAACTTATGGGATTTTTCCTTTTCAAAACTAACACTATCAAAAGGAGCTTTTTTGGGATTCAGTGAAAATATATAAGGTGCGGTATAAATGTTCAGGCCATGTTTTTCCCAGATTTTACCGTCACTTGATACATCAAGCCATGCCTTTTGAATCTCGTTACCTAATATAGAAGTATAAATTACTTTTTTCCCGGATATTTCTTCTCCGTCTGATATACCCATAAGTCCGATATTTATTTTTTGTGGCATTTCAGGAACAAATTTTATTGCTATTGCAGGCTCGAATATGGTAAGACCGGACGCCAATGTGGAGGTACTGAAAACCTGAGGAGGCACACCTTCTATTTTATCTCTTAAATAACTGTTTGCCTCTTTATTTCCCCATGCAGCGGCAAGTATGGGGCTATTAGATGTGTCAGTCAACTGGGCTGACGTTGACCATAAAGCAATGTAGTTTTCCTCTCCAAAATTTATTTCATCAAAAGGCACTTCCGTCCAAAACCACTGTGATTCACCAGTCTGTTCAATTGCAATTTCATTGTCACCTTCAAACGGGATTTCATCTGTAACAGCAAGAAATTTCCAATTTGATTTCTGCCAGGAAATTGTTGAGGATATTGCCATATAGATATCGCCTGGTATTGCTCTTTTATCAAGAGCGGCTTTCCCATTCCTATACACCTGAGTCGATTTCATACGCCCAAGTTTTGCACCTATAAATGCTTTCTTATAGACTGACATATTTTCTGGTATGGGAACTCTTTCTATCCAGACTCTGTTGTATCCTACATACCAGAATCCGTCCCAACCGCTATTTGCAAAAAGACGGTAGTCATTCGGATTATCAGCGGCACAAATATATACCGGGTAAGAAATAGATGACTGGCTATAAAGGCATATGACAAATGACAGATGACAAATAACAGATAGAAAAATCAAACTAAGAACAAATCTTTTAATTGGATTTAAGCCATTTTTTAACTGTTTCAGCATTTTGTCCTCCGGGTTTCAATTCTAGATATCTCTCAAAATAATTTCTTGCTTCTTTATTATTATCAAACTGAGAATAAATTACCCCTATATTATAGTAAATATCCGCTTTATCAGGTGCAAACTCAGCTGCCTTTTTATATTCTAAAACCGCTTTGTCAATTTTCCCTTCTATATAACTTTTATATCCCCTGTTCTGATAAATTTTTGAAATCTGATAAAGCGAATCTGTATCTTTTTTATCATACTGATATGATTTTTTGAAACACTCAATTGCCTTTTCTTCCTCCTTCTTCTTTAAATACAAAAGCCCTTTATTATAATACGCAATTGAATAAGTATTATCGAGCTGGATAGTTTTATCCAGCGATACAAGTGCATCCTTAAAATAACTGTGTTGCCTAAAAATATCTCCGACATTATTATTTAACCATATAAGGTCATGTCCGGCCTGAAGAGATTTTCTTAGTTCCTCAACACCCTTTCTTTTCTGCCCGTCAGCTATCAGAAACATTCCGTAAAAATACGGATACCGTGCAGTCACTTCCTGCTCTCTGTAATTTTCAACTTCATGGTTTATACGTTCTATATGAGAAAACCAATGATATTTCTTTGTTTTATTATCTGCCGCCCATATTAAGCCGTGCAGCCTCAAAGGCACCTTTATTTTTTCAGTATTAACAGCAGAATAATATTCTGGCTGCCATAACGGGTCGTCTGCTAGAAAAATATTTCCATAAGAATCAACTATTGATACATCCTGTCTTTTCTTAAGAACATTTTTCAGATAGGAGAGCGTAAAGATTGTTTCATCAACTTCCTCATGCAGGTATAATTTACCATTTTTAGGGATGGATTTCAATATATTATTTGGATAATCATATGCAATAAAGTTATATCTGTTATAATTGTTTTTATAATTAACCACGAAATTCATAGCAAGTATAAGAAAAACTACTAAAAGCCCGAATTTAATCCTCTTTAATCCGGCCATCCACATACCAGCAAAACCAATCCATAAAGCAACCATAATCCATGCAGGAAGATAATACGGTGTAAATGCATCTATATCCTGAGGGGTAAATTTGAAATCCAGCAATACTATTAACCCAAGTGTATTTATTAAAAATATAAAAATCGTAAGCAAGGCGAATTTGATGTCTTTTTTAATTATTATGATAAGGCCTATTACCGAAATAATTGCAAGACCGATTCCAAAATTTTGTATGAGTTGCTGCAATAGATTTTTTATAAAAAGAAATTTTGTTAAAACCCCGACCTCTTCGGCAAACTCAAGACCTCTATACTGAAATCTCCCGACATGTGCAATAAAATTTCTGAATGTCTCCGGATTCCCCCAGTCAATCGGGGGGTTTAAAGAGGACCTGACAGGAATATAAATATAGAAAAACATGCCCAAAACCGAAAATAATATCAGTGATAAAATTATTTTTAGTTTTAAAATTTTCTCTTTCTGCCAAATTATATATAACAAAAAAACAGGACCAAAAAGGAACATTATAAAATGATTTGCGATTGAGACACCATAAACAAAAGCAAATAAATAAAGAGTTGATAGGTTGACCCGCCCATTAGCGAGGCAGGTAGGTTGATGGGTTAATATGCCTACAAGTAAGGCTACGAAAAAGGCATTTAGTGTATAGACTTCCGTGATTATTGACTGTGACCAGAAGGTGGAAGAGAAGGCGAGTGCCAGAGCAGCGATAAATGGACAGATGACAGATGACAAATGACAGATGACAGATGAAGAATGTTTGTTTGCTTCTCTCACTATTAGGTAGACAAGCATACAGGTTAGAGAGCCGAAGAAGGCACTCATTAAGTTTATTCTGTATGCTATATTACCAAAAGGAATTATTATAGTAAATATTTTTCCTGAAAGAGTCCAGAGCGGATAACCGGGAGGGTGGGATATACCGAGAGTATAGGCAGCTGTTAAAAGCTCACCGCTGTCACCAACAGAAACAGTAGGGTGTAATGTTATAAGATATACAAGAAAACTCAGCAGGAAAATTAAAACCATATGTCATAATTTTTCACTACTCTTCTTTTTTATCTTCTGTTTTCTTTTTTATATTTTTTTCTTCTTTCTTTTCTTCCTTCATTCTTTTCTTCATTTTAGCATCGCTCTTAATTTTTAAAACCGCCTGTTTTGCTGCTACGAGAACCTCAGGATTTTCATTTTCAGATTCAAGCATCTTTTCGAGCGGTTCAATTGCAGATTCATCACTGAGCTCAGAAAGAGCTTTTACAGATTCAAGTCTTACTGTGGAATTAACATCCGAAAGATTTTTTATCAGATTGGGGACAGAAGATTCAATCTTTCTGGAAGATGCATATTTCACGGCAGTGATACGAACACCTTCCGCTTCGTCATTAATCCGTCCAACTATAATCTTATCAATCTCTGGAGTATCAAAAGATGCTAACGCCCTTAATGCCGTAATCCTGACTACAGGACGACCGTCACTAAGAAGACTTTTAAGTCCTTTTATGGATTCAGGACTTTTAAGTTTGCCAAGGGAATTGGCACTGTCAATAATCATACCGCCATCGGAATCTTTCAGGGCTTTTACCAAATGCGGGACTGCTCTTTTATCTCCTATATCACCGAGTGCAACAGCGGCACAGCGGCGGACTTCGATATTATCATCTTTTAATAATTCTATCAATGGCATTACAGCTTTTTTGTCTTTGCTGCTGCCTAAAGTTATTGCGGCATTCCTTCTTACAATCCAGCTTTTATCCTTAAGTTTTTGAATGTTTGTTCTTTTATCTACTTTTTTTCCGGATTCTTTAGCCCCGGTTGATTTTCCTGTTTCCTGTTTTGGTGTTGCCTTGGCTGCATTCTCAGCATATAAAGAAATAATGAGGTAGCAGGGTAACAAGGCAACAAGTAAAAACCATTTACAGTTTTTTACTTTAAAATAACTGTACAGTTTCTGATTTTCCATTATCCCCTCCCATCCAGCTTACTATTTTTTAGCCAGTTCCTGAAGCCTCTCGCTTGACTTCTTTGCCCAGTCGGTATCTTTATACTTTTTTTCCACAATGCTATAATTTCGTTTTGCTTCTTTTATATAACCGATTTCTTCTGAGGCACGGGCAGCCATATAATGGGATTCCGGTACATATTCGGAATCATTAAACAAATATACTACTTTCAGATACTCGCGGGATGCTTCTTTAAATTTCTTCTGCATAAAGTAGCAATCAGCAGCTTTCTTCTGCGCTAATGGTCCTACATTATCGTCAACACCGGTTATCAATCTCTCTTTCTTCTGTATACTCTTATTTTTGGATATATTCGCGGCGAGTTCATAATTTTCAATTGCAGCAAAATAGTCTCCACTCCTCTCTAAATCCATGCCTCGCTTCAAATACATTTTTGCTGCGGCAAGCGATTTCGGATATCGAAAAAGTATTTCAGCATAACAATTTTCTGCTTCACTGGAATATCCGACCGCTTCATAAGCCTGTCCGCAATTATACTTTAGCATTGCTGTTATGTCGGCACTTGCCGGTTCTCCCTCTAATCCCTTTTTATAATTCTCAATTGCTTTCTGATAATCGGCAGAATCAAAATAACAATTACCTATGTATAGTAATGCTTCGGCTTGTTTCTGGCTTTCCGGATAACTTTCAATAAATTCATTAAATGAATTCAATGCAGCGTTATTATCGCCTCTTTTATAGAAAATTTTTGAACGAACAAAACGGGCATTCTCGGACAGGCTATGATCCGGAAAATTCGTAAAAAATTGTTCGAAATATTTTACTGCTTTTTCATAGTCTTTCTTCTTATAAAAGTATTCTGCAACCTGATATGTAACCTCAGGCGAAATTATAGATTTTGGATACTTTTCGGCAAACTCAGCATAGATTGAAATCGCATAGGATATAGATCCCAATGATTCATAAGCTCTTCCTATATTATAAAGTGCAAATTCAGCTTCTTTATCTTTAGGATATCTTTTAAGAAGTCCGCGCCATGCATCTCTTGCCTTTTTATAATTTTTTAACGCATAATAAGAATCCCCTAGACGAAGCCATCCTTCAGCCGAATAATCCGATTTCGGATATTTATTGATAAGATTTTTAAAGGATATTACCGCTTTTTTATAACTTTTATTCTTAAAATGAAGCATCCCAAGCCAATACTGGGCATTATCGGTATATATTGTGTACGGATACTTTTTCATAAAGTCTAAAAAATACCGCCGTGTCTTTTCATAATAATTCTTCTTATAATAAACAAGACCAACACCGAGTTTTGCTTTTAATGCTTCCTGAGTCTTTGGAAATTTTTCGATAGTATTCCAATAATCCTTTAGTGCTAAGTCCAGTTTCAAGGCTTCCGAAAGTGAATCGGCTTTCAACAGATAGGTTTTTCTTAAAAGACTGCTATTTCCCGATCTTTCTTTCTTAGATAACTTTGTTATAGAGGAAATTATCACATCCGCTGAAGTAATTACCGACTCATAGTCTCCATTCTGGAACTGCTTCTCACAGGTATCATAAATATCCTTAAGCGACTCCTGGCCGGAAAGACAACTAACAGATAGCAAATAGCAGACAGCAGATAGCAGATAGATATATTTTTTCATATATGAAATTATACCAAAAAAACCGACGGGATGTCAACCCCGCCACCTGTCTGCCAACCGAAGGTTGGCCCTCCGTGCCAAAGACAGGTGGTGGGGCAACTACATTCATGGCGACCATGTAGGATTTGTTGAATCTTTTGTAGCCACACCAAGCTGTTTTTGGTTACTACCTGAGGAAGACATGGTAAAAAGTGTATATGTCCCATTGCGGTTGGAAGAAAAAACTATATGCCGGCCGTCAAAAGAAAAAGAAGGGTTTTCGTTGGATCCGGAATTCTCCGTCAACCTGTATTCTTTTTTCTCGGCTACATCCAGTATATATATATCGAAAACGGAACCGTGTTTTCTTGTAAATACGATTTTATCCCCAATCGGAGACCAGGAGGGTGAATCATTATAACCGCTATGCGTCATTCTTCTCAGATTAGTACCGTCAATATCCATAACGAATAACTGAGGATTACCGCTTCTGTCCGATACAAAAACAAATTCCTGAGAATTAGGCGAAAATGACGCTGCAGTATCTACGCCACTGGAATATGTGAGTCGTCTTATTAATCTTCCGGACGATGCAAAAAGATAAATCTCAGGATCTCCGCTTTTTGAAAGTGTTGCAATAAAATATTTGCCGTCCGGGGAAACGGAACCCGGAATATTTATACCCTGATATGTCAAAAACGGAGTGGATTCTGCTTTTTCAAAATCATATCTGAAGACATCGGGATTATTATTTTTATATGTTGTATAAAAAATATATCTCCCGTCATGGGAAAATTTAGGCAAAATCGAAATCGACTTGTGATAGGTAAGCTGCTTAAGATTTTTTCCATCATAATCTATACACCATATCTCTTTGTGTCCCGAGAGTGTACTGCAAAATGCAATCTTTGATGAAAATTTCATCTGCTGACCGGTAATATACTCTACTATATCCTGCGAAAGATTATGTGCAAGTTTTCTTATTTCTCTCTTATCATATTTATACTTTTTGTCGAATATCTTTTTTGCGGAACCCACATCCCAGCAGTATGCAGTAACTAAAATCTTATCAGATTTTAATTCTGTTTCAAATTTTACTACCGTATTTGCATCTTTTATAATCATTGTATCACGGTCAGTTTTTGAGAAATCAAACTCCTTGGTAAGTGTAGTCATTGAATCGGCAATTACATCAAAATTTCCGGAATAAGAAAGATCATTCGCAACGATTTGTGCAATCTCCGAAGAAACCTCTGAATTATCCATCTTATTAATAAAAATGCCTACACGCTCGCCTTTTGATTTAAGTTCTAGATAGATGTCAATGCCGTAAAGGCAGTGAGTAAGTGAGTAAGTGAGTAAGTAAGTAAGTAAAAAAAGGATTTTTAGAAACTTTTTGTTTTTCATTTATATACCTGAGAGTTCAAACGCAAAATGTACACCGAGTGTTTTATCCGGGAATCCGGCAGGAAGCGGCGGAAAAGGCGATGCATTCATAATTGCACGTTTTGCAGATCTGTCTATATATGATATCCCGGATGATTCCTCTATTTCCAAATTTTTTACTTCACCATTTTTCAAAATTTTAAAATATACCAGCACCTTTTTAGTGCCGACTGAAGTGTATGGTGTCGGATTCCAATTTTGAGCAACCTTATTTCTTAAAACATTAACATATCCCATGTACGGAAAGTCCGATATGTCAAATCCTACATTCCCGTATGCTCCACCGCCACTTGAACCCGCTCCGCCCCCTCCCGTACCGGTAGATTTTTTCCATATTTCTTTTCCGGCAGATTCGTCTGCTTTCTTCTTGGATGTTTTTTCATTGGCTAAACCGGACTCAGCTGCAATAATATCACCAAGTTTTATGTCATCTCCTTCCAACTGCTGGTCATAATCTTCTGCCAGTAGATCGTCAGGCGGGACATCAAAGGATTCTCCGGCGCCGGTGACGGATGTTGAACCTCCCGTGTCTGGCTTAGCCGAACCGCCTCCTATACCTGCAGCACCATATCCGACAGGATTTATTACCTGTACCGGAATATAATACATTTTTACAGGAGCGGTCTTTATAAAAATATGAATAAACAAAAAAAATAAAAAATGCAGTGATAATGAAACAACAAAACTAAATTTTATATCCAACATTTTTCTTTCCTATTTTTGTTCTTGGCTGGCAGGAGGTTTTTCTTTCTTTTCTAATGGAGGCTCTAGTTTAGAGAGGTAATTTGATGCTTGTTTAGCTTCCATTGTCTTCGGATGTTTTTTAACTATATCTTTTAGGACTTCAACTGCTTTTCCTTTATTTTTAAGCTTTAAAAAAGAATAAGCTTTCTTTAATTTTGCAGAGGGCACTTTTTCTGATTTAGGAAATTTTGAAATTACAATATCAAAATTTTTAATTGCACTGTTATAGTCATCCTTGGCATAATAACAACTCCCTATCCAGAACTGAGCACCTGCAGCAAGGGTCCCCTGGGGATATTGATTTAAATAATCATTAAATCCGCCTATTGCTAAATCGTAATTTTTCATTGTATAATCGGTATAAGCAGCTCCGTAAATCTGTGTCGGAGTAGGCTTGGTCTCTTCAATTTTCTTTGTTACTTTTTCGGAAAGTAAACTTAGCTTGTTAGTAAAATCAACATTTGTATCTTCCAGCTTTTGACCGAAAATAACAAACCTTTCGTTTGTTTCTTCTATTTTACCGTCAAGTGCCCTCATATTTGAATTAAGTTCTTCCATCTGAACAGAGAGGTCGGCCTGGTTTTTCTGCATATCTGTAAGCTGGTTCTGAAGTTTAACTATGTCGGACTGAAGTTTAGCCATTTCCTCTTTAAGGGCAAGCATATCCTTCTGGGTAGCTACACAACCTATTAACGGCAGGTAAAAGGTAAAAAGTAAGAGGTAAAAGGTAAAGTCAATGCTTTTAGTAAAAATTTGTTTTTTCATTTCAATCTTTACTCTTTATCTTCCTCTTGCTCTTCGGGAGGGATTCTGCCTAGCATATTGGCACGGCGGTTCTTGGACCAGGATCTCTCATCATGGCCAAAAGCAACCGGCTTTTCTTCACCGTATGTAATGGTTGCCATGCGGTTTCCTTCTATTCCCAGTTTCATAAGGTATTTTCTGACTGCTTTTGCACGGCGGTCGCCCAAAGCTATATTATAATCGGTTGTTCCTCTTTCATCACAGTGACCTTCAATAATTATTTCCACATCAGGATTGGACTTAAGCCATTCGGCATTCCTGGATAAAACCGTCCTTGCATCGGCTCTTAATATAGCAACATCATAATCAAAATATACATTCTGGAGCTCTCCAACTTCTTTATACTCTTTGCCTCTCAAGGAAGGTTCTTCGGCGGTAGATGGTACCGGTTCCGCCGGCTTGACTGTTTCTCCAATTTTTTTCTTATGTTTAGGTGTACATCCGGTAAAACCAACAGATAGCAGGTAGCAGATAGCGGGTAGCAGTATAAACCATCTGTAATTCCAAAATTTAAATTTATAGTTAATTTTTAACATATAATCCCCCTCCCAATTAAATAACTTATTTATATTTTATATTATAATTCAATTTGAATATTTTGTCAACCCCCTCATCATCCCGATAAATCGGGGAGTACGGGGACAAGCCCATATAATTTTAGTATCCCATCTTTTTTATATAGGTATCTTTATAGTACTTTTTCAGTATATCTTTATATTTAAAACCTTTCTCTGCCATACCCGCAGCACCGGACTGGCATAATCCTACCGCGTGTCCCCAGCCCGCACCCCAGAAAACAAAATACTTGGGAAGTCCGGAAAATTCTCCGTAACCTTCAACTAAAAAATTGGTGGAACGCAGATATCCTGACACTATAGAACGGATAAGATTTTCTTTTTCTATCTCAACACTGCCGTCCGTACCTTCCATTCTTAAACAGCGTATATGCCATGATTTAACTCTTTTTTTAGGTATTATCTTTTTTATTCCGCCTATTTTATATCTCCTGTTAATCCATTCCTTTAATTCATCCTGACCAATAATCCTTATCCATCTGCTTTCTGCATAGTACGTATATTTTGAGGGTGCACAAAAAATATCCGGAGGGTGTTTCAGCCATTCTGTCAGCTGTTCCAAATTATCAGGCAGGGAATGTACTGAAGGGTCGGCATCAATAACTCCCTTTAAATACGGCACATGTACCCATCCTTTTAATTCTTCCGATGACTGGGTACATCCGGAACAGTTTGACGAATAGAGTGTGTGTGCCAGTTTACCCTCATATTCCAAAACTTCGCCCCGAGTAGCATTAACCGCCTTTATGGATGATTTTGTTTCCTGTTTTACTCCTTTATAAACCTGGCAGTGCTGGGTAGCACACAAATCAAAACCATTTTTTTTATGGCCCTCGGAAAATTTCTTTTTATAAAGCGCTTCACTCCTTGCAATGACCGCCTGTGACTTAAGAGCTTCTGCGGGCCACCAGGATATCATTTCCGAAGGCAAAACGGAATACAGATATTCTTCAATATTGACAATATTTATTAATATAAATTCGCCGTTTTTATAACGCAGTTCAAAAAAACCGCGATACTCTCTATCAGAAATCCCTGCCCATGCAAAACCACTGGCATATTTTACATTGTGGACGATTATGGTCGAATTTTCAGATTTCGGTTTAATTGTGATGTCATTATCTGTAAAAATGCTAGATGATGTACTTATAACAATAATTTCTTTAGGATTAGATGTAAATGCAAGTTCGTCATTTTTAAAAATCTTAATACCGTCTTCAGACCACATACCTATTTCTTTAACATCTTCTAATACTCCTATACGCAAAAGCGGGATTTGTTCCTGCATCGGCGCCGGTTCAACAACCGTTCCCTTGTAAATCCTTTCGGGAGGAGAGACCTCTTCGGGTTTTTTTGAGATAAGCGTTAATAATTCTTCCTTTCTTTCCTGTGCTTCCTCAAGTTTGGAATCAATATTCAGAATTCTGGAATATTCATTAAATGATTCGTCGTATCTTTTTAAATTGTAATACACTTGCGCAAGTTTATGGCGGGCTTCAACAAAATTATAGTCCTTCTTAAGTGCATTTTTGTAAAATTCTATTGATTTGGTATTGGAATTTTTTAAACGCCTGATTTCCCCGCATAGATACTCTGCTGCTGCACAGTGTTTGTTAATATTAAGACACTTTTCAAGATATGAATCTGATTTTTTATAATTCTTTTGTAAAAAATATGAGAAACCGAGTCCGAATAGAATTTCATAGTCTTTCTGCTGTAAGCTCAAAAATGTTTCTGATGCTTTGGCATAATCCCCGGTTTTGAGATACGCCCACCCAAGATGTCTTTTTACAGAAGAATTTTGCGGTAAAGTTTTCAATATTTCCAGCGATTTTTTATAATTGAACTTCTGGCTTTCCGAAATAGCATCATTCAATGTTTCAGCCGTTAGAAAAGAATTCAGAAACAAAATAAAAAACCAGATTTTTAAAATTCGTATCATCTTCATTTTATTCACAATTAAAGATCTTCTTCACCTTCAATCTGTATTTATATCTAAATTTTCAATTTAAGTCAATATAAATTTATCTCTATCTCTTGATTTAACCCTGCTTTTGTAGTACAATCAAAATAGATAAATTTGTATATTAATTGTTAGGCAAGAGGAATAGATGACAAAGCGGAGAGTAGAAGTCGGAGCATGCGGAAATTTCTGTGCCGGCTGCCCTGATTTTGAGGTGCTGGTGAAGAACGATGATTCTTTTCGCCGACAGGTTGCTGAAACTCTAACGAAGGAGACCGGTCGGCATGTTTCACCAGAGGAAGTAGGTTGTGAAGGATGCTGGGGTAAGATTCACAATGATTTGGCTGCATCGCTTAAATGCAGGATCCGGCAATGTGTGGAAGCCAAAGGCTTTGCCACTTGCGCAGAGTGTGGTGATTTTCCTTGTCCTATGTATCTGAAGCAATTCCCCGAGGATAGTCAACACGGACAAAACATCCGAGCTATCCGAAATGACGGTCTGGACAAATGGATTGCCAAACAATAAAGAAGTTGCCCACAGCCATATAGACAAATACAGTGGTTTAAAGCTTATACACTACGAATACAGGTGTTAATAGTCTTATGAATACAAAAATAAAATTTACTATTAAAAATTCAGCTTGCTTGTTTTTTATTATTACTATCTTTTCAACAGGCTGTACGGTCAAAACTGCAGTCCCGGGAAATGTAATAAAGCCACCCTTATTAATCCAAGATCTAAATGTTCTGCAAAACTCTAATGGTAAAATTTTAGAACAGAAAGCTGTAGAAATTAAATCTAAATGGTCAGATAAAGTCGAATGCTATAAAATAAAATATTTGAGTGATGGCTTAGAGATTGCAGGATTTATATTAAAACCTAAGGGAAAGGATTTTAAATTTCCTATAATGATATACAATCGTGGTGGCAATCGAGAGTTCGGAAAAATCACAATGGGAAGCCTGATATATCTATCCTATCTATGTTCTAACGGCTATGTTGTATTAGCTTCTCAATATAGGGGCAATGATGGGGGTCAAGGACATGAAGAATTTGGAGGTAAAGATGTTAATGACATCTTAAATCTAATCCCTTTAGCTAAAAGTCTATCATTTACAAATCCAAATAAAATTGTCATGCTTGGATATTCAAGAGGCGGTATGATGACTTATTTAGCAATAAAACATGGCATAAAAATAAATGCTGCGGCAGTTGTAGGCGGAATTACTGATATAAATCAGACTTATAACGAAAGAGGAGAAGCTATGAAAAATGTTATCAGGGAGTTAGTCGGGATAGATAAAAATGAATGGAAAAACCGATCGGCATATTATTGGCCTGAAAAAATAGATATCCCAGTTCTGATTCTTCATGGCGAAGACGACTGGAGAGTAAAATCCGGCCAGGCTAAAAAACTTTCAGAAAAATTAAAAAATTCGGGAAAGGTTCATGAACTGGTTATATTCCCAAAAGGTGATCATGGTTTGGATACCCATAGAACCGAAAGGAACAAAAGAATTTTCGAATGGTTTGACAGATATATACAATAAATTTTATTATCTAAATTTTATCCTTCAGATATTTTGCCGTATATGAATTTTTAACCTTAAGTATATCCTTAATAGGCCCCTGATATACAACCTCTCCGCCTTTGTCTCCTCCTTCGGGCCCCAGATCAACTATCCAGTCAGCAGTCTTTATCACATCCAGATTATGTTCGATAACAACAACTGTGTTGCCTGCATCCACCAGACGGTGCAGAACTTCCAGAAGTTTATGGATATCGGCAAAATGCAGACCTGTTGTCGGCTCATCAAGAATGTATACCGTTCTGCCTGTTGCCCGTTTTGTAAGTTCCGTTGCCAGCTTAACCCTCTGCGCCTCACCCCCGGACAAAGTGGTTGCAGGTTGCCCTAATTTTATATACCCCAGACCAACATCTGAAAGTGTCTGTAAAACCTTTTTTATATATGGGATGTTTCCGAAAAATTTTAATGCATCTTCCACAGACATATCCAAAACTTCCGATATATTTTTCCCTTTGTATTTTATGGCAAGCGTCTCCTCGTTAAATCTTGCTCCGTGACAAACCTCGCATTTTACATAAACATCCGGCAAAAACTGCATCTCTATTTTCTTTGTTCCGTCGCCCTCACATACCTCGCACCTGCCGCCCTTGACATTGAAGGAAAATCTTCCGGGAGCATAACCTTTAATCTTTGATTGCGGCAGCTGGCTGAACAAATCCCTTATAGGGGTAAACAATCCGGTATATGTCGCCGGATTACTGCGCGGAGTTCTGCCTATAGGCGACTGGTCTACAAGAATTACTTTATCTATAAAATCGATACCGTCTATCTTCTCATGCTTTCCCGGTATTTCTTTGGACTTATAGATTTTCTGGCATAATGCCTTATAAAAAATCTCATATATAAGGGTTGATTTCCCGCTTCCTGAAACACCAGTTATGGAGGTAAATACACCTATCGGAATCCTAACATCTATATTTTTCAGATTGAACTGGGCAGCACTTTTAATCTCCAGCAATCTCTTTATTTCTCTTTTGGATTTATCGGGAATAGGAATTTTCAGTTTATTTCTAAGATACCTTCCGGTAAGCGACTTTTCCTCATTTAAAACATTTGAAATATCTCCGGCAACAACCACCTTACCGCCGTTTTCACCTGCTCCGGGACCCAGGTCAATAATATAATCCGCAGATTCTATGGTTTTCTCGTCATGTTCAACAACAATAAGAGTATTTCCCAAGTCACGTAAATTACAGAGTGTATCTATTAAACGGTGATTATCCCGCTGGTGCAGTCCTATTGTCGGCTCGTCCAGAATATACAGGACACCAACCAGACCGGAACCTATCTGTGTGGCAAGGCTTATTCTCTGTGCCTCACCGCCGGCAAGAGTGGATGATTCCCTGTTAAGCGTTATATAGTCCAGTCCGACATTTTCCAAAAACGAGAGACGTGCTGTAATCTCTTTTACAATCTGTTTCGAAATTATCTTTTCCGTATCGGTTATTTTCAGATTTTTGAAAAATTCAGAAACCTTTTTAATGGACATCGCAGTAATTTGGGAAATATTCTGTTCTCCGACCGTTACGGCAAGAGCTGCATCATTGAGCCGGCGGCCACGGCATTTTTCACATATATTGGAACGCATATATTTCGTAAAAATTTCCTCGCGGACATATTCCGATTCCGTCTCTTTATATCTTCTTTCAAGATTGCCTATAACACCTTCAAACTCACCATCGCCATACAGTAAATATCTTTGGTTGGTACGGGAAAGTTTCTTGAATGGTGTATTTAATGAAAACCTGTGCCTGGCAGAAACTTCCTGTAAAAGTTCAAAGTAATAGCCGGACCACGCACCGGACCATCTGTGCCTCTTTGTTGTAATAGGTTTTGACCACGGGAGAAGCGCTCCATCATAAACCGACAGATTTTTGTCCGGAACTACCAGATTTTCGTCTACTTCAAGCCTTGTACCAAGCCCGTCGCATCCGGAACATGCACCATAAGGCGAATTAAACGAAAAAAACCGGGGTGATATCTCCGGGATACTTATCCCGCATTCAGTACAGGCATGATGCTCTGAAAAGACAAGTTCTTGAGTTCTTGAGTTCTTGGGTTCTTGGGTTAATACAGTAACTGTTCCTTTTGAAAGCTTTAATGCAGTTTCAACGGATTCGGAAAGCCGGGATTTTATCCCA
The DNA here is from genome assembly GCA_016928195.1 of Elusimicrobiota bacterium. Lineage (GTDB taxonomy): Bacteria > Elusimicrobiota > UBA8919 > UBA8919 > UBA8919 > JAFGLF01. Next base: position 35,633 of record JAFGLF010000020.1, read on the forward strand.
CCACCTGATGAAACGCCATAGGCGTTTGTTTTACTGGTCATTTTCAATGACCCATCAGGTGGTGGGATTATAAGGCGATCAACTACAACTGCTATATCATGTTTCTTACTTTTTTCCAGTTCAGGAGGTTTTTCCAGCTCATAAATTTTACCGTCAATTTTTGCTCTAATAAAACCCTTCTGCAAAATACTTTTAAAAAGTTCCTTATACTCTCCCTTTCTGCCTTTTACAACAGGCGAAAGTATAGTAAGCTTTGTACCTGAAGACAACTTTAATAGTTCGGAAATTATCTGCTGAACCGACTGCGGTTTTATTTCGCGTCCGCATTGCGGACAGTGCGGAATACCTATACGGGCAAATAAAAGACGAAGGTAATCATATATCTCCGTTACCGTTCCTACGGTGGAACGTGGATTTCGTGAAACAGCTTTTTGCTGTATGGCAATAGCCGGCGAAAGCCCGATTATGTGGTCAACATCCGGCTTGTCCATCTGCTCCAAAAATTGTCTTGCATAAGCAGAAAGTGACTCAACATACCGTCTCTGACCCTCGGCATAAATCGTATCAAATGCCAGGGACGACTTACCGCTGCCCGAAAGCCCTGTTATTACAACAAACTTATCCCGCGGTATTTCAAGATTTATATTTTTGAGGTTATGCTCTCTGGCACCCTTAATAATAATTTTGTTTAAATTCATAGCTTTGTTTTTTTAATCCTTCGAAAATTCCTCTATCAGATTTTCTATTGCTTTATCTACCGGAGCAGAAATCTCTTCGCCAAATTTCATGGATTTTGGCTGGACACCTATAAAAATAACCTTCATTTCTGATTCCATTTTTATATAGTCAACAAACATGTTGAGCGGAGTATTATGCGTGGTAAAAAATCCGGATGTTATTTCCTTCTCATCAATAATCCTAATCGTTCCTGGCGAAGCCCCCAATTCGGCAGCATCAACAATAACAACGGTGTCGGGACTTAATTCTTTTATTTTTTTGGTATAATTTTCCGGTGCAGAGCCGGTATCAAGAAGCATATGCGGAGTTTTACCATGAAGACGCTTTATTACTTCACTGCCGAGTCCGTCATCGCCTTTAAGTGAGTTTCCTATTCCGAGAATAAGAACCTTTCCGTAAAGTCTAGAGCTAATATTTACCGGTTTCATTTTGAATCCAGTCGGTTATATCAGAAATTACTGTTTTATGTACATTGCTTGGTTTTTCATATTCCGAAAGCATACTCTTCCCTTTACCGTGTATAAAAAGATGATTCAGCGATCCATAAAGTTTGAATTTTACGTTTTTATGTGAAGAAAGCGAATCCTTTCATCTTTTAAAGTCTGCCATTGTAACCTGATAGTCACGTTTGCCCTGCAGAACCAGAACCGGGGCTGTAAGTCTGGATGCTTCCTTTGCAAGCAGGGAAACAAACTCTTTCGCAATAACTTCCTGTTCATTGCCCTGTGTCTGCGCATTTACCGGCATGAATATAAAAGATAATATTATCAATACAAAAAATACTTTAGATATATACATGTATTTCATTTAATGGGCGGAGGATTTTTACGAACCTTATTTTCAGAAAGACTAATCATATTAAAAGACTGCCACCCTTTTTTAACATACTTGAACCTGCCGATTCCTATGTCACCGTTTGTTTTCCATTGATCCCAATCGGAGGTTAAGTCAAGCCAATAATCACCCCCAACATCCAACAGATAACGGGCTCTAGAGCGGTCGTCGGGCTGATTAGGGTCGTCAACTATGAGCCGTGCCTGAACAGTCGTGAACATACCTGCAATATCATCAGGGTCAATTGTGACTCTTCCTGTGGTCGGCCAAAAATGGAAGTTATATCCTTCCCCTGCTTTAACAGAAATACTACCGTCTGCTTCCTTTCTTATATCAGCCGGCTTATTTATATCATCAACAAAATCTTCTTTATATGCCGCACCCTCTACCCGCCTTGAACTCTGAAGAAGATGCCACCTACCATCCTTTTTACTAAGCATATATGCTTTCATATCTCTTATTTGGACTCTGGTATTTTTTGCAGGATTTCCTTCTATATCTTCATAAACCTGTCCCCATGCAATCACTGCTTTAAAGTTTTTGGGATTATTTCCCATACATAAACGCGGCTTCAATACCCAGTCATAATACTTTGGAACCCCATGAGGTCTGCCTTCATGAGCCAACTTCATATCATTAATTATTATTTCTATTGAATTCGGAATATCCTTTCTATAAGACAAATGACTGCAGGATAAGAAAAATGAAGATATAGCAATTAATAAAAGGTATATGTTCTTTTCCATATCTGTTTGTTGCCGGGTTTGATATCAAGCCAGATAAAAAATTCAGGACTTATAACGTGGCTCATACCCCACACAGCAAATTTATGCAGTTTATAATATTCCTTTACCTGCATCCCGTGACCTGACGGCTTATGAATAAGCTTCCATTCAACATTATTTAAACCTTCACAATCCGATTGTGCAGCATAAATATGTCCTGAGGGAACCTCTGCAATTTTTATGGTATTATTTTCAGCTGTTACTGTTCCGCGAATTTCATCACAGCTAATAGGAAAGGATGTTTCAAGCAGATAATCAGGGCCTATTGTCTGCCGGTTAATTGAAAAAAAATTATGGCAGTACTCCTCAGTTTTAATATGTTCTTGTCCGGTATTTTCCAGAGTATATTCAATTGTCAGTATATTATTTTCTATTGAAAGGGTTTTACGAAGTTCCCATGCCCAACCGTGTTGATTTGCCCCTGTCTGAACAAATATAACCTTATCTTTGCCGGTCTGTTCTACCTTTATCTCTACAGGGAGAATCTCATAATCTTTTGCGAAATTATACGGAAGAGTATCTTTCTTCTGTAAAAACCCCACACCTATCTTCGGAAACCATTGGTTTACTTCAGCATCATCGTAGCCGAGCGGTGTTACAATGCCGAATTCATTACACAGCCCAATGCCTTCGCATCCTCGGTCTGTTTCAGTAGCTTCCTGGGAACAATAGGTATGTTTACCATCCAACACAATTTGTTCGCAGGTTCCGGTCCAGTCGAATCTGGCCCGTCTGTATTTACCCCCACACCAACAGAACAACCGTTGGTGTGGGGGTTTACTCCCTAAAATATCAATCTTAAGACGAGCATTGGTTAGTGTAATCATTCTTTTGTTTTATTTTATATATTTAATATATATCATTTACTTTCTTTACACTCAGCTGAACAGCTGTGCAACAGCCAACCGACAATAATTCCTATTGCCAGGAGACAGAACATAAACAATGCAAGGGATATTGATAAATTCCAAAACAAAAAACGAATATTAACATCAACTACATTTTGTACTATAAACAAAACCGCCAGCCCAGATAGTATCAAACTTAAAATAAGTTTGAAAATCATTTTACCCTCCTTTTATCTGTTTAAAATATACGGCTGTAATATATTCTACTAGCATTCTGCAGTATCAGCATTTTATTTAAAAGACCACAGCCA
>JAFGLF010000021.1 GCA_016928195.1 Elusimicrobiota bacterium
TAAAAAGCCCGCGCTACATATAACCGGGCTTTTTTATTTTCATTTCTTCTACTTTCTTCATAATATAACCAAATCATCAAGCCCTTTTGCCTCACGACAGAGATATTCTGCATATAGACATTCGGATTTCCCCCAATCGTCTGAAAAATGAAAATCTATCTCTACTTCCCATAGGTCATTCATCCCTGGAATAACCACCGAAACTGCCGGATGCGATATCACAAATTTTAAAGCAATTCGCTCTATAGAAAGCCTGTCATGTTCAGCTCTTGGAAAATCATTTTTACCCGGCTTGAGTTGGTATTCAAAAGCTTCTTTAAGTTTTAAACGCAACTGATTTTCACCGTACATATCTACGATTTTTTTACAAGCTGGAGATAGGTGGTTTGATATATACAATGAACTACCTGTTCTCCACGTAAGAAATCCCCTCAACAACGGTTCCCGGGCGATAATAGCTATTCCGTTTTCTAGAACTTTTGGGAAGAGCTCTTTTTCGGCCTTTTTAATTAGGATATTGTAAATTACCTGAAGCGAAGCGAGTCCGTCGTAGCCTTTCTTTTGGCATACATCAATCGCCGCGACTCCCTCCTCCGGCTTATCAATACTTACTCCGTAATATTCGATTTTGCCTTCCTCACGAAACTCTTCTAGTAAATCGAATACCAAACCATCATTAATAATTTCCAAACTTGGATTATGAAGCTGGCAAAGAAATACTTTTTCGACTCCTAACCTTTTCAGGCTATTATCCAAGTCAGCTCTTAAAAAATCCGAGGAAAAATCTTTTTCGTTTACCCTTCCTTCTTCAATATGGCGACCGATTTTCGAAGCTACTAGAACGTTTTTTGCTTTTTTCTCTTTAATTACTTCTCCGAGCCAGCTTTCTACGTTGCCGCTTCCGTATCGCGGTGCTGTATCAATTAGTAAATTCACTTCTTTTGGAATTTGTCTAATCGCCATTTCTATTATTCCTTGCGATACTTCTTTTTTCATGCCACCATAAGCGTCTCCGTGCCCATAAGTACCAACGCCTATCACCGAAACGTCTTTGCCTGTTTTCCCAAATTTTCTGGTCTCCATATTTTCCTCCTTGTTTTACTTTTCTCCCTGAACACTAATCGGATAAATCCCTAATTCCAATGTTTTATCAACACATTCCCGAACTTCCAATGGATCAAGATGTGGTAAGGCATACTTCATCCAATCCATTTTCAAATTCTCTACATATAATATATCCGTATCATACCGTTTTAATTTACGCAGCGTAGCCCAGGCATTTGAACCTGGAAAAGGGATTAGTTCACAGGCGAATACTTCTTCGAACCCGATTTCCTTTTTTAACTTCATTGCTAGTGAATAAGTCCTTCCCATGCTTTTACTAGTATCTCCCCGCAGAGCATACACGAACGAAGGAGTTATGGTCATACCAACGCGAGCAATCATCTGTGATTTCGCAAAAACCATATCCGGAGAAAAATTACTGCCCTTGCATATTTGTCTGGCGACTTTTGGATCACCGGTTTCGATTCCGACAAAAATATGAACTACTCCCAGCGCTTTTAATAGTCTAAGCGTTTCTTCGCTGATATGCCCGGCGGTTGAAAATACCTGCCACTTTATTTCCGGGATATCAGCTGGCCGTGAATTTACCAGCCATCTTAGCCAGGGAATATTCTGGGTAATGCCATCAGAAAAATCAATTAAGTAATTGATTTTATATTTTTCTACCAAACCCCTAATTTCATCCCAGATCAAAACAGGATTTCTGTAATAAGGTTGAAGTGGTCCCATACGAGAACAAAAATCGCACTTATAAATACACCCCATATGAGTAAAGATATTCGTGCCTCTGTAGTTATGTTTCCAGGTTGGGCGATCACTGTAAAAGTCTTGAATATACCTTTCCATATTAAAAATTTTTCTATCAGGACCAGGAATATTATCAAAGCAGGCAGCTGGGTACGTGATAATACGATTGGGCATTCTTTTCTTTTGCTTTATTGTTTTGATAATTTGTAGAATTGGCTTTTCGCCAAAGCCTTTAACCACAAAATCCACTGTCTCCGAACGATATTTTATTATTGCCTCGGCCATGGCGCTCGCATAAACACCACCCATAATCACAATGCAATTCCTCCTTTTGGCCACTTCCGCTATTTCAACCGCACCGGGGTAATTCGGTGTCTTTGTTAAAATGCCGACTACGGAATCTGATTCTAATCCATTTATGATTTGCGTATTTGACATCATCTCACCGTCATAGCAACTAATTTCTATATTCGGGATTTCCATTCGCAAATAAGCCGCTATACTAGCCAAGCCCAAGGGCGGACATCCACTCTTTCTGGGATATTTAAATCCCTTAAGCGCCGGAACTATTAACTGTATTTTCATTCTCTCCTCCTCCTTTATTTAATTTTAATGAACTTTACTAACTAATTCTTGACATTATCTTTTAAATAAAGTATTGTAAATTATGTCGTGACATTTCCACAACACTAACAAAATAATACCGATAAAAAAGGTCAACCCCTAAAGATAAAACTAATTTAAGCAAAGTAATTTAAATAA